>JACQDN010000030.1 GCA_016201105.1 Pseudomonadota bacterium
ATGCGCTGACGCTCTCGGCGCAGCCGCGCTCGAGCGTCTGGGCGCCGAGCCCGGCGCCATCACCGGCGTCTACCTACTGCACTACGTGCTGTAGAACCCCCTCACCCTGCCCTCTCCCCCGATGGGGGAGAGGGAATATTTTTTTGGTGAGGGCGCGGCATGACCTCTCCCCGAAATTTGCTCCGCAAATTTCGACCCTCCCTCAAGGGGAGGGTGGAAGTGCTGCTCATCCTTGCGGCATTTGTTGCTCTGATTAGCCCTGCCCGCGCCGATGCCGTCAGCACGACGACGGCGAACGGCTATGGCCGCATGGTCTTTACCCTGGCGCCCGTCGCTTCGCCGAACGTGGCACTGAGCAACGGCGTTCTCACCATCAGCTTCGACCGCGCGGTCGCGATCGACGCAACCCAAATCGCCCGCGGCCTGAACGGCTATATCTCGACGGTGCGCGCCGATGCCGACGGCAAGACTTTCCGTTTCGCCCTCTCGCAGATCGCGCGGCTGCACATCTCGCGCTCCGGCAATCAGTTCGCCGTCGATCTGGCGCCGCAGGGTTTTGCCGGCACACCGCCCGAGCTTCCCCCGCCGCCGCCCAAGCAGCCTGTCGCCGTCGATGTTGAAAAATTGCCGGTGCTCAAAGTGCGCAGCGGCATGTACGCCAATTTCACGCGCATGGTGTTCGATTGGCCGCAGAAAATCCCTTATGCGATCTTTCCCGGCTCCGGCCACATCACTTTGCGTTTCGAAGCCGAGGCCAGGCCCGACTTCTCGGCGTTGACCAACAACGCGCCGCCCTGGGTGAAGAAAGCCTCGTGGCGCATCGAAAACCGCGGCACCGTCGTCGATCTCGAAACCGACGCGGATGCCGGCTATCACGATTTTCGCGCCGGCACGCATGTCGTGCTCGACGTGCTGGCGCCGAGAGCCGACGCCGACGTCTATAGCCCGCCGCAGGACGACGGAAAGCCCGGCGCCAAAACTAAATTCATCAAGCTCGCCGATAGCGCGAAGGCGGCCAAAGTCACCTCTGCGCAGGCGCAGGAAGTGGCCGACACGGCGCAGAAGCTGAACGCCAAACCGGCAGAGCCGACGAAATCCGATTCCAAGAAGACCGACAACCCGCAAGCAAGCGATACGTCCAAGACGCCGGCGGCAGAGCCCGTCAAAACCGATGCGCAAGCGGTGCAAACCGCTCAACAAACTGCTCTGACGACGCCGCCCGCAGCGACGGACGCCTCCTCGTTCGATGCCAATGCCGCGGCCGCGCAGCGCACAAAAGACGGCGCGGTTCTCATCTTTCCGCACGCCGGCAGCCGCACGGTCGCCGTGTTCGTGCGCGGCACAACGGCTTGGGTGGTGATCGACGGCGCCATCAAGATCGATCCCGCCGCGCTCAAAACCGCGCTCAAGGATTTTCCGGCGTCGCTGGATTCCGCCAGCGGCAACGGCGTCAGCGTGCTGCGCCTCGCGCTGAAGCAGCAGGAACAGATTTTCGCGCGCGCCGACGGAAAGGACCTCAAGGTCATCCTCGCGCCGCGCATTCCAGTCAGCCTGCAACCCATCACCTTCACGCGTACCGACAGCGACGCCAAGCACGCAAGCCTCGGCACGCTTGTTCCCGGCGCCGTACGCCCTGTGACGCTGAACGATCCGGCAGTGGGCGACGAACTGACCATCGTGCCCGGCTTGGTGGGTTACGGCGTGAGCGGCGATCACCGTTATGTGGAATTCGCGGCGCTGCCGACGGCGGCAGGTCTTGTGCTGACGCCGTTCGTGGACGATCTGGCAATCGCGGTCGCCAATGCGCGCGTGACCATCGGCCGTCCGGGTGGCCTCGATCTCACGCCGCCGAGCCTTCCCGCGGTCGACACGCCTGCCGCGCTGGCACGCAACACCGACGGTCCGGCCTTTCTCAACTTCGCGCTATGGGCGAACGCCAAGAACAAGAATTTCCTCGGCATGGAACGCCGGCTGCGCAGCCAGATCGCCGCGCAAAACTCCAACGCGGCCAATCCCGCACGGCTCGCGCTGGCGCGCTTCTATCTCGCCAACGGCTTTTCCGCCGAAGCGCTCGGCCTCATCAATCTCATCCAGGCCTCCGACCCTGCGCTGCAAAGCGACATGCAGCTGCAGACGATGCGCGGCGCCGCGGATTTCATGATGGCGCGCTATCGCGATGCCCACAACGATCTGTCGCAATCGATGTTCGACAACGACCGCCATGCCGCGCTGTGGCGCGGGCTGACGGAAGCCGCGCTCGAAAACTGGAGCGACGCGCGGCGTTATCTGCTGCAGGCCGATCCGGTGCTGGGCCGCTATTCTGCCGATTGGCAGGCGCGCGCGCGCATCGCCGAAGCCCGCGCCGCGCTCTCCGTCAACAATCTGGTGGTGGCCGATCAGCAGTTGAACCACCTGCCCCGCGATCTCGACAAGCCGATCATGCTGGACGCCCAGCTCGCCCGCGCCCGGCTTTACGTTCAGGAAAACCGCTATCGCGATGCGCGGACGATCTTTACCGCGGTCGAACACAGCGGCGACGAACGCGCTGCGGCCAATGCCATCTACGAGCGGGTCAATGCAGGCTTGATCGCCGGCGCCATCACGCCCGATGCGGCGGCGGATCAGCTGGAGAGCTTGCGCTTTCGCTGGCGCGGCGATGCGCTTGAACTCAAGACGCTGCGCAAACTGGGCGCCATCTATTTCGCCAGGAAACGCTGGCGCGAAGGCCTCGGCGTGCTGCGCGCAGCCTCGCAGAATTTCCCCAACGAGGAACTGGCGCGCCAGGCGCAGGACGACATGCGCCGCGCGTTCGAAAATCTCTTCCTCAAAGGCGGCGCCGACAGGTTGCGGCCCGTCGATGCGCTGGCGCTCTTCTACGACAACATCGATCTGACGCCGATCGGACCCAATGGCGACGAGATGATCCGGCGCATGACCGAGCGGCTGGTCGCGGTCGACCTGTTGGGACCGGCCGCCGCGCTGCTCGACTATCAGGTGAACAAACGCCTCGACGGCGTCGCGCAGGCGCAGGTGGCGACGCGGCTGGCGATGATCGAGTTGATGGATCACAAGCCGAAGGAGGCCTTGGCGGCTTTGCGCGAGACCCGCCTTGCGGGACTGCCGGACGACGTCAATCATCAGCGCGTGCTTTTGGAAGCGCGTGCGCTCGCAGCGCTCAAGCAATGGGATCAGGCGCTCGACATGATCGCAGTGGACGAACAACCCGATTCCCGCCAGCTGCGCGCCGACATCTATTGGGAAAGCGGCAATTGGGCGGTGGCCGGACAAAAGTCGGAAGAATTGCTCGGGGGCCGCTGGCAGGACGGCGCGGCGCTGAATGACAGCGAGCGGCGCGATGTGATGCGCGCCGCCATCGCCTATTCGCTCGCCGAAGACCAGACGAGCCTCAATCGCCTGCGCGATCATTTCGGGCCGAAGATGAAGGCGAGCGTGGATGCGCCGGCGTTTGCGGTGGTGACCCAGGATATCGAGACCCGGGGCCTCGCGTTCCGCGACATGGCGGGCAGAATCGCGTCGGTTGATACGCTTGAGACCTTCATGCAGGATTTCAAGAAGCGCTACGGCAGCGCTGTGGCGACGAATTAGCGTTTTCAAAAAAAGGAATGGTTCACGCGGAGACGCGGGCGCGCCTTGCGCGCCGCGGAGGCCGCGCAGAGAGCGGAGAAGACCGTTCCGGTAGAATTCCTCCCTTAGATGATTTTGGAATCGCTGACGCGCTTCGCGCGCCGAAGAAACTCTTGCCTTCAAACCAAAGCTCTCTCCCTCTCCCCCCGCTTTAGCGGGGGAGAGGGCGGGGTGAGGGGGTCTCGAAATTGAGCAAAACTGTCGCCAAATAGAGCGCTGACAGAAGTTGTTACAAAACTCGCCGTTCGTACGGAAAAGAAGCGTTCCTCGCGCGCGCTCAATCGCGGACGCGCGCGTCAAATGCGCCATGAACCCGTGGCAATGGAAAAGCTGTTCTGGTCCGAAGCCCGCAATCGCAAGCTCGGTGACTACAAGTTCAAGCGGCAGTTTTTGATCGGAAGCTACATCGTCGATTTCGTATGCGTGGAGCGTAAGCTGGTCGTTGAGCTTGATGGACCGTTTCACCGCGACAAGATCAAATATGACGAAATGCGCGATGCGTATCTGCGCAGTGAAGGTTATCAGGTGATGCGGTTTTCGAATGTCGAGGCGAGTGATGATGTGGCGATGACGTTGACGATTGTGCTGCACGCGTTGCAATCGCGCCCAGCGTAGAGACCCCCTCACCCAGCCCTCTCCCCCGCTGAAGCGGGGTAGAGGGAGGAATTCATTTTGGCGCGCGAAGCGCGCCTGCGTGAATCCTTCTTTTCCTAAATCAAACCTGCGCTTCGCTCTCGGCCAGCACTTCGCCCAGCCACTTGAGCGAGCGGGCGGCGACTTTTTCCCAGCCGGGGTCGCCGATGAGCCAGTGGCTGTGGCCTTTGAGTTCCTCGTAGACGACGCGGCCTTTGTAGCGCTGGGCGACGCGGCGCACGGTTTGCGGAGGATTGACGCGGTCGCGGGCGCCGACGAGGCACAGCATCGGCGCGGTAACCGCGCGCGCGTCGATTTGGGTCGCGCGTTTCAGATCCCAGAACCAATGCATGATCTCGAACGTGGCGTGGCCGGATTCCGGCACAAAGCGGGAGAAGACCTCGTTGCGTTCGTCGTCGGGCAACAGATCGAGCGCATTGGCGGCGGCGATCCAGTGCGAGGGCACCAGCGGTTTGGACCAGAACTCGCCGGCGAGAAAGAGGGCCTGGGCCGACATCACTTCGAACGGCGTCGACGGCAGCACGCCCCAGGGCGCGGACGGCGCCAGCAGCACGAGGGCGCGCACGGGCATGCGCGCGGCCAGCATCTGCGCCAGCAAGCCGCCCATGGAATGGCCGACGAGCACGGGAGCCTCGTCCAAGTCCTTCAGTTCGGCTTCGAGATCGGCCGCGTAGTCGAGCACGCTGGTGGTGCCCAGGCTCTTGGGCGGATAGGCGCCGCAATCGTGATGGCGCAAGGTCGGCGTCGTCACGTCGTAGCCTTTGGCGACGAACGCATCGCGCCAATGATGGAAAGCCCAGCCACCGCAAAAGGCGCCGTGAATCATTACGACTGGAGGACGCAAACGCTTCATGGTGATTTCCCTTCAGGAAGCAGCAAACGCGAGATCGCGGAAAGCTGCAATCACTTTTTGATAGGTGTCGCGCTTGAAGGGAACGATGAGCCGCGGCAAAGCCTCGATGGCGAGCCATTTCCATTCGGCGAATTCGGGCGTGTGTTTGGTTAAATCGATGTCGCTGTCTTCGCCCAGGAAGCGCATCGCCAGCCATTTCTGCGTCTGGCCTCGATAGCGCCCATGCAGCGCCACACCCAGAAGATGCTGCGGCAGATCGTAGGAAAGCCATTCGGGATATTCGCGCAGCAGCTGCGCCTTGCGGGTTCCGATCTCTTCTTCCATTTCGCGGAACCCGGCCTCGGCGGGCGTTTCGCCGTCGTCGATGCCGCCTTGAGGCATCTGCCAGCCTTCCACCGTCTGCTCGATTCGCCGCCCCATGAAGACGAGACCTTCGCGGCTGAACAGCATCACGCCGACGCAAGGACGATAGGGAAGATCTTCATGGCGCAGGCGGTGGGACATCAGTTAGTTGGTTCGGTTGAGTGCTGCCATGCGCACCTCTAGCACCGTCATGGCCGGCCCCCGTGCCGGCCACCCATGAACACCCTGTTTGATCAGCTGCGCACTATTTTCGACATCGCGATCATGGGTGGCCGGGACAAGCCCGGCCATGACGAATTTTTTTGAATTGTACATTAAGCAACTCGAACTTTCTTGGTTGATGCACAAAGCAGCACGAACCTTTTTACATTCAAACCAGCTTCAGTTCGCTCCCGGCACTATCGCCGAAACGGGGACGAGGACAAGGCCTCGGCCGGGAAGGCCTTGGGCCCAGACCTGAATGCGCTCGATGGTCACCGGATAGATGAAGCCGGAACCGGCGGCGCGGCCCAGCGTTCTGGCGCGCGCTTCGAGTTCGGTGAGGCGGCGGTCGATTTCCATGCCGGTTTCGATGGTGTCGATGGTGACGCCCGATTCCACGAACGGCGCGTTGATGCCGCGCGCGACGTCGGGCGCGGCGGAGCGGTTGGCGGTGCCGGAATCGAAGAACATGAGGCCGCGGCGCATCAGGAAGGTCATCACCGGTTCCAGCGCCTGGGAATCGGCAAGGAAACGACCGCCCAGAAGATTGGTGACGCCGACATAGCCGGTGAAGCGCGTCATCGACCAGGACAGGCGCTCGATGTTGGAATCTTCGCTGGCCGACGCGCGCAACGTGTGCGGACCGGGATCGCTGTCGGGAAAATCGAACGGCTCCATCGGCACTTCGAGCAGCACTTCATGGCCGCGGCGGCGTGCTTCGGACACCCAGTGCTGCACGTCGCCCGCGTAAGGCGCGAAAGAAAGCGTGACCGGCGGCGGCAGCTGCGCGATCGCGGCCGCCGTCATGCGCGCGCTGATGCCAAGACCGCTGACGACGATGGCGACGCGCGGGCGCTTGTCGGCCGGCAAAGGCGGCGCGTAAACTGCGAGCGGCGTGCGTCCGTTGTCGGCGATGCGCGGCAAAGGACCGTTCGCGGTCGGCTCGATGAGCGCGGGGTCGGCGACGAGGGCCGCGCCGGCATAGACGGCATGCGTAATGGTGGGCGCGACGGGAGGCGTCGCCGGTTTTTGCGGCGTCAGCTGCAGACCCTGTTTGGGCTGCTGCTGTTGTTGCAGCGCCTGCTGCTGACCCGGTTGCCGCTGCAGAGCCTGCTGCTGTTGTTGCGGCCCGGTCGCCGGAGTTTGGCTTTGGGTTTGGTCCTGAGTCTGCCCCGGAGTCTGGTTGGGTTCGGTCGGCTGAGGGCCGGCGCCGATGAGATTGGAATTGTCTTGAGCTTGCTGGGCCGGTTGCTGCGGCGGTGGCTTCTGCTGTGCCATGTGGCGCGGCGGGGCGAGCGAGGTGACATCGAGGGTGGCGACGGGATCGCCGTCGCTGGCTTTGCCGAACAGCACGACGAAGCCGGCTGCGGCGATGACGCCGATGAGCACGAGGAGATAAGCGAGCGCGAGCGGATGGGCGAAGCGCCGCTTCTCTCCCATGCTTTCGTCCGCTGCACTGGTCATGGCCATCCCACCACTAGATAGCGCAATGCATGGTTACTGGGCGGTTAATTCGGAAATTCCACCCTCCCCTTGCCGCCTCCGCTAAAGCTACGGCGTGCCTTGAGCTATTTCCTTGCCGCGCCGAAGCGAAGCGTAGGCGGGAGGGAGGGTCGAAATCTTTGCGAACGAAGTGAGCGGAGATTTCGGGGAGGGGTCATGCCGTGTCGCATGAGTTGAGCGCACTGAGTAGCTGGCGCGTCATCTTAAAGGCCGCGGCATGACCCCTCCCCGAAGCGCTTCGCGCTTCGACCCTCCCTCAAGGGGAGGGTAGTTATCAAACAAAAGGGCCGCGTTGCTGCGGCCCTTTGGTACGCGATGGAGTGAAGAGAGACTTATTCCGCCTTCGCCGCCGTGACGATGGAGCTGACCGTCGTTTGGCCGCGCAGCAGATCCAGCGCGTAGGAGAGCTGGAAGTCGTCGTACTTCTTGCCGGGCGCCGGGCGGATGACCTTGTCGCCGGCCTTGCGCGGATTGACTTCCGCCGCGAGGTGGCCGGGAAGATCAGATTCGCTTGGACGCACCAGCTTCGGGGGATCGTCGGAGGCCGGACCCTGCGCCACCTGCACGTCGGGGACGATGCCGGTTGCCTGGATCGAATGGCCGGACGGGGTGTAGTAGCGCGCCGTCGTCAGACGCAGCGCGCCGCCGCCTTCGCCGAGCGGAATGATGGTCTGCACCGAGCCTTTGCCGAAAGAGACCATGCCGAGGATGCGCGCGCGCTTGTGATCTTGCAGCGCGCCGGCGACGATTTCCGAGGCGGACGCCGTGCCGCCATTGACGAGCACGATCACCGGCTTGCCGTCGGTGATGTCGCCGGGACGCGCATTGTAACGCTGCGTGTCTTCGGGATGACGGCCGCGGGTGGAGACGACTTCATAAGTGCCGTTGAGGAAATCGTCGGACACCGCGATCGCCTGATCGAGCAGACCGCCTGGATTGTTGCGCATGTCCAGGACATAGCCTTTGAGGCCCGGACCGATCTGCGCCTTCAATTCCTTCACCGCTTTTTCCAGACCCGAATCGGTGCGCTCGTTGAACGCCGTCAAGCGGATGTAGCCGACATCGCCTTCGCGGTGCCACTTCACGCTGTCCACTTTGATGATGGCGCGGGCCAGGGTGACGTCGAACGGTTTTTTCTCGCCGGTGCGCAGAATGGTGAGCGTGACCTTGGAGCCGATTTCGCCGCGCATCTTGTCGATGGCGTCGTTCAAGGCCATGCCCTGGATCGGCGTGCCGTCGATCGCGGCGATGTAATCGCCCGTCCTGATGCCGGCTTTGGCGGCCGGCGTATCGTCGATCGGCGAGACGACTTTGATGAGGCCGTCTTCCATCGTCACTTCGATGCCGAGGCCGCCGAACTCGCCCTTGGTCTGCACCTGCATGTCTTCGAACGCTTTGGCGTCCATGTAGCTGGAGTGCGGATCGAGCGAAGAGACCATGCCTTCGATCGCATCGCCGATCAGCTCCTGATCATCGACCGGGCGCACGTAATTGGCGCGCACGCGTTCGAACGCATCGCTGAAGAGATCGAGTTGGCGATAGGCGGTGAGATTTCCGGCGCCATGCGCAGCGGGAAGAATCATCAGCGCGAGCGCGAAGCCCGCGGCCATACCGCCACCGACGAAGGCGTACTTGCTTTTGTTCATGTTCTTTTTGCTTTCCTTAGATCGACTTCAAGCCATGGCGCCGGACTAATGCCTTTGCCGTTCTGCCGCATTTCAAAGTAAAGCCGGGGAATCTGGTTATTCCGCGGCAACGTGCCCAGTGGCTCCCCCGCCAGCAACCGATCGCCGGACCGAACGTCGATCCGCTCCAACCCCGCGAGGACAAGATCGTAACCGCCAGACATTTCCAAGATCAATACGCGGTCGGTCTTATGGTAAGGACCGGCGAAAAGAACGTGGGAGTCCGCGGGCGCCACCACGCGCGCGCCGGGGGTGCCCAGGAAGGTGATGCCGGGCGCCGACGCCCCGCCCACCCCGTCGAGCCCGCCTTTGACGAACTGTCCCGCCACGGGGCGCAATAAACTTCCGCGTTTGGGCGCTTGGTCCGGAGTTCCATTCGAGTCTTTGGCGGCCGCGACAACCACCATGGTCTGGGCGGCGGGTACTTGGCCCGCGGCCCTGAGCGCGGCAACCCGCTTCATTAAAGTTTCGAGATCACCGGCCTCGGCGGCGATGCGGTCGAGCCCGGCCTGCATTTCGCCGTAAGTTCCAGCGGCGGATTGCGCCTCTTCTTCCTTGATCGCCAAAAGTTGATCGAGATCGCGGCGCGCCAACCTCAGCTGATCGGCGTTCTTGGCGCCTTCCGCCCGGCGCGCGATGAGCGCGGCGCGGGTGTCGCGCAAGGTGGCGAGCCGGCGCGAGAGTTCGGCCGCGGCGCCATAGACGCGCGGCAGCGAGGCGCCGAGCAGCATCGCGCCGCGCGCCGCGCCAAGCGCGTCGTCCGATTTGATGGCGATGACCGGCGGCATGTCGTGCTGCAATCTTTCGAGCACCGCGAGCAGTTTGGCAACTTGGGCGCGGTCGCGCTCAAAGCCCGCCGCGAGAGATTTTTCTTCGCCTGCGAGTCTTACGATGTCCGCATCGAGGCGGATCTTTTCGCCTTCCAGGAATTGCACGCGCGCGGCGGTAGCGATGAGGCGGCGTTTCAGCCGCGCGGTTTCGGCGGCGAGCGCGTCGCTTTTCTGTTTGGCGGCCGCGACTCCGGGCTTGGTTTCCTCGATCCTGGTTTTGAGGGAGTGGAATTGTTCTTCGGTGGAAGGAAGCTTGGCGGCCTGATCGAGCGGAATGGCTTTGGTCATATCCACGACGATCGGCGGCGCGGGATGCGGCGTCTCGGCGACGGGCGGTTTGGGCTTGGCGGCGGTTTTGGTTTTTGCCGCCGGCAGCTTTGTGGATGCCGTGGTTGTGGCGTGCTTCTTCTTGTGCTTTAGCGCCGGTTTTTTGAGGACGATGATCGCGGGATCGGCCTGCGCGAGGTGCTTCGGCTTTGCGAAAGAAGGTTCAGACCACGCAAACGCCAGCGCGCAGAGCACCAGCACGCTTCCTGTCATCGCCATGCGAACCAAAGAAGAAATCGCCGCAGTCCTGTAAATGTGGGCGGGAGAGTAGAGCATTTCCGTCGATGGTTGAATCGGTGGAGAGAAAGAAAGAAGGATTCACGCGGAGACGCGGAGCCGCGGAGTTTCTCGAAGCTTCGCCAATTTAAAAGATTCGTCATGGCCGGCCCCCGTGCCGGCCACCCAGGAACACCCATGTTGATCGTTTCGCGTGAACCTATTCGCATCGAGATCATGGGCGGCCGGGACAAGCCCGGCCATGACGGATGTTTGGACTGGTGAAGAACTAAGAACTCCGCGGCTCCGCGCGAGACTTATTTTTTCTTCGTCTGGGATTTGACGGCGGCGATTTTGGCTTCGATTTCGGCCGCGTTGCCGATGTAGCGGGCTTCGGCGGATTTGAAGTCGGGGGTGAGGCGGTAGGCGCGCGGAACGCCGGTGGGGATGTTCACCGCCACAATTTCATCCTCGCTGAGGCCCTCGAGATGCTTGAGCAGGGCGCGCAACGAATTGCCGTGGGCGGCGATGACGAGGCGCTTGCCCTTCTTCAGTTCCGGCACGATGCGCGCGTTCCAATAGGGCAGCACGCGGGCGAGCACGTCCTTGAGGCTCTCGCCGCGGGGAAGTTCCGCCGGCGTCAGCCCCGCATAGCGCCGGTCGTGGCCGGGATAATCGGGGGAATCCAGATCCACCGGCGGCGGCGCCGTGGCGTAGGAGCGGCGCCATTCCAGCACCTGGGCTTCGCCGAATTTGGCGACCGCTTCGGCCTTGTTGTCGCCTTGCAGTTTGCCGTAGTGGCGTTCGTTGAGCCGCCAGTGGTTTTCCACCGGCAGCCACATCAGATCCATCTCTTCCAGCAGCAGCCACAGCGTCTTGATGGCGCGCGCCTGCACGGAGGTGAAGCAGGAATCGAAATCGAAGCCTTCGGCTTTGAGCACACGCCCCGCGTTGCGCGCCTCGCGCTCACCCTCCTCCGTCAGCCGCACATCGCGCCAGCCGGTGAAGAGATTCTTCTTGTTCCACTCGCTCTCGCCGTGGCGGACGAGAACGAGCTGGCAATCGCGAGGGTTCAAAGCGGGGGGCTCTTTAATCTCAGGTCGCAGGCGAAAATAGAAACGGTGCACGAGGGAGTCCATGTGACTCCACCTCCCCCTTGTGGGGAGGTCGGCGCTCGGCGCGAAGCGACGAGCCGCCGGGTGGGGGAAGTCGCTTGCACCGGTGCACTCACTGCCCCCACCCGCTGATGCTCGCTTCGCTCGCACAGCGACCTCCCCACAAGGGGGAGGTGGATTTGGCCGGGAAGATATTGCCGGGCGGGCGGATCTGAGTTTCTGAACGGCGTTTAACATATTGATTTTGCTGCTATTTTCTAAAACACCCCCCGGCACGGAACTGGCAAGGAGCTTTCCCGGAAAAGTCTGTCGCAGAACGCTCATGCTGAACCGCCGCTCTCTCACCTCCCGTCTCCTGGCCGCTTTCGCAGGCCTTCTCGTCGCCCTCTCGCCGCTGCAGGCCTTCGCCTTTTCGCGGGTGAAGGATCTCGTCGATGTGCAGGGCATTCGCGACAACATGCTGGTGGGCTACGGCCTGGTGGTCGGGCTCAACGGCACGGGCGACTCGCTTCGCAACGCGCCGTTCACGGAGCAGAGCCTGCAGACCATGCTGGAGCGCCTGGGCGTGAACACGCGCGGCGAGACCATGCAGACCAAGAACGTCGCCGCCGTGATGGTGACGGCCAATCTTCACGCCTTCGCCGGCCAAGGCACGCGCATTGACGTGACGGTGAGCGCGCTGGGCGATGCCAAAAGCCTGCAAGGCGGAACGTTGCTGGTGACGCCGCTGTTCGGCGCCGACAGCAACATCTACGCCCTCGCCCAAGGCCCCATCGCGGTCGGCGGATTCGTGGCGCAAGGCCAGGCCGCGACCGTGACGCGCGGCGTGCCGACGTCGGGGCGCATTTCCAACGGCGCCATCGTGGAGCGCGAGATTTCTTTCCAGCTTGCCGGCGCGGCGAGCCTCAAACTCTCTCTGCGCAATCCGGACCTGACGACGGCCACGCGCATCGCCGATGCCGTGAACCGCTATATCGGCCTCAACATCGCCGAGACCAGCGATCCATCGACCGTGCAGCTCGCGGTGCCCGCGACCTATCCCAAAGGCGTCATCGGACTTTTGAGCGACGTCGAGCAACTGAACGTCGATCCCGATCTGCCGGCGAAAGTGATCATCGACGAACAGTCCGGCGTGATCGTGATGGGCGCGGACGTGCACATCTCCACCGTCGCCATCGCGCAAGGCAATCTCACCATCCGCGTCAGCGAGACGCCGCAAGTGAGCCAGCCGACCGCGTTCTCGCAGACCGGCACGACGCAAACCGTGCAGCGCACGCAGATCCAGATCGACGACGGCAAAGGCAACAAGATGGCCGTGCTGAACGACGGCGTCAGCTTGCAGAAGCTGGTGGACGGCTTGAACGCGCTCGGCGTCGGCCCGCGCGACATCATCTCCATCCTGCAGGCGATCAAGGCGGCCGGCGCGTTGCAGGCCGACATCGAGGTGATCGGATGAGTTCGCCGCTCAGCATCTCGAATGAGGTTTCGCAGGCGATGATGCTGGCGCAATCGGCGCCAATAAATCTCCAAGCGAAGACGCCGGGGATTGCCGTGAACGAAGCCTCGGCGCGCAAAGCCGCGACCGAATTCGAAGGCGTGCTGGTCTCCCAGATGATGGGCCAGATGTTCGAAGGCATTTCCACCGACGGCCCGTTCGGCGGCGGCGAGGGCGAGCAGATGTTCCGCTCGCTGATGCTGGACGAATACGGCAAGCAGGTCGCCAAGCGCGGCGGCATCGGACTTGCCGATTCCATCGTGAAATCGCTGCTGAGCCATCAGGAAGCCAAAGCGGATGCCCTGGCGCGCGCGAATGCGAAGAACGATGCCAGCGCGGCTGTGCCGGTCGATACCAATTCAGACACGAAAGCGAATACGAAGACCGATGCGAAGTTCTTCACGAAGAAGAACGTCGTTCTGAAACCGCTCAAGGGCCTCGCGGCATGAATCCCGAAGCGCAGCAGAAGGCCGAACGGGTCATTTCGCTGGGCGACCGCTTAAGCGATGCGCTGGACGCCGACGTGGCGGCGCTGGAAAGCGGGCGCGCGCGCGACATGCGCATGATGGATCCCGAAGTGCAGCAGCTCTCATTGCTCTACGGCCGCGAAGCCAAAGGCATGGAGATGAGCGCCAAAGCGATCACGCCCGTGCAACGCGCCAGACTCTCGCAATCCACCAAACGCCTGCACGACATTCTCGGACGCCACGCCCGCATGGTGGCGCGCATGAGCCGCGCCAGCGAAGGCATGATCAGGGCCGTGGCCGAAGAAGTAGAACGCCGCCGCGCGACGACGCGGACGTATGGGCGGACGCCTGCGCCGGCAGCGCGTAAGCCGGGTGCGATGCTTTATAATAGCGTGGTGTGACGAAAGACCTTCGTTTACGAGTTGAACCTTCGATATCTATTATTTGTTTGCCTCGCCGGCAACGTTTTGCACTTGGACCAGCGATCCCTCAGCCAATCGATCTAGAAAAGCTGTTCGGCAATTTGCCGCCGCAGGTGACTATCACGCGACTATATATTATTGCTCGTCTAAGTTGATTGCTAGCAAAAAGTGTTGGACTACTAGGGGCATCGTTGGGCAAGTACGGCGATGGATAGTAATCAGCTCCTAGAATTATTGAAGCAGAAGGTTGAAAACCTCCGCCCAAAGCTTCTTGACTTGAGTCGACGTAACCCTCTGGTGGCGACAAAGCTGAGCCCGAGGTCCAATTCACACATTCGCGTTGTCGATGAACTCCCCGATATCCTCTTCTTCAAGCTCGGCAACGGCCAAGCGATGCGGCTCGTACCTCTGCCCGAAATTGATGAGGATCCAAAGGATGAGGAAACTAGAGCGTTTCGAAATGCGCTGGCCAACGCGCGAATAACCGACCAAATCTATATCGCTGAGTTGGAAGCCGTTGAACGGGACGCAGAAGACTACCTCGATCGGACGCGCACAATCGAAAGAACGCTCAAGGATAGGGTCAGAGCGGAACTCGGCTTGCCGGAACGATCAAAGCGCGCCGAGACCAATCTCATCCAGCATGCCAAGAACAACGGGATCACACCTTCTTATGACCTACCCGATCCGACAAGTGAACACGCGGACGGTAGGCATACCGACAACGATATTCAGACGCTCCTTCTTCCAAAAGATCTCGAGCGCAAATTGAACAGTGTGACTTCGAAGTGCCGAACTTGGATTCAAGAAACCGGCATCAACGTGATGCATGTTGCATACGGATTTTTGGAGTGGTCCGAGCCCAATCAACCTGACACGTCATTCGCACCGCTCATACTTTCAGCCGCTCAAATTGAAAGACGTCGAACGCGCGAAGGAATGGAATTCTGAATCTCTGGCTCGGGCGATGAAGCTGAAGTCAACGCTGTACTCTCTGAAAAGCTGCGCTTGGAGTTTGGTATAGAGTTGCCGGCTTACGATGGCGCATCGGTCGAGGCTTATCTCAACCTAATTGCCAAAATCGCTCCCAAACAGATCACTTGGCGGGTGCGAAGACAGGTCGCCATTGGCGTTTTTCCATCCGCCCGAATGGCAATGTATCATGATTTGGATCCATCGTCGCCGACGTTTCCAGATAATGACATCATCAGTGCACTTCTAACTGGCTCGAACACAGAGACGTCCGCGCCATTCGCAGACGAATACGCCGTCGATGAACCCGAAATTGAGAAGAAAGTTCCATGCGTCGTAATGGATGCAGATTCGTCTCAGTTCAGCACATTGGTGGACATTGCGATGGGCAAAAATCTTGCGGTCGAGGGCCCTCCAGGAACTGGTAAATCGCAAACGATAGTAAACGCGATTGCCGCTGCCCTCGCAGACAACAAAAAGGTACTGTTCGTTGCGGAGAAGTTGGCTGCACTGAATGTCGTTCGGTCGCGTTTGGAGGCAATTGGACTTGGAGAATTCCTTCTTCCACTCCAAGCAGAGAGATCAACACGCGAACAAGTAGTTGCTTCGGTGCGCGACCGGGTCGAAATGGGTAAGCCATCAGCAATTCGTGACTATGACGTACAACTAGCCGAATACCGGCGCACAAGGTCGGAGCTCGCAGAATATATAGACCTGTTAAAACGGCCTTTCCGAAACAGCAATCTCACAATCCATGCGATCCTCGGTAAGAGCATCGCTACCAATTCGCAGCTGGATGGGGTTCCCGTCGGCGTTTTGGAACAATGCGATATCCCTTCCGGTTACCTGAATTCTGTTGGACTTGCGCGTCTCCGAGTAGCAGCGTCGACAATCCAAAAGGCATTCAGCGCAACTTTGGAAGTGTCAGATAGCTGGAAAACTACCCAACTCATTCATGCGGACCGGTTCACGGTGGAAGAGGCATGCGCTGCGGCACTCAAGGCATCGAAGGCTTTCCAATTGCTGTCCGAGACACGTGCTGATTTGCCGAAATTTGGAGTAAGGGCACAATTTAACGAGAATGAATTGCAAGAGATATTGCAAATTCTGGAACGATTTCAATCGTTACCTAACTCTTTGACGTTGAATCTATTGAGGTCTCTGTTGCGAGGGGAAAATGCCGAAAGTGCCTCAGCCTTCTTAAGGGAATGCCAAGCGTGCCAGAGCATAAGTGAAAATCTCGCTGGCGTCCTTTGCTACATCCAGGAAGCCGCACTTGAATCGCTGAAGAAAATCCAAATCATCTGCACAAACTTAGAGTTCGAACGTCTAGATCTCGTTGAGCTTGAAAAAATTTGTCGCGAGAAGAACGAAGCTCTAAATGCTACCCGCGTGCTAGTTGATCGGTTACGCCCACTTGTTCACGTGCGACCGGAAGCGGCAGACTGGAAGCTGTCGGACATCACAAAGGCGCGACAAGCAATCATCGACGCTGGGCGCGAGGCGCTAGTATGCAGAAATGCGTCGGCCACCGACCCCAGTTCCGTTCAAATTCTCAGCAGATTGTGCAACGAAGGCTTCGAACTCAGAGCCGAAAAAGCTCGATTGGAAGTCAATGTTTCCTTGGCGGTTGATGTACCGCTTGACGTTCTGATCAGAAGTGCATCGACGCTTCGGTCTGCAGGGATGTTTGGCTTCATTTCTGCCAACTATAGGAGGGCGCGACGTGTCGCACGATCACTCCTGTTGTCGGGTAGGTACCACAGGAAGCATGCATTTCGCCTACTTGAGGAATTGATAAATTTTCGAAAAAGGGAACGCGAGTTTCTGCAGGATGCGAACGCGACTGTAATGTTTGGGCAGCACTATCGTGGCTTAAACACTGAGTTTCAGTTGTTTGAACGCCTCGCCGGATTTCTTGAAGCATCCTACACAGATTTTCCACAGCCTGACCAACGTCGAGTAAGAAGTTTTTTGCAGACCGCGGAGTTCGAAGAACTTGAGCTCCTTCCGGAGTTGCCACTTGCGACATTAGCGCCTTGCTTCAGCGAGTTGCGCATGGATGCTGTGGCGCGCCAACGAAATCTTGAGGAAATCGAACATGGAGTATCTGCGCTCAAGCCATGCCTGACAGTATTTCGAGACCCGGCTGCGATTACTTCTCAGGAAATCGGAAATCTCTTGCTTCGAATGAAGAAGTTCTTTTCGCTTCGCGACTCGCTGACAGCGTCTATTGAGATTGCAGATCTGTTGGCCGAGCGCTTCAATGGGTGGCAGACTGAAGTGGAGGAATTGGACGCGGCCACTCAGTGGGCCATTGCGGCACGTCCTCACGCAGAGGAAGTCTCGCGAGTTCTGCAACTGGCTGAAGTCGAAGCCGCGCTTTCCCAGATACGCAGAGTAATCGATGCGTCCGAACGCGCTACTCGAACGCTCGCGGAGCTGTGTAAGAAGGCGAAAATAGATCCAAATCACTTTCTGTCCGAGCGTAGCGATGATGGTATCTCAAAAACTCTAGAGCTAGCGTCACGGGATCCAGAGGGTCTCTATATTCACGCAGCGTTAGCGACAGCAACGTCTGATCTTCGGCCCACAGGCGGAATGCCTCTGGTGAACTACCACCTGGAAGTGGAAGGTTCTCTCGATGGGCTCGAGGATCAGTTTGAAGCACTTGCTGTTCGGAAGCTTGCAAAAGCCCTTTATGCAGAGCACGGCGCGAAGTTGTCTAAGTTTCCTGGAAGCCGGTTGAATGCGCTCCGCTCAATGCTTGCCAAGCAAGACAAGGCGATCATTCGCCTGTCGCGCACTCAGCTCCGTTTCAAAGTTCACGCCAGCGCGAAACCTCCGTATGGCAGCGGCATCGGAAGGAAATCGACTTGGACTGAGATGGCATTAATTGGCAACGAGATCAGCAAGCAGCAACGGTTCATCTCGGTTCGCGATCTGACTCAACGTGCTGGCAGCGCTCTACTTGAACTCAAGCCTTGCTGGATGATGTCACCTCTAGCCGTCACGCAGTACGTTCCCCAAGGCTCGCTTGAATTTGATCTTTGCATTATCGACGAAGCATCCCAAATGCCCCCGGAAGCCGCTATTGGTGCCCTAATGCGGTGCAAGCAAGCTGTTGTCGTAGGCGATACCAATCAGCTGCCGCCGAGCAACTTCTTCAAGAAGCTAATTGAAGATGAGGAAGCTGACGAAGATGATACCGTGCTCAATGAATCAATTTTGGAGATGGCAAATGCTACATTTCGCCCCTCTCGTCGGTTGCGTTGGCACTACCGATCGCGCCACTCGGGATTGATCAAGTTCTCCAATCGTATCGTTTATGGAGACGACCTTATCGTCTTTCCGTCCGCAAATGAATCAATGAAGCGGATGGGTGTCGAATTTCGAACAGTTAAGGGACTATACAAGGCTGGGACAAACCCGACGGAGGCGCGCGTTATCGTTGAGGCCGCCTTGGAATTCATGCGAACCGACTCTGAGCGGTCGCTTGGCATCGTGACGCTGAACCAAAAGCAACGAGATCTTATCAGCGAGGAGTTTGAATATGCCCTCTCCCGTGATCGTCGCGCTCAGGAATATATCGAGACATGGAAGATCAGGAATGATGGTCTAGAAGAGTTCTTCATCAAAAATCTTGAGAATGTTCAGGGTGATGAGCGGGACGTGATGTTCATAGGGACAGTGTACGGCCCCGAAACAAATGGAGGCAGGGTCGCGCAGCGTTTTGGTCCAATCAATGGACTCGCGGGTAAGCGTCGCTTGAACGTTTTGTTTTCGCGCGCGAAGGAGAAAATTGTAACATTTTCTTCAATGACGGCGGCAGACGTCGTCGCGGAGGAAAACGGAAACGCCGGCGCACACATGCTCAAACGCTGGCTCGAGTACTGCGCCACGGGCACACTCGAAGGTGGCCTAGCTACAAACCGTGAGCCAGATTCGGATTTCGAAATATTCGTTGCGAACCAGATCAAGGCGATAGGTTGCGAGCCCGTATGTCAGGTTGGTGTTGCGGGATATTTTATTGATATTGGAGTTCGTCACCCTGATTGGGTTCACGGTTTCGTGTTGGGTGTGGAATGCGATGGTGCCAGCTATCATTCAGCCAAATCTGCACGCGATCGAGATCGGTTACGACAGGAAGTTCTCGAAGAACTTGGTTGGCGCCTCCATCGCATTTGGTCTACCGATTGGTTCAATAATCCCAAACGCGAAGCGGAGCGGCTCCGTACCGTAATTGCATCACGATTAGAGGAACTTAAAACCCGAGAGGCGGAATTCTCGCGGGAAATGATTCATCCTCAACCTACTGCGGTACCGCCGCTCGACGACTCACAGATATCTGTTGCTGCGGTTTCAGATGGCGTGGGATCAGCACAAAGGCGCACCACCGCTACCGGGATGCACAAAAATGATCGTGGTGTCTCAGCTGGGGATACGGTTCGTGTGCGATACTTGTCAGGTGATCAAAGAATTCTTCAGGTGAAGATTAGCGACGATAGGAGCGACCCGAATCAGGGAGTGATATATTCAGAAACGCCCCTCGCAAAGGCTCTAATTGGTGCAGAAGTGGGGGATGAAGTCGAAGTTCTTGTGGGAAGTTACGTACGACCTGCCGTGGTGGAGAGCATCGTTAAACCCGACAGCTAGTGAATCACGGGAATTTGTATAGGGCTGCAGGGTAATGCGCCGAGACAATTTTATACATCGCGAAAGCGCGTGGGGCATATTGGCGCAATACTCTATTTACGTCGATTCGTTCCCGGGATCACTTCTTTCCAATAAAGCTGGAATAGGGGTGATGGCGACTGGTACGACGTCGTCGCCGCCGGATTCAACCGTGTGCTTTTCGCCGTTGATAAGGACTTGCGGCAACTCTTTTTTCGATGAGACGCCTAACGCCTTGAGTCTCTGAGTCCGAGAGAGTGCGCTCCCTTTACCCGTAGCCAACTTTTTCATCGCCTCCCCGTGAGCATCTGCGGCGGACTGGAGCTTTTGTGACACGTCGTTCATATCCCCCACGACGCCCACAATCTTGTCGTAGAGTTGCCCTGCCTGCTCGGCAATTTGCTGTGCATTCTCACTCTGTCTTTCATATCGCCATATCGACGAAACGGTGCGCATGGTCATGAAGAGAGTGGACGGTGAAACCATCACAATTTTTCGGCTC
Organism: Pseudomonadota bacterium; assembly: GCA_016201105.1. Taxonomy (GTDB): domain Bacteria; phylum Pseudomonadota; class Alphaproteobacteria; order Micropepsales; family Micropepsaceae; genus Rhizomicrobium. The sequence goes on from JACQDN010000030.1 coordinate 19,925, forward strand.
CAAGCATACTCAAACAAACTATCGTCTGTTTGCAGGACAAGGGCGGCGATGCCCTCTATTGGGACAAACATAAAGACGAGATCGTGTGAATTTATTGCGTCAGCGTACTGATAGTTTTTCGCGGATAGACCATCGATGTGTCCGCGAACTGATTGGAGAAGCTTCTTCAAGCAGGCAGTGCGCGCCTCATCTGTATCGGCTGCCTCATAGTCAAGGTAGTCAATGAGGGACAGCTTTGAATCAATTACGAAATGCCGATTCTCGGGCAGAAGAATTATTATGTCGGGCCGCTGACTGCCACCATCATCCCCCTTCAGATTTAGACCTTCACCTTGGATAACAAACTCACGGCCGCGAACCAGCCCTGAGCTTTCCAATATTCGCTCCAATCGCACCTCACCCCAGCGGCCTCGAAGCTGAGCATCTCCTCGCAGGGCTTTCGCTAAATTTTCAGCTTGTGTCCCAAGATTCAAATTCGTCTGCGCAATAAGTTTGATATGCTCTGCAAGCGCAGATCGCTGACGCGTGTCTTCAAGGTGAGTGGTTTCCACCTTGTTCTGAAATTCAATGATTCGAGTTCTAAGCGGCTCCAGAATTGCCGTTAGTGCCTCGTTGGATTTCTCGGACAGCTTGTCAGTCGTGACCGCGAGAATTTTATTAGCAATGTTCTCAAACTCGACTCTCAACCGCTCTTGCAATCCATTCAGCTGTTCATCGCGCTCCACAACCGCTCGAGACAAACTAGCTTCTCTTTCTGCGGAACCCGCCAACTCCGATTCCTTGATGCTGAGTCTTGTTCTAATGGTATCCAGTTGGTCGTCTCGTGATTTTATTGCACTGTCTCGATCCGAGATATGATCGCTTGCGCGCTTTAATTGTCCCCGAAGTTCCGTCTCCAACTGTTCCGCAGCCGCAAGTTTTTGCGATTGTTCATTGTACGTCTTGGAAATAAAGTCTTTGGTCCGCGTCACATCACCGAGTTCAGTAGTGAGTCTTCTCGTGATTTCTTCGGCAAGTTCTTTTTCGCGCGCGAGAGCTTTTTCGAGACCGACTATCCTTTCCTCATTTGCGGCAAGCCGTTCCTTGGCGGAAGTGAGTTCGGCACCTTGTTTTTCGAGAGTCGAATTCGATACGGATAGCCGATCCTCAAGCTTCGCGATTTGATCGACAGCAAGGCGCTCGCGTTCTTGTAGGAGCGCAAGCTCAACTTGGGGTGCCTCTGCTGAGGAGCTATCAGACGATCCGCCGAGCTTGAAAAGGTAGCGCCCCGCGAGAACACCGAGCATCGCGACTATAGCTACGCCACCAATTGTGAAAATCATATTGAGCACAGTTGGACCTCGACGCCTTCCTGGTCGTTCTACAGCCAGATCGTCGAAACAAAATCACGATAGTGCAGACGTCACAAACCCTGCGGAGATTTTATCGATTCTTGAACTAAGTTCTGCCTTGTTATACCTGAAAAACGAAACACTCCGGCGATAAATCGCCGAAATAGCTCCTAAATTCGACTGCGTCGAACACGTTTTTCCGGAGCGTAAGCGGGCCACTAGCAACGAACACATGCAGTGTCGGCTCATTTCATTCCTCGCGCCGAGACAATCGAGCGCCATTTTGCGGGCGTGACCGTCCCGACCCTTACACGCCCGCCATCACGGCGGCCCACCCTTCGCCCAGGCATCGGCGGCGGCGAGGAATTGGCGGGCCACATCGGGCATGCCCTGCTTCACATAGAGGAGGCCGTTGCTCGCGCATTCGAGCAATCCCCATTGCCAGATCGCTTCGGTTGCGACGCCCGTCAAATGGGCCAATTGCCGGCAGCGGCGGTGACCGAGGCCGATCTCATCGCCGGCGACGAGTTCGGCGCTCAGCTCGCGCAGGGAAATGCTTAAGTCATACGCCCGCTCGACGAAGAGGCCGTCGGGATCGACGAACTTGAATGCCTTCGCCTCGCTGCCCGGCACGACGAGCGTATTCCAGGCGTGCGCGTCGCCGTGGGCGAGCACGGCGGTCTCGGGATCGAACGCGCGCTCGCGCGCGGCCGCGTAGTCGCGCGCCCGTTCGATGGTGCGCTCGGAACAGGGCTTGCCGAATTCGGCCCAGGCCTTGGCGATGAATTGGGAGTGATCGCGCGCCTTCTGGGCGCCGGTTGTGAAAATCTCGCCTTCGGGGAGCGAGCGCCAGGCGGTCTTCAAGGTCGCACAAAGCGCTTCGATCTGTGTGTCCGCATCGAAGCCCAGTTCGGCCAACCGAGGCCCAAGCCGTTCGAGCAGCATCGCGTCGCGGCTTCTGTCGTGCCGAAGGACGCGCGCGTAGCCTCGCCCGTTTGCCGCCAGCAGCGTGCGCAGTTCGCCGGCGAAGGGATCAAGCCCCGGCACGGCCACTTTCAAGGCCGCGTCCTCACCGTCCGCCGTTCTCGCGGCGACGACCACGGACGCCGTGCCGCCGGTCAGCTGCGCGCCGAGCGTGAGGTTCCACTGCGCCGCGATGGTCGCGACAAGCTCGTCCACCTGCGCGAGCCACGCCGATCCCGCCTGGCCTTGGGCCTCGGCCGTGGCGCGGACCTTGTCGCGGATGAAAAGCGCGGGCGTTTTCATGGCGCGGAGGCTATCGCCGCGGCGGCCAAATCTACAATCGTGCAAGTGAATTCGACTTCAACCCCATATCCGGGATTCCACCCTCCTCTCAGGCACATAGGTCAACTTTTGACCGGATATCTCTTGACCGGGTTAACTATTGCCCTATATTAAACGGCGAGACGGACGGCGCCCCGGATGCCCACGATCCATCGACCGAGCGCCAGATCCGCTTGGAAAATCACGATGTATTTCGGCGACCATGTGCCGCCGCATTTCCACATTGTGTGCAGAGATGGGAGCGAGGCTCTGGTCGCCATTGCAACGCTGGCCGTTTTTGAAGGTGCCGTTAGACCGGGCATTTTAACGGAAGCATTGACTTGGGCGCGCGCGAACAGAGCGCTTCTCGTGGCGAAGTGGAAGGAATTGCACTGAGTTCTGGGAATGGGTTTTGGGACGTGGAAGACGAAAATCAGAGAGTGTCGGTAAGGAGACGAATCATGGCGCAATTGGCCATGGCGAAGATCGAGAAGGTCGAGGCCGTCGGCGATCTCAACTTGAAGATTAAATTCAAGAAGCAAGGCGTGCGAGAGATCGACCTGACCGGGTTCATCGCGCGCCTGCCTCAACTTCGGTCGCTGCTCGACCCGAACGTATTCAAGAAGGCAAAGGTAATCGATTGGGGTGCGGCGATCGGCTGGCCCGGCGATCTCGATGTTGGCGCGAGCACGCTTTGGCGCTTGGCACTGGAGCAGAATCCCTTCGGCAACGTCGATTTCAGGCATTGGCAAGTCACGGTGAAGCTGTCGAATAACGAAGCGGCGGAAGTTTTGGGCTGCAGCCTCGGCACGGTGAAGAATTACCGGACGAGTGCGGAGATTCCCACAGCGGTCGGCATTGCGTGCCGCGCGATGATGCACGATCCGATTGTGCTGGCGGCCCATCTTCGCCCCCGAAGACCGGCGGGGCGGCCCGTCATGCACGCCGCTCGGCGGAAGGCGAGTTGATCGCGTCATTCTTGCGGGCGGCAGTGAACGCTTTTCTGTCGCCACGTTCTCCACCATTTTCACCTCCCCTTTGCGGGGAGGTGAAAGCTAATTTTGACAAGCCCTCACGACGCTGCGAGATTCCGCGGCGCGCGTCAGGAGGGACATAGCATGACTGCCACGTTTGCCGGTTCGCGATCGCTTCCGCTCAAGACCATCGCGTTTGTGCTGCTCGCGGCGGCCGGCGTCTTCGTCATCTCGCAGAGAGACTTGCAGCTGCTGGATGCGAACTCGGCGCTGCGCCATCACTATGCCGGCATCGGCTGGCTGATCGCGGTGCACGGGATATTCGGGGCGCTCGCGCTGTTGATCGGTCCGTTCCAGTTTTCCAGCCGCCTGCGCCAGCGCCACACCAAGATCCATCGCCTGATGGGAAAGCTTTATATTCTTGGCGTCGTGGTGGCGGCGCCGGTGTCGATTCCGATGACGATCATCCTGGGGCCGCCTGAGCTGGTGATGGCCAGCGTCTTTCAGTCCGCGGGCTGGTTTCTGACGACGGGGACGGCGCTTTATTGCATTCGCAGCGGGCGGATCGCGCAGCACCGCGAATGGATGATGCGCAGCTATCCCTTCGCGGTCGTCTTCATCGTGACGCGCGTGTTCCTCGTTTTGCCGCCGATCGAAAAACTCGGCCTGCTGGGCCTGGATTCCGTCGTGTGGACGACCATTGCGCTCGCGGCATTCCTGCCGTCATTCCTCATCGCGCTCAACGCTTCGCTCAAGGCCAAACCGATGGCGAGGTCGCAAGTCCCGGGTGCGTAGGACAACCCGGCCTTGCAGCGGGTGATGGTGAATACGTGTCGCGTCGCCGTATTCGATGCCGTGCCGTAGCTTTGTGGCGCGTTGCGAGACGGTGACCCGCTCGCCGTCAATTCGGATCATCCTGGCCCAAATACTCGCACCCCAAACCGTCGCGGTCCGAATCGTGCGAGTGATCCGCGGCTTTGGCCGACTCGCACTCGGCTTGCTGCTCGTACGGCCCGCTGACGAGTTCATCGTCGAAGCCGGTTTCGCTGTAGCTGAGATACCATCCCGGGCCCGACCACGGAGCCTCCGCCATTGCCGGCGCCGGCTGCAGCGTCAAAAGCAAACCGGCACCTAGAGACAGATAAAACAGTTGCTTGGTCATGGCTGCTTCCTTCGATCGAACAGCGGACACGCGGAAAATATCACATTTCGGGATGCGGCGACATGAAGGGAGAAACGGTAGATGCCGCCCGAGCCCGGTCTTCCTAAAAGCCGCCGTCGCTCTCCCGCCGCCTCTTCTGTTTCGGCCGTTCCCACATCACGCCGGGATATCCTTTGAGCGGCACGAGCTTCGCGCCCAGGTAACTCCATTCCGGCGACTCATCGAGCGCCACGTGGTAGCGCGGTTCGCGGCCCGTACGGGTTTCGAAGAGGGCGCGCGGGATGTTCACCCATTTGGGCGAGCGCGCGCGTTCGTAAGTGAGCGGCGTGCCGCAGACGGCGCAGAAGCTGCGCATGCCTTTCGCATCCTCGTCGTCGAAACGGCGGATGCTCTTGGCGCCCTTTTTCACGCGGAACCTGCTCTTCCAGGTGCCGATATAGGTAACATAGGCGCAGCCATGCGCGCGGCGGCTCGGTTTGGAGTGATCGTGCCAGGCCCAAAAGGCAGGGAAATCGATCTCGAGTTCGACCGCGCCGCAGATGCATTTGGCGAGAACTTTTTCGCGGGAAGTTTTTTTGAGTTTTGGTGCGGGCGCGGGGTTTCGCATGGGGAGAAATCCTTGGGCGGCGGAGAATATCACTGCGCCGTGCAGGGGTGTGACAGCAGAAGAAGGAAAAAGATCGGTTCACGCGGAGGCGCGGAGACGCGGAGGTTCGAGTGCAAGTTTGAAGAGCGGATATCGGTAGTTTGGCTGGCGCGCTTTGCGCGCCGATCATCCGATTGTCATCCCGGAGCGAGCGGCATCAGCCGCGAGACCCGGGACCCATTGCGACATGTCTCGGTGGGTCCCGGCTCTGCGCGTTGCTGCGCAACGCTTGGCCGGGATGACAATAGAGTTTATCGGCGCGCAAAGCGCGCCAGCCAAATCACCAGGAGCGGTATTTCAAACTTGCTCCAACCTCCGCGTCTCCGCGTCTCCGCGTGAATCCCTTACTTTTTCTGCTATCCGCTCCCCTGTTCCCGCGCTAGCTTCGCCTGGGGCGAAGTCATCGATCGGGGGGCGCGTGTCGGTACTTGCGGAGGGCGCGGCGCGCCCGAAAGCCGGCATCGGCGCGGGCGTCGTCACGCTGCTCGCGCTGGCGATTTTCATCAACTACGTCGATCGCGGCAATCTGGCGACCGCTGCGCCGTTGATGAAGGACGAGCTGCATCTGTCGGGTGCGCAGCTTGGACTCTTGTTCTCCGCTTTCTTCTGGACCTACACGCCGAGCCAGATCCTGGCCGGGTGGCTTTCCGAACGCATCAACGCCTATCGCACGCTGGCGATCGGGCTGGCGATCTGGTCGCTTGCAACCATATCGACCGGATTCGTGTCGAGCTTCACGGCGCTCATTGCGCTGAGGCTTCTGCTCGGCCTCGGCGAAAGTGCGGCCTTTCCCTGCAGCTCCAAATTGATCGCGCAGCATCTGCCGGCGCACAGACTTGGCGCCGCCAACGGCGCGATCGGCGTCGGCCTCGCGCTCGGCCCTGCGTTCGGCACCTTCGTCGGCGGCATGGCGATGGCGCAGTGGGGCTGGCGCACCGTCTTTATTCTCTTTGGTCTTGCCTCGCTCGCCTGGCTGCTGCCGTGGTTCTTCGTCACGCGCGACGCGAGCCAGCGCCCGGATGAGTCGGCGCACGAATCCGCGCCCGCGTTTCTCACCATCCTGAAGACGCGCGCAGCGTGGGGCGCGTGCCTTGGCCATTTCTCGGCCAATTACGGATTTTATTTCGTCATCTCGTGGCTGCCGCTTTATCTGGTCAAGGCGCGCGGATTCTCGGTGACGCAAATGTCGGAGATCGGCGGGATGATCTATCTGGTCTATGCGGCGAGCGCCTCGATGACCGGATTTGTGTCTGACCGCTGGATGCAGGCGGGCGCAAGTTCAAATCGCGTGCGCAAGACGATGATCATCGCCAGCCATTCCGGCGTGGCGCTCGCCATGCTGGGTTGCGCGTTCGGCGGCGTTTCGCTTTCCGTCGCCTGCCTCTTTCTCGCCGGCGCCTCGTTCGGGCTCGGCACGCCCATGATCTATGCCATCGCCCAAACGCTGGCCGGCCCGCGCGCCGCCGGCAAATGGGTAGGCGTGCAGAATTGCGTCGGCAACATCGCGGGCATCGTGGCGCCGATCGTCACCGGTCTGGTGATCGACAGAACGGGACAATTCTTCTGGGCTTTTGCGGTTGCCTGCGCGGTGACCGCGAGCGGGATCCTCGCGTGGGGCGTGGTGATCCGGCGGGTCGAGCCGGTGAAATGGAACCCCAACTCGCCCTAATCGGGAGAACATCCTTACCCATCTCCTAACGGCGCGGCGGGCCCTTAAGGCGGATATTAACGCCGCGCCGCTAAACTTCGCGCCACATCGAACGGCGCGGACCATTTGCCGATGAGCGGCGTTGGCGGCATCAGCGAGGACTTCACTTCCGCCGCGGATTTCCCCGCGGGGCCGACGCTGTCCTTGCGCCACCTGCAAACCGCCGCGCGCTATCTCCGCGTCAACCTGCTGCCGCTGCCGCTCGTCGTGATCGGCCTGGCGGTGCTCATGCGCACGTGGCAGAGCACGGCAGAGCTGGCGATCTGGGCGGTCGTCACCATCGCAGCGTGGATGGTGACGATCGGCGTGTTGCGCAGCTTTCTGAAACGCAAAGACGACGCCGGCAACCTGACGCGCTGGACCGCGCTGATCTGCGTGACGCTGTTCGTCTCGACCTTTGCCTTCGCCAGCGTGTCGTTGTTCTTCTGGGTCGACAACGAGCGGCTGAACAATGTGCTGCTGTACGTGATCGTGGCGGCGGGCCTTGCCAATGCCGGCGCGCAGTCCGCGCCGAGTATTCCGGTGGTGACGGCCAATCTGGCGCCTTACTGCGTCATCTTTCTCTATCTTTCCCTCAGCCACGAGGTCACTCCGTTCAACTATGGCATCGCCTTCCTGCAGGTCTGCTACATCGGCCTGGTTTGCATGTATGCGAGGGCGGTGTGGCAACTTACGCATGAGATGCTCGTGCTCAGAGACGAGAAGCGCTCTCTCATCGGGCGCCTGCAGAACGCGCTCGACGACGCCACCGGTGCGCGCCGACGCGCCGAGAGCGCCAGCCAGGCCAAGTCGACGTTTCTGGCCAACATGAGCCACGAATTGCGCACCCCGCTCAACGCCATCCTCGGATTTTCGGAAGTTATCCGCGATCGCACGTTCGGGGCGGCGGCCATCGAGCGCTACGCGGGATATGCCGGCGACATCCACACCAGCGGCCAACATCTTCTCAAACTGATCAACGACATCCTCGACCTCTCCAAGATCGAAGCAGGAAAGCGCGAGCTGTCCGAGTCGGAATTCGATCTTGGTGAATGCGGCCGGGCCGTGCTGCAATTCGTCGAGCCGCAGGCGCGCGCCAAGAACGTGCGCGTGGTGTTCGAAGCGTGCGCCTGTCCGCGCCTCTTCGCCGACGAGCTCGCGATCCGCCAGATCGTCATCAACCTGCTCTCCAACGCCGTGAAATTCACGCCGCGAAACGGAACAGTCTCGCTCAGCGTCAGCCGATCGACGGACGGCGGCGCGGAACTGGTGGTCGCCGACAACGGCGTCGGGATCGCGCGCGCCGATCTCGATCGCGTCCTGGAGACATTTGCCCAAGGCCGGCACGATATCGTGACGACAGAAGATCGCGGCACCGGATTGGGGCTCGCCATCGTCAAAGGCCTTGCCGAACTTCACGGCGGAACGGTGAGGATCGCGAGCGAAGTTGGCGCCGGTACGGTAGTGACCGTCGAACTGCCCGCCGCTCGCCTGCGCCCGGCGCGCGACACGCGCGCGGCGTGAGGGCGCGTTCTGCGGCAAACCAAACCTGTCATCCCCGGCGAGGTTAAGTGGCAAAAAGCCAACACTTGCCGGGCATTGCGCCGTGAAGGCCACGGCCGCGCGGGCGAAATGCGGTCGCAGACCACGGGAAAATCTGGCTATACTTTAGTTCACGGCCAGGCGGGACGGGGCGCGCAACCCGGCTCCAGGTCTGTTTGGCCGCGTTGAGGGGAGCGGGGACATGTTGAGACAGATTGCGGCCGTTGTGCTGGCTGGCGCCATCGCGCCGGTTTTTGCAACACCTGTGAGCGCGCAAACGGCGACGTCGACGACGAGCGCGAAAACCATCGAGATCGTGCGGGTCACCGCGCGCCGGCGCCTGGAAAACGGCGAAGCAGTTCCCTTGAAAGTGGATGCCTATTCCGGCGAGACGCTGCACAACAGCGGCGTCACCTCCGCGCTCGATCTGCAGACCGTCTCGCCCACGCTCACTGTCGCCGGCGATCTGGGCACGCGCGACACCGACGTCTTCACCATTCGCGGCCAGAGCCAGCCGTTCGGCGGCGCCGATCCCGGCGTGCAGACCTATTTCGCCGAAGTGCCGTTCAATGCCAGCAGCCAGGGTGCGTTCTACGACCTCGACAATGTGCAGGTGCTGGCCGGACCGCAGGGCACGCTGTTTGGCCGCAACACCACCGGCGGCGCCATCCTGTTCGAGCCGAAGAAACCCAGCGATCAATTCGGCGGCTACCTCGACGGCCAGTTCGGCAATTACAACATGCGCGAGATTTCCGGCGCGCTGAACGTGCCGTTGGCGGGCGACACCTTGATGATGCGCGTGGCCGGCGATTTCGCGCGCCGCGACGGCTTCACCAAGGACATCTCGACGGGAAGCCATCTCGACAACGTCAATTATGACGCGTTCCGCGTCGGGCTGACCTGGCGGCCTAGCGACAATTTCGAGAACTATGTCGTCTTCGATTATTTCCGCGACCGCAATCATGGCACTGGCGCGGAGCTGACCGGCGTCAACACCGCCACGGTCGACCAGCTCATCTCCCAGGTGACCGGCGTGCCGTGCACCGATCCGACCTGCGGACCCATCGAGGCGGGATGGCTGTTCGCGCTCGGCGTTCAGCAGTCGCTCGGGCCGCGCAAGACGACGACGTCCATTCCCCTCTTCTATAAACGCGACAGTTGGGGCATCACCGACATTGCGCGCTACGACATCACGTCCCACCTGCACGTGCGCAATATCTTCGCCTACAGGAGCGACAAGGAGCAGCCGGCGTTCGATTACGACGGTTCGTTCCTGCCCATCCTGGAAATCCCCAATTCGCGCACCTGGGAATCCAATTCCTATCAGCTGACGGAGGAATTCCAACTCCAGGGCGAGAGCGACGACAATGCCGTGCAGTGGATCGCGGGCTACTATCACGAGCTCGACCGGCCCAACGGCTATTCCGAAGTCGAGCGTCAGACAGCCGGCGGACCGGGCGGGCCACTCGGATTCGGAACCACGGAATTCGATTCGCTCAGCAATGGCGGCACCTCCGATGCCGTGTTCGGGCAGGCGAGCTGGAACGTCATCGACAAACTGACGCTGACGGGCGGGGCGCGTTACACCTGGGATACCAAGGTCGCGACCTCCAAGAGCTGCATCGAACCGTTTGTGCCGGTCTGTCCGTTCCCGCTGACGTCCGCGTTCGCCAATCCCACGCTGAAGGACAATTTCCGCGCCCCGACCTGGACGCTCGCCGCCAACTATCAAGTCAGCGACGACACCATGGCCTACGTCACCTGGCGGCGCGGCTATAAGAGCGGCGGCTTCAACAGCGGCGCCGGCGCGGCCACCGATTTCGCTGAGTTCAAGCCGGAATATCTCACCGACGTGGAAGCGGGCGTGAAAACCGGCTGGTCGCTGTTCGGCTGGCCGGCGCGCACCCATATCGACGCTTATTACGGCTGGTATCAGAACGTGCAGAAGAACGACCTGATTGCGGTGGAACAAGCGTTCTTCGGTCCACCGTTCTTCACCGTCCAGCCGGTTGCGCTCACCTTCAACGCGGCGCGCGCCACCATCAAGGGCGTGGATTTCACCTCGACCTTCCAGCCGACCGACAATCTGGAAGTGAACGTGTTCTATTCCTACACCGATGCGACCTACGACAAGTTCGTGCTGCCGCAGGCTGTGTTCATCGATCCGTTTGGCGGTCAGACGCTGATCGGCGCCCTCGATCACAAGGGCGATCCGTTCGCCTTTACGCCAAGGAACAAGTTCGGCATCTCGCCGCGCTTGCACATACCGCTCGATTCCAATGTGGGCGATCTTTATATCGGCGGCACGTTCACTTGGCAGAGCAAAGTGTGGTTCACCGACCTCTCCGACATCGAGACGACGTGCTCTGCCTTCATTCGCCCGGTCGTGCCGGGTGCGCCGTATACGTGTCTGGCACCGGCGGGCCAGGCACCCGAGCAGAAGAGCTATGCGCTCATCAATCTGCGCGTGGACTGGAACAACGTGCTGGGCAGTTCGTTCGATGCGAGCGCCTTCGTGAACAACCTCACCGACAAGACCTACAAGGTCGGCGCCAATCCGCTACTGCATCTGACGGGCACGTCGGCTTCGATCTACGCCCCGCCGCGGATGTGGGGCATCGAACTGCGCTACCGCTTCGGCGCGGACGCGGGAGCGAAATAGGGGTTTGTAAAGCAGCTCCCCTCGCCGCCTTCGCTAAAGCTACGGCGCCGCTTTACGACTGCGGCACCGCGGCGCTCGAGGAGAAGGTGAGATTGAGGTTGGAGAAGAACGGGACGCTGTAAGCCTTGGTCAGATTGGCGCTGATCGTCGCAACATTGACGCCGTTGGACGCCGCCACCGAATAGGACACCGTCGCATTGCTCATGCCGATGGAGGTGAGATAGCCGTTGACGGCGGTGGCGATCTGGCTTTGCGTCACCGTCTTGTCCAGCGCGGCCATCCGCGCGCCTTTTTGCACCGCCCAGTCCAGGCTGGATTCGTCCCACATCATGATTCCGAAATAGGCGATGGCGACGAGGAACATCATGAAGACGTTGCCGACGATGGCGAATTCGATCGCGGCCGTGCCTTGATCGGCGCGAACGAAACGTTTCAGCATGCGCTTTCTCCTCATCGCGTCCGCACCGTTTCGGTGACCGTCTTGGTCAAGGTGTACATATCGCCGCCGAGCGGGGCCGTGGCCGTGGCGGTGACGTAGGTGTAGGGCACCGTGCCATCGGCGCAGAGCACCCCGCAGGTGCCGGCGGAGCCGCCGCAGGTGCAGGCGGTCGCGACACTCAAAGTGCCGCTCGAGGGCTTGCCGTTCCAGCTTGCGACGCCCAGCGATTGGGCGGCCGTCATGTCGGTGCCGCCGTTCATCGCATATTGAATGGCGGCGCGAATCGCCGTCTGCATGCGCGAGGAGCCGGTGGCGATGGCGGTCGCATCGGAAATACTCATCGTAGCGATGACCAGCACAGGCGCTATCAGCGCGAATTCAACCGCCGAGGTGCCGGCGCGATGTTTTGCAAACCGTTTCGCCGGCGCTGCGCCAAGCAGAGTTCTGATCCATCCGCTCATGATCGGTCTCATTCGACAAGCGCGACTGAGCCTGGCTCGCCGACATTGGAGATGCCGTGGCTGGCGCAATCGGTGGAGAAGGTGGAATTGCCGGAGTAGTAGATGTTGTCCGCCACCACCTGCATGCAACCGCCGCTGCCCGAGAAATTGCCCAGCAGCTGCACTTCCTGGCTGGGGAAATAAATCGCACCCGTCATCAGCGAGGAGGCCGTGCCGTTGATCTTGTTGCTGGCCCAGGCCTGCGTGCGGTCGCCGTACATCAGCACGCCGGAATAGGTGCCGGAGGTGGGCGCAGTGAGATTGACGCTGGCGTTGCCGTTCATCTGCACAGTGGCGCCGCCCGTAAGATAAAACGTCACGCCGGAGCCGGTGAGATTGGCGTTGGCGTTGATCTTCAGATCGCCGCCAGTGACGACATAGACCCCCGGCGCGAGCGTCACGCTTCCCGACAGCGAAAGTCCGCTGCAATATTTTCCCGGCGACAGCGAACTGCTCACGCTGGAACAGCTGGCCGGGATGGTGGGTGCGGGCAGTGAGGCATAGGGATCGGTCGCCGGCGGCGCGTTGCCGATCGGCGCCGAGCAGGAATTGAGATGCAGACCGGAATCGACTGAGAAACCGCCGACGCTGAGAGCACACGGCATCGTCGCATTCGCCGAACCGCCGACTTTGAAACTGCTGCTCGAGATGGAATCCGAATAGACGTTGCAACTGCTGAACGTCGACGTCGTGTTGCCCCAGAAAGTGATCGCTCCACTTTTGCTCTTGTCGAGCGCCAGCATGCAGGCATAGCCCAGATCGTTGTAAGTGGCGACGGCACGGGTGGTGATCGGCACCGTGCCGGTGTTGAAGAGCGAGGTGAAATAGCGCGGCTCGTTCTCCGTGAGGATGACTTCGACGGCTCTGCTCGTTTGATGCGTGCCCGACGTCGGCGGGGTGTGGACCGTGATGGTGCCGAGTGTGGATCTCCAGCCGCTCGAGGTGGCGGTCGACGTCGCGGTCGTGGAGACGGTGGACGAGGAATCGCCGGCGCGCAGTGAAACCGCTGCGTTGTAAGCGGCGGAGTCTACGGCGCCCTGCATATCGCGCTGACGGAAATACCAATACGCCGTTTCGCCGCCGAGGCCGCAAAAGCCCACGATCATGGGCGTGACCAGCCCCGCAATCATGGCGACGTTGCCTTCGCGCGCGCTGACAAGTCGCCGCAGGCTCCGCCACATCCACCCCATGTTTGCCTCCTTCGATGCAGGAGAGCATGGGCCTTGCGCTTTAAGCGGGCTTTAAGCGGGGGCGCGCAATTCGATGCAAGAACGTGCGGAGAACCTTAAAATTGGAGCAATTGTGGTTTGCAGTTGATGCAAATACCGATCTCTTCATCCCAAACCGCGGATGCACCGAACTATTCTGCGGCAATCGCGGCGGCCGTTCGCCGCTTGCGATCGGCCAGCCAGTAGAGCAGCAGCCCCACCGCGAACATCACGGCAGCGGCGAGCACGATTTTCAGGAACGCGGCCAGCGGATGGGCTTCGGAGGAACTCGGCACCAATGTGCACACGGTGGCCACGAGCGTCGCGATCTGGCCCAGTGCGGCAAGCACCAGCGAGGTGCGCGCGCCGCCGGGCGGTGTCCAGGCACCGGGCATGGGCGCGGCGCTCGCGCATTTCCAGTAGACGGCGAACATGAAGATGTAGGGAATGGTGACGGTGAGCACGCTCATCGCCACCATGAAGTCGTAGGCAGCGGCGACATTGGTTCCGGCCTGGCTCAGCACCACCATCACCAGCATCAGCGCCGCCTGCAACAGAATCGCGGGAATCGGCGCGCCGGTCTTGGGATTGCGGCGCGCGAAGATGGGGGGAAGAAACGCGTCGATGCCGGCGGCGAAGGGAAGACGCGCGCCGACGCCGAACCAGGCGGTGAAGCCGCCCAGCATCGCGAGCGCAAAGAGACCGATCGCATAAGGCGCCAGCGCGGCCGCGCCGACATGCTGCAAGCCCAGGCGCAGGGCGTCGGGAAAGCCGGCCAGACGCGTCAACTCGGACTGCGGCATGACGATGAGAAATGCGGAGGTTCCCAGCACATAGATCAGGGCGGAGCCGACGCCGACGATGATGAGCACGCGCACGATGGTGCGCATGCCGCCTTCGATCTCGTTGCGCAGAAAGCCGACGGCTTCGATTCCGGAATAGGCGAAGACGATGGTGCCCCACAGGATCGCGGTGTCGAAATCGAGCGGTGGCACATAGGACGAATGAAGGAAATTCGTGGCGCTCTCGCCCCGTGTGCCGATGACAATTGCCATGACCACGATGATACCGAGTACGATCCAGCCGCCGGCAGTGCCGAAATTGGGCAGCCACTTGCCGTATTTGAGGCCAGCGATCTGAACGCCGGTGACGAGCGCGGAGATGGCGAGCGAAATGCCGAGATAGAGAAGCGTATCCTTGGGATCGCCGCCGAGGGCCGCCAGGACCAGGCCGCTGAGGAAATAGAGGATGCCCGCGAAATAGGGCATCAGGCTGATCCAATAGAACCAGCCGCAAAGAAAACCCGCAAGCGGGCCGAAGGTGTCGCGCGTCCAGGCATAGATGCCGCCCTCGCCTTCGAAGCGCGAGGTCAGTTCCGCCGTGGCCGCCGCGAGCGGAAGGAAGAAGACGAAGAGCGCGAGCAGCCACAGCGGCAGCGACGAGGGCCCGACGGCGGCGGCCACCGCGATCCAGCGCATGCCGGTGCCGATGGCGAGAGAATAAAGCGCGGTGTCGAGGAATTTGAGTTTGGGAGGTGCGGAGGACATGGAGCTTTTTTGGGTTCTTGCTGGGGAGTTAGAAAAAGAAATGGTTCACGCGGAGACGCGGGCGCGCTGCTGGCGCGCCGCGGAGGTCACAGGTTCAGGCACATTCACGTACAGCGCAACTCTCTGCTATCTGGTTGGCGCGCTTTGCGCGCCGAAACAAATTGCGAAGTGCGCGAAAGGCCACAACAAACTCGACACCTCCGCGGCTCCGCGTGAACCTTTCTTCTTCATTCGACCGGCAGCGATGTCGAGCGGCCCATGAAGTGCAAGGTGAGGAACACCGCCGCGCCTGCCACCATCCAGGCGGCGCCGGCGATTTTGGCGTTGGCTTCGGCGTTCCACAGCACGTAGCCGATGATGACGAGGCCGATGAGAGGCACGATCAAATGGCGCGACCAATCGCGACTCTTTTTGCGCCAGAGGAAATGCGCCATCACCGAGACGTGCAGCAGAAGAAATCCGACCAGCGCACCGAAGCTGACCATCGAGGTGAGCAGTTCAAGCTCGTTCACCAGCAACAGCCCGAGCACCAGCGTAACCGCCGCAACCAGGAAGATCGCGCGCTCCGGCACCTTGCGCACTCCGTGCACATGAGCGAGCGGGCGCGGCAGCTTGCCGTCGCGCGCCATGCTGTAGAGCAGGCGCGCGGTGGCGGCCTGCGCCGTCAACGATCCCGCGACGCCGGCAAAGAAGACGCCGGGAACGGCCACGAGAAATTTGAGCCAGTAACCGCCGATAGACGTCACGATGTTGTAAAAGGCCTGTTCCGCCGCATCGCCTTTGGCGAAGGCAGGATGCCCCAGCACGAAGAGCGAAGCCAGGTAAGTCTGCGCCACAAAGAGCACGGCGGAGAGACAAAGTGACAGCATGGTGGCGCGTGCGATCGTGCGCGAGCCCCCTGCGGATTCTTCGGAGAGGGTGGAGATCGCGTCGAAGCCCAGAAAGCTCAGCACCGCCAGCGACAATCCGCCGAAAATGATCTGTGGCGTGAAGCGCTCGGGGTTGTAGAACGGCAGCAGCGACAGATGCGCGCCGCCCGCGTGGTGCATGAGCGCTGCGACGCCTACGATCATGAAGATCGCGAGGATGACGAGCTGCAGCGCCAGCAGGATGAAATTCATCCGCGCCGTGAGTTCGATGCCGAAATAGTTGATGGCGGTCGCAAACGCGAGCATGCCCACGACCCAGATAGGCTTGGGAATGAACGGCCAGGTCGCGTGCATCGCGATGGCGACCGCGACGAACGTGAGCGTGGGCAGCAAAAGATAGTCGAGCAGGATCGCCCAGCCGGCGACGAAGCCGGCGACCGGCCCGAGGCTGCGTCCGGCATAGGCATAGACCGAGCCCGCCACCGGAAAAGCGTGGCTCATCATCATGTAGCTCAGCGCCGTGAAAACCATGGCGACGAGGCCGACGAGATAGATGAGCGGCACCATGCCGGCGCTGGCATTGTAGACGATGCCGTACACCGCGATCGGCGCGCCGGGTACGATGAAGACGAGGCCATAGATCAGAAGATCGAACAGGCTCAACGAGCGCTTCAGCTCCTGCTTGTAGCCGAAGGATTCAAGGCTTGCGCTGGCTCCGTCCGCGCTCGCCGCCGATGCGGCGACGCGAACATCCGAGGCACTCTCGGCATTTTCTTTCATCATCGTTGGCCCTCTAAGCGGGCAGCAGGTGAGGGATCCAATGGGTGTCGCGCGCGAGCGTGATGGCGAGCAGCGCGGCGAGACCAAGGATGGACGCAAGCGTGCCGATGACGCCGACGAAACGGAATGGCGTCACGCCGGAACTGAGCGCAAGCCCCAACACATGCGACAGGCGCACGACGACGAAGCCGAGCGCAAACCAGGGAACGAGCATCGTCCACTGGCCGCTGACTTCGGTGAGGCCCAGGAGGATCAGGAACAGCGGCGCATTCTCCGCCAGATTGCCGTGCATGCGGATGCGCTTGAGCAGCCCGGGATGCCCGCCGTCACCGAGCCCGGTCTGATATTTTCCCCGGCCCCTGGCGGTGTGCAGCATCAAAAGCATCTGCAACACGGCCAGAACCACCGCCGTGGCGGCGGTGATGTATGGAAAGGAATTCATGGGTGCCCCCTCAAGTCTTCCGACGCTCCGGGGGCATCCTAGAGCATGAATTTGCCATGTCGAATTGGCGCGCTGAAGGCATTCGAGGCGAAAAGGTGGCTCGAAAGGCACCCATTCAGTAGAGTCGATATTGACAACCCCCTTGTCATAATGCGTATATGACAAGAGACTTGTCATATCGGCGGAACGATGGCTGCGAAAACCGATGACTTGAACAACCTCGTAAAGGCCGTGCGCGCCGCTTTTCAGCGGTTGAAGGCGTTGGGCGAGAATTTGCACGGCGACCTTGGCGTCACCGTCGCGATGCGGGCGGTGCTTGAGACGCTGGTCGAGAACGGGCCGCGGACAGTGCCGCAAATCGCGCAAAGCAAGAGTGTTACGCGCCAGCACATTCAGGGAATCGTCGATTCTCTGCTGCAAGACGGACTTGCCGCTCTCGATGACAATCCCAAGCACCGGCGCTCTTCGCTGGTCGCGGCGACCCGCAAGGGCCAAAAGCTTTTCGCCGAAATGTGCCGCCGCGAAGAGCATGCGCTGTCGGAGATCGGCAGCGAATTGCGCCAGACCGACCTCAAAGCGGCGCTCCACGCACTCGTACAACTTAACACCGTACTCGAACATCATCGGCGGGAGACCCGACATGCCGCATGAGCGCGCTAATGGGTGCGAGCATGGTTAGCCAATTCGCCAAACCAACCGGATTGGTTGGGCGCTTTGTCGGATGGATTTTCGCAAACCGCGGATCGAACGTCAGGCGCAGCGCCTGGACGGTCGGTCTTCTCAAGCTTCTGCTGCGCGACAGGGTTCTTGAGATCGGATGCGGCCCGGGCATCGCGCTCAAAGCCTGCCTCAAGCGCGCGAGCGAAGGTACCGTCGTGGGTCTCGATCATTCCGGCGTCATGATCGCCCAGGCACGCAAGCGCAACCTCCGTGCTGTCCGCAAGAAACGTTTGCGGCTCGTCACCGGCACGCTAGCCGATTTGCCGGACAGCGAACCGCCATTCGACAAGATATTTTCCGTCAACGTCATTCAGTTCATCGCCGACAAGAAAGCTTTCGTCGCCGACTGCGTGAAACGCCTGGCCCCCGGTGGAATGTTTGCGACAACCT
Organism: Pseudomonadota bacterium; assembly: GCA_016201105.1. Lineage (GTDB taxonomy): Bacteria > Pseudomonadota > Alphaproteobacteria > Micropepsales > Micropepsaceae > Rhizomicrobium. Next base: position 38,108 of record JACQDN010000030.1, read on the forward strand.
TTCAGCCACGGGGCGGCAAGCCAACGCGCGAACAGGCAATCGAAATGGGCAAGACGCTGGAAGCGTTGCTGACAGAGGCCGGGCTGAGCCAAGTGCGCACGCAGTTACTGGAACTGAAGCCCGTACCGGCGATCTGCGTCCTCGGTCAGAAGACCTGAGGTCCGTACCGCATTATCGCAACGGCCGCGATGCGCTCCTTCATTGTACGAGACGGCGGCCGAAGGTGAGAACGGATGTCCAACCGCTCCGACAATCCCGCATGGCTCGGGTGCAACAACAAGCTGATATTGGGATCGCTCTTCGCGGCAAGCGAGCTATTCCTGCTGCTGCTCGACTCGCATCACCTATTTCTCCACCCGAACCGACGCCCACGATTTAGCGTGCAGACCCATCAGATGCAGCGGTGAGCGCATCAGCTGCGCCTCGGCTTTCAGGACTGATGAACTTTCGTTTATGCGCTTCACGGCGCCGCCCCAACGTGCCCGCTGCCGACGCGCCAAGCGCGCACAGCGTTCCCACTCAGATGGGCGCTGCCACGCTTGCAACAAGACAGCTCCCGCAATTCTTTTAAAACGTAACCTCGAATGCGCATTTCACCGCGCACGAGCGCGGGAGCGGCTTCACGCCTGTGTGATTAGAAGACCGGTCAGGCCGATCCCAAGGTCGAGGAATCGCCGAGCAAACCCGTCTGCAGCGCCAGCGAATAGTTGGCGAGCTGCGAGGAAAGATAAGACGGCGCAGTTCCCGACGTGTTGCCTTTGGCTTCTGTCGCCGGCGCGGTGTTGGCCGTTCGATACGCATCGCGGACCGCGGTCAAGACACCGATCAACTGCGCGCGCGCCGACGACGCGCCGCCCGCCGAGGAAATATCGAGCTTGCTGGAGAGACCCAGACCGAACACGTGCGTGCCGGAATCCGTCGCGGAGGTATCCGCACTGCTCTTCGCATCCTTAGCGGCCGCAGGTTTGATAAGCGTACCGGCCGCAATGCCCAGACGCGCCAATGCATCGAAGCCGTCGGCACCGGGAATGAGCGTTGCCGTCACGCCCTCATTCACTTCCAGCTTCAATGTCTTGCCGCCATGACCGTAAGTCACAGTCGCTTTGCCTTTGAACAACAGTGCCGTGTTGATCTTGGTGGCGAGGCTTTGCAGCGTTTCGCCTTTGGAAATCGTGATTCTGACGGTGCGCCCACCGGTGCCCGCGAGTTTGACGGAGAAGCCGTCGCCTTCGCGCAAGGTCGTCTGATTGGTGAGATCGACGGATTGCTGAACGCCGATGTCGCCGCGCGGCAGGCCCAGCGCATCAAGCACGCTTGAGCCTTGGACATCGAGCGCGACCGCCTTGCCGGTGGATTGACCGCTGGCGCCGCCATATTGGCGCGTCCAGGAGATCGAGCCGTCATTTGCGAGCGCGCTGACGAAAAGATTGTTGGTGCCCGCGACCGTGCGGGTTTGACCCGCGAGCGTGCCGGTGGTGGTTCCCGACAGATAGACCGTGCCGTCGTTCGCGACGGCGACGCTGCCGGCCGTATCGGTGCCCGCACTTCCGATATAGCTCACATAGTTTGCCGCGCTGCTTGAGCCGTTGTCGGCAAGACGGAAGACGAAGGCGTCCATATTGCCGGAGGAGGCATTGACGATCGAAGCCGTGCCACCCGCATCGAGCGAGGCATTGCGCGTCGAGCCGGATAGCGTGACTTGGCCATTTTTGACAACGAGTCCGCTAAGGGCGCCGTTGGCGCCGAGATCGCCCAGATCGCTTTGCCATGCGGGCATTGCGGTGATGTCGCCGCCCGCATATTTGGCGATCACGGCATGGCCGTTCTGGACGCTGGCGACGAAGAGATTGCCGTTCTCGTCATAGGCGGTGGCCGCAACCTTGTCGGCGCCCGCGGTGCCCAGCTGCTTTTCGGCCAGCAATTTGCCCTTGGAATCGAATTTCGCCAGATAGGCATCGGCATCGCCGCTGTTGCTCTGGCCGCTGCCGATGACACCGGTGACATCGCCGCCGATCGTGACATTGCCGCTTGCGTCCACCGAAACCGCCAGCGCTTCGTTGCGCGCCAGCGTGGCGATCTGTTTCACCCAGCTCTGGTTGCCCTCGGCGTCGTATTTGGCAACGAAGCTGTCGTCCTTGCCTTCGTTGACCGCGGCGGTGGAAAGCTTCGAGGTGGTCGAGCCGGTGACGACGACGCCGCCAGTGGGATCGAGCGCCAGGCCGAAGCCGGACGCGCTGTTCGAACTTCCCAGCATCTGCTGCCACACCAGATGGCCCGCGGAATCGTATTTGGCGAGCGTCACGTCTTTCTGCGCCTGATTGAGCAGATTGCCGAAATCGCCGGTGCTGGTGCCCAGCACATAAACATTGCCCTGTGCATCCACCACCGTCGCATCCGCCGTGGTGTTGCCGGTGGTGGGCGTGAACGTGGCGCTGAAGACGCCTTTGGGATCGCTTGTCAGCGCATCGAGCTTGACCAGACGGCCCTGCTGATCGGCGGCGATTTGCTTGGACTTGTCGGTCGCCTGGCTGGCGTTCGGCGAACCGTTCGAACCGGCGACATAGAGCGACGGCGTGGCGGCGGAAGACGAAAGCGAGATTTTTTCGCCCGCCGCGGTCTGGATCGTGATGCCGTAGCGTGCGGTTTTTGCATCGTCGATCGAGCCTCCCGTCAGCACGCGATGAAAGCGCGTGTTGTAACCTTGTGCGGAGAGCTGCTGGTTGATGGTGGAAACGATGTTGTCGGCGGTGAGCGCGCCGCTCACCTGCGACAGATCGATTTCGACATTGTTGGTCGTACCGCCCTTGGTGACGGCAATGGTAAACTTGTCGCTGGCGCTCACATTGGCGAGAGACGCGGAAACCGCATCGCCCGTCGCGATCGTGGCACCGGTGTAGTCGGTTTGCAGCAGCGGCAGCGAGATGCCGGCCGTCACCGACGAACTCGGTTTCGCCGCCTGCAATGTGAAATTGTTGAAGGTCTGATTGCTCAGGAACGACTGCAGTTCGTCCATGCCGCTCTGAAAGCGGCTGTTGAAGCCCGCCTTCTGGCCCGCGGTCACCCCGTCGCGGCGCGACATGGCGGCAAGATTGGAAAGCGTGTTGACGGCCTTGTAGAGGGCGAAGAGCTTCTGATTGTCCTGCTCTTTCTTTTCGTCGCTGGTGGAGGCGTGCTTGGGCACGCTGGAAAGATCGACGAAGCTCGTGGTGGTCAGGATCTGCGCGTCTTGAGCCTGCTGCTTCTTCTTGGAAAAATCTTCCCAGGGTGGCGCGTCGTTGGCGGTTGCGCTTTTCCGCGCTGTCCTGGCGGCGGTTTGCGTATTGGCCGCGAGCGAACTCTTCGTGCTCAGATAATTGAGCAGAATGGAGCTGTCGAGGCTGGGAAGGATCGAGCTCATGGAAAGGGCAGGAACGGTCCGGGCGCAACAGCCCAGTATCGTCAAAGCGCCGTTAATGGGGTGATAACGATAAAGTTTCCTACCCTCCCTCGGGAGGGTCGAATTTTCATGCGAACGAAGTGAGCAGGGAAATTCGGGGAGGGGTCGTGCCCAGACTCCTCTGTGCTCGCGCCAACGTTGAACCACGAACTCAACCGACACAGCATGACCCCTCCCCGAAATCGCTTCGCGATTTCGACCCTCCATCAAGGGGAGGGTGGACCGCGCGCCAACGTGCTTAACGCGGGCTTAACGCGGGGTGCGCGACAACTGCGTGATGAACGCGCCCGCGTCTTTGTCTTCGGCAGATTACGAGCACGGCCTTCGCCTTTCGGCTGACGGCAGACACAGCGAAGCCATTGCGCGCTTCGAGCGGGCTCTTGCTCTCAAACCCGACGACGTGCGCGTGCTCTTTGCACTCGGCAATACCGCGCGAGCCTTGGGGCTCGCCAAACCGGCCGAAGAATTCTTTCGCCGCGTACTCACGGCGGAGCCCGAACGGCTCGAGGCCCTCGTCAATCTGGCGAATCTGCTGCGCGCGCGCGGCGATGCGCAGGCCGCGATCGCGCTGCTTTTGCCGGCCGCGCAACGCAATCCCGAAAGCGCCGAATTGTGGCTCACGCTGGGATCGGCTTACCGCGAGCGCGGCGAGAGAACCGAAGCCGAAGCGTTTTATCGCGAAGCCCTGGCGCGGCGTCCCGATTATTCCGCGGCGCTGGGCAATCTCGCCGATCTTGTCGCCGATCAAGGCGAGATCGATACGGCGCTTGAACTTTACGATCGCGCACTGAAGCGCGAGCCGGATAACGCGCAGGCCAAGCTCAATCGCGCGGTGTTGCATCTGCTGAAGGGCAACCTGAAAGACGGTTGGCGCGATTACGCGAGCCGCCTCAAGGTTCCCGGCAAGGCGCCGCTGTGCAATCACGGCCTGCCGCGCTGGGACGGGCACACTGTCAAGCGCAAGAGGCTGCTGATCACTACGGAACAAGGCATCGGCGACCAAGTGATGTTCGCGAGCCTGTTCGGTGAACTCGCCGCCCGCGCGGAGACCGAAGGCGGCAGCATTCTGCTGGAATGCGAACCAAGGCTCGTGACACTGTTCGCGCGCTCGTTTGCGAATATCACGGTGAAGCCCTGTCACGTGCAGAACAAAGGCGGCGCGACGGTTGCGGACTACGCCTGGCTAAAGAGCGCCGGCGGTGCCAATACGGCGATCGAAATGGGAAGCCTGCCGCGGTTGATGCGCGGCGATATCGCGAAATTTTCCGCGCCGCACGTCTATCTGGCGCCCGATGCGCAGGAGAAAGCGCGTTGGCGAAAGACGTTTGAGGCAGCCGGAGAAGGACCGTCTGTCGGCATCTGCTGGCGCAGCGGCAAGAGCGGCGGTGGGCGCACAATTCAGTATGCGCCGCTGACGGCCTGGGCGGACTTCCTGCGCGAGCTGCCGGGCGCGATCGTCAGCGTGCAATACGATGCGACGGTGGAAGAGATCGCGGAGCTCGAACGTCTGAGCGGACGCAAGATCATCGTGCCCAATGGCATCGATCAGAAACTGGAACTGGATCGTGCCTGCTCATTGCTGTCGGCGCTCGATGGCGTCGTGAGCGCGCCGACCGCGGTGTCGTGGCTTGCCGCGGCGGCGGGAACGCCGACCTATAAAGTGCTCTACGACACGAGCTGGACGAGCTTCGGCAGCGGCTATGAGCCCTTTGCGCCGGCCTGTGTCTGCGTGATGCCCGAGAGCGCGGGCGATTGGGCGGATGTGTTTGGGAAGGTGTTGGCGGCTATCAATCTTCCTCCCCCGCCGTTGCGGGGGAGGTGCTGAGCGAGCCCTTTGCGAGCGAAGCGGAGGGGGTGGCGGGAAATTCGACGGACAATCGCGATTACCCTTCGCGTCTATCGTCACCCCCTCCGTCATCCGCGCGTTGCGCGGATGACACCTCCCCCGCAACGGCGGGGGAGGAAGATGACTACCCCACTGCCCATTTCGGCAGGGCGTGTTTTTCCGCCAAAGCTGTCTTGAGATCGGTTGCGATTCTCGCGGCGCCGTCGCCATCGATCGTCATCAAACCTGCGGCGCGCATTTCGCGACGGCGTGTGGCATCGCCGAGCAGCGTCCAAACGGCGCCGGCGATATCGGCGGCGTCAGCCCGTCCGGCGAGACCGAGCGACACGCCCATGCCTGCCTGTTCGAAGGCGGAGGCCGAGAGCGCATGATCTTCCGTCAGGCAAAGATAAATGGCGGGCACGCCATAGGCCGCAAGCTCGCAGGCCGTGACGCCGAAAGCCGCGAGCGCGACATCGCAGGCCGCGTATTCCACTGCCAGATCGTTCGCCCCTTCTACGGTTTCGAAATTGGGCGCCAGCTTCACGACCGTACGCGCGACGATCGCCGCATCCTTCACGCCGGGACCGATGACGAAGCGGGCGCGGAAGACGGGATCGAGTTTGGCCAGCGCGCGCGCCGCCATCAGCGTCAATCCGTGCGGATCGCTGCCGCCCATCGCCACCAGCAGGGTGGGCCGCGGCGATGTCTTGCGCGGGAAGGTGGCGGCCTTGGATTGGCCAAGCAATGACCATTCCCAGCCGATGCGCGGTTCGCAGCGCGAGCTTTCCCAATCCAGCGCGTAAGCCTGCGGCACCGGCGGATAGTAGGCGAGGTCCGCCGCGAGGCGGCGGTCGGAGCCGTCGTCGATGATGGCGGTGAGCGATACAGCGCGTGAAAGCACCTCGAGCTCTTGGCGGCTGACGCCGTCGCGAAAATCGCAGATCAAAAGATCGGGCGCCCGCGAATGGATCGCGGTGGAAAGGATCTTTGCGTCGTCCTGCGGATTGGTCCGGATGGACTCAAAGCCCGCACTGGTTATGGGTTCAAGCGCATCTTTCGTGCCGTTCACCGCGAATACCGCGCCGATCCCTTCGCGGTCGCGCAAGGCGCGCGCCAGCGCGACCATGCGCTTGACGTGGCCATAGCCGTATTGGCCGCCGCCGTCGCAACGGATCAGCGCGAGCCCGCCGCTCGACGCAAGCTTCTTCTGTCGCACATGCGCATTGAGCGCGCGCAATTGCGGCTCCCGCTCCAGCAGAATCAAAAGATCGGAAAGCGAGGCCTCGCCGGCCTTGGCGGCCAATCGTTCATGCACCGCCTCGACGAAAACCAGATCGTCCGGCGTGTCGACGGTGAGCCGGCCGCCTGCGCGCGCAAACTCGGCATATTCCGGCGCGCGGGCGATGCGCACGAAATCGGGATGTTGCTTGAAATAGCCGGTGACGTGCTCGCGCGCGATAGGATCGGAACCCGCATCCATCATCAAGCGGTCGAGCGCGCGGCGGGTAAAGGGATCCACGCCTTCATGCGCGGTGACCGCGCCTTCTTCCAGAAGCACGTAATCGCCGTTCTGTTCGATCAGCGAGGTGAGGAGATGATCGATGAAGCCGGCGTCGATGAAGGGCGCGTCCGACGATACGCGCACGATGATGTCGGCATCCAGGAGTTCGGCAGCACGGGCAAAGCGCGCCAGCACGTCGTCTTCGGGGCCACGCACCACGGCGACACCGTTTTCCTTGCCCCATTCGAAAATCGCGTCGTCGCGCGGATGGGTGGAGGTGGCAACGGCGATCTGCTCGATGAATTGCGAGCGCTTCAGGCGATGCACGATGTGCCAGAGCAGCGGTTTGCCCGCGATGGGTTTGAGCACTTTTCCCGGCAAGCGCGTGGAGCCCATGCGCGCCTGAATGACCGCGACGATGCGCAGATGATCGCCCGGCTCCGGTGTGAGGTCCGCATGATGATCTTTGAGGATCATGCGGCTTCGGGCTTCCAGGCCGCACGGATGTGACGAAGCGGGCGCATGCCGTCCATGGGATCGGCACGCCAATCGCGGTCCGAGAGTTCGGACGGCTGCGGGCCTTTGAAGCCGCTGCCGTCGGCGATGAGACTTTCGCGGATGCGCGCGATGACGGGCGCGATCTCTTGCGGCAGCCAGCAATGGCCGGAGGCGTATTCCGCGCCCTCACCGTCGAGATCGAGATGGAATTCGACCGCTCTGGCGCCCCAGCGATGCACGGCGCGTTCGATGACGGCGGGGCGGCGCGTGTGATCGGACCAGCCGGTTTTGCATCCCGTCGCATCGCGAATGCTGGCGATGGCGGAAAGATTGGCTTCCGACGCTGGCGTGGGATAGGCCGAAACACAGTGCAGCAATGTGATGTCGTTCGCGCCGGCGCGTTTCAAGATGTTCGCGGCGGTGACGATCTCTTCCATCGTCGCCATGCCGGTGGAGAGCACAACCGGCTTTGCGGATTTCGCGCACGCTTCGAGCAGCGGCGCGACGAGAAGCTCGTATGAGGCGACCTTGTAGAAATCGACGTAAGGCGCGAGCTCGGCGACGGCTTCGAGATAGAACGGCGTGCAGGAAAACTGGATGCCGCGCGTCTTGCAGCGCGCGGCGATCGGCGCGAGCTGCGCGACCGGCAACTCCCATTGGCGCCGCGCCCGGTGCTTGGCGCTCTGCGCCAAGATCTCGGGCGCGAACATGCGATCGATCTTGAAGAGCTGAAACTTGACCGCGTCGCAGCCGGCATCGGCCGATGCGTCCACAAAAGCGAGCGCGCGGAAGAGATCCTGCGCGTGATTGCTGGAAGCTTCAGCGATGAAGAGCGGAAAATTCTGCGGCAAAGCTGATTCCTCGTCCTTAACCGTTTCTAAACGCGCTTTGGCTAAGACTCGGTTAACGAGGGGCATTTCCGGATCAGGAAAGATGGGCGCCGTTGCAGCCGAAACCGTCATTGCGTGGCAGACACATGAGGGCCCGCGCATCGCGCGCGCCAAGGGGTACGACATCATTCACTGCCGAATGTGCGGCTTTCGCCATGTCGTGCCGCTGCCCGACCCGCAAGCGCTCGAGCGCGCCTATCGCGAAGCCTACTATCGCGATGAAAAGCCGACTTTCTTAACGCATGCGGGCGAGGATCAAGCTTGGGCGGAACTCGCCCAAAGCGACCGGCTGGAGATTTTCGAGCGCCTTCTGGGCGGCGACCGCCGCCGGCTTCTGGACATCGGTTCCGGTCCCGGTTTCTTCTTAAAGACAGCAAAATCAAGGGGTTGGCGGGTGCTTGGGATCGAGCCATCGCAGCAGGCCGCTGCCCATGCCCGCAGCCTCGGGGTCGAGGTGGCCGAGGGCTTTTTCGGCGCGGAAACCGCTCAAGGGCTGGGCCGGTTCGACGCGATCCAGCTGAACAACGTCCTGGAGCATGTTCCCGACCCGATCGAACTTTTGATCATGGCCCGCGAGATCCTGGAGCCGGGCGGCGTTCTCTGCGTGAACGTGCCCAACGATTTCTCGCCCTTCCAGATCGCGGCCAGTGCCGCCCAGGGTCTGCCGGAATGGTGGATCGCCCCGCCGCATCACCTCAACTATTTCGATTTCGACTCGCTGACCGGACTGATGGAGCGCATTGGGCTTCGTGCGGTGGAGCGCACCACCAGTTTTCCGATGGAAGCGTTTTTGTTGATGGGCGACAATTACACCAACGATCCCGCGCTAGGGCGCGCCTGTCACGCCAAACGCAAGACGTTTGACACGGCACTGGAAAACGCGGGACTGAAAGAGACGCGACGCGCCTTCTATCGCGCGCTGGCTAGCGCAGGATTGGGCCGCGAAGCGGTCGTCATCGCCGTCAAACCGTGACGCCCGCCCTTGAGCGATAAGACGCAGGCCTTTTTCGTCGTCTCGAGCGGCCGCTCGGGGACCGCGATGCTGCACAAGGCGCTGTCGGCCGCCGGCGATATCGAGATGCATCACGAATACATGGTGCATATCGCTCAGCCCTTGGCTGTGCGCCGTTATATGGGATTGATCGACCGGGCCACCGCCAAACGAATCTTGCGCGACACACAAGGCGCCGCGATCCGTCATAGCGCGTCCGCCCATTGGGGGGATTCCTCCAACAAACTGTCCTGGTTGATTCCGGAATTGGCGGAACTTCTGCCCAATGCGAAGTTCGTTCACCTGGTGCGTGACGGACGCAAGGTTGCCGGCTCCTATTTCCACAAGCTAAGCGCGGAATGCTACGACGACCGTTCCGTGCAGATTTTACGCGCTTATTGTGACGATCCCTCACACAGCTTTCCGCCGCCGCCCGAGAAGAAATATTGGTGGCCAAACCCGCGCAAAGGCGACCGCTTCGAAGAGGCGTTCCGCAGCTTCGATCAATTCCAGCGCATTTGCTGGCATTGGGCCGAGATCAATCGCGTGATCTTCGAATCGCTGGAAGCCCTGCCGCCGGCGCGCTCCCACTTCGTGCGGCTGGAAGACTTGCAGTCATCTCCTTCCGCCGTGAAGGAACTTTTCCACTTTCTTCATCTTCCTTACCAAAATGAAAACTCTTCCGTCTTCGCCCGACCGCACAACGTGAACCGCCCCCAAGACCGCTTGCTCGACGCCAGCCAGCGCGCCCAATTCGACGCCATCGCGGCGGCGATGATGGAGCGTTTGGGCTATGCCGATCGCGCCGAGTACGTAGTGAATTATTAAGCACGACCGTCCGATGATGGTTACCGGTTTCTTCCCGGGCACCATCCATGAGCAACATCTGTGAGCTTTGCCGTCGCGACTCGCTCGAGCAGGCCTATGAGCCTGAGCGTTCGACACGTGGCCTGAAAATCCACGTTTGCCAACATTGCGGACTGGTGCAGAGCCTGCCGCGCATCGATCGCGCCCCACGCGCGCAAGCGGCGGTCTCCGGCGGCGCGGACTGGGGCAATGTGCGCTACGGCAAAGGTTTTCGCACCCAAGCCGCGCTCTCCGCGATCAAGAAATATGCGGACATGTCGAAAGACATCGCGCTGCTCGACGTCGGATCCAACCGCGGAAGTTTTGCGCGCGCCTTTCTCGACGCAGCGCCCAATGCGAATATCGTCGCGGTCGAACCCGACGAACGGGTCGCCGATCTTTCGGCAAGCCTGGAGCGCACCGAACTCGTGCGTGCGCGTATCGAAGAAGCACCGCTCGAAACCGGACGATTCGATATCGTCCACTCCTGCCACACTATCGAGCATCTCGCCGAGCCGATGCGCGTCCTCGCCGATCATTGGCGCGTGCTGAAGCCCGGCGGATTGCTGGTGGTGGACGCCCCGAACATCGCGCTGATCGATTCCGAAGACATCGTCGAGGAATGGTTCATCGACAAGCACCTCTATCACTTCTCCGCGCGCAGTCTGATGCGGATGATTTCAGCGTCCGGCTTCGAGATCATCAGCGCGCCGGATTTGAACGATCGCGAAAATCTGCTGATCGTCGCGCGCAAGGCCTACACCGCCTTCCCGGCCATCGAATCCGATTCCCGCGAGATCGAAGAAGCCGAAGCGCGGCTGACGGCCTACATGTCGTCGCGCGCGCGCAATCTTTCCGCCCTGACCGCGATGGCGGCCGAGATCTCAAGCTATGCGCCCAAGCGCGTGGCGATGTGGGGCGCGGGCCGACTGTTCGACAGCCTTGTCGTGCACGGGCAGTTCGAGCCTTCACTGCTTTCACTTCTGATCGACAAACATCTCAAAGCCCATGTCGGCACGCGCCATGGTACGGCGCTGCAGGAGCCCGAAGCTTTAAAGGACGCCAATGCCGGCGTCGTTGTCGTCATGTCGCGCGGCTTTGCCGACGAGATCGTCAACGAAGCGAGGCGCCTTGCCCCGCGCGCGGAAATTCTTCTTTACAGCGATCTGATGGCGCGTGCCCGTCACGCCAAGGCGGCCTGATCCATGGCGGCCCAGCCAGCAAATCTTCAGAAGGCGGATCGCCACCTCACCGTCGAGGGGCGCGATCTGGAAACCGATCTCGCCAGAGCCGCGGCCTTCGTGCGCAAGCATTCCATCGCGTCCATCTATCACGCGGGCTCCGGCCATCCCGGCGGCGCGCTTTCCTGCGCCGATGTGCTGACCTGCCTGTTTGGCGCGGAATTGAACTTGTGGGCGACCGATCGGGAAGATCCCAATCGCGACCGCTTCGTGCTGTCCAAAGGACACGCCGCGCCCGCGCTCTACGCCGTGGGCGCGCAATACGGCTTCTGCGGCAAGAAAGATTCCTTGCGCCTGCGCAAACTGGGAAGCCCGTTCCAGGGCCATCCCCATGTGCTCGATCTGCCCTGGGTTGAAACCAGCACCGGTTCGCTGGGGCAGGGGGTTTCCGTCGCCATCGGCATGGCGATGGGATTGAAGCTGCAAAACAAGAGCGCACGCGTCTACGCGATGCTGGGCGACGGCGAACTGCAGGAAGGCGAAGTGTGGGAAGCAGCCATGTGCGGCGCCCATCACAAGCTGGACAACCTTTGCGCCATTATCGACTACAACAAGCTGCAGAGCGACGACCGCAACGACAACATCATGCGGCTCGAACCCCTGGCGGCAAAATTCCGCGCCTTCGACTGGGCGGTCGCCGAAATCGACGGACACGACATTGCGGAAATTCTCAAGACCTTCCGCCGCGCGTCTGCCACGCATGGCCGCCCTTCGATGATCATCGCGCACACGATCAAGGGCAAAGGCGTGCCCACCATGGAAAACGTGCCGCAATGGCATGGCAGCGTGAAACTGACGCGCGAACAGGCCGAGGAGGCGCTCATCTCGCTCGGCGCCGAGCACAGCGAAATCCGGGAGCTTCTCGATGGCCAATGAAGCAGCACCCGCGCTGATCGGCACAAGCGGGGATTCCCTGCGCGAAGCTTTCGGCAAGGCGCTCTCGGCGCTGGCCGACGAATTTCCCAAGCTCGTCGTGCTCGATGCGGATATTGCAGGCGGCACCGGCGTGCATCATTTTCGCAAAAGTCATCCCAAGCGCTTCCTGCAATTCGGCATCGCCGAGCAGAACATGATGGCGGCGGCAGGCGGTTTGGCAGCGGTGGGGCTCATCCCCGTCGTGACGACCTTTGCGGTATTCTGCCTGCGCGCTGTCGAACAGGCGCGGCTTTCGCTGGCTTACACCAGACGTAACGCGAAGATCGTCGCCAGCCATCCCGGATTGGACGTCGGCCCGGACGGCGGCTCGGCGCAGGCGCTGGAAGACATCGCCGCGTTTCGCGCCATTCCCGGCATGACGGTGATCTCGCCCGCCGATCCTGTGGAAACCGCGCTTGCCACACGCGCGATCCTTGAATTCGAGGGTCCCGTCTATATGCGAACGGGCAGAAGCCCGTCGCGGCGTCTCTTCGGCGAAGATCACACCTTCAAGATCGGCAAAGGCCAGATCGTGCGCGATGGCAGCGACGTGACCATTGTCGCGTGCGGCGTCGAAGTCGCCCGCGCGCTGGAAGCGGCACAAAAGCTTGCGGGCGAAGGGATCAGAGCGCGCGTCGTCAACATGGCGACCATCAAGCCGATCGACACCGAGTTGCTGACGCGCTGCGCCGAAGAAACCGGCGCCCTCGTGACAGCGGAAGACCACAATATTCACGGCGGGCTTGGCGGGGCCGTGGCCGAAGCGCTCGCTGCGACGGTACCCTGCCCCATCGAATTCATCGGCATGAAGGACGTGTTCGGCGCCTCGGGCGAACCGGAAGAATTGGCGACGGTCTACGGCTTGACCGCGCCGCACATCGCCTCGGCTGCCAAGCGCGCAATCGCGCGGAAGAGGAAATAATGTCTCGTTTCTCTCTTGCAGGAAAAAACGCAGTCGTCACAGGCGGCAGCCGCGGCATCGGCCGCGCTATTGCGCTTGGACTTGCAGAGGCCGGCGCCAATGTCGCGCTCACCTACCGCGAGAAGCGGGCAGAGGCCGATGCGGTCGTGCGCGCCATCGAAAAGCTGGGCCGCAAGGCCGTCGCGCTGCAAATGGACGTCGCCGACCGCACCAGCGTCGAAGCTGCCGCGCGTGACGCGCGCGGCTCGCTGGGGCCGATTTCGGTCCTGGTGAACAATGCCGGCATCAACAAGCCGACAGATTTCGATCAGGTGACGGATGCCGATTGGGACTGGATTCTTTCAACCAACCTCAAAGGTCCGTTCGTCTGCGCGCAGGTGTTTCTGCCGCTGCTGAAGGAAGCAAACGGCGGCAGCATCGTGCATATCGGCTCGGTCAGCGGCCAATATGGCGGCCCTCGTACGGCGCACTACGCGGCCTCGAAAGCGGGATTGATTTCACTAGCGCAGGTCATCGCTCGCTTCGGCGCGCCATTTGGCGTGCGCTCCAATGTCGTCGCGGCCGGCTTGATCGCGTCCGAGATGGCCACGGCCGGCATGGCGGCGGCAAGCGTGCAGAAAACGGCCGAAAGCATTCTGCTCAAACGCCTGGGGGCGCAGAACGAAGTGGCCGATGCGGTCGTGTTCCTGGCTTCGGATGCCTCCTCCTACATCACGGCGCAGACGTTGAATGTGAACGGCGGGCTCTACTTCTGATGAAGACGATCCTCATCGTTTCGGGTGGGATTGAAGCCGCCGACGCCGCCAAACGCGCCAAGGAGATGGGGTTCTATGTCGTCGTCTCCGACCGTGCTCCCGACGCGCCGGGATTTGCCTTTGCCGATTCCTGTTTGATCGCGGACGTCTACGGACCCGAGGAAACTGCGGCCGCCGCCGAACGCTTCAGCCGCAAGATCCGAAAGATCGACGGCGTGATCTGCGTGGCCGCCGATGCTCCCATCACCACCGCGACCGTCGCCGCGCGCCTGGGGCTTCCCGGCATCTCGCCGCAAAGCGCGCGCATCGCCTGCGACAAGCTCGCAATGAAACGGCGCTTTGCCGAATGCCAGGTGCCCGTGCCGTGGTTCGCCTCCGTGCCGACACCGCAGGCGCTTTCCCGTTTCGCCATCGAACGCGGCCGCGATCTCGTCATCAAACCCGTCGACAGCCGCGGCTCGCGCGGCGTGCAGCGTGTGGCGCAGGTCACAGATCTGGATGCCGCCTTCGCGCTCGCCAGATCGCATTCGCCCACTGAGCGCGTGATGGTCGAGCAGTACCTCGACGGTCCCCAGGTTTCGACGGAATCCATTGTGGTCAATGGAGAATGCTTCACGCCTGGCTTCTCCGACCGCAACTACGAATATCTCGAACGCTACGCTCCGTTTTTCATCGAGAACGGCGGCGATCTGCCGAGCCATCTTCCACAAGAAACCCAGGCAAAAGTGCGCGACGTGGTGGCGCGCGCGGCGGCGGCGCTGGGCGTGACCAACGGCACCGTCAAAGGCGACATCGTCGTACACAACGGCGAGCCCTATGTAATCGAACTGGCGGCACGGCTCTCCGGCGGCTTTTTCTGCACGCGGGAGATCCCGCTCAACACCGGCGTCGATTTCATCGGCGCGGCTCTGAAGGTGGCCCTGGGCGAAACGGTTCAGGCCGACGAACTCGAACCGAAGAGCTTCACACCGGTCATCCAGCGCTACGCTTTTCCGGATCCGGGCCGGGTGGTTTCGGTGGAAGGCGCCGAAGAAGCGCGTGCCGTGCCGGGTGTGGCCGAAGTGGTCGTCACCGCGAAACCGGGCGACGTGATTCCGCCCGCCGGCGACAAACGCCCCTCGGCCGCGATGGTTTTGACGACCGGGACTTCGCGCGAAGCGGCGCTGAAGGCGGCGAACGACGCACTCGCGCAACTGCGTATCAAAACCGCATGAACGCGCCATTTCTTCAACGTGAGGCAATCGCCGCGGGCGGTACGCTGCATCTCTACGCCGCGTTCCATCTCAATCTCGCGTTCTCCTCCATCGAGGAGGAACAACGCGGCGAGGTGATCAAGCGCTGCTATTGGCCGCTTTTGGATCTCGCCTGCAAGCACGGCCCCATCGGCATCGAAGCCACCGGCTTCACGCTGGAGGAAATCTTGGCTCGCGATCCCGAATGGATCGGACGCTTGCGCTCGCTGATTGCGCGCGGGCGCGTCGAACTCATCGGCTCGGGCTATGCGCAGATCATCGGGCCGCTGGTGCCGGCGCGGGTGACAGAGGAAAATCTCAAGATCGGCAACGAGATCTATCAACGTCTCCTGCGCGCCAAACCAACCCTGGCGCTGGTCAACGAGCAGGCCTATTCGGCCGGTCTGGTCGAACTCTATCGCGACGCCGGCTACCGGGCGGTGCTGATGGATTGGGACAATCCGGGCGTGCAACATCCGGAATGGCCGAGTGAAACACGCTATCTTCCGCAGCGCGCCAAGGGGGTGAGCGGCGAGTCGATCGGCCTTCTGTGGACCAGCACGGTCGCGTTCCAGAAATTGCAGCGCTTCGTTCATGGCGACATCGCGCTGGAGGAATATCTCGAACACACCCGTTCGCGGCGCGGGCGCGATGCGCGCGCGCTTTGCGTCTACGCCAGCGACGGCGAGATCTTCGATTTTCGTCCTGGGCGCTATCGCACCGAGGAAACGCTATCGGATAGCAGCGAATGGAAGCGGCTGAACGAAGCCTTTGCCGCTTTGCGCAACGAAGCGAACATGAGGCTGATGCTTCCCAGCGAAGCCCTGGAATTGAACGGGCTTGCCGATGCCGACCAGGCGCTGCATCTGCAATCGGCTGAATGCCCCGTGCCGGTCAAGAAGCAGCGCAAATACAATCTCTCGCGCTGGGCGGTCACCGGCCGCGACGACATCGCCGTCAATGCGGCGTGTCAGCGGATCTATGAAGCGCTCGCTGCCAGCAATGCCGGCAGCGGGGCCTGGAAAGAGTTGTGCGGATTGTGGGCCAGCGATTTCCGCACGCATATCACGCAGAAGCGGTGGGCAAAGTTTTGCGAACAACTGAAAGCGGCGGAGGCTCGCTTTTGTATTGCGCCTTCTCCGTCACCACCCCCTCACCCCGCCCTCTCCCCCTGCGGGGGCGAGGGAGAGCGTTTCATTCTTGTAGAAACCCCTACGCTTTCTGCGCGCCTCGATCGGCGTCGCGGGCTGGCGATTGAGAGTTTGCGCTTTGCGGGTCATGAGCAGGCGGCCGTCGGCGGCTTGCCGCACGGGCATTTCGACGACATCGCGCTGCAGGCCGACTGGTATACCGGCGACTGCGTCTTCGAAGCACCGGGCGAGCACAAGATCACCGATCTGGAATGGTGCGAGGCGCGGGTTTGGACGGAAGCCAATGGCGATGTGGTCGCCTGCGCCAAAATCGAAACGGCCAAAGGCCCGATCGAAAAGACGTTGCGCTTTCTGGCAAACGCGCCGCGCGTCGAATTCGACATCGTCTTTCATTGGCAGGATTGGGGACGCGGCAGTTTGCGTCTCGGACACATCACGCTGCTGCCCGACGCCTTCGAGTGGACGAAGCTTTCCTTAACGACGCACAATGGCGGTAAGGAAGCGGAAACCTTTTCGCTTAACGGCGCGACGGTCGAGCACGGCGCGCCGGTGTCGTTTCTCGTCTCTTCCTCCTTCGGCCTTGGAATGACGGAAGGTTGGGCCGAGCTGGGCGACACCAAGACTCGTGTTCGCGTCGACGTGGACCGCAAGACGGCGCCGCTGCTGGGCCTCCTGACGCACAAACGCATCGGCGGCAGCCTGTTCTGCCAGTTGATGCTCTCCGCTTTGGAACTCGACGAAACGCGCAAGCCCGCGCCCTATTGCGACGGCGCTCGCCGCTTCCGGTTTGGTATCTCCGCCGCGGCCAAATCCACCGATCATTAACGACGTTCTGTAACTATGAACCCCAGATTCGAGGGGCACAGAGCATGGCGCAACGCGCTGCAAAAATTTATCTGCCGCAGACCACCGAGCGTCACGAACGTGCCAGCAATGCGCGCAGCAATGTCGCACCGATCGCGACGAACTTGCGAGATTTCACCCAACCCTGGCTCGATCTGAACGACAAGGCCGTGCTCGTCACCGGCGGCACGGGTTCGTTCGGCAAACATTTCGTCAAGACTGTCATCGAGAATTACAAGCCGCGCCGGCTGGTGATCTTCAGCCGCGACGAACTCAAGCAGTATGAGATGCAGCAGATCTTCCCGATCGAACAGCATCCCTTCATGCGCTACTTCATCGGCGACGTGCGCGACCGCGACCGCCTCGAGCTTGCGATGCGCGACATCGATTATGTGATCCACGCCGCTGCGCTGAAGCAGGTTCCGACCGCCGAATACAATCCTTTCGAATGCATTCGCACCAACGTGTTCGGAGCGGAAAACGTGGTCTGCGCCGCGCTCCGCCGCAATGTGCGCAAGGTCGTGGCGCTTTCCACCGACAAAGCGGCCAACCCGGTCAACCTCTACGGTGCCTCCAAGCTCGCTTCCGATAAGATCTTCGTCGCCGCCAACAATCTTTCCGGCGCCGACGGTACCAAGTTTTCGGTCGTGCGCTACGGCAATGTGTTCGGCTCGCGCGGCTCGGTCGTCCCCTTCTTCCGCAAGCTTGTCGCCGAAGGCGCCGAAACGCTTCCCATCACCGACGAGCGCATGACGCGGTTCTGGATCACCCTGACGCAAGGGGTGAACTTCGTGCTTTCCAGCATGGAGATGACCTGCGGCGGCGAAATCTTCGTGCCCAAGATCGCTTCTACGACGATTTGCGATCTCGCCGCTTTGCTCGGACCCAAACTCGGCAAGAAGATTGTCGGCATCCGTCCGGGCGAGAAGCTGCACGAGACCATGATTCCGGCCGACGATTCGCGCTGGACCGTCGAAATCGAAGACCGCTTCGTGATCCTCGCCAGCTTCGCTGCGGCCGCGCGAGAAGCCTATATCCGACGCGGCGCCAAGCCGGTTCCCGAAGGCTTCGCTTATTCCAGCGACAACAATCCCGAACAGCTCGACGCCCGCGGCTTGCAGATGCTGCTGGCACAAAGCTTCTCCTGAGCTCTCGCCCCATGAGCCATCGCGCGTTGAAGGCCGAGGCGCCGCTGAAGCGAAACGCCTTTCTTCCCTATGGCCGCCAGGTCATCGACGAAGACGATATTGCCGCCGTAGCCGAAGCCATGCGCGGTGATCTTTTGACGACGGGTCCCTACGTCGCCCGCTTCGAAACCGCACTGGCCAAGACGGTTGGCGCCAAGCATGCCGCGGTCTGCGCCAACGGCACGGCGGCGCTGCACATGGCGGCGCGCGTGCTCGATCTTGGACCCGGCACGACCGTCATCGTTCCCGCCGTCACCTTTCTCGCCACCGCCAGCGCGCCGCATATGAACGGCGCCGAGATCGTGTTCGCCGATGTCGACGGCGAAACCGGTTTGATGCGGCCCGATGATCTTGAAAAGGCTTTCGTCCGCGCGGGCAGCGCCGCCGCGGTATTCAACGTGCACTTGAACGGGCAATGCGGCGACCTCGAAGGAATTGCCGCCACGGCGCGCGCCCATGGCGCCAAGATCGTGGATGATTCCTGCCACGCGCTCGGCACCGGTTACGTGGCGCAGGACGGCACCGTGAGCCAGGTCGGAGGCAATACGTTTGCCGATTTGAGTGTGTTTTCCTTTCACCCCGTCAAAGCCATCGCCATGGGCGAAGGCGGCGCGGTCACGGCGAACGATTCCGATCTGGCCAAACGCCTGCTGCGCGCGCGCAATCACGGCATGACGCGAGATCCGTCGGATTTCGAAAACGGCGGCGATGCATTCGACAACGACGGCACGCCGAACCCCTGGTATTACGAATGCGTCGCCCCGGAATTCAATTGGCGCGCCAACGATATTCAGTGCGCGCTCGGTCTGTCGCAGCTCGGCAAGCTCGGCCGCTTCATCGCCCGCCGGCGCAGCCTCGCGGCGACTTATGATTCCCTGCTGGCAGAACTCGCACCCATCGTGCGGCCCACCGCGCGCACGCGCCCTTGCCTGCCGGCGTGGCATCTCTATGCGGCCCGCATCGACTTCGAAACCGCCGGCATCACCCGCGCGCAGCTGATGAAAGCGCTGGCGCAGGACGGGATCGGAACGCAGGTGCACTACTACCCGGTACATCGCCAGCCCTATTACGCACAGCGCTACGGCGCGCTCAGCCTGCCCGGCGCGGACCGCTACTATTCGCGCGCGCTCAGCTTGCCGCTTTATGCCGCGATGACGCAAAGCGACGTGGAGATCGTGGTCGACGCGCTCAAGCGTCACCTGGGGTTCTAGAGGTTTCCAAAAAAATCTCACGCGGAGACGCGGAGGTTGTTCGACCCTCCCCCTGAGGGAGGGTTGGAATCGCCTCCGCAAGAGTCAGCCAAAAAATTCAAACCGATTGGTCGAAGAGCGTTAGCTGCTGCTTGCGAATGTATTCGCTCAGCGCAGCCATCTGACCTGCCGACCACTGCCCGACCAAGGCACCGGTCCTGGCGTTGACGATATTGTAGACGACGGCCCCGGTTTGCTTGTCGTGCTCGACTTCAAGCCGCAACTCCGACGACGTGCGCGCCGGTTGTGCAAACGGCGAGGGTGAAGCGGCATCGCGCCGGACCTCGACCGACTTGGTCTTCCGCGTATTGCTCGCGATTGAGACTTTATCGACCATGATCCGGCACGATCCGCATTTTTTTGGTATTCAGAAAACCCACCGCCACGACGCCCCGGGGCGCAGCCGGCTATGAAGCCGCCCACGCCAACCGGAAAGCTGTGACGGGCCTGTTCCCCCCAAAGGTTTCCCCTTAGCCAGGCCCGTCACATCAGTGCTTACCGGAAGAGCGAGAGCGTGATCGACGGCGCCGAATTGGCGATCGACAACGCCTGAACGCCCAACTGCTGCTTGACTTGCAGCGACTGGAGCCGGGCGCTTTCCTGGGCCATGTTGGCGTCGACGAGATTGCCGATGCCGGCGGACAACGTGTCCGACAGCTTCTGCACGAAGTCGACCTGGATCGAGTACTTCTTCGCACCCGAAGACAGACGCGCCAGAGCGGCGTTCACGTTGGTGAGCGAGCTCTGGATCGTGGCGACCATGGTGGACGCCTTCGTCGAGGTTGAAATCGTGCTCGTGGTCTTCACCGTCACGACCGAACCGGACAACTTCATCTTTTCGGCGTTGACCGTGATGCGGCGCGAACCGTCGGTGGACGCAAGCGCCGTGATCTTGGTCGTAGAACCGTCGATCAGGTTGAAGCCGTTGAAGACGGCATTCTGCACGACCGTTGAGATCTGATCGCGAAGAGCTTTGAAGTCTTCGTTCAGAGCGTTGCGGCTGGCGGTGTCGAGAGAAGTGTCGGACGCGGACAGCGCCTTCTGCTTCATTTCGATCAGCAGATCGGAGATCGACTGGCCGGCCGAGAGAGCCACGTCCACGGACGAGATGCCGCGGTTCAAGCTGTCGGTGACCGATTCATACGCCGCCACGTTGCCGCGCATGTTTTGCGCAATGGCGTACACGGCGCCATTGTCTTTCGCTGAAGAGACCTTCAAACCGGTGTTGATGGCGTTTTGGGTCTTCTGCAGGCTGGCTTCTGTGTTGCTGAGGTTTTGCAGCGCGATCATGGCGCCGACGTTCGTATTGACGCTAAGCATTAATGCCTCCGTTCTGGCTTACGTTGATGAGCATTTTGCTCTTGGGGCGTTTTGCCCCGCACTGCTCAAGGCAACCGCCGTGCCGGAGGTGTTTTTACCGTTGGCTAACTTTCATTTTCGGGATCGAGGTTGGAAATCTTGCCTAGCGCGAAACTGCAGCGCGCCGAATTTGCCCGGCAGCTCTTGCCGGAGGTGGGAATTTTTTGCCGGATGTTCTAGGCAGAAATTTCCACCCTCCCTTGGGAGGGTCGAAAAATTCGCGAGCGTCCGCGAGTGGATTTTACGGGGAGGATCAGGACGAGATATCTCCTTCGGCATCATCCCCGAATTTGCTTCACAAATTCGACCCTCCCAAGGGAGGGTGGTAGTTCCGCTCAAAACGAGAGCGGCGCAGGAGAGCCCCCGCGCCGCTCGAACCCCAATTTTTCCCCAGGAATAGCCAAGATTAGTGGAAGAGCGAAAGAATGACCTGCGGCGACTGATTGGCGATCGACAGAGCCTGCACGCCGAGCTGCTGCTTGACCTGCAAGGACTGAAGTTTCGCGCTTTCCGTTGCCATGTTCGCATCTACGAGGTTGCCGATGCCCGCTGTCAGCGTGTCGGCAAGCTTCTGCACGAAGTCGGCCTGGATCGAGTACTTCTTGGCCCCCGACGACAGACGCGCAAGCGCGCTGTTGACGTTGGTCATGGAGGTCTGGATCGTGGCGATCATCGCCGACGCCTTGGCCTGCGTCGAGATCGTCGACGTGGTCTTGATCGTGACGATCGATCCCGACAACGTCATTTTTTCCGCGTTCACCGTGATGCGCCGCGAGCCATCCGAAGATGCCAGAGCGGTGATCTTGGTCGTCGAGCCATTCACGAGGTTGTAGTTGTTGAACACTGCGTTGGTCACGATCGTGGCGATCTGATCGCGCAGTGCCTTGAAATCCTCGTTGAGGGCCTGACGGCTCGCCGTATCCAACGAGAGGTCGGAGGCGGAGAGTGCCTTCTGCTTCATTTCAATCAACAGATCCGAAACCGACTGCCCTGCGGAAAGGGCGACGTCGATCGAGGAAATGCCGCGGTTGAGGCTCTCGGTAACAGAGCTGTAGCCCGCCACGTTGCCGCGCATGTTCTGCGCGATCGCGTAAACCGCGCCGTCGTCTTTGGCGGTCGCGACTTTCAGGCCGGTGTTGATGGCGTTCTGCGTCTTCTGAAGCTGGGACTCGGTATCGTTCAGACTCTGCAGCGCGACCATCGCACCGTAGTTTGTATTGACGCTAAGCATGCTTGTTCTCCGTTCTGGTGCTCTGGCGGCGTTCTGCCCGCCCGGGGCCCAATGCCCCGCACCCAAGTCCGCAACAGCCGTGCCATCGGAACGCTCGTTGACGTTCCTATAACATGTTGGTTTTGTTGAGTTTATCTAGTCTTAAGCGGCGTGCAGCGGCGGCATTTTCTGCCCATCGGCAGAAGCGTAAGGGCGCGCGCTAAAAACAAAATGCCGACCGTTGCCGGCCGGCATTTCATAACCCCTTGGTCTTTAGCCAAAAAAAGAAATGTCAGGCGGCGCCGCGCAGGCCTTCCATGATGGTGCGGTTGATTTCGATCAGAGGATCGACCGAAGCCCCCTGGCGGGTGACTTCCTTGGAATAGCGCGTCACCCAGAGCGAGAGCGAAACGATTTGCGCGCGCACAGTTTCCGGCAACTTGTTGCGCTCGTCCATGCAATCCACGGCAAGCGTGCGCCACAGCCGGCGATTCCAATCGATGGCTTCCACCAGCGGACCGCCGGTGGTGCCCTTCTGCTGGGCGTCAATCAACGCTCCGGTCACCTGACCGAACAGCCGGTATTCAGTGTCTCTGGCGTCTTCAGTAATTCGCTGCGTGTTGCGATACGCTTGATGGGCCATACCTCAGTCGCTCCTGTTCAAACTCGAAAAGTTTTTTGCAGTTCATGAGCGCCCTGTAATAGGCGCCGCTCATGACGTCCTTGCTGATTTCCATGCACGTCGCCAGAGCGCCGCGATTGGAGATCGCACCCATGAATTCGGTCATCCGAAGCGCGAAATCGTTGTAGTATTGTTCGCAGCCTTCGGAATCGAGATACATCATCATGATCGGGAAATAGATGCGGCGCGCGGGTGTCGACGCGTCTTCCGGCTGCATGATGTCCTTTTCGCGCAGCACGCAAGCCTTGTTCTGGATGACAAGGCTGGTGCGCTTGTCGCCGTTGGTCAAAACTGCGCCGTTAAGCACGAACTTCTCGCTCGGTTTCAGCGACAGTTTCAGCGGCATTGTGAAATCCTCCCAGTGAAATCGGCGGGTGAAATTGGTTACCAGACGGTTACTTTCCGTCTCACCCGTCTTTCATCGGAGCTCACGCTAGCGCGGAATGTTTAACAAAAACCTTGCTGCTTTACGCGTCGCATTCACCCAAGATTAAGCGTGTTTCGCGTCAGATGCCTGCTGTTGAAGGAGCAAGACATCCATGGCGCAAGCAGCAGTCGCTCCCGGTCTCGATCTGACCGCGGGCGTAGGCGCTCACCAAGAGACGCTGAGCAAGCTGGAAGCCCTCGTCGAGGAAATCGACGCGGCGCTTGCCCGGCGCAAATCGAACGGTCATCTGCGCCGCGCCATCAAGGCCTTTCGCCGCGGCAAGATCGTGCGCGCGGGCCAGCTTGCGCTTTCTGCCACCGAAGTCGACGACACCAACGCGCAAGCCTTTCACGTGCTCGCCATGGCGCTCGAGCGCATGGGCCATCTGCACAAGGCGCTGGTGACCTATGAGCGTTCGTTTCAACTCGACCCCAACGATCCGGAACTGCTGCTCAATCTCGGTTTGACGGCGTGGAATCAAGGCCTGACGGCCGGCGCCGAAAAAATGTTTCAGCTCTATATCCAGGCCTGTCCGGAGTCCCCGCTCGGCTACAACAATTTAGGCAGCGTGCAATCCGATCTTGGCAATCCCGATACCGCGATCGAAACGCTGCGTGCCGCCATCTATCGCATGCCGATGGAATCGATTCTGTGGAATTCGCTGGCAACCGTCTTGGCCGAAGAAGGCCGGGTCGATGAAAGCCTTGCCTTCTATGAGGAGGCCGTGCGTCTGGCGCCGGATTTCGCGCGCCCCTATCACAATCTGGGTTACGCTTACTCCCATCTGGGCCGCCTCGGTGACGCGCTCGAGGCTTATGAAAATTCGCTCGCGCGCAGCGTCGATGAGGCCGAACAACGAGAAAGCCGCCATTCGCGCAGCGTCTGCCTGATCGGCATGGGCCGGCTCGAAGAGGGATTCCGCGAATACGAAATCCGCAATACCGAACGTTTCCGCGCCTACGTCCATCACATGACGAACGCCCCGCTGTGGAAAGGCGAGCCGCTCACGGGAAAACGCATTCTTATCGTAGGCGAGCAGGGGCTGGGCGATGAATTCATGTTCGCCAACATCCTACCCGATCTGACGAACGCCGTTGGAGAGACGGGCAAGGTTCAGATCGCCGTCGATCCGCGCCTCGTGCCGCTGTTTCAGCGCTCTTATCCGAATGCGCAAGTCGGCGCCTATGACGACCGCAAGCTGCTTGATCCCGATGGCGCGAAGGAATTGCGCTTCATTCCCTGGGCGATGGAAAACGGCGAGCCCGACTTCTACGCACCGATGGGCACCGCGTTGCAATTCTATCGCAAACGCGTGGAAGACTTTCCGAAGGTTGCGTTTCTGACGCCTGATCCCGCCCGCGTCACCGAATTCCGCAAGCGCTTGGAAGCGCTGGGTAGCGGACCGCTGGTCGGCGTCTGCTGGCGCTCCATGATGCTGGGCGCCAAGCGCTCGAAATATTACAGCCCGCTCGATACCTGGGGGCCGATCCTGAAGACACCCGGCGTCACCTTCGTCAATCTTCAGTATGGCGATTGCAAAGACGAGTTGGCGCGCGCTTCAACCTTGCACGGCGTGAACATCCACGTGTTCGACGACCTTGATCTGAAAAACGACATCGATGGCGCCGCGGCTTTGTCGGCGACATTGGACCTGGTGGTTTCCGCGCCGACCGCGGCGGCCGCGACGGCTGCCAGCGTCGGCGCCGAAGTGTGGTTTCTCACGGCCGGCCGCACCTGGCCGCAGCTCGGCACCGATCATTATCCCTGGTATCGCGCAACGAAAGTTCTCAGCCCCGAAACCTTCGGTGACTGGAAAGCGCTGATGCCGCGTGTGGGCGAGAAGCTGCGCGAGTTCGCGCTCCACACAGCGAACTGAGCCTTTCACCTCCCCGCGAGGAGGAGGTGAAGCGCAATTTCGGAATCCTACTTCTAATAGCCCGACGATTTATCGTCCGTTGCCGGCGTCAAGAACGCCCGCACGTCGGCGGCCGATTGATCGGCCACTTCTTCCATCGGGATGTGTCCGACATTTTTGTAGATGATGAGCTTGGAGCCGGAAATCGCCTTGTTGAATTCGTGCGCGGCTTCGACCGGAATCAATCCATCCTGATCGCCCCAGAGAATCAGCGTCGGTGTTCTGATGTCCTTGGCATGATCGCGGACATACCAATCCCAGGCAAGCTGGAAGCGCGCGCCCGTCGCGGCGCGCGTTCCTTCCATGAGGGCGAAATCCCAGTACATGTCGATCATCTTGTCGGTAATGATCTCTTTGCGCATGATCGCTTTGTTCAAGCCGTCCACCACCAGCGAGCGCGGCGTGATGTGCAGCACGATCTGGTTCAGCACCGGAATGCGCGCGATCTGAAACGCCAGCGGAGTGCGATCGCCTTGCTTGCTCGGCATGCCTCCGGCATCGACCAGAATTAAATGCGTCAGCGAATCCGGATAGGTCTCGGCAAAACGCGCGGCGACGCCGCCGCCCATGGAATTGCCGGCGATGGCGAATTTCTTGATGCCGAGCTTGTCGGTCACCGCCTTGACGAATTCAACCATGCCTTTCTGGGAATAGTCGTGCGACGGCACGGCGCCGGTAAGCCCGTGACCGGGCAGATCGAGCGAAACGACACGGAATGTATCGCTGAGGCGCTTGGACCAAGGTTCCCAGGTGAACAGCGAGGCATTCGAGCCGTGCACCAGCACGATCACCGGCGCATCGCGGGGGCCGACGTCGCGGATGTGCACGCGTGTGTCGTAGGCACCGGGAGGAGGCTGTTCAAGCGTTGCAGACCCTGCCACGCTTGTAGGTGGATAGCTGATCGTCACGAACTGCGACGGCGGCGTCGCATATTTCGCTTCCAGCGTCGCGCGCGGAATATCCGCCTCGCTGAAGTAGTAGAAGGCGCCCGCCAACGCCGCGAGCACAACCACGAGACCGATAAGAAATTTCCGCATTACACTCCCCCACCTCTGATCGCCGATGCGGGCTCGAATTCGTCACCCTCGGGCCCCGGATCGTCCGGCGGCCGCGGCAGGACGACGAAACCGCCCTCGTCCAACGCGTCTTCCGTTTTCGGTGCCGTTCTTGGCGACGGCTTTTCGAGCGCCATACGTTCGTCCCGACTATCTTCGCCGTCGCTGTCGGCATGCAAGAACACGTGCGCCGCGGAATCCATGCCGAGCCGCGCGTCCAGTGCAGCACCCGGCATGTTCTCCAGCGTTTCTTCGTCCGGCGACGACCAGGAAAGCGAATCGAAGGCACCGCAGCTGCCGCAGACGGCGTTCCATTGCGGCGAACTCCAGCTGCAATTGCTGCAGCGCCATTCCGCATCGTGCGGCGCGCGCACCGCGCGCGACAGCCAGGCATGCGCGGCCGTCGCGTCGTGACGCTCGCCCTGTTCGATTTCCGCCATCAAAGCGCAGACCCGCGCACTGGCGAAGCCGGTGGCCATGGGCGCGAGCAACCGGCGCGCTTCGGCCCAGTTCATCAGAGTGACGGCCTGCTCGGCTTCCAGGATCCGGCTTTCGAAATGATCGCGATTCAAATGCGCAAGACCGATCAGGCGGCGCGCGCGCGCGTCGGCCGGTTCTTCAGGCTTGATGACGGCGTAAGTGGCGGCGAGATCGGGATGCGGCGACTGCGACCACGCCGCTTCGATCACGTCCTGTGCGCGCCAGGAGCGCCCCTGCGAGGCGAGCTTGCGCGCGGCGAGAGCGGCCGCGGGCGCCAGCGACGGCGAAAGGTCGAGTGCTTCCAGCGCGGTGGAGAGCGCGTGACTGCCGTCACCGCGCGCTTCGGAATCCAGCGCTTCGGCGGCCAGCAACACCGCGCGGCGGCGGCGCAGCAATCCCGGATCGATCAGCTTGGCGCGCGCGGATTCTTCCAACACGCCTTTTGCGTCGCTCCATTCGCGATTGGCGGATTTAAGATCGAACAGCGCATTCGCCGACCATGCCGCGCGCGGTTTGAGTTCGTGCGCGCGCGCGGCGAGCTTCATGGCTTCGCCATGATCGTCCCGGCGCATCGCCTGCATGAAAAGGCCGCGCAGACCCAGGAACTCCGTTTCGGGATGCTCGAGCATGGCGCGATAGGCGCCGGACTGTCCCGTTTCGTCGCCGTCGAGCTGGGCGGCTTGGGCGGTGAGCAGCAAGGCGAGCGGCGGCGAGCCGAGCAGTGCGTGAACCTTTCCCGCTTCCTTGCGCGCGGATTGGGAATCGCCTGCAGCCGCCGCGACCAGGCCGCGCTGGAGTGCTTCCTGTCCCCGGCGCATGCGGCGCGCGCTGGTCCAGCGGCCCACTGCACCGGGCGTGCCCAAAATCGTCGCCATCACGCGCGAACCGAAACCGATCAGAAACGCTGCGAGAATGCCGAGCCCGATGGCGACGCTGGCGCTGGTGCGGACTTCAAGATTGTCGATGGTGAAGAGAAGCTCGCCTTGCCGGTCGGCGATCCAGGCAATGCCGGCCGCAACCAGAGCGGCGCCGATCAGAATGGCAAGCAGACGGATCATGGAACGCGACCCGCCGGCGTCTGTTGCGGAAGCGGCACTGCCAAACTCGCGATCATCTTCCGCGACAAGGACGACGTATCGCGATCCGCCGCGAGGCGTGCATGGGCCGCGGCGAGCCAGGGCTTGGCGGCGTTCCCTGCAGGTCCCGTCAGGGCTTCGACTTCCTGAACGGCGCGGGCGAGATCGCCGGACTTGGCGGCGACTTCAGCGCGCGCCAGACGGCTTTGCGTTCCGTTGCCCGAGACGTTTCCGACCTGGCGCACCGAAACGAGATTGGAAAGATTGGCGAGGAAACGCTGCATCCAATTCTTCGCCTTGGCGTCACGCTCGGCAGCAAGAATGAAATCGGCGTCTCGCGTCAGGCGCTCGGCAAGCACGGCCGGCGTCGCAACGCCGCGTTTGGCATAGTGGGAAAGATCGGTCACTTCGGACGATTGCGGCAGCAACGCCTTCAATGCGGCGAGCTCGGAAGAGAAGGGCTGGCCGTCCTGCGACACGCGCATCAAATTGGCGAGCGCCAGCACCGACGCCGCACGCTTCATCACTTCGGTGGAATTGGAGCTTTCCAGCTTCGTCATCCGCACGGCCAAAGCCGCGCTATCCGATTTCGACGCGAAGCCGGCCAGTTGCTGAGGAAGATCGGCTGGCGGCGCGGTTTTTTCCAATTCCGCGACCCGCATGTCCACCTTGCTCAGAGAATCGTTCAGGCTTTGGGCGCGCGCGCCAAGATCCTTGAGCGCCTTGTCGTCCGCGTCCAGCCGTCCCGGCGAGAGCCTGGCGGCGCCTTGCTCCAGTTTTTGAACGCGCGCGGCGAGCTGGGCGACGTCGGCGACGCTCGACTTGAGCGAAGACGAATCGACCGTGCCGCTTTCACCGGCGGATTTTTCGAGCGCCATCAACCTTGCTTCGTCGGCATCGACGCGATCGGAGAGCGCGGACAAATCCTTGCGCAGATCGTTGAACGTGGCGGCGGCGGCTTTCGGCGCCTGACCCGCGGCCAACTGATCGACGCGCGTTTCCAACGCCGCGATACGATCGCCGCTGGCCGAAGAATCCTGGGTGCCCGTCAGCGAGGGCCAATAGACCGCAAGCGTGCCGCCCAAGACGGCCGCCAACAAGGAGAGAAGGAAGATGCCGATGGCACCCTCGGGCAACAGTCCGCGGCGGGCGCGCGGCTCCGCGGCGGGAGAATCCATGTTTTCCAGCTGCGGCAGAGCGCTGAAAGAACGCTCCGGCACCGGATCGGTATCGGCCATGTTTACGCCCTTCGCCAGCCGCGGTTTCCGCGGCAAAAAACCTATAAGAGCAACGCCCATTTCCAACAAGGCTTGGCCTTAACCAATCAGCGCCAAGACCGCTTCCTGATTGGGTTTTGCCGCAACGCGAATTTCACGGAACTTGAGCGGTTGAAGCGCCTTGGCCGCGGCCTCGCTGATGCAGGCCGCGATGATTCGCGCGCAGGACGCGCGCAGGTCCGCCGCCTCGACGCATTTTGCGAAAATGGATGCGGTGCGCGGAGAGAAGAACAATGCGGCGTCGACATCGTTGTCTTGCAGCGCGCGAGCCGCGAGCCGCGGCAGGCGCGACACGGGTGCCGCCTCATAGAGCGTCTCGGTTCTGACCTGAAAGCCGTGAGCGCAAAGCGTGCGCGCCAGATCGCCTTTGGTCTTCGATGCCGCAGCATGAAGCAGGTCGCCGCCGTCCGGTTTTGCCCAGTTGAGCGTGGCTTCGGCCAGCGCTCCGGCATCGCCCTGCGCCGATTTCACGGTCTTGAATCCGGCTTGGCGCGCAGCTTGCGATGTTTGCGGGCCGACGGCGAAAACCGCGACGTCGCGATGTGTGGTTCGCGAAGCAAGCGCGCGCACGCCGTTCGCGCTTGTCGCCAATATCGCCTGAACACCCTGAAGCGAAATATCTCCACCCGATCGGAAACGAATTTCGAGCAACGGCGCCACGATTGCCTGATGACCGAGGCTCTCCAAACGCTTTGCCGTTTGCGGGGCGTCCTCGATGGGGCGGGTGACAAGAATGCGCATCAAAGCGCGAGCCATTGCGCGACGCGCGGCTTCAGCGTGAGCCCCGCCTCGCGGCCCAGGCGCGCCGCTTCCACGACAAAATCGCCGGACAGGCGCACATCGATTTTCTCGCCGGCAAATGCACTGCCGTCGGGCGCCAGCACTTCGCCTTCGAACATCAGCCGATCTTTTTCCACTTTCGCGTAACCGCCGATCGAAGTGCGGCAGGAGCCATCAAGCGATGCCTGGAAGGCGCGCTCGCAGGCAAGCGCGATCGCCGTTGTTTCGTCGTTCAACGGCGCCACTTGTTTTGCGACGTTGTCGTCGCGCGTTTCGATCCCGATGGCGCCTTGCGCGAGCGCGGGCAGCCAGGAAACCAACGGCAAGATCGAGGTTACGCGGGCCGCAAGGCCAAGGCGTTTCAACCCCGCCATGGCGAGCAGAATGGCATCGAACGTACCGGCATCGAGCTTTGCCAGCCGCGTATCGACGTTGCCGCGCAGCAAACGGATTTCCAGATCGGGCCGCGCGCGCATGACTTGCGCCTTACGCCGCACCGAACTCGTTCCGATGACCGCGCCCTTGGAAAGGTCCTGAAGCGTCTTCGCCTTGGGGCTGAGGAAAGCGTCGCGCGCGTCTTCGCGCGGCAGCAGCGCCGCAATTTTCAGGCCGGCCGGTATCTGCACCGGCACGTCTTTCATCGAATGAACGGCAAGATCGATTTCTTGGCGCAACAGCGCTTCTTCCAGCTCCTTGGTGAAAAGACCTTTGCCGCCGGCATCCGCCAGCGGGCGATCCAGAATGCGGTCGCCGGAGGTCTTCACAATCACCAATTCGCAGGCAATGCCGGCATTTTCCTTGAGCAGCCTCTGTACGAGCTCGGCCTGGAAGCGGGCCAGCTTGGAGCCCCGCGTGCCGATCCGAAGAGAGGAAGATGGGCTTTGCGGCATTGGCGCGTTCGGGCTAGAGGCAGGTGGAAACTAGCATGCGGCGGCAGAAGCGGTGCGCCAATTTACGGTTCTCGGCCTTGAAACGAGCTGCGACGAAACGGCAGCGTCCGTGGTGCGCGGGCGCGCGCCTGGGCCCGGCGAAGTGCTGTCCAACATCGTGCTCAGCCAACTCGAAGAACACGCGCCCTATGGCGGCGTCGTGCCGGAGATCGCCGCGCGCGCCCATATCGAAGCGCTCGATGCGATCGTGGAACGCGCGCTTTGCGAAGCCAAAATTTCACTTCAGGAAGTCGACGCCATCGCCGCAACCGCCGGGCCAGGCTTGATCGGCGGGGTGATGGTGGGATTGACGACGGCCAAGGCGCTGGCGCTCGCAAGCAACAAGCCGCTCATCGCCGTCAATCATCTTGAAGCGCATGCACTCACCGCGCGGCTGACCGATGGCGTCGCATTTCCTTTCCTGTTGCTTTTGATTTCCGGCGGACATTGCCAATTGCTCGGTGTCGAAGGCATCGGCCGATTCAGATTATATGGGACAACCATCGACGATGCGGTGGGCGAGGCGTTCGACAAAACCGCGAAATTGATGGGCCTTGCTTATCCCGGCGGGCCGAGCGTCGAAAGGCTAGCCAAAAGCGGCAATGCCAAACGCTTCGCTCTGCCGCGACCATTGGCGGGCCGCGCGGGCGCGGATTTTTCATTTTCGGGATTGAAGACAGCCGTGCGCCAGATCGTTCGCGGCGCGGAATTTTCGCAAGATTCCAAGCCCGATGTGGCGGCTTCGTTTCAATCCGCCGTGCTCGACATTCTCACCAACCGCACGCGTGCGGCGATGGCGATGTTCCGGCGCGATTGTCCCCAAGTGCAGGAGCGCGTTCTGGTGGTGGCGGGCGGCGTTGCCGCCAACAGCGCGATCCGCTCGGCGCTCAGCGCGCTTTCGGAAGAGGAAGGATTCCAGACAAAAATACCCCCGCCAGGGCTTTGCACGGACAACGCCGCGATGATCGCCTGGGCGGGGGTAGAGAGAAGCCAGATCGGGTCCTTCGATTCACTGGGGGTAGCGCCGAAGGCCCGCTGGCCGCTTCAGGACATGCCGGCTAGGGGGAGCCTTGTTTCCGGCACGTCCTGAATTTGAAGCCGTCCGCGATTAGAGAATCGCGAACTGCGAGAGCGACAAGAACCCGGCGAGGATCAGGACGGCGGCCGTAAAAATGCCGACGATCACATTGTCGAATCCGGAGCGCTCTGGGGTGTGGGACGAAATGTTGGTCATGATTGCTTCTCCTTATGCTTGCGGCTTCGGCTTGCGCCTTGGCCGTCCAAATCTCTGGTCGGAACCGGACGGAATGCTCTGTTCCGACAGGGTTGATATAGAGCTGGACGGAGTCGTTTCAATGAATACTTCTAGAAATATTCAGTATTTAATATTTGATATTCGTGAAGATGTATCTGTAACTATTTGATATTATTGAGTAATTATATTACAATGCGAAACGATGCCGTGTTCGCATGGGGGACATGCAAGGTAAATGAAGGTCGCAAACGTGAAATTTGCCCGATGAAAATCGCCACCTGGAACATCAATTCGGTCCGGCTGCGCCAAATCCTCGTCCAGAAGCTGCTCAGGTGCGAGCAGCCCGATGTGCTGTGCCTGCAGGAGACCAAGGTCATCAACGACCTCTTCCCCGCCGAGGCCTTCGCCAAGCTTGGATACGTCCATCAAGCGATCCACGGCCAGAAGGGCTATCACGGCGTGGCCGTGCTTTCGCGCCTGCCTTTCCGCGAAACGGCGCCCTCGAGTTTTTGCGGCAAGGACGACTGCCGGCACATGCGGGCGGTGTTCGAAAACGGGATCGAACTGCACAATTTCTATGTGCCTGCCGGCGGCGACATCCCCGATCCCAAGACCAATCCGAAATTCGCCCACAAATTGGATTTCCTGCGCGAAATGGCCGCACGTTTCGAAAAGCGCAAAGACAGCAAGAGCGCGCCGGTCGTTTTGGTGGGCGATCTGAATGTGGCACCGCTGGAAAACGACGTCTGGAGCCACAAGCAACTGCTCGACATCGTCAGCCACACCCCGTTGGAAACCGGACTTCTGGGCGACGTGAAAGCCGCATTCGACTGGATCGACGTGACGCGGAGTTTCGTGCCGGAAAACGAGAAAATCTATTCGTGGTGGAGCTATCGCGCGCAGGATTGGAAGGCCTCGGACCGCGGGCGCCGGCTCGACCACATCTGGGTCAGTCAAGCATTGAAGGGTGCCGCGACGTCTCACGACATTCTCAAAGCCGCGCGCGGTTGGAAACAGCCTTCCGATCATGTCCCCGTCGTTGTCACGTTTGACGCGTGATTTCGTAAAATTTTATCGATTCCGGAACTTTCGGCAGAAAGTTCCCGAATGCGTAAATACGGGGGGGCCCTGTTAAAGGGCGGGCAATATTTTTCCTGTTCAATCCTGGGCACGGGGCCAGGGACGTTGGGCGACCAGTTGTCGATCGATTGCTCGTCACCAGTGGCTGACCAAGGATTTTGAGCCGGAGATATCTATGAAGAACCTTGTGAAGCGCTTTCTCTCCAATGAATCGGGTGCGACAGCCATCGAATACGGCCTGATCGCGGCCGGCATCGCCGTTGTCATCATAGCGGCGGTTCAGCTTGTCGGTGTGAACCTGACGGGGACGTTCAACTCCGTCGCAGCTGCGGTGAAGTAAGACGAGGATTTCTGAAGGCGGCTGGGTTGGGTGGGCCGCCTTCAGGCTTCTTTGTTCCCGGATTCTTTCTTTTTGAGCGGCGCGATCATGATGGTCGCGCTCGCGGTGGCAACCACCTTGCCCGCGTCGGACGCGAGCGTGGCTTCCAGAAAATTCACCGTGCGCCCGCGCTTGATGACGCGCGCTTCGGCGAAATGTTTTCCCGCGCCGCCCTGGTTGAGATAACTCACTTTCATTTCCAGCGTCGGCGCGATCTCGCCCCATTGCAGGACCAGGCCGGCCGCGACCGAGAGCACGTCATCCATCACGCAGGCGATGGATCCGCCATGCAGCGCGCCAAAGCGGTTGAAATGCACCTCGCCGAGATCGTAGGCGATCCGGCACCAGCCTTCATCGGTGTCGATCTGCAGAATGTCCTGGTTGAGCCACACGGCCGCCGGCGCGCGCCGCTTTAGGATCGCCTGAATGTTGGCGGGATAGTCTTCGCGCTTGGCGGGATCGACAGGACGACGCATCGAGAGTTGCGGGTGCTAGTGGATGGCGTCGCTGTGCCAGAACGGCTCGGTGTGCTCCATCTGTTTCCAGCGCTTGCGCGCCTTCTTCCAGATGTGGCTCGCGCGATCCAGATGCCAGCCATACACGACACCTGCCGCAAAAGAGAGCGCGGCGCGATTGGCGGCGGGAGTTCTGTCGTTGTCGCCCGTCAATTTCTGCAACGTATCGCGCGCCACAGCCACGTCGTTCAGTGCGCCCAGAATGTCCTGAAGATTGGAAATCTTCTTGAGAAACTCTCCAACGTCTTCTTCGTCATAAAGGGGCGCAAAAAATTCGGCCGTGTAGCGCAGCTTCTTGAGCGCAATACGCAGCTTGTGACGCCTCTGGTCGGAGAGATGCTTGAGCTTCTTGGCCCGCTTGCGCACGTCTTTCAAGCGATGCGCGAGCATGCGCTTGGCGATTTCGCTCGCCGGCATTTCGAACGCCATATGGCCTTTGCTGGCATGAGCGCGGCCGGCCGCTTCGAACCAGATACGCCGGTCGAGCGCATCGCCGAGATCATGCATGAAGCTCGCAAAGGCGGGGCTCAGCACATGCGCCACGGCGAAATTCCACGCGGTCACCCGCGCTTCGCCCGCGCGCTGACGCAGCAGATCGAAGGCTTCGATCGCGCCATTGGCCTGGGCCGCCGGCTCCAGCAGCTCCTCGACAAAGACGTCGAGATCGCGCGCCGGTCCCAGTTTCTCCGACAGCTTTTGGGCGCGGGCGCGCAACGCTTCCAAGGCCGGCGTGCGAAAGTCGCCGCCGAAGGACGTCAGCGCCACCCGCAACCGGCGAAAGCCGACCCGCATCTGATGGATGCCTTCGACCTGATGCCCGTCGACAATAGCGGCGACATTCGAAGCGATGTGCCATTTGCATTGCAGCAGCGTGAGTCGGAATGCGTCTTCGGCCGCGATGTCTCTGGGCAGAATCGCGCGTCGGGCCTTGACCGGAACCGGATTGGAACGCGCGCGCGCCGCTGCACCGGCTTCGGCTGCGATCAGGGCAGGCAGCGCCATCTGATCGTGCAGCGCCTCAAAGCGCCTGGGACGCGATACATCGCGCTCATCCAACTTGAATTCGAATTGCTGGCCCATGTCGCTGCAAAGCCGCGCCGAAACGCGGGCGTTTTCCTCACACCAAACTCGAGAGGCGGACATTCATTCATGAAACGGAAGTGCCATCAATCGCGGTTAAAAATTTAACGCACCAAAAGCCCCGCGGAAGCCAGTTTTTCCTTGGCTTTTCCGATGCTTACCTCGCCAAAATGAAATATCGACGCGGCCAAAACCGCGCTCGCATGACCGTCCACAATTCCATCCACAAGATCATCCACAGACCCCACTCCGCCGCTGGCAATGACCGGTACGGAAACAGCGTCCGAAACCGCCCGGGTCAGCGCCAAATCGTAGCCGGAACGGGTTCCGTCGCGGTCCATGGAGGTCAGCAGGATCTCGCCCGCACCGTACTCGGTGAGCCGCCTGGCATGGGCGACGGCATCGATTCCAGT
Source organism: Pseudomonadota bacterium (assembly GCA_016201105.1). Lineage (GTDB taxonomy): Bacteria > Pseudomonadota > Alphaproteobacteria > Micropepsales > Micropepsaceae > Rhizomicrobium. Next base: position 73,506 of record JACQDN010000030.1, read on the forward strand.
GGGGTTGCGCCCGCCATGGGTGAAGACCTCGAAACGGCCGGGAGCCGTTTGTTTGGCGTCGATGGCGGCGACGATACATTGACTGCCGAATTTCTCGGCCGCTTCGCGCACCAACTCAGGACGGCGCACCGCTTCGGTGTTGATCGCAACCTTGTCGGCGCCCGCCAGCAACAGCGCGCGAATATCTTCCAGCGTGCGCACGCCGCCGCCGACGGTAAGCGGCATGAAACAGACTTCCGCCGTGCGGCGCACGACATCGAGCAGAATGCCGCGCTTTTCATGGCTGGCCGTGATGTCGAGAAAGCAAAGTTCGTCGGCGCCGGCGCGGTCGTAGACGATCGCCTGCTCGACGGGATCGCCCGCGTCGCGCAAATTGACGAAGTTCACGCCTTTGACGACACGGCCGTCTTTCACGTCGAGGCAGGGAATGATGCGGACTTTGAGCATGGGGGGATATTAGGAAAGCTTCCTCCCCCGCAAAGCGGGGTAGGTGCCGAACGAGCCCTTCGCGAGCGAGGCGGAGGGGGTGCGTGTATCTTGACCTTCGAACTTCATTTTTGCTCTTTCATACCCCTTCCGTCATCACGCGCTGCGCGGATGACACCTCCCCCGCTCTGCGGGGGAGGAAGAACCCTACTCGCGTCTTCTTGCCATGGCTGCGACATTGAAGAAGGTGCGTCCGCAAACAGCCTCTGCCGGCACGCCGGTGGTCTTGCACAGCACTTCGGCTTCCAGCAGCAGATCGAGCGCTTCGCCAAGCCGCGCTTCGCTCCAGTTGCGCGCCTGAGTCTTGAACGACGTTGCGCGCATGAAGTGGACCGGCGGACGCAGCCGGCGCATGGCGGTTTCGATACCCTCGCCGCGTTCGGCTTCAACTTTCGCCAGAGCAAGGCGCTGGAAATGGCCCATCGCAATGCGCAGGATCGCGATCGGCGACATGTCCTCCGACCACAACCTTTCCAGCGCCGTATCCAGCAGCGCGATGTTGCCCTCGCCCGCGGCGTCGCAGACTTCATCGACGCGCGCTTCGGCTTCGTCGCCCATCACCGCGCGCACATCTTCCAGCGCAACTTTGCCTTTGTCCTTGGCGTAGAGCGCGAGTTTCTCGATCTCGCGCCTTGTCACGCCGCGATCGGAACCGAGACGCGCGACGGCATCGTCGAGGGCTTCGGCGGAAATCGTGAGACCTTCGGCCTTGAGCGTGTCGCGCACCACCGTCGCCAGATCGCGGTCATTGTCCGGATAACAGGCGATCGCGGCGGCGTTGTCGGCCTCTTCGAACACACGGCGCAGACTTGCACTCTTCGCAAGATCGCCCGCTTCCACCACGATCAACGCGTCGCCTTTGGGATTGTCGAAGAAGGCTTCAAAGGTCTTGGACAGTGTATTGCCCGCGCCGCGCACGCGTACCACGCGACGCCCGCCTAGCATCGAAATGGCGGCCGCCTCATCGGCCAGGCGAGCCGGATCGCCGCTTAAGACCGAATCGTCGAGATCGGCAACGCGAAAGGCATCGGAAAGATCGGGAACGACGCTCTTGGCCGCACGCTCGGCGCGTTCGCGGATCAAGCCCTCATCGGGGCCGAAAAAAAGAAAAGCGAGAATGTCCTTGGGCGGATGCGCGACGGTGCGCTCGGCATCAGCAGGCTTGACGATCATTTTGCCCCTGCGATCACTTTGGGCCGGTCTTCTGCGCAAAGAACACGCCGAGATCGGTGCGCAGCCGATAGGCGATGTCGTCCGCGGCACGCTTTTGTGCGTCCTGTTGCGCGATCAGCGTCGCATACGGCGAACTCACCACGTCGTAAGCGGAGAGTGTGGATTCCACGCCCTTGGTGACGAGCGTGCCTTTGGCGTCGGTGAGCGTATAGTTGGCGGTGAGCGTGTAGTTGTAGCGTGTAATGGTCGTTTCATTGAGGCCGCCGACGACCTGGTTCTGCAGCGCCGCGCCTTCGCGCTTTTCCTGGAGCGCAATCTGCAAGCGATAGGTCGCGCTTTCGGGCGTTGCACGCGCTTCCAGCAGATCGATCATCGAGTTGCGCAAGTCGTAACCGACGCGTTCCAGATCGATGGGCTCGACATAGACCGAGGCGAAAATCTGCTGCGCGCCGGGATCGGCGCCAAAGCGGCCGTAAAGCGGACGAAAGCCGCACGCCGACAGTGCCAGCGCAAGACCCGCAAGCAATACGATGGAGATGGCGCGCTTTTTCATACGACGATGTTCACGATCCGGCCAGCCACCACGATAACACGCTTCGGCGTCTTTCCTTCCAGCGCGCGGGCGACGGACTCCAGCGCGAGTGCCGCCTTTTCCACGGTTTTACTGTCGGCGTCGCGGGCGACGGAGAGTTCACCGCGCAATTTCCCGTTCACCTGAACGCCGATGGTGAGGGTATCCGAGCGCACCAGCGCCGGGTCCGCTTTGGGCCACGGTGCATCGACGAGCAGCGTCTTGTGGCCGAGAGCCTCCCAGCAGCTCTCCGCCAGATGCGGCATCATTGGGCCGATCATCAGCACCAGTGTCTCCAGCGCTTCCCGGCGCACGCCGCCGTCGAGCGACGCGGGTGCCGCCCCGATCGCATTCGACAATTCGTAGATACGCGCCACCGCACGGTTGAAGCGCAGAGCTTCGAGATCTTCAGTGACGGCCGCGATAGTGCGATGTGTGGCGCGGCGCATATCCAGCGCCACTTCGTCGTCCGCCTTCATCGCAATACCGGGCGGCGGCAGGTTCTCGGTTTCCGTCACCTGGCGCCAGATGCGTTGCACAAAGCGCCAGCAGCCCTCCGCGCCTTCGTCGGTCCATTCGATATCGCGTTCCGGCGGCGTGTCGGACAGCATGAACCAGCGGATCGTGTCGGCGCCGTAGACGTCGATGATCGTGCTCGGCGTGAGCAGGTTCTTCCTGGATTTCGACATCTTCTCGGATGGACCGATGACGACCGGCGTGTTGGTGCCTTTGAGATAGGCTTTGCCGTCGCGCTTTTCGACGTCTTCCGGCAACAGCCAATCGCCGTTCTGACCGCGATAGGTTTCGTGGCAGATCATGCCTTGCGTGAAGAGCCCAGCGAACGGTTCATCCAAATTGATATAACCACACTTCTTCATCGCGCGGATGAAGAAGCGCGCATAGAGCAGATGCAAAATCGCGTGCTCGATGCCGCCGATATATTGATCGACCGGCAACCAATAGTTCACGGCGTCGCGATTCACCGGCTCTTGAGTGAATGGATCGCAGAAGCGCGCGAAGTACCAGGACGAATCCACGAAGGTGTCCAGCGTATCGGTTTCGCGCCACGCGTCGCTGCCGCAGGTGGGACACTTCACATGCTTCCAGGTGGGGTGATGGTCCAGCGGATTGCCGTGCACATTGAAGTTTAGATCGTCCGGCAATTTCACGGGCAGATCGGATTCCTTGACCGGCACCACGCCGCATTTAGCGCAATGAACCATGGGAATGGGACAGCCCCAGGCGCGCTGGCGCGAGGCCAGCCAATCGCGCAAGCGATAGTTCACCGCGCGCTCGCCGCGGCCCTCGGCTTCCAGCCGTTTGGCCACTTCCGCTTTAGCAGCCTCGACCTCCAAACCGTCGAGGAAGCGCGAATTGGCAAGTTTGCCTGGGCCGTTATAGGCCTCATCGCCCACGGCGAACGTCTTGGGATCGCTGCCTTCCGGCACCACCACCGGCAACACCGGCAATTTGTATTTGCGCGCGAAATCCAGGTCGCGCTGATCGTGCGCTGGGCAACCGAAGATGGCGCCGGTGCCGTAACCCATCAGCACGAAGTTCGCGACATAGACCGGCAATTTCCAGCTCGGATCGAAGGGATGCGCGGCGGTGATGCCGGTGTCGTAGCCGAGCTTTTCGGCCTTCTCTATTTCGCCTTCCGCCGTACCCAGATGATGGCATTCCTCGACGAATGCGGCGAGCTTGGCGTCCTTCTTGGCCAACTCCGTTGTCAGCGGGTGATCGGGCGATAGCGCGACGAAGCTCGCGCCGAACAGCGTGTCGGGCCGCGTGGAAAAAGTCTCCAGTTTCGAGCTGCCCGCTAGATTTTTTGACGACAAATCGAATGTAAAGCGCAAGCCTTCGGAGCGGCCGATCCAGTTCTTCTGCATCAGCCGGACTTTTTCCGGCCAACGCTCCAAATGATCGAGCGCATTCAGCAGCTCGTCGCTGTAAGCCGTAATCTTGAAGAACCACTGCGACAGCTTCTTGCGCTCCACCAGCGCGCCGGAACGCCAGCCGCGGCCGTCGATCACCTGCTCGTTGGCCAGCACGGTCTGATCGACTGGATCCCAGTTCACGTCGGCTTCGGCGCGATAGACGAGGCCAGCCTTGTGAAAATCGATGAACAGTTTCTGCTGATGGCGGTAATAGGCGGGATCGCAAGTGGCAAACTCGCGGCTCCAGTCGATCGCCAGCCCCAGCAGTTTCAGTTGTTCGCGCATCTGCGCGATGTTGGCGTAGGTCCAATCGCTCGGATTGATGCCCTTGTCGCGCGCGGCGTTTTCCGCCGGCAGACCGAAGGCGTCCCACCCCATGGGATGAAGCACGTTGAACCCCTGGGCTAGGCGGAAGCGCGCCAGCACGTCGCCCATCGTGTAGTTGCGGGCATGCCCCATGTGGATGTTGCCCGATGGATAGGGAAACATTTCCAGCACGTAGGATTTTGGCTTGGCGGTATCGTTGGAGGTGACGAAGGTTTTGCGGGCGGTCCACTCCGCCTGCCACCGCATCTCCGATTCCTTGGCGTTGTAGCGCGCCATCTGAAAGTCCCTCTCGCCGCCACCTGCTCACTGAAGCCGGTGGCGTGAAGAGGCTTACAGTGAGGTCAAATTAATCGCCAGTGTCTCCCGCTGCGAGTCGAAGCTCGCGGGCGCGTGTCAGGATCGCGTCTTCCAGCTTGGTCGCGGTGTCCGGGTTGACCTGGGCGTCAGCCCACACGCCGTCCGCGGCTTTGGTCTGGCGGAAGGCGGCGATGCGGATGCCGTCGGCGCGCAAACGCCGGTCGAGAATATAGACGGTGAGCTTCATGCGCTCGTCCGCCTTTTCCGGCGACGAATACCAGTCGGTGATGACGACGCCGCCGAACGGATCGGCGGAAGCCAGCGGCATGAAGGACAACGTGTCGAGCGTGGCGTGCCACAGGTAGGTGTTCACACCCAGCGTCATGCGGCTGCTGTCGGAAGAGATGACGGTCGAGCCCGATGAGTCGATGGTGTCCTCGTCGGATGAACCGCAACCGACGAGCAACAAGGCACAGATGGTGAGGGCTACTACCCGCATGGGATCGCTTTATCCTTCTAAACTCGGGCTCTTGCCGAATGCCGACCGAATTTTGGCGCGAGGCGCCGAGGCGTCCCCTGGGCCGCGCTTATACTGGCCGCAAAGCCAGCACGCAACGGCGGATGACGATCCGGCGGCGGCCATATGTCGAAGCAATAGAAGAGGTTAAGAGCGGATTGCCAATGCGTAATGCTAAGCAAGGTTAGCGAGCGAAAGTCCGTCAATCGCCGCCAGACCCGCGAGCCTCGAACCGGCCAAGCGGCCCGCATTCGCCGCTCCTATCCCCCCCAAAGCGTAAACGGGGACGCGAGCCTGCGACGCCATGAGCATCAGCCTCGTTGCACCAAGGCTGGGATGGTCGGGGTGGCTGCGGGTGGGGAACGCCGGGGAGAGGAACACGGCATCGGCCGCGCTTGCCAAACGAAGTCCCGCAAAGGAGTGGGCTGAAGCGGTGATGAGCCAACCTGGATGGCGCGCCCGCCAATGCGACGCTTCGCGGGCGCGCGCCTGCGGCAGATGCACGCCGTCTGCGCGGACGGCCAGAGCAAGTTCAGGGTCGTCCGCGATCAGCACGATGAGATCGCGCGCATGATGCAGAAGCGTGGTTGCGATGTCGGCGCGGCGCGCGGCATCGCGCGCCCGCACGATCACCATGCAGCCGCGGGGCAGTGCGCGGGCCGAACGGTACGGATCGGCAAGGCGTTCGTCGTCGCTCATCAGCACCAGAAAGGGAAGCTTGCCGGCATAGCCGTTCTTCGCGTTGAGACACGCGGCCAGCCTTGCTAGCTTCCTGCGCGCGAGAACGCTGGCCACTATGTCCTCCTCCACACAATCTGCAGCCGATCCGGCCGAAGCGCTTGGCGCCATTCTCGCGCGCATCGAAGCCGCGCGAAAGGCAGCGATCGCGCCAGCATCTCCCATCACCCTGATCGCCGTTTCCAAGACCTTCGAGCCGCATCACATTTTGCCAGTGTTGACGGCCGGCCAACGCGTATTTGGCGAGAATCGCGTGCAGGAGGCCAAATCCAAATGGCCCGAACTCAAGCGCGAATATCCCGCTATCGAACTTCATCTCATTGGGCCCTTGCAGAGCAACAAGACGCGCGAAGCGGTTGAATTGTTCGATGCGATTCATTCCCTGGACCGGCCCAAGCTTGCGCACGCGCTGAAGGCCGAACTCGACAGGACGGGCCGCGCGCCGACGCTGTTCATCCAGGTGAATACCGGCGAAGAACCGCAGAAATCGGGTGTGACGCCGTTGCAGGCGCCCGCCTTCATCAGACTCTGCCGCGATGAGCTGCGTTTGCCGGTGAAAGGCTTGATGTGCATTCCGCCGGAAGCGGAAAATCCCGCGCTGCATTTCACGCTGCTGAAGAAAATCGCGGACGAGAATGCTTTGCCGTTTCTCAGCATGGGCATGTCGGCGGATTTCGAAACCGCGATCCGCTTTGGCGCTACCCACCTGCGGGTGGGCAGCGCCATTTTCGGACATCGAAATTAGTGGGCGCAACTAGTGGGTGAAACTAGTGCGTGGTTCTCAGCTGGATCTTCTTGGTCTTGGACTGCGCACCAGCCGACCGCGGCGCAAAGATCTTCAGCACACCTTTGTCGAACGACGCCTCGATTCTGCTCGCCTCGGCTTCGAAGGGAAGACGGAAGCGCCGCAGGAAGGTGCCATAGGAGCGTTCCGACAAATGATATTGCCGAGCTTCATCCTTTTCCTCACGCTCGATCTTTTTCTCCGCTTTTAGCGTGAGCATGTCGTCGGAAAGTTCGATGTCGATGTCCTTTTGATCGATGCCGGGAAGCTCCGCCTTGAGTTCCAGGCCCCTATCGGTCTCGCTGACATCGACCACGGGCTGGAGCAGCCCGTACTCGGTCGGAATGGGCACCCGGCCCAGTGTGCTGCGGGTGAAATCGTCGAACAGCCGATCCATTTCGCGCCACAAGCCCAGGAAGTCGCCATCACCTTGTCTTACGGGAACTTCGGTGCGGCGGAATGGGGAGGGAAGAGTTGCCATGACGTGCCTCACTTTTTTGAAGCGTTGACCCCATGCGCGTTCGCCCCCAAAGCGCGCATCGCTACAAAGCGCAGAACACGACTGCGTTCCGGCATATTTCCATGAAATTATTTGCGAGACGCGAGGTTTGCTAATGAAGTTGCGCGGGCGGCTGGTTAGCCACTTTCGAGTCGGCGAGCATCTTCTGATACGCGGCGACCGCACGCAGGCCGAGATCGGAATCGATGCCGTTGTTCAGCATAGACTGGGTCAGCGCCGCGACGCTTTGCGGATCCATGGCGATCGTTTGCGCCGGCACGCCTTGCTTGATCTGAGCCAAGGATGGCTGCGTGGCCGTCGTGATCATGGCTTGCTTCGCAGCCGGCTGCGCGTTGTCGGCGACCTTGGCGGGCTTTTCGCTATCCTGCGTTGTGGCCAGCATCTTCTTGGGTGTGACGTCGACAGCGGCAATCGCGGTTTGCGGCTGCGTGGCGTCAAACCCGAGCCAGGCCATCGCGGTATCGCCGAAATCCTTGCCCGTAATCTTCTGGAAAGCGATGTTGGCGGCGGAAGAAAGAAACCCCGGAACACCGCCATAGAGCGTATCGCCCGCCAGACGTTCCAACGGCTTGATGGTATCGCCGGTCACGGCGCGATAGATGGTAGAAACGATGGGGATATGCTGCAGCGGATTGATGATATCGAGTGCGTCGTCGAAGCTGAAACCCCGGTCGGAGGATTTCGCATTCGGGACCGCGGCGGTCTTGGCGGACGTATCGGTTTTCGCCGCGTCGAGCTGCGCCTTGTGACGGGCGCGCGTCGCCGTGTCGAGAAACGACATCTGCACGCCTTGCGCGAAATCCGGAACGGCCATTCTGCACACTCCCTGAGGCCCTGCGTTGCAAGCGCTTTGCCACTGGAACGTCCGCGCCTTGCCTGGGATATCGCACGCCCTTGGAGCGGTACCGGCAAATTCTGCCGAGGCGATGCGCGTAAGAGAGTGCCCGCATGACGAGGCCAGACGACGGGGGCTATGACCGGCTCTACAAGGAGTTCGACTCGCCTTTATCGAAAAAGATGCGCGCGGCGGCCTATGCGCGCGACATAGGCCAGCACTCCTGGGTGAGCGCGGAGGAGCTGGAGGCGGTGATCCCGCAGCTTGGCCTCAACGCTGCGAGCCTCGTCCTCGACCTTGGCTGCGGACCCGGCGGGCCGCTGACATTCCTCGCTGGGGAAACCGGCTGTCGCGGCAATGGCGTCGATTTGAGCGCGCCAGCCATTGCTGCGGCGCGTGAACGCGCCATTGCGTTGGGACTTCAAACCCAGCTCAATTTCCAGCAAGGCGATTTGCACGAGCGTCTGCCGTTTTCCGCCGGTACGTTTGACGCCGCGCTTTCTCTCGACGTGATCCTGCACGTGCGCGACCGCGAAACGCTATTCGGGGAAATCGCACGGGTTTTGAAACCGCGAGGGCGGTTTTTCTTCACCGATGCCGGCGTTCTCACGGGCACCGTGACGGCAGAGGAAAGACGGCTGCGCGCGTCTACCGCGCCGCTGCAATTCGTGGCCCCGGGTTTCAACGAGCGCGCGCTGGAGAGCGCAGCTTTTCGCGTGATCGCATGTCGCGATTCCACTGAAAATGTTCTTGCCGTGGCGAAGGGGCGACTCTCCGCGCGCGCATTGTGCGGCGACGAATTCAAGGCCGGGGAAGGCGAAACGGAATTCTGTAAGCAGGAACTCTATCTGAAAACCGTCGCAGCGTTGTCCGAGCGCCGGGCGCTTTCGCGGATAAGTTATCTTGTGGAAACCGACAGAAACGAAATGACGGCCTAGCGTTTCAGCGCGTCGTCGAAGCCGGCGCGCCAGCGGGCCTTCGCCGGGCCGCTCTTGTGCGGATTGAGGCGGTCGATCTCTTTCTCGCTGAGGCTACCGGATTGGTCCGACGGCAACGTGCTCCCGGCAGCCCAACCCGCCGCGTAGACGCGGCTCAAGGCGAAATCGCTGAGCACCTTCGCGGTCAAGCGCCCAGCTCCTGATTGTGAGGTTCTTTGCGAAAAGCATCGCGAAAGCGCACGAGCTTGTTCTGGGCTTCATCCCACAGCGCGAGATTCCCCGCGCCCAGGGCTCTTTTCAAGGACAGCGGTTTTTCCTGGCGCAGCACTTCGTTGTCGCGGTGGCAGGCCGCGAGGCGATAGTTCGGCACGCGCGGCGAAAGATGATGAATGTGATGATAACCGATATTGCCGGTGAGCCAGTGCAGCACCGAAGGCAGCGCCAGATAGGACGAGCCCTTCATCGCGGCGTCGGTAAAATTCCATTCCGGTTGCCTCACCCAGCGCGCGGTCTCGAAGCGATGCTGAACCGAGAACAGCCACACCCCGACGATGGTGGTGATGACGACGATGGGGAGCTGCACCATCAACACCGCGCCAAAGCCGAGCGCCAATCCGAGAGCAACGAAGGCGGCGGCGACCGCGAGATTGGTGAACCAGACCGAGCGGCGTTCGCGCGTCCATTCCTTCGGGGTGTCGAACGGCACGCGATAGAGCAGCAGAAACACCAACGGCGGGAATACGATGTGGGCGATCAGCGGATGACGCGGCAGACGATAGAGGAACCGACTCATTGGCGACCGGGCGCGGTATTCCTCCACTGTGAGGCAGGCCGAATAGATGTCCGCGCCGGATTCGCGCCGGTCGAGATTGTTCCAGTTGGAATGATGACCGGCATGCTGGCGGCGCCAGCTGGCGTAAGGCGCGAGCGTGAGCACGCCGCAGATCGATCCCAGAATGTCGTTGCCGCGCTTCCAGGCGAAGAAAGAGCCGTGACCGCAATCGTGCTGAATGATGAAGACACGAATGAGCAACCCGGCGGCGGGAAGAGAGAGCGCCAGCGTAAGCCAATAGGAAATTCCCAGCGACCAGTACATCAAGGCGACGGTGCCGAGATAAAAACCCAATGAGGAAACGATCTGCCAGAGGCCCCGCGCGAGGCTGGGCGTTTCGTAGGGAGCGACGGCAGCGCGCAACTCCGCGCGTGTGTAATCCTGCATTAAATCTCCCTTTGGCCCTTCAGTTGGCGAAGCGTTCGTTTTTCAGCCACGCATCGGCGCGATCGGCATGAACCGACCACACCTCGCCGGCTTTGCCCTCGGGCTTGTGAAACAGGGCCGTCTCGGCCGAACAGGAACGGTTCTTGATCGATTCCGGATTGGCGCTGAAGCGGCGGAAGGCGCGCTCCACTTCATCTTCGAACTTCTGCGGTATCGATGCCCCGGCGCGCTCGCGTCTTGCGCGCATCGCGCGCATCACGGACCAGCGGCGCAGGCCGGCGGGATGTTCGCGCAGCACGGCGATCAAATCGACCACGAGGGGCAGCTCCGAACGCAGTTTGCGCGCCGCAAGATCGGCCTCCCTGTCGGGCAGAAGGGGTGAGAGGTTTTGCTGGTACGTCATGATGGTTGAGATCCGGCTCGGCATTTGTTCGGCAATTCGGCGTACGATTTGGCGATCGGGGCGGCAGAGACCTCCGCCGCCCGTCTCGGCCATGCTTTAGGCGGCCTTGAGGTTGACGGCCTTGGAGCCGCGCGCGTCAGGCTGAATTTCAAAAGAGACGCGCTGACCTTCCTGAAGGCTGCGCATACCGGCCATTTCCACGGCCGTGGCGTGAACGAATACGTCCTTGCCGCCGTCTTCCGGCGCGATGAAACCAAAACCTTTTGACGTGTTGAAAAACTTTACTGTTCCGATAGCCATGTTTTTTCCTTGTGCATCGGGTTGTGCGCGGACACATGTCTACGCAGTGCGGACGCAACATCGGATTGGGAAGTTCGGCTGTTTCGCCCAGGCGCGCACGTATGCGGGTCGGTTTCTGAACAGTGCGCTTCGAGTAAGACGTACGCCTTCGCCCGCTCCATATAGGCGTTAACGCGTTGAAATACAAGAAAGGCCAATTTCAGCGTGTTTTGCCGCGCGCGCAACGCGAGGAACTCGCAACGTTTAAAGCAGATGTCCCGCTTTTTCGGCTTTGGTCTTCAGATAGGCGCGATTGTGGATGTTGTCGGGAAATTTGTGCGCCACACGCGCGCTGACGTGCACGCCGGCGGCCTCAAGCGCCTTCACCTTGTCGGGATTGTTGGTGAGGAGTCGCACCGATTTGTAGCCCAACAGAACAAGCATCCGCGCGGCAACGGCATAAAGCCGCTCATCCGCTTCGAAGCCCAGACGCTCATTGGCCTGGATGGTATCGAAGCCCTGGTCCTGCAACCGGTAAGCGCGCAATTTATTGATGAGCCCGATGCCGCGCCCTTCTTGCGCGAGATACAGCAGTACGCCGCCACCATTCTTGGAGATCACTTCGATGGCGCCGCGCAATTGCGCGCCGCAATCGCATTTGAGCGAGTCGAGCAGATCGCCGGTAAAACATTCCGAATGCAGCCGCGTGAGCACGGGCTCGCTCGGGCGCGGCGCATTGATGACGACGGCATAGTGTTCCGGCCCGCCGTCGGCGGGGCGAAAGGCCACCAGTTCGGCATTTTCCGCGCCTTGAAGCGGCACGCGCGCGCGCGTCACAAGCGCGAGCGAACGCGCGGTCTCCGCTTCGTAGTTTTCGATGTCGCTCGCTGCGATCGCGAACGCGCCCTTCGCTACCTTTGAAGACGCGAGGACGGCCGGGAGAAGTCCCGCGAGCTTCGCCAGTTTCACGCCGGCGCGCATGGCCGAGGGAAGACTTTCGCGCTGCGCCTCGAACGGGCCTTTCATCGGCGCCGCAAGATCGCTGGTGGGATCGGCGATGGCGCGCAGATTCTCGGCCCGCACGTCCTTTTCCAACGCGAGAGCCACGACGTCCGGCGTGTAGAGCCTGATCTTCAAGGTGCGCGCGCGTCCATGCGTCAGCACCAGGCGGAGATTTTTTCGCGCGCCCATGGCGGCGATGGTTTTATCCCCGGCGGTTTCCACTGCAAGCGCCGCGACGGGACCGTCCGTGCCGCGGATGACGACGACACCGCCGCGGCGGAAAACCTCCACGGCCTTTCCCACTTTGGCCACAATCGAGGAGCCTGTGTTCGGCACCCGATTTCTCACCCGCTCTTTTGGGGGCGCGGATTTCCTTTTCACGGCTTTGCGACTTGGCTTGGAGGGCATCCACCCCACATACACCCCTATCCGAAAACCGGGTAGAGTTGGCCTTCGACCCAACGATGGGCGGGCGTGCAAAAGGAGCCTTCATGCCAAGTGCCAAACGGGTTCTTCTGGTCGACGACGACGCGATGCTGAGGGCCTCGCTTGCCGAGCAGATCGCTGCGGAAGGCGAATACCAGCCGATCGAAGCGTCAAGTTGCGCGGAGGCTCGCGCGCGCGCCAAGGAGGGGCTCTACGAATTCATGATCCTGGACGTCGGCCTTCCCGACGGCGACGGACGCACCCTCTGCCGCGAGCTGCGCGATGGCGGCGTCACCTGCCCGATCCTTCTTTTGACGGCCGCCGATTCCGATGCCGATACCATCGAAGGATTGAAATCCGGAGCCAATGATTATGTCGTCAAGCCGTTCCGCTTCGCCGTGTTGATGGCGCGCATTCATGCCCATTTGCGAAGCCACGAGCAGAGCGAAGAGGCCGTCTATCGCATCGGGCCCTACACCTTCCGGCCCAGCGCCAAGATCCTGCTCGATCCGGCCGGCAAGCGCATCCGCCTGACCGAGAAGGAAACCAACATCCTGAAATTCCTGCACCGCTCAGGCTCGACCGTGGCGCGCGAGACGCTTCTGCACGAGGTCTGGGGCTACAACCCGGCCGTCACCACCCACACGCTGGAAACCCATATTTACCGGCTGCGCCAAAAGATCGAGACAAATCCGGGCCAAGCGCAGATTCTGGTCACCGAAAGCGGGGGGTACCGGCTGGTGGCCTGAGCCATTTTTCGGCCGTTTCCGATCCGTTGGACGGAAAGACGCTATTTTGTTCCCCTACCCGCCTGGCATGGGGGACGTGCAGATCGGCCCGTCTATGCGCACGAGTTCGGCGCGACCTATCTGTGGAGCCGAGAGTGCGGTCCCCGGGGGCAGTTTGGGGGGCCGTTCATGCCCAGGCCAAGGAGGCAAATGAGATGCACAGCCAACTAAAGTCACTGCTCGGGGGAGCGGCGGTCGCAACGCTTTTGATTGTTCCGTCACTGGCAGCGCCGCAAACGCCTTCTCAGCCGCCCGCACCGCCGAAACCTCCGGCTGCGATGCAACCCGTGCGGCCGCCGAACTACGGCGACTGGGTGACGAAACCGCAGAAGAGTTTCAACGTGCGCGCCGTCAAATTCAACGATGTGGTCGGATCGATCACCGTGGCCGTGCGCGATAACGGACCCATGACACTCGATGTTTCCGGCGTGAGAGAGCGCGTCGACGGGCTTCAAGTGTCCACCGAAAACGGCACGCTCACGATCGAAGGATCCCAAGTCAACGATGTGTGGGACTGGCATCACTGGTTCGATTTCTCGGTGCACGACCGCTCCAAGCCCGATGCGCTGATCGTGAAGGTCACCGTGCCGCGCGGCGCGGACGTGAATGTCGACGGCCTCGTCGGCGACGCCAACATCGGCGATACCTATGGGCATTTGAAATTCGACGCCGCGGTGTCCAAGGCAAAAATCGGCAAAGTCGGCAAAGCCGAGGTTTCGCTGGCAGGCGCGGGCAACATCGATGTCGCAGAAGTCGACGGCCCGCTCTCGCTCGACATCGCCGGCTCCGGCAAGGTCAAGATCGGTCCGGTGAAAGGTGCGATGAAAGCCGATATCGCGGGCGCGGGCGATGCCTGGGTCGGTCCGGTGTCGGAGGGCCTCAAGGTCGATATCGCCGGCTCTGGCGACATCTTCGTGCAGAGCATCAAGGGCAGGACGTCCGTGGACATTGCAGGATCCGGTTCGGTGAAGATCGCCGACGGCGAAGCCGATCCGCTTCACGTCGACATCATAGGCTCGGGCAACTTCGATTTCGGCGGCGTGGCGGTCGATCCGCGCATCAGCGCGCTGGGCTCGGGAAATGTGAAGATCAAGTCCTATCGCGGGAAAATGTCGGCGGACGGCATGGTGACGGTGAAAGTCGGCGATAAGAACATCACCGTCGGCGATGACGACGACGACAGCGACAACGATAAAGACAAAGGTCACGACAAAGACCGCGACGACGATTGAAATAGGCGTCACCTCCCCCTCGTGGGGAGGTCGACGCGCGAAGCGCGTCGGGTGAGGGGAAGCCTCACCATTGCGCTCTATTCTTACCCCTCACCCGAAATTTGCGTTCCGCAAATTTCGACCTCTCCACAAGGGAGAGGTGACGATTTACTCGTGACGGAGCGCCTCGATGGGATCGAGGCGCGCCGCGCGTCTGGCCGGGAAATAGCCGAAGGCCACGCCCACGGCCGCGGAAAACAGCACCGCAATCACGACGATTCCCGGATCGACCGTAAAGGGCAGCTTCAGCGCCTGTGACGCGACCGCCGAGCCTGACAATCCGATCAAAACTCCAATCACGCCGCCCATCGCGGACATCACCACCGCTTCGATGAGGAATTGCAGCAGCACATCGCGCTCGCGGGCGCCGATGGCAAGGCGGATGCCGATCTCGCGCGTGCGCTCCGTCACCGAAACGAGCATGATGTTCATGATGCCGATGCCGCCGACGAGCAGGCTGACGGCGGCGACGGCGGAAAGAAAAGCGGTGAGAATGGCGGTCGTCGATTCCACCATGCGGGTGATTTCCTGCATGTCGTTGACTTCGAAATCGTCGGCCGCCCCGGCTTCGAGATGGCGCCGTTCGCGCATCAGCGCGTGCACGTCGGCGCGCACGCGCGATACATCGTTCGCACTGGCGACCGAAATCCAGATCAGATTGACGTCGGTGTTGCCGGCGAGCCTTCGCTGCACCGCCTTGAGCGGCATGACGACGAGATCGTCCTGATCCTGGCCGAAGGTAGACTGGCCTTTGGCTTCAAGGATGCCGACGACGTCGCACGCGACGCGGTCGATGCGGATACGCGCGCCGATGGCGCTCTCGCCGCCAAAGAGTTCGCGCCTCACCGTCTCGCCCAGGACGCACACCGCTTTGCCGGCGCGCTCTTCGGCCGGCGAAAAATCGCGGCCCACCGCCACCGGCCATTCGCGGGCCTTAAAATAAGCGTTCGTCGTGCCGACAATTTGCGTGGTGCGGTTGCGGTTCAGGCTGACGGCGACGCCCTGGCGAGCTTGCTGCGGCGCAACCGCGCCCAAGCCTTGCACGTCGCGGGTGATGGCATCGGCATCCGAAATCTGAAATGGGGTGGCCGCGACAGGAGGGCCGCGACGCTGGCCTGGAATCACGATCAGAAGATTGCGCCCCATCGAAGCGATATCGGCCGTCACGCGCTTGGTGGCGCCGGAACCCAGCGTCACCATGGCAATGACCGCGGCCACGCCGATCACGATGCCCAGCGTGGTGAGACCCGCGCGAAGAAGATTGTTGCGGATTTCCTTGAGCGCGAGAAGGAAGGCGTTGAGGATCATGCGGCGACCGCCGCGTTGTCGGACGCAACGTGACCGTCGACAAAACGGACCTTGCGGTTGGCGTATTTCGCGATGTCTTCCTCATGGGTGACGAGGACGATCGTGAGCCCCTTTTCCTCGTTCAACGATTTGAGCAATTTCATGATCTCGTGGCTGCGCGCGCTGTCGAGATTGCCGGTGGGCTCGTCGGCAAACATCACCGAAGGATTGGTGACAAGGGCGCGCGCGATCGCCACGCGTTGCTGCTGGCCGCCGGATAGTTCGGATGCAGTGTGATCTTCGCGGTCGGCGAGACCCACTTGCGCCAGCACTTCGCGCGCGAGCGCGCGCCGCTCCTCCCTCGCCATGCCGCGATAGATGAGCGGCAGTTCGAGATTTTCCAGCGCCGTGGTGCGCTTGAGAAGATTGAAGCCCTGGAACACGAAGCCGATATAGTAGCGGCGCAGAAGCGCCAGCTGATCACGCGTGAGCGTGCCCACATCGGTGCCGCGGAAATAATAGCGCCCGCTCGTGGGCACATCGAGGCAGCCTAAAATATTCATCGCGGTGGATTTGCCAGAGCCCGAGGGGCCCATGACGGCGACGAATTCGCCATCGTCGATGGCAAGATCAATGCCGGCGAGCGCGGTGACGGCCGCCTCGCCTGTGCCGTAGACCTTGGTTACCTGGCGGAGTTCGATGAGGATTTGCTCTTCTCCCCATCCGGCGATTTGGTATCGACGACGACCTTGTCGTCTTCGCTCAGATC
Organism: Pseudomonadota bacterium; assembly: GCA_016201105.1. Lineage (GTDB taxonomy): Bacteria > Pseudomonadota > Alphaproteobacteria > Micropepsales > Micropepsaceae > Rhizomicrobium. The sequence continues at coordinate 90,073 of JACQDN010000030.1, forward strand.
GCCGGAGATCACTTGCGTGAACTGGCCGTTGGTGGCGCCGAGCTTCAAATCGTGAGGCACGATGCTACTGCCGTCCTGCAGCCAGACGCGGCCGAGATTGGGGCCGAGCTTCAACGGCGGCGAATTGGCGACGACGTCGTCGGCCGGCGTGAAGCGCAATGCGCCGTTGGGAACGCGAAGCACGTCCTTCAGATTGGCGGCGTTGATTTCCGCGGTCGCCGTCATGCCGGGTTTCAAGAGCAGTGAGGGATTCTGCACCAAAAGCACGCCGCGATAGGTGACGACGCCCTGCTCGGTCTTGGGGGCGCTGTGCAATGAGATCAGTTTGGCGCCGAACTTTCGCGCCGGGTAGGCATCGACGGTGAAAATCGCTTGCATGCCTTCGCGCACCGAACCGACGTCCGCTTCATCGATATCGACGTCGAGCTCCATCAGCGAAAGATCGCTGGCAAGCGTGAAGACCACCGGCGTGGTCATCGCGGCGACCACGGTCTGACCCGGCTCGATCTTGCGATCCAGCACGACGCCGTCGATCGGCGAGAAGACCGTGGCTTTTGACAGCGTCGCTTCGTCGGATCGCACCTGCGCGCGCGCGAGTTCCACACCCGCTTTGGCGCGGCCATATTCGCCTTCGGCGTTGTCCACCTCCTGCGGCGACAGCGCGTTGCTCTTCCGTAAGACGCGATAACGTTTGATGGTTGCACTGGTTTGGGTGAGCGTGGCTTGGGCTTGCGCCAGCGACGCGCGCGCCTGGGCGAGCTGGGCCTGAATCTGGTCGGTGTTGATGCGGGCGAGCTTCTGGCCCTTTTTCACGCGGTCGTTGAAATCGACATACACCTCGTCGATACGGCCGGATATTTCGGCGCCGACATCGACCTGATCGCGCGGGGCAAGCGTGCCTGTGGCGCTGACGGTGATGGTGAGCGGGCCGCGGCTGACGTCCTGCGTCACATATTCGACGCGGGTGCCGCCGCCGAAAACCAGGCGCAGCACGAGCAGCAACACAAGAAGACCAACGCCGCCATAGATGAGCTGACGGCGCGAGAAGCGGCCTTTGACGATCCCGCTCAGTCCCAGCCGCGCGGCCATGTCGGCGTCGGGTGCGGGATCGGAGCGAGGTGTTTTTTGGTCCAAGTCTGCCGCTCTCATTTCCCGAAGATTACACGGATTGAACGTCCGATTCCGGCGCCTGGCTCCAGGTTAAAGCGGGCTGCGCGGCGCGCTGTATGTCTGCATTGGGCCCCACGGCGTCAAGGGCCGGTTTGTCTAACGGCAAGCCCCGGCACCCTGCAGCAACACATAACTCATGGTGTCACGGCGGTTTTGGGTGGTCAGCAGCGTGGCGGCCACATCACCGCGCGCCAGCGTCTTGCCGAGATCGGCATGCAAGACATCGCTCGCATAGGCTTTCAGTTGGGCCGGCATATCCTTCTTGCCTTCCCAGACCAGCAGGCATTCGCCGTTTTGCGGCGGGCCGAACACCGAATCGGGATAACCGGGCGTAACGATGCGCGAAGCCTGCATCACGTAGCGCAGATTGCCGCCCAGATCGTAGGTCGCCGCGACCACCGTGCCGCGCGCAAAGCCCGCCGCGCGAAAGGCCTGCGCATAGGACGGCATCGGCCAGTGCTCGCGGCAAACCCTGCAGGTCTCGCCTGTGGTTCGATAGATCCAGAACCTCGCACCCACGACCGCCAAGGCGAAGGCGAGCGCGAGGGCGGCGAAGATCTTGTTCGAGCGTTCATAATCCGCGGCCAGCTTCACGCGCAGGAAGAACCAGATGAACAGCGGCATCGTGACCTGATGCATCCAGCGCGCCTTGAAGTTCTCCGTGCCGATGAAAAAAACGGCGACAAGCATCATCAAGGCGCCCGAGATCATCGCGATCTCATAGAGCCTCAGCCAATCGTGATCTTCGCTGTCGCCGGATTCTGCGGGGAGTTTCTTGCAGGCGCGCCAATAGAGAATAGGAAAAAGTAGGGCTGCGGGAATGATCGCGCCGATCAGCGCAACGGCGAGATCACCCGCGCCTTTGAGCCAGCCCAGCGGATCGAACGACGGTCCCGCGCCTTTGGTGATCGTCTTGGCGAGGGCAAAGAGTGAATATTCATGCGTCGTCGCCCACCAGGCATAGGGTGCCACGATGAGGATGGCGATGAGCAGTGCGCCGAGAAGAGGGCCAAGTTTAAGACGCGCGCGCAACGAAGGGGTGAGCACGGTGCCGACCGCCATCGCCAGCGGCAGCACGACAAAAACATATTTCGAAAGAATGCCAAGGCCGGTAATGACGCCAAGCAGGATGTAGTCGAGCCAGCGCCCGCGCGTCAGCACCAGCGCATCTGCCCACAGATACGCCGCCAGCATCGAGGCCAGCAGCACCGTGTGCATCAGATCGATATGGGGCAGATAGCCCATGACGAAAGTGGTGAGCAGCGCGAACGTGGAAAGCGCTGCCAGCCTCACATCGCGAATGACGATCCGGGCGGCCGCGAAATAGGCGGCAAGCCCGAAACCCATCAGCAGATATTTGAGAAAAAAGAAGGCGGCGCGATTGGTGCCCGTGCCGGTCAGCGTCGCCCAGGTCAGCCAGGTGATGAGCGGGGGATGGCGGAAGCGATAGCCCCACTGCAGGCTCTGGCTGAACAGCATCTGCTCGGATTCGTCGAGCGTGAAGTTGGGCGAGAGCGATACGCGCACGAAGAGATGTACGAGGCAATAGACGAGGAAGATCGCGAGCACGCTTTGCGGCTCGGCGAGCGACTCCCAAATCGTCTGCGACTTTCGCACGCTCATTGGCGCGGAATTTCATCGCTTACGGCCAGCGTGCCGCGCTGCGTGAGCCAGAAGACGCCCATCAGGTCGAAGATGCCGGCACCGAGACGGCCGAAGAAGCCGTATTTGGAAACGCCGGCGGCGCGCGGGCGATCTTCGATGGGGATCTGCATGATGTCGTAACCAGCGCGGCGCACCAGCGCGGGAATGAAACGATGCATGCCATCGAAGAAGGGTAGCTTCACCGCGATCTCGCGGCGGATGAGCTTGAAGCCGCAACCGGTATCGGCGGTGTCGTCGCGCAACAAACTGCGGCGCACGAAATTGGCGGTGCGCGAAGAGAGCCATTTGACGACGCCGTCATTGCGCCGCTTGCGCCGGCCGGAGACGAGGCCGAGGGTTGCCGCCGGTCCCATTTCACCGTTTTGAGGCGCGTGAATGATCTTCCAGATCCGCGCGACGTCGGCCGGATCGTTCTGGCGATCGCCGTCGAGGGTCTGAATCCACGGCGCGCGCGCCGCCCAGAAGCCGGTGACAAGTCCCGCGCTCTTGCCGGAGCGCTTTCTGTGTTTCAGCAGACGCACGCGCGGGCTTTTCGCCTGGGCCTGCTTCAATTCTGCAGCTGTGGCATCGGAAGAACCGTCATCGACGAAGATGATCTCGAAGCTGACGAGACCGCTCAGCGCAGCCTCGACCTCATCCAGCAGCGGCAGGATGTTTCCCGCTTCGTTGTAGACCGGCACGACGACGGAGAGTTGGGGCTGGCCGGGATCGGCCATCAGAACCTCGCAGGCATAAGCGGGGCGTGACTACGCGGTTTGACCCATTTCGGCAAGCAAAGCCCGGCTTTTCGGCAGATTTCCGGCGTCTCTCAACGATTTAGGCAAGATGTTTAACGCCCGTTAACCGATGGCGCTTAGGAATCCCTCTTCCGGAGCTTGAACCCTGTCATGGCCTCTCCGCCCAAGATCGTTCCGCGCCAACGCACTCCCGCCGATTCCGCCGGTGGCGCAGCGCGTCCCCGTAAGAAGAAGCCCAAGACCAAGCGCACCTGGCCTTACGCGCTTGCGCTGCTGGGCGCCTGGGGCGCGATCTTCGGCGCGGTGTTCTTCTTTCGCTGGGTCTCAGATCTTCCCGACACCAACGATCTTCTCGCCAAGGGTCCGTCGCACGACGTGACCATTCTGGATTCGCACGGACGGCTGATCGCGCGGCGCGGCCTCACCCAGGGCCAGATGGTGCTGGCTGCCAATTTGCCCGACTACGTGCCCAATGCCTTCATCGCCATCGAAGACCGGCGCTTTCGCTATCACCCGGGCCTTGATCCCATCGGTCTGGTGCGCGCCGCAGTGGAGAACGCCGTCGCCGGACATGTGGTGCAGGGCGGCTCCACGCTAACGCAGCAGCTGGCCAAAAACCTTTTTCTCGATCCCAACCGCACCTTCGACCGCAAGATGCAGGAAGCAATGCTCGCGCTGTATCTGGAGTCGCGCTACAGCAAGGACCAGATCCTCTCGCTCTACCTGAACCGCGTTTATTTCGGCGCCGGCACTTACGGCATCGAAGCGGCCTCCGAGCGCTTCTTCGGCAAACCCGCGGCAGCGCTTTCGCTTCCGGAAGCGGCGATGCTGGCAGGCAGCGTGAAGGCGCCTGCCCGTTTCAATCCGCTGACCGACACCGACGCTTCTTTCGAACGCGGGCGCACGGTTTTGCGCGCGATGCAGGATGCGGGTTTCATCGACGACAAGACGCGGGCCGAAGCCGAATCGACGCGCCCGCGCGTGGTGCATGGGACGGGCACACCGGGCTCTGGCTATTTCGCCGATTGGATCATGGCGCATCTGCACGAATATGTCGGCGATTTCGACAAGCCGATCGTCGTGGAGACGACCTTCGATATCGACATGCAGAACGAGGCGGAGCGCGCGGTCACCCGTGGGCTCGCCAAGGACGGCGTCTCGCTCAACGTGAACCAGGCAGCGCTCGTCGCCATGACGCCGGACGGTGCCATTCGTGCGATGGTGGGCGGCAAATCCTATGGCCTCAGCCCGTTCAATCGCGCGACGGACGCCGAACGCCAGCCGGGCTCGGCCTTCAAGCCGTTCGTCTATCTGACCGCCTTCGAACGCGGGCACACGCCGGACGATCTGATGAATGACGGACCGGTGAGAATCGGAAAATGGAGTCCCGGCAACTATGAAGGGCGCTACGAAGGCGAGATCACGCTGACGCGCGCCTTTGCGAAATCGTCCAACGCGGTCGCCGCACAGTTGACGGCTGAAGCCGGACCGCACGCGGTGGCGCGCACCGCCCATCGCCTCGGTATCGCTTCGCCTCTGTCCGAAGTTTCTTCGCTGGCGCTCGGCACCTCGGTGGTCACGCCGCTCGAACTCACCGCCGCCTATGCACCGTTCGCCAATGGCGGCGACGGCGTGGTCCCATACGGCATCGTGCGCATTCACACCAAGGACGGCAAAACGCTGTGGACCCGCAACGCATCGAAGCCGGCGCGGGTAATGAGCGAGCAGAACGCCCGCGAACTTTCACAATTGATGACCGAAGTGGTGACGACGGGCACCGGCAAGGCAGCCAAACTCGACGAGCGGCCCAGCGCCGGCAAGACCGGCACGACACAGGATTTCCACGACGCGTGGTTCGTGGGCTTCAGCGCCGATCTCGTCTGCGGCGTGTGGATCGGCAATGACAATTACACACCGATGAATCATGCCACCGGCGGCAGTCTGCCGGCCCGCGTCTTTAAATCGTTCATGGAAGATGCCGAGACCGGCATCCCAGTGCGGCCGCTCAACGGCCTGGCTTTGCCGGTGGCTGCGAACGACGCGTCTCAGACCAGCGGCACGGGCAGCTTCGACAGTTTTCTCGACCGCCTGCTGAACGGGAATTAGATCGCGTTCAAACCTTCCACTTCTCGCGTTACGCCGCCGGTTGAAGAATGGATTCACGCGGAGGCGCGGAGCCGCGGAGTTCTCAACGCTTCACCAGTCTACTCCACTGCTCCGCGTGCTAACCCGCGACACGCGGCGCGTAGCTGTGCAAAAGTATGCCGTTGCGGCTGAGCCAGGCTTGCGGCGATTTCACATCGTCGACCAATTCGCGCACCAGACGCCAGAACCGCATGCCGTGATTCATCTCGCGCAAATGCGCCACTTCATGGGCCACGACGTAATCGAGCACGAAATCCGGCGCGAGAATGAGGCGCCAGGAATAGGAGAGCAGTTTGGTGGACGAACACGAACCCCAGCGGCTCGCCGTGTCGCGCACGGTAATGCGTTTGGGCGAAACCTCCAGCTTGGCGGCGTGCGCAAAAGTGCGTTCTTCCAGCGCCTTGCGCGCTTCGCGCTTGAGAAAATCCAAGATCCGGCGCGGAGCGTGTTCGCTGCGGCCACCGACGAAAATCGCCGGGCGCGCGCCCTCCAAACCGGTCCAAACCGGCGCGCTTCCGCTCTCGCCCTTGCGGATGATGTGTTCCTCGCCTCGAAACAGGATCAGTTGATCCAACGCGAGAGGTATGGGCGCGGGCACATGGGCGAGCTTTTTCGCGATCCAATCCGATTCGCCGCGCGCGAAATCGAGCGCATGTCCCAGGGCCCGGCGCGACGGCGCCACCACGGTGATTTCCCCGGTGGAGGGATGCACTTTCACGATCAAGCGGCGGGCGCGCGGATTGTGTTTTAGGGTGACCGGCACGAATTCGCCGTCGATTCGCAGCAGTTCGCGACTCGCCAATTGGCGAGATGCGCTGTGCGAGGGTGCCGCAGTTTTACGCATGGGCCGTCCCTTTAGAGTACTTCAGAACACTTCCCTCATGCGAACTTCCGCGAGAGAATGAGGCTATGACCGCACATTCCGATTTGGCCCATTCCCCCTTGGCCCGTTTCCATCTCGCCTTCCCCGTCCGCGATCTTGCCGAAGCGCGCGCGTTTTACGGTGAACTCCTGGGTTGCAAGGAAGGCCGCTCGTCGGACGAATGGGTCGACTTCGACTTCTTCGGCCACCAAATCGTTGCGCATTTAAGCGCGAATGAGCCTCGAACCCAAGCGCATAATTCTGTTGACGGCGAGGATGTTCCTGTGCGCCATTTCGGCGTGATCCTTTCGCTCGATGCGTGGCGCGCACTTGCCGACAGGCTCAAACGCGCCAATGTCAAGTTCACCATCGCGCCACAGATTCGTTTTGAGGGTCAGCCGGGAGAACAAGCGACGTTTTTCTTCACCGATCCTTCCGGCAATGCTCTGGAATTCAAAGCTTTCGCCGACGAAAAAAAGATTTTCGCAAAATGAATCCAACACCGCAAAATGTAGCGATGGCTTTGGGCGCGGTGTCGCTCTCTCTCATTTTGGGAGCGCTGGCGTTTCAATATATCGGCCACATTCCCCCATGCGAGATGTGCCATTGGCAACGCTGGCCTCACATCGCCGCGGCCGTCGTGGGCTTGCGCGGCGGTCTTTATTTGAGACATGGCGCGCTGCCCGCCCGATTCGACAAGCCGATCGCGTGGCTCACGATTCTGCTGGTCGCCACGGCGGGCGGGATCGGCGTGTTTCATGCGGGCGTGGAATGGCAGTGGTGGCAGGGACCAACCGCCTGCACCGGCAATGCCTTTCACGGGGTGATGGACCTGAGCGCGCCGATCGTGCGCTGCGACATCGCGGCCTGGCGGCTCTTCGGCCTTTCGCTCGCCGGATACAATGCGCTGATCTCGTTAAGTCTTGCTGGATTGGGAACATGGCTGCTGGCAAAGACAAAAAAGTCATGAGCGCCAGCCGCGGCAGAAGGCCCGCAGCCCCCGGCAGCAAGACGTCGCGCGATGTCGAAGCGATGATCCGCGTGGATCACGCCGGCGAATATGGCGCCGTGCGCATCTACGAAGGGCAGCTTGCCGTTCTGGGCGGGCGCAAATCGAAAGCCGTCGACGCCATCCGCGAAATGGCCGAGCAGGAACAGCGCCATTTGAAACGCTTCGATGCGCTCATCAACGAACGCCGGGTGCGGCCGACCGCGCTGGAGCCCGTCTGGCGCGTCGCAGGCTTCGCGCTGGGCGCAGCGACCGCTCTGATGGGCGAAAAAGCGGCCATGGCCTGCACCGCGGCGGTCGAAGAGGTGATCGACAATCACTATGCGAGCCAAGTGGAAAAGCTCGATCACGATCCGGATCTGAAAGCGACCGTCGAAGATTTCCGCGGCGAGGAAGTCGCCCATCGCGACAAGGCCATCGCCCACGGCGCGGAGGAAGCCCCCGGCTACCGGCTCTTAAGCGAAACCATCAAGGCAGGCTGCCGCCTCGCCATCAAACTCTCCGAGCGCCTATGAACGAGACTGATGACCGTCACGCGCGGCTGCAGGCTGCCGCGCATCCGCGCCGCGCCACCGCGAACGACACCGAAAAGCTCGCGCGGTTGTTTGCGGCCGCCTTCATGACCGATCCGGTGATGGACTGGGTGGCGCGCCGCGGGCCCAAACGCGCCATCGGGCTCGAGCGTTTTTTCTATTGGCTGATGAGCGTGCGCGCGATCCCCTTCGGCGAAGTATGGATGAGCGACGACGGCGGCGCCGCGGCCGCCTGGCTTCCGCCCGATGTTCCGGCCACCGCGGGCGGCTTTTGGGACCAGATGCGGCTGATGCCGATGTTCCTGAGGCTGTGCGGCCTTCCTCGTATGCTGCGCGGACAAGCGATGGGCGATGCGATGGAGAAACATCATCCTCACGAGCGGCATTACTATCTCGCCTTCGTGGCGGTGGCGCCGCGATTGCAAGGCCTGGGGCTCGGTTCGGCGATCATGGATGCCACGATCGCGCACGTCGATGCTGAGGGGCTTCCCGCTTATCTGGAAAATTCCAATCCCAAGAACGCCAAGCTCTATGAGCGCTGCGGCTTCGTGCGTCGGCAGAACATCGCGCCGAAACAGGCCCCGCCGCTGATTGCGATGTGGCGCGATGCGCGAAACCGCATAGGGAGCAGCTAATTCTTCCTCCCACCGCCATTGCGGGGGAGGTGGACGGCGATGCGTCAGCGTCGCCGGACGGAGGGGGTGGCAGCAGCGGAGAAGATTGATCGCGATTTTCTTTCTTGTTTCTCGCCACCCCCTCCGTCATCCGCGTGCTGTCGCGCGCGTCTGACACCTCCCCCGCAACGGCGGGGAAGGAAGAAACCGAGAGCCTTAAGGCTCCAGTTCGCTATCCCAATAGAGATAGTCCGCCCAGCTCTGGTGCAGGTAGTTGGGCGGGAAACGGCGGCCGTTGTTGCGCAGTTCGTTCACGCTGGGACGGTGCGGATTCTGGCGCGGATACATGCCGACCTGATGGGCGAGCCTTCCGCCTTTCAAAAGATTGCAAGGCGCGCACGCCGCGACAACATTGTCCCACGTGGTGCGCCCGCCGCGCGAACGCGGAATGACGTGGTCGAAAGTCAGGTCCTCGTCGTCGCCGCAATATTGGCATTCGAAGCGATCGCGCAGAAATACGTTGAACCGGGTGAAAGCGGGATTGCGCGCGGGCCTGATATAAGACTTGAGTGAAACGACCGAGGGCAGCTTCATTTCCAGGCTGGGCGAACGCACGGCGCGGTCGTATTCCGCCAGGATGTTCACCCGTTCGAGGAAGACGGCCTTGATCGCGTCCTGCCAGGACCACAAAGACAAGGGAAAATAGCTCAACGGACGGAAATCCGCGTTGAGGACCAGCGCCGGGCAATTGTCGGGTAAACGCTCGGCGGTTATCACGACACGATGTTCCTGAAGGTTGCACCTCTCAAAGTTGGCGGGACTTTATGGCCAAGGCCTGCCAGCTGGCAAATTCTAACCGATTCGATGTGACCGCAAGGCGACAGAGTCAGCCAATTTTGCAGGAAATCTCTGCCGCCGGCCGCGCCAACTGGCCGCGGAACGCCATGGTGAGAAAGAGCCCGCCGAGCAGCAATCCGGCTTCGTCGATGGAGTGGCCGACCCCGCGCGATAAATGCCATTGCACGGCGGCGCCCGCTTCGCCCAGCGAGGCTGCGGAGGCAAACAGGGCCTCGACCGGAATCATGGGATCGGCATCGCCGTGCACCAGCAGAATGGGCGGCGCCTTTGGCGCGAGTGTTTCCAGTTCGCTTCGCCCGGCCAGCAATCCGGAAAAGCCTATGATCGCCGCCGGCTTCACGGTGCGGCGCAAGCCCACTTGCAAAGCCAGCATCGTGCCTTGGCTGAACCCGACAAGAGCCAGCCGCTCGGACGGCAGGGCGAGACGCTGCAATTCGGAATCGACAAAGCTTTCCAAGATCGGCGCTGCCTGTTCAACACCGCGCTGCATTTCGGACGGATCGAGCCGCGAAATGGGAAACCACTGATAGCCCGTCGGCGAACCGGCGCAGGGCTCCGGCCCATTGGGGGCAACGAACGCAACCGTCGGCAGCAGGCGCTGCCAATGCGGCGCCAGCCCGATGAGATCGTTGCCGTCGGCGCCATAGCCGTGACAGAGCACGACAAGATGGGTGGCCGCGCCTCGCGTGGGCGGCAGGCGCGGTCCGGTCAAAAGGCGCGGGGAAGCCATGGCGGCAGACTAGAACAAATTTCGTCCATTTCAGAACCGCACTGACGAACCCACCCTCCCAAGGGAGGGTCGAAAAATTCGAGTGCAACGAGAATTTTTCGGGGAGGATCAGGAAGGAGAATCTCCATTCCACGTCCTCCCCGAAATTTGCTATGCAAATTTCGACCCTCCCAAGGGAGGGTGGATTCCAATCAGACCGGCACCTCTAAGCGTTCCGCCACATAAAGCGCTACAATGGCGGACATGGTCGTTACGCGTTTCGCGCCGAGTCCGACGGGGTATTTGCATCTGGGACACGCCTTCGCGGCGTTGACCGCGTTCGAAGCGGCCAAGGCGTCCGCCAAGTCGTGCGATGGACGCTTTGTGTTGCGTATCGAAGACATCGACCGCTCGCGCTGCCGCTATGAATACGAAGCCGCGATCCTGGACGATCTGGCCTGGATCGGGCTCAGCTGGGAATGGCCGTGCCTGCGCCAGTCCGAGCGGTTCGAGGCCTATCGCGCAGCGCTGGCGAGCCTGAACGCGCAGGGCCTGCTCTATCCCTGCTTCTGCACGCGCAAGGATATCGCCGAGGAAATCGCGCGCGCGGTAGAAGCTCCTCACGGTCCGGAAGGACCGCACTATCCCGGCACCTGCCGCGCCCTTTCACAAGAAGAACGTGCGCGGAATATTGCTTCTGGAATTCCCTATGCCATGCGGCTCGATGTGACGAGCGCGGCGGCACGCGCGGGTGACTTGACGTTTGAAGAGGGCGGCGCCGGACCAAACGCGGAGCGCGGCACCATCAAGGTCGAGCCGAACCTGTTCGGCGACATCGTATTGGCGCGCAAGGACGCGCCCGCCGCTTATCACCTGGCCGTGGTGGTGGATGACGCGTTCCAGGGCGTGACGCTGGTGACGCGGGGAAACGATCTTTTTGCCGCGACCCATGTGCAAAGACTGCTGCAGGCTTTGCTGGGACTGCCTGAGCCCGCTTATGCGCATCACCGGCTCATCTTGGACGAACAGGGAAAGAAATTCTCCAAGCGCGATTCGTCTGTAACGTTGCGCGCTTTGCGCGAGCGTGGCGCGACGCCTGAGCAGACTCGCAAGCTGATCGATTTCTAGAATCAGGAAGAAAAAGAAGGTTTCATTCTTTTTCGGGCGGCGCGAAAGTAGAGGTTTACGGAAGACTTTCGCTACCAGTCGTTCAGGCCCTGGAATTTCCTAAAGCCCGCCGATCTGGCCCAGCGGGTCCACTCCCCGCGAAGGCGCACGGTCTCGATGGGGCTGTCCGTACCCTGGCCGATGCCGAGGATCTGAAGCTCCTTGCAGCCCGCGAACGGCTGTCCTTGCGGAGAAGGCAGATGCGCGCTCGAAGAGGTGAGCTTCGCATATTCGGAATCTTCCAGACCGTCGGAGGCGAGAATGACCGTCGTCGGCAGGCCGGAGCAGCCGATGCTTTGAGAAATGTTGTCGAGGAAACCGACGATGTTGGTCGTGTTCTGCGATTTCCACTTGCCGCGGGCGACAAGCATGGGTGTGCCGGAAATCAGTTTCTCCACTTCGGCGGCAACCTGTGCAGGTCGGCTGCGGATCGAAAGCACGGTGTCGTAGTAGAATCCGTTGGACGAGGCATCGAAGCTTCCGAAGGTGCGCACATGCACCTCGGAGCGGAAGCCGAGCTTCCTGATCTGATCGCCGATGCGGCTGGCGACTTTGGCGGCGAAGGCCTGATCATCCACCAGCGGATTGCTCTTGGAAATATCGAGGCCGATGACAAGGCGCTGCGGCGCAATCTGCGCCTGCTCCGTCACATAGGAAACATGCTCGAAGGCCGGCGCGTGGCGCATTGCTTCGACGCCATAAGCACCGCCGGCGCCGATCGCGGCGCCTGTTGCCACCGCGAGCATAAACCGCATCATGCCTGCTCAGCCCGCTGGGCCTGGCTTCTGGTGCTCTGACGGCGGTCGGCCAGCTCCAGCAGATGCAATTGCGCGAAGTTGCGCCTGCGATGGATGTAGTCGCGTGAGATCGCAAGATTGCGCACGTTGTTTTCCACCGTCTGCATGTAGAGCGCGGCGACCGTGGTGACGATGAAGAAGATCACGCTGGCAAAAGCAAGCCACACCCAGGAATCGGTGTTGGCGAGCGAACTCTGGGAGATCTTCGGCAGACCGAGAGAAACTTCGTCGGCGCTCGTGGTCGTGGCGGTGTTGGCACTTGCGGGAATCGCGCGCGGCGAAGAATTGGTTTTGTTATCGGCAAACAGCTGATCGATCGAATTGCCGCGGTTCGCGTTGCTGTTCTGATCCTGCTGGTCGAGCGTGGCCGAGGTGGCGCCCGCCATGTTGTTGTAGGCGACGAGATAACCGAGGCTTCCGATCATCACGATCGCCAGCACGAAGGCCGCCACGATCAGGGTGTTGCGGCCATAGACGCCGGTGATCTTCAGCATGAAATGCACGATCAGCACGGCGAAGACGACTTGCAAACTCTTGAACACGACGGAGCTTTGCAGGCTATCGGGCACCTGCATGAATTCGTTCGACAGCGCGCGCGTCCACACGTCGCCGCGAATGATGTTGTAATCCACGAACATCGCGAGCACGGCGATGCCGAGCGCGAGGAGGATCGCGATCACATAGAGCCCGCGATAGTGATGCACCTGGCGGCTCTTTTCGAGATTGCGCACGATGACGTGCGCATCGTCCTGCTCCTCGCGGCTGAGCGCGGGTTCGGACTCGCCCGCATCGTCATCCTTCCTCTTAGGCGTCATCAGACTGAGCAATCCGAAGCGGCGGCCGGCGCGGCGATGTTTCGGCGCGTTGCGATCGCCCTTGCGCACCCAATCGGGGCCCCAGGTCGGCGGGTCGACCGGCGTCTTCAGTCGCTCGACCAATTGCGCTTCCAGCCGCTCGCGCGTTGCGGGCGTCAGTGCTTCGGCATCGGCAAGCGAACGGGCCTCGCGATCGAGTTGTTGCGGCGTGAGATCGTGAAAGAGATCGTGCGACAGCGATTTGGAATTGCTGCGCTGAACCGGCACTCCGACAGTTCGATAAGCGACCATAAAAACCCCCAGCTGATGCAGCGCTTGGGAACGCGAGCCCCTCACGCCTTTGTGTAGTAAACGATTGCTTAGTGGCCGAATTTGAGCCCGAATTGGGGCATTGTTGCCTTAATTGTCTGCGGAATTTCTGAGAGGTTCACGCGCATCGTCGCTGCTGTTGTCTGTTCATCGCGAGTTCCACCACGCTCGCCGCTCGGGACGATGTCATCGCGGCCGACAAAGCTTCTCCGCTCCGCGGCCTTATCCACCTCACCGGGTGACGGTGTGGAAGAAGGACGCCGCCGGCCAGTGCAAGGTCGCAGGCGACATGGGCACCAACGATCCGGCGCCCAGGTAGGGTGCTTGGAGCAGTTTTGGTTCTTGCATCTAAAAAATATCCGTCATGGCCGGGCTTGTCCCGGCCACCTAGGATCACGATGCGAAACCAGCTCACTCAGTGGTTCAGCATGGGTGTTCATGGGTGGCCGGCACGGGGGCCGGCCATGACGGTGTTTTTTTATTGAATCACATCAACTTGAAGCACTTCAGCTGACCGCCAGCGCCACGATCTCTTTCATGATGGTGTTGAGGTCGTAGTCCTTGGGGCTGAACACCGCGGCGACGCCGGCCGATTTGAGCGCCGCCTCGTCTTCCGGCGGAATGATGCCGCCGACGACGACCTTCACATCGTCCATGCCCGACGCCTTGAGCTTCGCGACCACCTCGGCGGCGAGCGGGGCATGGCTGCCGGAGAGGATCGAAAGGCCGATGATATGCGGGTTCTTCTCGCGCGCGGCGGCCACGATCTCCTCCGCCGTGAAGCGGATGCCGTTATAGGTGACATCCATGCCGGCGTCGCGGGCGCGGATGGCGATCTGCTCCGCCCCATTGGAATGGCCGTCCAGTCCGGGCTTGGCGACAAAGAAGCTGAGCTTGCGTCCCAGTTTGCGCGACGCCGCGTTCACCTCATCGCGCAGCGCCACGATGCGTTCGTCGTTGCGGGCGGGACCGGACGTCGCCACTCCCGTCGGCGCGCGATACTCGCCGAACACGCGGCGCAGAGCGCCGGCCCATTCGCCGGTGGTGACGCCGGCCTTCGCCGCCTCGATCGAAGCCGGCATGACGTTCTGTTCTTCCTTCGCCGCGCGTTCGAGCCGCGCCAGCGCCTGCTCGACCTTCCCGGCATCGCGCGCGGCGCGCCAGGCTTTGAGGCGCTCGACCTGATCGTGCTCCGCCCGCTCGTCGACGACGACGAAGTGTCCATCGCCTGCCGTTAGCGGCGAGATTTCGGATTCCCGGTACGCGTTGACGCCGACGCGGATTTCATCGCCGGTTTCAATTGCCTCGACGCGCGCAGCATTGGACGCGACGAGACGCTCTTTCATATATTCGAGCGCTTCTTGCGAGGCGGCGCCGCCGAGCTTTTCGATGCGCGCGATTTCTTCGCGGATTTGCACCACCAGATTTGACACTTTCTCCTCGATCACCTTCGAGCCGTCGAAGATGTCTTCGTATTCCAGCATGTCGCTTTCATAGGCGCCGATCTGCTGCAGACGCAGCGACCATTGCTGATCCCATGGCCGCGGCAGGCCGAGCGCTTCGTTCCAGGCCGGCAATTGCACGGCGCGCGCACGCGCGTTCTTCGACAACGTTACGCCCAGCATCCCGAAAAGAATGCGATAGACGTTGTTTTCCGGCTGCTGCTCGGTCAGGCCCAGCGAATTGACCTGCACGCCATAGCGAAAGAGCCGCAGCTTGGGATCGCTGATGCCGTAACGCTCGCGCGTCACTTCATCCCAGATCTGCGCCATCGCGCGCAGCTTGCAGATCTCGGTGATGAATTTGACGCCGGAATTGACGAAGAAGGAGATGCGGCCCACGGCCTTCGGAAATTCTTCCGCCGGAATTGCGCCGCGCGCTTTGGCGCTGTCGAGTACGTTGATGGCGGCGGCGAGCGCGAAGGCCGCTTCCTCGACGGCATCGGCGCCGGCTTCCTGCAAATGGTAGGAGCAGAGATTGATCGGATTCCATTTCGGCATTTCCGCCGTGGTGAAGGCGATCGTGTCCGTGGTGAGCCGCAGCGCGGGCTTCGGCGGAAAGATATATGTGCCGCGCGCCAGATATTCTTTCACGATGTCGTTCTGCGTGGTGCCGGTGAGAGAGGCACGGGCCGCGCCCTGCTCGTCCGCCGCCGCCGCATAGAGCGCCAGCAGCCACGCGGCCGGTGCGTTGATCGTCATCGACGTGTTCATGCTGGCGAGCGGAATCCCATCGAACAGCGCGCGCATGTCGCCCAAATGCCCGACCGGTACGCCGACCTTGCCCACTTCACCTTTGGCAAGAGGGTGATCGGCGTCGTAGCCAGTCTGGGTCGGCAGATCGAAGGCGACCGACAATCCCGTCTGTCCCTTCGCCAGATTGGTGCGGTAGAGCGCATTCGAGGCCGCGGCGCTCGAATGACCGGCGTAGGTGCGAAATATCCAAGGCTTGTCGCGGGTCATGACCGCAATACTATGACCGTGCTTCCCGCTGCAGAGCAACACGGACATGTGTGGTTCCGCCTGCGGCGGATCGAGCTAGGCTGCAATAAGCGGGCGGAGAATTGGGCCGATGAAACGATTGCTACTGAGTGTAGTGTTTTTTCTCGCGGCGGCGTCAGGCGTCAGCGCCGACACACCCGAACAGATCTGGAAGGCGTCTCTCGTCCAGGACAACGTGGATTGGGCACAAAAGCCGCACGCCATCCTGAAGATCCAGGATGCCGCCTATCTCGGCGAAGGCCAGAGCGCGACACTGAGAGGCACGCGCGGCCAACCTGCCAGCTATCGCTGGGCGCCCGGCACCAAGGTGAAGGGCGTTCTTGTCGTGACGTTTGTCAAAGGCCATTTCAGCGCGGTGATGAACGGCAAGACCATTGACGAGGCCGCGCTTAGCAAGACCGTCGTCATCGACAAGGATATCGATATTTCCGGGCAGGCGACGCAAGTGAATGCCGGCGTGCCCGGCGCGCGCATCTTCCTCTACAACCAGCAGGCCGCAGCGGCGAAAGCCTTCAAGGGTGTCGACTACTTCCCCTACGATCCGGCCTATCGCGTGCAGGCAAGCTTCAAGCCCGATCCCAAACTTGTACCGCATGCATTCCGCACGTCGCGTGGCACCGACAAGGAATTCTATCACGCGGGCGATGCGACCTTCACGCTTGAAGGCAAACGCATCACGCTGCCGTTCTACGCTTCCAACAAGGATCCCAAGAAGATTGCGACATTTGCCGCTTTCTTTACGGATGCGCTGACCGGCAAGGAAACCTACGGCGCGGGACGTTATGTCGATATCGAAAAATTCGGTGCCTATCCACCGAAGACGATCACCATCGATTTCAACTATGCCTACAACCCCAATTGCTCACGCTCGGACTTCTACACCTGCCCCATCGCCATCGACAATTTGGTGATCGCCGTGCGGGCCGGCGAGAAAGATCCGCATACTAAACACTGAATCTACCCTCCCCTTGAGGGAGGGTCGAAATCTTTGCGAACGAAGTGAGCAGAGATTTCGGGGAGGGGTCATGCCGCGGTCTCTCAAAGCGAAGTGATGCGTTGACCAGTCAGCAACTTGGACAGCACCGCATGACCCTTCCCCGAAATTTGCTTCGCAAATTTCGACCCTCCCCAAGGGGGGTGGAATTGCTCCTATGATTCACGCGGCGGCATTGCCTTCATTGTACGCGCCGCCGATGCGCGTGCCGGGCTGCAGCAGCCCGCGCCCCGGAACGTGATTGATCTCCAGCCGCGTTCCATCGGGATCCTCGAACAGAACAGAGTAGTAGCCGGGCGCATAACCATCTTCCTGCGGTCCATGCACGATGTGGGTGCCGATCTTCTTGAGGAAGGCATAGGCTTCATCGACATCCGCCCGTTCTCGCGCGCGAAAGCAGACGTGATGCAGCCCCACGGTGCCTTGCCGAAAACGCTTGCCGCGTTCGGAATCGTCCGGTGCTTCGATGCCGAAGGCCGTCCGCCCGCCGACGCAATAGAAAATCGTGGGCGTGTCGGCGACGACCTTCATGCCGAGAAACGGCAAAAGCTCGGCATAGAAAGCACGGTTCGCCTGGAAATTTCCCGCAGTGATAAAGACGTGTGCGATTCCATTGATTTCCATGGGAAGATCCTCAATTCCAATCGTCAGTCCAAACGACCTTGAGGCTCGGATCAAGCGTAGCGTCGGCGGCTCGCTTGCATCCCTGTTGCGTGGATCGAACGCGAAATGGCAGATTTTCGGTCTTGTGGGTCATTGAGGCGAGGAAATCATGGGGAAATGGACAAGGCGCGGTTTGATCGCGCTCGGCGTGATCGCCGTTATCGGCGGCGCGGCCTACTACTGGCTGATCATGGAAAGCGGTACCTCGTCGCAATCTTATGCGCTCGACATCGCGCAAGTGCGCCGGCTCGCCGACGCCATGCCGGGCGACAAGCCTCGCGAAATTCACGTCGAGCAGGTGGCGGCGTTTGCGTTTCCCGAAACCGCGGTGGTCGCCGGCGACAGCTGGAACACCACGGCGATACCGGTCTTTTCGTATCAACTCGTTTTTCCGAATTCGGCGGCGATTGTCGATACCGCCTTGGACGAGAAAATCGGCAAGGCCGCGGGCACGGTTGCATTCTATCCGGCCGCGTTCGCGCGCATGAGTACGGCGCTGAACAAAGCCTCACTGATCGTCGTGACGCACGAGCATGGCGATCACATTGGCGGGTTGCTGGTGCAACCGAACTTGAAGCAATTGCTCAATGCCGCCAAGTTGAACAAGGAACAGGTCGACAATCTTCAGCGCTATGCGCCGGATTACCCGCGCGCCGCGTTCCAGAATTATCATCCGATCACATACGACAAATACCTCGCTGTGGCGCCGGGTGTTGTCCTGATCCGGGCCGCGGGCCACACGCCGGGCAGCCAGATCGTCTATGTGAAGACGCAAGATGGAAAAGAATTTCTGTTTTTGGGCGATGTCGCCTGGCACATGCGCAACATCGACACGATGCGCGAACGCGCGCGGCTGATAACCTGGTGGTTTCTCGGCGAAGACCGCGACGCCGTGCTTGCCGAACTCGTAGCGCTCCACGCGCTCAAGAAATCCGAGCCGACCATTCACATTCTTCCCGGTCACGATGGCGAAACCGTTGCGGCCTTGGAGCGCGACGGTCTCTTGAAAAAAGAGTTTCAGTGAAGACGGACGAGGAACGAAAACGGGAGAAAGAGCGCGCCAAGCGCGCGGCGTTGCGGGCGCTTCGCAAGGCCCGCGCCGCAGCGGAGAAGACCGGCGTCAAACTTTCCGATTGGGAAGGCGAGTTCCTGGGCTCTGTCGAAGGGCGCATCGAAACCTATGGCCGGGCCTTTCGCGACTTCGAAAAAGGAGCCGCTTCGTCCTCTCTCTCCAGCCTTCAACACGTGAAGCTGAAAGAGATTGCGGCCAAGGCCAAGGGCGCCAAACGGCCCTGGACGCGCACGTCCTTCCGGCCAAAATCGAAATAATATTGCTCAACACGCGACAAATTCGCACAAAGTCACAAGAAAATCGTGCTGCGCTGCAAAATGTTTCTTGCACTGCGGCAGGAAACGCCTCTTAAACTGGCGGATCGTCCGGCTCGGCGTTTTTGGAAATTGGGCCGGTTTCAGTGTGGAGCAAGACATGGCGCAAGCCGAAGCACGGGCGTTTGACGTCTACAAGGATCTCTACGAGATCGGCGAAATCCCGCCGCTCGGCCATGTGCCGAAGAACATGTATGCGTGGGTTGTGCGCAAGGACCGTCACGGTCCGCCGGAATCGTCCATGCAGATCGAGGTGGTTCCAACCTGGACGCTCGACAGTCACGACGTGCTCATTCTCGTGATGGCGGCTGGCGTGAATTACAACGGCGTGTGGGCCGCGCTCGGCACGCCGATCTCGCCGATGGACGCGCACAAAAATCCCTATCACATCGCCGGCAGCGACGCGGCCGGCATCGTGTGGGCGGTGGGCTCCAAAGTGAAACGCTGGAAGGTCGGCGACGAAGTCGTCGTGCACTGCAATCAGGACGACGGCGACGACGAGGAATGCAATGGCGGCGATCCGATGTTCTCGCCCAGCCAGCGCATCTGGGGTTACGAAACGCCCGACGGTTCGTTCGCCCAGTTTGCCCGCGTGCAGGATCGCCAGCTCATGGAGCGGCCCAAGCATCTCTCCTGGGAAGAATCAGCCTGCTACACGCTGACCCTCGCCACCACCTATCGTATGTTCTTCGGACATCGCCCGCATATTCTTCGCCCCGGCCACAACGTGCTCATCTGGGGCGCCAGCGGTGGGCTCGGATCGTTCGCCGTTCAGCTCTGCGCTGTCTCGGGCGCCAATGCGATTGGCGTCATCAGCGATGAGAGCAAGCGCGAGTTCGTGCTTTCGCTGGGTGCGAAAGGCGTGATCAACCGCAAGGATTTCAATTGCTGGGGCCAGATGCCGACGGTGAGTACGCCGGAATACGATTCATGGACAAAAGAGGCGCGCAAATTCGGCAAAGCGATCTGGGACATCACCGGCAAAGGCAACGACGTCGACATGGTGTTCGAGCACCCCGGTGAGAGCACCTTCCCGGTTTCCTGTCTGGTGGTGAAGCGCGGCGGCATGGTCGTGTTCTGCGCCGGCACCACCGGCTACAACATCACCTTCGACGCGCGCTATGTGTGGATGCGCCAGAAGCGCATCCAAGGCTCGCACTTCGCCAATCTTCTGCAGGCAAGCCAAGCCAACCGCTTGATGGTGGAGCGGCGCCTGGATCCCTGCATGAGCGAAGTGTTCACCTGGAACGATATTCCGCGCGCCCATACCAAGATGTGGAAGAACGAGCACTTGCCGGGAAACATGGCCGTGCTGGTGAACGCCCAGCGCCCGGGCCTGCGCACCTTCGAGGATGTGATCGAGGCGGGAGCGCGCTAGTATCGGTTCTCCCTGACAGAAACCTATCTTCGTTGCGCAACCGCTTTTGCGAGAATATCGAGACACACGCCATGACCGCGTGTCCATGTCGTGCCAAATCAGTGGAATTTTGTATCGAGCGCCCGTCTTGCGCCACTCTGATCCGAATATCGCTGACTATTCAAGCTATTAGCGCGAACTGTAGAAGGCTAGTGAATTTCATGCTATTAATAATCTTACTTTGACGAAGGGGGGAGAACATGAAGCGTTCATTTTTCGTTGCATCTGGGATGCTTGCTCTATCCTTGTCTCTTTGTGCAGAAACGGCCGCTGCTAAAGACAGAGAGATAGTTATCAAGCCTCCAAGTGTTTATGTCGGGACCGACAGCTCCGGTCTGGTTATTGGTAGCGATGATATCGTGACGACGCTTACCAATGCTTGCAGGCCCGAAATCAGGACATGTGACGTTCCGTGCGACAGCGCCACGTTGGGAGAGCCGGCAAAGAACGCAACAAAGAGAGTTTGTGAAGTCCTTTATCAGTGTAAAGGCGCATCACAAACCAAATCTCTGATAGTCGGCGAACATACCGCCATTCAGCTTAGATGCCCATGAAGAGGCAACTGGCTTGATTTGGACTTGGCGGGCGAACAATTGGAAGAATTCATTGTTCGCCCGCTCTCCAATGCTCAACGAGCCGGACTGTCAGACCGCACAGCGGCATAGAGATGGATTCGCCGCCTGGTATAAAAATGGGAGCGCGAGATGGATAGGTACGTATGCGGTCTTGCGGCTTCGTTGGCTGCATTTCTTTTCATTTCCGTCCCTCCTGCGAGTGCAGGCGTGGTATATGACGCAAAGCTTGTGGAACAAGGTATCTTCGATTGCGGCGTGCGCAGCTATCGACCATCCGAAACGGGGGGAAACACTTACTCAGTTAATGGCTGCCAATTGAAAGAGTCCACAAACGTCGTCCGTGGACAAATCGGGGTGATGTACGGGTGCAAATTTAGTTTGATTGGATCGCCGAATGGAGAGGACGTCATTGTTGAGGCCACGTGGCGTATTCCACCTCCCGGGGCAAAAAACGAAAAGACGGGCGAATATTTTTTGATGCACTCCAACTATTGGCACGCGACTATCGGTGAAATCTCGATCTTCGCTTGGACGCCGGACAATGAAGGCGAGGTTGTCGCGGGAAAATGGCTCCTTGAAATACGCGTGGGAGGTCAGGTGCTCGGCTCATGCGCTTTCGATGTCAGAACATAACTCTCACAAAAGTTGAGTAAAAGAGGCGCCACCCGTAGATTGCTCAGCGCGGTACAATCGCGAGGTGGAATCGCATCCAAGCAATCCGTACCGTGTCCCGCATTCTTGTGATGACGTGAATCTCCTTTGCGCTCTGCTTCTGTTGCTGGGTCTTGGCGCGCCCGCGCTTACCGCACCCAATGCACAGCTGACCACCGTGCTACTGGAAGGCGCGATGCCTCTGTCGCTGCTGGAGGCGCGGATCGAGCGCTGGATCGCCGAACAGGGCGGATAGCCGCAGGATCCTGCGTAATAGTGCGCCGCACAAATTTGTTCGCTAAGCTTGAGGCAGCTTTCTTGCGGCGATCATCCATGGTCTTGATTCCTTCCGATCTGCTTTCCCTTTGCGACGACGCTGCGCGCTCGGCAGAAAACCTGCTGGCCGCCGCCAAGGCGAAGGTTTCCGCGCGCGTCAGCAAGAGCGGTAAGCCCTCGCCCGCGCTGATCGACAAGGAGCAGCGCGCTGCCCATGCCTTTGCCTGGCTCGCAACTTGTGTGGAGGCGTTGCTCCAGCTGGCGCGCTGGGGCCGCGAACTCGAGCACAACGGAAAATTCAGCGAGATCGAAAAGCTGATCCTGCTCTGCGGCAGCGCGGAGTACCTGGCACAGATTGCCGGCGGCATACCCATGAGCCAGAACGAGATCGCCCGGCCCGCCGACATGGATCTGACCGATTCCGATATCGGCGCGTTCCGGACGGCGAGCGTGCAGCAGATCATGTCCGCTGGCGGCAAGAGCGAGGTGCGCGCCGCCATTGCCGATTACATGGCCAAGCATGCCGGCGCCATGACCGTCGGCGCCGATGGCCTCGACGACACCATGGGCATGATCCGCGATCAGTTCTTCCGCTTTGCACAAGCGAAAGTGACGCCGTTCGCCCACCAGTGGCATCTGAAGGACGAACTCATTCCGCTGGAGGTGATTTCAGAACTCTCGGCGCTGGGCGTGTTCGGGCTGACGGTGCCCGAGCAATATGGCGGCGCGGGACTTGCCAAGATCGCGATGTGCGTCGTCTCCGAAGAACTGTCGCGCGGCTATATCGGCGTGGGCTCGCTGGCGACGCGCTCGGAAATCGCGGCGGAATTGATCCTGGGCGGCGGCACGACGGATCAGAAAGATCATTGGTTGCCGAAAATCGCCAGCGGCGAAATCCTGCCGACCGCGGTGTTCACCGAACCTGCCGGCGGCTCCGACGTGGCGGCGCTGCGCACGCGCGCGACGCGCGAGGGCGACGTCTACAAGGTCTTCGGCAACAAGACCTGGATCACCCACGCCGCCCGCGCCGACATGATGACACTGTTGGTGCGCACCAATCCCGACGCGCCGGGCTATCGCGGACTTTCCATGTTCCTGGCCGAAAAGCCGCGCGGCAGCGAAGCCAAACCTTTCCCCGCCAAAGGCATGACGGGCGGCGAGATCAAAGTGCTCGGCTATCGCGGCATGAAGGAATACGAAATCGGCTTCGACGGTTTCGAAGTACCCGCCGCCAATCTGCTCGGCCACGAAGAAGGCCAGGGCTTCAAACAATTGATGCAGACCTTCGAATCCGCGCGCATCCAGACGGCAGCGCGCGCCATCGGCGTGGCGCTCGCCGCCATGGATCTGGGCCTGCGCTATGCGCTCGACCGCCAGCAATTCGGCCAGGCACTGATCCATTTCCCCCGCGTGCGCGACAAGCTTGCGATGATGGCGGTGGAGATCGTCATTGCGCGCCAGATCGCCTATCACGCCGCACGCGAGAAAGACGAAGGACGGCGCTGCGATCTCGAAGCCGGCATGGCGAAGCTTTTGGCGGCGCGCGTCGCCTGGGCCTGCGCCGACAATGCGCTGCAAATCCACGGCGGCAATGGCTTTGCCCTGGAATTCGAGATCAGCCGCGTGCTGTGCGACGCGCGCATCCTCAACATCTTCGAGGGCGCCGCCGAGATTCAAGCGCAGGTGATTGCACGGCGGCTGCTGGAACCTGGCGCGAATTAGCCGTTTTCAGCGGCGCCATTTAGGAGTTTAAATGGCGCCATGGTCGAGTCGCATCCTATGGATCGCCTCTTTGCGCTGATCGAAGCGCGAAAGGGGTGCGATCCATCGCAATCCTATACCGCCAAGTTGTTCTCCCAGGGCACGCTCAAGATTGCCAAGAAGCTGGGCGAGGAGGGCGTGGAGACGGCGCTCGCCGCGGTCGCCCAGGACAAGGCCGCGCTCGCCGCGGAATCGGCGGATCTGCTGTATCATCTGCTGGTGCTGTGGGCGGCTTGCGGATTGAAGCCGGAAGAAGCCTATGCCGCGCTCGAAGCACGTGCGGGGCGGTCTGGAATCGACGAGAAAGCTTCGCGCGGTTAGCGCAGATTTGAACTGAGTTTGCCCATTTACATCCGTCATGGCCGGGCTTGTCCCGGCCATCTAGGATCGCGATGGCGAATTTCACGCAAAAATGGTTGGCACGGTGATCATGGGTGGCCGGCACGGAGGCCGGCCATGACGGTGTTTGTTGTTGTTTTGATTCAACCGAACGCAACCAGTTCAAGCGACGATCAATCGTCCTGCTCGGCGGCGAGGCTCTTGGCGAGATCGAGCAGGCGCTTGCGCACCTTGGGGTCCTTGATGCGCATGAAGGCCTGGCTCAATTGAAGGCCTTCGGCACTGGAAAGAAAATCCATCACCGGTAAAGGCGTCGCGTCTTCTGCGGCATGGCTGCCCGCGAGGCGGAGTTCTTCGTGGATCCCTTCGAAAAAATATTCGATGCGCACGCCCAGGATATGCGCCGTCTGAAACAGGCGGCTGGCGCTGATGCGGTTGGTGCCTTTTTCGTATTTCTGCACCTGTTGAAAGGTGAGGCCCAATTGTTCGCCGAGCTTTTCCTGGCTCATGCCGACCAGCATGCGGCGCACGCGAAGGCGCATGCCGATCTGACTATCGACACCGGTGGTCTGCTTTTTCGGCATCAGCCCCTGAATCGAATTTTCTTGTGCTGACGGGAGCTTAGTGAATTTCAGCGGAGGCGGAAAGAAATTTGTGCACGCGTCAGTTGAACGCTTCGCGCTCCTGCCGGCCCATCCAAAACGCGAGCGCAATACAACTTAAGATAAGCAAGAGGAAAGCGAAGTCACCCAAGCGTGCATAGAGAGTCGGCGGCAAAGCGACAGGAAGCTTCGCATCGATGATCCCCATCTGGCCTGCACCCAGTTCGGCGACGACACGGCCGAGCGGATCGATGACCGCGGAGATTCCCGTATTGGCGGCGCGCGCGACGGGGATGCCTTCTTCGATCGCACGCACGCGCGCAATGAGAAAGTGCTGCTGCGGACCGGAAGACGACGGCGGACCGAACCAGGAATCATCCGTCACGTTCACGAACCACTGCGGACGTTGCGCGCCGGTGACGGCTGCGGGAAACAGAATCTCGTAGCAGATCAGCGGCCCTGCATCCGGCGCACCGGGCACGGAATAGGTTTGCGGGCCGGGACCGAAACTGAAACTTCCGGGAAGGCCGACGATCTTCTTGAGTCCCAGCGCATTCATCAACGACTCGAACGGCAGATATTCCCCGAACGGCACGAGATGGAATTTGTCGTACGTCGCCAGCAGCTGGCCGCCGTGGCCAAAGATGTAGAAAGAGTTGTAGTAGCGCGGCGGCTGATCCGGTTCGACGTCGGCCCGCACCGCGCCCGTCATCAGCACACGATTGCCGCTCGTGAGAATAGCGACGTCGTCCAACGCTTCCGGTTCGCGCGAAAGCAGGAAGGGCGGCGCCGCTTCCGGCCAGATGATGTGTGTCGGCGCCTCGCTATTTTTTTGGCCACTTTTTTCCACGCTTTGCAGGACAAGCCTGCGCCAGTTCCTCACACGCAGTTCGGGCGTGTATTTCTCCTGCTGGGGAACATCGGGCTGCACGATGCGCAGATTGACGCCGGTGACGTCTTCGGTTGGCGTAAGCGCCAGGCGCGCCGCGCCGCCGCACCACAGCAGAACGAACAACGCGATCATCGAGGCAGGCGCGAGCCAGGCGCGCGGCCTTTCCTCGCCGAAGAAAATCGCGAGCGACGCTCCGAGCAGGATCGTCAACAGCGAGAGCCCATAGGCGCCGATCAGCGACACGCTTTGCAGGATCGCCAGAGATCCGCCCCAGGAATAGGCCGGAATGTTCCAGGGAAAGCCGGTGAAGATGTGGCCGCGCAGCCATTCTAGGAGGACGTAGGCCACGGCAAAGATAAAGATGCGCGCAATGCCCGATAGCCAGAACAGGGATGCGAGGCCGCACGCGAGCGCCGTGAAGAGGGCAAGACTGCCGGGAAAGATCAGCGCCACAAAGGGTAGCTGCCAGGCGTGATCGGCGGCATCGACCACGAAGGCGTAGCCAATCCAGTAGAAGCCGGCGAGAAAATGTCCGAAGCCGAACCCCCAGCCGGCCAGAGCGGCCAAAGCGGCGCTGTAGAACGGCCGCGCAGGGCTTTGCGCTCCATCGATGAGAAGGACCAGCGCGGCAAACGCGATAAGCAGAAACGGAAAGAGATTGAACGGCGCGAAAGCCAGCGCGGACAGCAGGCCTGTGATGAGCGCAAAAAGAAAGCGGCGCCATCCCGTCAGCGCGCGGACGAACGCGCCGGTATGTTCAAGCGTTTGCGAAACAGCGTGGAGCACTAGCGCTCCGGCATCGCGTTGGCGATCTGAGGCTCGCCAGCCACTTCAGGGGTGCGGCGGATACGCAGCTTTTTCACCCGCCGGGGATCGGCCTCCAGAATCTCGAACTCGAAACCGGAAGGATGATGCACGATTTCCCCGCGCAACGGCACGCGGCCCAAGAGCGAGACGACCAGACCCGCCAGCGTATTGACGTCTTCCTCCGGATCTTCCGGCTTCAATTCGACGCCGGTTTGGGCTTTGAAATCTTCCAGGTCGATGCGCGCGTCGACATCGTAGCTGCCGTTCGGCTGACGGCGGATATGCGGTGTCTCATCGACGTCGTGCTCGTCATCGATGTCGCCCACGATCTCTTCGACAAGATCTTCGATGGAAACGAGCCCGTCAGTGCCGCCATATTCGTCAATCACCAGTGCGAGATGGGAATGCGTCGCCTGCATCTTGAGCAGAAGATCGAGCGTCGGCATCGAAGGCGGCACGAAGAGAATGTCGCGTTTGATCTTGGCGGCGGGCATGTCGGGCCAGCGCGCGGCACCCTCATTGCCGGATTCCAAATGCGCCAAAACGTCCTTGATGTGCACCAGCCCCGTCGGATCGTCGAGGGTTTCGCGGTAGACCGGCAGGCGCGAATGCTGGGCTTCGCGGAACAAGGCCGCCACTTAGGCAATTCCCGTACTTTCCTCCACGGCCACGATGTCGGCGCGCGGTACCATCACGTCATGGACGCGCAAATCGCCGAACTTGAGCAGGTTCGCGAGCATGACGCGCTCCTGCACGGAAAGCTCGGGCGATTTGCGCTCGCTCTCCTCGACCACTTCCTTGAGGCTCTCGCGGAACGGATCGGCGCCGCCCAAACGCAAGGCCTGTGCCACGCGCTTGAGCAGCGAGAGCTTGACTTGCTGTTCTTCGGCAGCCGGCGCGGCGGGCTCGGACATGATCAGGCGGCCTTCTTGCGGCACGGCGCGTAGGGATCGGCGATCCCGAGATCGCGCAAAATCTTCGTTTCCAGAGCTTCCATTTTTTCGGCGTCTCGCCGCGCTTCATGGTCGTAGCCCAGAAGATGCAAGGCGCCGTGGACGGCAAGATGGATCACGTGATCCACGAGCGGTTTTCCTTCGGCCAGGGCTTCGCGGGAAGCGACGCCGTAGGCAATCGCGATGTCGCCAAGATAAGAGTCGTTGTCGCTCGAATGCGCAAAGGAGAGGACATTGGTCGCTTTGTTCTTGCCGCGGAAATCGTAGTTGAGCGCGCGCAGGTGTTCGTCGCCGGCAAGCAGCAGCGTCAGAGCGCGAACATCCTTGGCGGCGGCGGCTTTCAGCGCGTAACGCACGGCGCGGCGCAAGGAAGGCTCCAAGCCGCGCAACCGGCGCCATCCAGAGTCGTCAATGACAAGATCGATCTTCACGGGCTTGATTTTCGCAAGTTTGATCTTGGGTGCGGTGCGCGATCGCGGACGTTGCTTAAGCCGTTTCATTCTTCGGTCTTGCGCGCTTTGCGATTGTTGGGCGGCAGATCGCCTTCAAACTGCGTCGCGGCATTATAGGCACGCACGATGCGGGTGACGAGAGGATGGCGCACGACATCTTTCTCGCTGAATCGCGCGGTGGCGACGCCTTCGACGCCGCCGAGCAGGCCGAGCGCCTCGTTCAGCCCTTCCGCGCGGCCGCTGGGCAAATCGCTTTGCGACGGATCGCCGGTCACGACCATGCGGGCGTCTTCGCCGAGCCGCGTCAGAAACATCTTCATCTGCATCGATGTCGTGTTCTGCGCTTCGTCGAGAATGACGAAGGCGCGCGCCAGCGTGCGCCCACGCATGAAAGCAAGCGGCGCCACTTCGATGACACCCGACTCCATCAGTTTCGTCGCCTGTTCGCCCATGACATCGAATAGCGCGTCGTAGAGCGGGCGCAAGTACGGATCGATCTTTTCCTGCAGCGTGCCGGGAAGAAACCCCAATCGCTCGCCGGCTTCCATCGCGGGACGGGAAAGAACGAGGCGTTCCACGCGGCGCTCATAGAGAAGATGCGCACCAAATGCTGCCGCGAGATAAGTCTTGCCCGTACCGGCGGGACCGATGCCGAAAACCAGAGGGTGCGTGCGCATCAAATCCAGATAGGCGGCTTGCGCGGGCGAGCGCGTGCGCGTGACGCGCGCGGCCGCCGTCTTGATCGAAGGCGTGCCGAAACCGTCCATCGGGCGGGCTTGAGGCTCATGGGTCGCAAAGCGGATTTCAGCGTCGACTTCGGCGACACCGGTGTCTTCGCCGCCTTCGATCCGGGCGTAGAGCGCGCGCAACACAGACGCCGCGCGCTCGCGCGCTTCGGGCGCACCTTCAACCGCCACCAGATTGCCGCGCATGGCCACGCGCACGCCGAGCTTCTGCTCGATGCGCACGAAGTTCTTCTGATGCGCGCCGCCAAGGCTGGCGAGCAGCGCATTGTTGGGGAATTCCAGCGTCACCTGTTCCCGCGTCGGACGACGGCTGTTTGCGGCGGAACTCACTGGGCGGCCATGCTTTGCGTTGCGGGTTCAAGAACTCTGGGCGGATCGGCGAACACGCCCTTCAAACTATTGGGCAGCACACTCTCGATGCGAACGTGGCGGATCTCACCGATGAGATCGCCGGCGCCGTCGACATGAACCGGCTGCAGATAGGGGCTGCGGCCCACGGCTTGTCCGGCTTTGCGGCCCGCCTTTTCAAACAGAACGGCCATGGAGCGCCCTTCGCAGGATTGATTGAACGCCTTTTGCTGCGCCGTGAGCAGACCCTGCAACGCCGCAAGACGCGCAACCTTTACTTCGTCCGGAATCTGCTTCGCGGCGGTCGACGCGGGTGTGCCGGGGCGGGGGCTGTATTTGAACGAAAAAGCTTGCGCGTAACCGACGTCGCGGACCAAGGAGAGCGTGGCCTCGAAATCCTTGTCGCTTTCGCCGGGAAATCCGACGATGAAATCCGAAGACAGGGCGATGTCGGTGCGGGCATCGCGAATGCGCTCGACGAGCTTCAGATAATCGCCCGCTTTGTGCTGACGGTTCATCGCGGCGAGAATGCGATCCGATCCGCACTGCACCGGCAGGTGCAGATAGGGCATCAGCTTTTCCACTTCGCCGTGCACGGCGATGAGATCATCGTCCATGTCGCGAGGATGGCTGGTGGTGAACCGCAGCCGTTCGAGCCCGTCGATGTTGGCAAGATGGCGGATCAGTTTCGCAAGGCTTGACGGTTCGCCGTCCTCCCCCGCACCGCGATAAGCATTCACATTCTGACCGAGCAGCGTGATCTCGCGCGCGCCCTTGGCGACGAGTTTGCGCGCTTCGGTTTCGATCTGCGCCACGGAGCGCGAGAATTCCGCGCCGCGCGTGTAAGGGACGACGCAGAAGGTGCAGAACTTGTCGCAGCCTTCCTGGACGGTGAGAAACGCCGTCGGGCCCGATGACGAGAGTTCTTCGGGCAGGGAATCGAACTTGTCTTCGGCGGGAAAATCGGTTTCCAGCGCGCGGCCGGTCCCGCGCGAAACCCGCGCGATCATCTCGGGCAGGCGTTGATAGGATTGCGGGCCGACGACGATATCGACCGCGCTCTGCCGCGCCACGATCTCCGCGCCCTCGGCCTGTGCCACGCAACCGGCAACGGCGATCAGCATCGAGCCGCCGCTCTGCGTCTTTCTTTCCTTCATGCGGCGCAGGCGTCCGAGTTCGGAATAAACCTTCTCGGCGGCCTTTTCGCGGATGTGACAGGTGTTGAGGATCACCATGTCGGCGTCGTCGGGCTCTTGCACCGGCGCATAACCCAGCGGCGCCAGCAGATCCGCCATCCGGGCGGAATCATAGACGTTCATCTGGCAACCGTAGGTCTTGATGAAGAGCTTCTTCATGGGGGGCGGGTTATGCGGGAAAGGCCATTTTCTGGCAAGGAAAGAGCCTGTTGGCCTTAGCTAGGCGGCGGCTTCCGCGAGGCCGTCTTCCCCGATTTCTTCAGCATTCCGGCGGGGTTCGGCCGCAGTTGCTGCGCGCCCCGCCAGCGCGCGGGCTTGCCCGCGGCGGATGGTTTCTTCCACCTGCTGGGCCAGACGCTTGCGCCCGCCGGCGCTGTCGACCGTCACCGCCGGATGGAATTCGACGACGATGTCCATCGGCCCGGTCACGACCGATTCCCAAAGATGGGGGATCAGATCCATATCGCCATACCAGGCGAAGAGCGGCCGGTTCTCGCGGCCCATGGGGATGCCGTGAATCCCCACATAGGAAACCGAAACCGGTTGCACCGGGACATGCTGCACATGGCCTTGCGAGTCGAGGCCGACTTCGGATTCGGCCGCGCCCATCAGCGCGCTCTTGAACGCAAGCACGCAATTGCCGTCGCTCGAGGTGCCTTCGGGAAAGAGCACCAGCGCATCGCCTTCCTTGAGCCGCTTGCGAATCTCATCGCGCGATTCGCCTACGCCGCTGCGCCGGTCGCGATCGACGAACACAGTTTCCTGCAGGCGCGCCATGGTGCCGAAGAACGGCCAGGTGCCGACTTCCCGCTTGGCGACGAACGACACGCGCGCGGTACCCGAAAGAATGAGGATGTCCCAATAAGACGTGTGGTTGGCCACCATCAACACACCGCGATCCTGGATCGGCTTTCCGATCACCGTGATGCGGAAGCCGAACAGCCTGCAGAGCCAGCGGTGATAGCGATTAGGAAACGTCTTGCGGCGCGGGAGTTTGAAGCGCAGAGCCGACGACTGCCACGGAATGCCGGCAACCGTCGCGGTGACGAAAATGAAGAGAACGATGGCGGCGCGAATGGATTGCATGGTTTTGCGTGAGCTCAGTGGCTCGACTTCTTGGCTTTGGGCCTGCCGTAAAGCTCAAGGCGGTGATCGACCAGCTCGAACCCGAGTTCCTCGGCGACGCGCCGCTGCAGTTTTTCGATCTCTTCGTTGCGGAATTCGATGACCTGGCCGGACTGCACGTCGATCAGGTGATCGTGGTGGGCATCGGGCACTTCCTCATAGCGCGAGCGGCCGTCGCGAAAATCGTGACGTTCCAGAATGCCGGCATCCTCGAACAGCTTTACGGTGCGATAGACGGTGGCGATGGAAATATGCGGATCGAGCGTGGCAGCACGGCGATAGAGCTCTTCGGCATCGGGATGATCGCTCGCCTCCGACAGCACGCGCGCGATCACGCGGCGCTGCTCAGTCATCCTGAGGCCCTTTTCGGCGCAGAGCTTTTCGATGCGCGTCACGAACGATCCCTTTCGACCAGAACCGGAGTCTAGTCGAAACCGGCGGCTTTGCCCAAGGGCCGAAGGGGCAGATTCACCTTCAGAATGACGGCGTCTTCCGGGGCTTTGCCGATCTGGCGGTAATAGGCCTTTCGCGTGCCGACCTGATGAAAACCGAGCCCCTCATAGAGCCCGCGCGCCGCTGCGTTGGCGATTGCGACTTCAAGAAAGAGCGTGCGCGCGCCTTCCTCATAGGCCCGTGCGGCCGCTGCGGCGATCAAGCCGCGGGCAAGGCCCGACCGCCGTGCGGGCGGGACGACGCCGATGCTCAAGATTTCCGCTTCGCCTGCCACCGCGCGAACAAGAATAAAGCCTTCGGTTTGACCGTCGCGTCCGGCGAGCAGCGCAAAGGAACCTTGCGTACTCATCAGGCTTGCAAAGGATTCCATCGTCCAGCTCTCGGCGAAGCAGGCATTATGCAACGCCGCCAGCAATGCGGTGTCACCGGACATGGCTGCTCTCGTCGCAGGCCCGTTCATGCCGGAAGCTTCGCATCGGGAGCGCGCAGATAAAGCGGTTTTGGGACGTCCTGCGGCGCGGGCCTGCTCTGGGCAAGCCGCGCCACCCACAGCGCATCGGGAAAACGGATCGCGGTCATCTTGGCATCGCCACCGAAGCGTGGCGCGGCTGCTTGCGCCGCCGTGTCGCAAAGCGCGAGCAATGCCTGTGGGCAGCGTGCCTTGATTGCGGCCACGGCGTCATCCAGCAGAGCGATGCTAGGTTCGATGACGACATTCCCCGAATCGACGAGTGCAAAATAAACTTCGCCGCGCTTGGCATCGTGCAAAGCGGCGGCGGATTGCGTCTGGGCTTGCGCCATCGCGGCGGCGCACATCGCTTCCAGGGTGGTGATGCCCACGAGCGGCTTCTTCAGTGCAACGCGCAAGCCTCGCATGAACGCAAGTCCAACGCGCTGGCCGGTGAACGTGCCGGGACCGGTGGTAACGGCCAAGCGTTCCAGTGCGGAAAAAGAGAGCCCGGCTTCACCCATGGCTTCTTCGACCATGGGCGCCAGCCTTTCGGCATGGCCGCGGTCCATCAGTTCAAAACGGTGCGCGAGAATTCTGTCGCCCGACAGCACAGCAACGGAACAGGCGCCGAGCGCGGTATCGACAGCGAGGATATTCACCTACCCTCCCCTTGAGGGAGGGTCGAAAAATTCGTGAGCGCCAGCGAGTGGATTTTTCGGGGAGGGGTCATGCCGTGTTCTGAGAAATGACGCGCGATCGAAGATCATGAACATACCTTGCAAATTCGCGGCATGACCCCTCCCCGAAATTTGCGTTCCACAAATTTCGACCCTCCCTCAAAGGGAGGGTCGTTTTAAACCGCTTCAACGGCGTTCACTTCCGGAACGTAGTGGCGAAGCATGTTCTCGATGCCGTTCTTGAGCGTCATCGTGGAAGACGGACAGCCGGCGCACGAGCCGCGCATGTGCAGCGATACGATTCCGGTCGAACTGTCGAAGCCCTTGAAGATGATGTCGCCGCCGTCGCCGGCCACGGCGGGACGCACGCGGGTTTCGATCAATTCCTTGATCTGCGAAACGATCTCGGCGTCTTCCTCGGAATAGGTTTCGGAAACTTCGCTTTCCTCCGCGCCGCCGCTCAGCAAGGGAAGGCCGCGGGTGAAGTGATCCATGATGGCGGCGAGGATCGGCGCCTTCAGGTTGCGCCAGTCGCCCTCTTTCTTGGTCACCGAAATGAAATCGGCGCCGAAAAAAACGCGCGCGACTTCGGGAAGATCGAAAATAGCGGCGGCCAGCGGCGAGCGTGTGGCGGACGGCGCGTCGGCAAAATCGGCAACCGCGCCCTCACCCATCACCTCGCGGCCGGGGAGAAACTTCAGCGTCGCCGGATTCGGCGTCGATTCCGTCTGGATGAACATACGCGTCTCTTTTAAAGACTTTATCCTTCCGGCCTTACATGGACCCAGGCTCCGCCACGATCAAGCCGCGTGGTTAAAAGTCGCTGGCGATGCCGTTTTTTTCCCAGTCGCCATAGCGCGTGGGTTCCGGGCCTTTGGGACCATTGACCTCTTTTGCTTTAGGGCTTTGCGGTTTTGCGGCCGCCCGGCGCGCTTCGGCTTCGGCCTTAGCGCGCTCGCCGGCGGCGCGGACTCGTTTCGCGATTTCCTCGGGCGATGAGGGCTTTGGACGGTTTTCTGCGGGCATGGAACAGCTTGCCTTGAACCGCCCCACCATACATCACGGCTGCGGTGTGTTCATTAGCTATGAGCGGCGCCCGCGAAAGGCAAGTTCGGCGCAGATACAACCGCGCAGCTCTTGGAGTCCCGTTCACCTCCCCCTTGTGGGGAGGTCGACAAATCCTGAGCGCAGCGAAGGATTTTCGGGTGGGGGGAAGTGGTGAAGATTTCTGTCGCAACAAAACTTGGCAAGCGAAGTAGCGCGTCGAGGCTTCCCCCCAATCCGAAATTTGCGTTCCGCAAATTTCGGCCTCCCCGCA
Organism: Pseudomonadota bacterium; assembly: GCA_016201105.1. Classification (GTDB taxonomy): domain Bacteria; phylum Pseudomonadota; class Alphaproteobacteria; order Micropepsales; family Micropepsaceae; genus Rhizomicrobium. The sequence goes on from JACQDN010000030.1 coordinate 124,046, forward strand.
AGGAGGAGGCAAAAATGTAGTATTTCCTCGCGCAAGCTCACATGTTGCTGGAATACAAAAGCAGCAGGACGGTCAGCGCCATCAATACGGCCGCACACCATCCGATGATGCGAAGCCAATAGGGAATCAGGAACAGCCGAAGCCCGCGTTCGCTGGATACGATCAGCATCATGGCGAACATGATCGGCACCGCCACAAAACCGTTGATCACCGCGGCCCAGAACAACATGGCGATGGGATCGACAGTGGTGGCTGCGAGAGCTGCGCCTGCCAGAGTTGCCGCTCCAATCACGCTATAAAAACCAATCGCGCGATTTGCCGGCAGTTCGAGACTGCCGCGTAATCCGAAAACTTCCGCGACGGCGTAGGCCGCAGATCCCGCAAGCACCGGCACCGCCAGCAGGCCCGTACCGATGATCCCCGCCGCAAACAGCGCAAAAGTGAATTCGCCGGCGATCGGCCGCAGAGCTTCGGCAGCTTGGGCGGCGCTCCCGATATGGGTGATGCCGTGCACATTCAGCGTGGCGGCGGTCGTCACGATGATGAAGAAGGCGATGAGATTCGAAATGAGCATCCCCGACCAGGTATCGATGGAAATATGCCGGAAGACAGCGCGGGATAACCCCGACCGCGATCCGCGCCTGTGACTCAGCCGCGATTCTTCGGCTTCCTGCGACGCCTGCCAGAAAAACAGATAGGGACTGATGGTCGTGCCGAACACGGCGACAATGGTCAGCAGCAGGTCCCGGCTCAACCCCACATGCGGAACGACGGTGGCCAGAACGACGCGGGTCCATGGAACGTCGACGCTGAAAGCGGCGATCACATAGACAAACAAAACCATGGTCAGGAATTTCAGATACCCGGCGTAGCGGTGATAAGGGACGAGGACTTCCGCGATGAGACAGGCGAGACCGAAACCCGCCGCATAAACGAGTGACGGACCGCCGGCGACCAGCTTGAAGGAGCCACCCATGGCCGCCAGATCGGCCGCGATGTTGATGGTATTGGCCACGACGAGCAGACCCACGAGCCCATAAACGACGGGCTTGGGAAGCTGCGCCGCGATGTTTCGCGCCAGCCCGCTTTTCGCACCCCAGCCGATGCAGGCGCTGATGATCTGGATCGCCGCCATGAAAGGCAGCGTCAGGATCATCGTCCAGGTCAGTCCGTAGCCGAATTGCGCGCCGGCTTGGGAATAGGTGGCGATACCGCTGGGATCATCGTCCGCCGCGCCGGTGATAAGGCCGGGGCCAAGCACTCTGAACAATCGGCCCAAGGTCGTTTGGTTCAAGGAGTGCTGCGCGGTTTGTTGCGCCGGTTCGTTTGTCATCTTCGCCAATATGCACCGATTTGCGGCATCGGCCTCATGCGATCGAGCCTTCTCAACAGTGCGACGGAGCGCATCAGGAATTCTTCGAAACGCCGCTTGCTCTGACCCCGGCGGGGTGGGTATGTCCAGACCCGCGAGCCGCGGGCTGTCTCAAGACCTCTCGCGCAAATTCCCTTCTCCCTCAACGGCCTTGCGCGATGCAGTTTCTCCCCACGATTTCGGTCAAGGCCGGGCGCTATTTGCCGAGCCGGTGGGACGTGCTCGCGGCCCTCATCGTGCTCGGCTTTCTCATCTTGTTCACGAGCACCAGCGATCTGCTGGTGCAGCCGTTTTCCACGCTCGCCGCCAAACCGATTTCGCTCGACCCTTCGCACCTGCCCGAATACGCGGCGCGCACGGCGCTGAGAATGCTCATAGCGTTGGGTTTTTCCCTTGTCTTCACCTTCACCTACGCCACGTTGGCCGCGAAGAGCGCACGCGCGGGAGCGCTGCTCATTCCGCTGCTGGACATTCTGCAATCGGTTCCGATTCTCGGCTTCATCTCCGTGACGGTCGTCTTCTTCCTGTCGCTCGCGCCGGGCCGGATCCTCGGCGCCGAACTTGCCGCCGTCTTCGCCATCTTCACCAGCCAGGCCTGGAACATGGCGTTCAGCTTTTATCAGTCGCTCAGAACCGTGCCGGCGGAATTGACCGAAGCTGGACAGCTCTTTGGATTGAACGCGTGGGCGCGCTTCTGGCGCATCGAAGCCCCCTTCGCCATGCCGCAGCTGATCTGGAACATGATGATGTCGATGTCGGGCGGCTGGTTCTTCGTCGTCGCCGCCGAAGCGGTGACGGTGGGACACACGACCTTCGCCCTGCCGGGTGTGGGCTCCTACATCGCCGCGGCGATCGCCGAACGCAATCTGAGCGCGATCTACTGGGCCATCGGCGCGATGCTTGTCGTGATCCTGATCTACGATCAGTTGCTGTTCCGCCCGCTGGTCGCCTGGGCCGACCGTTTTCGCTTCGACCAGCAGCAAAGCGAGGATCCGCCGCAATCCTGGGTGCTCACGGTCGTCAGGCGTTCTCAACTGCTCACGGCCCTTGTCACGCCGTTCGCCGCCCTCATGCAGAAGACCTACCGGCTCGCGCCGCCACGCGCGCCCGGCCGGTTGAAAGCGGTGCAAGTGATCTCTCCGCGCGCGGCAGACTTTCTGTGGAATGGCCTGTTGGTCGTGGTCACGGTGGCCGCACTCTGGCGCATCGGGGTGTTCGCGGAAAAGAACCTCTCGCTCGGCGAGATCGCGCAGGCTGGAGCGTTGGGTTTCATCACCGCGCTGCGCGTGCTCATCCTGATCGCTCTAGCCAGCGTCATCTGGGTGCCGATCGGAATTTATGTCGGGCTTCGTCCCGGCCTCGCGCAAATCGTTCAGCCTATCGCTCAGTTCCTCGCCGCGTTTCCCGCCAATCTTCTTTTTCCGCTCGCCGTATCTTTGATTGTCACCTTTGAGCTCAATCCGGATATCTGGCTGTCGCCGCTGATGGTCCTGGGGACACAGTGGTACATTCTCTTCAACGTCATTGCGGGCGCGTCGACCTTGCCGCTGGAATTGCGCGACGTCAGCACCAATCTGGGCATCGCCGGCTGGCTGTGGTGGAAGAAGGTCGCGCTTCCCGGCGTCTTTCCCTTCTATGTCACCGGCGCGATCACGGCCTCGGGCGGATCGTGGAACGCCGCCATCGTGGCGGAAGTGGCGAGTTGGGGAAGCCGCACACTTCACGCGCACGGCCTCGGCGCCTATATCGCGGACGCCACCGTTTCGGGCAATTTCCACCGTATTGTGCTTGGCATCGCGGTGATGAGCGTCTACGTCACGCTGATCAACCGGCTCTTCTGGCGCCGGCTCTATTGGTATGCCGAGCGCCGCTTCAGGCTTGCATGAGAGAAAGCTCATGAGAGGAAGCTATGGACCCTGAAATCCTTCTCGATGTGCACGATGTGCGCCGCGCTTTCGCCAAACAGGGCGGCGGCGAGCTGCTGGTTCTCGACGACGTGCAACTCAAATTGCGGGACGACGAGATCGTCGGCCTGCTCGGTCGCTCAGGCTCCGGCAAATCGACGCTGCTGCGCATTATTTCCGGCCTCTCGCGCCCGAGCGCCGGTACGGTGACTTATCTGGGACATCCGGTGGATGGGCCAGCGCGCGGCATCGCCATGGTGTTTCAGAGCTTTGCCCTCTTTCCGTGGCTGACGGTGCTGGAGAACGTGCAGCTCGGGCTCGAAGCGCTGGGCTTGCCAGCGAAGCAAATTCGCGAGCGCGCCTTGAGCGCCATCGATTTGATCGGCCTCGACGGCTACGAATCCGCCTATCCCCGCGAACTTTCCGGCGGCATGCGCCAGCGCGTCGGCTTTGCCCGCGCCCTCGTCGTGCATCCCAACATCCTGCTCATGGACGAGCCGTTTTCGGCGCTGGATGTGCTGACCGCGGAAAACCTGCGCACCGACTTTCTCGATCTCTGGCAGGAAGGCCAGCTGCCCATCAAAGGCGTGATCCTGGTCACGCACAATATCGAGGAAGCGGTTTTGATGTGCGACCGGGTGCTTCTGTTCTCCACCAATCCCGGCCGCGTCGTGACGGAAATCAAGATCGACCTGCCGCATCCGCGCGACCGCCAGGACCCAGCGTTTGTCTCCATCGTGGATCGCATCTACACTGAAATGACCGCGCGGCACACCGAACAGATCATGCAGCGCCGCGAGCGCTTTCAGGGCATGGGGATTAGCACGGCCCTGCCGCGCGTATCCGCCAACCTCATCGCGGGACTTGTCGAGGCCGTGGCGGCCCAACCTTATGACGGCAAGGCGGACCTGCCGGATTTGACCGCGGATCTGCAACTCGAAATCGACGAATTGTTTCCCGTGGCGGAAACCTTGCAGATGCTGCGGCTGGCCGAACTCGAAGGCGGCGACATCAAGCTCACCCATATGGGAAAGCGCTTCGCCGAGGAAGACATCAACGTGCGCAAGGAGATCTTCTCCCGCGCGCTGATGAGCTATGTGCCGCTTGCCGCGCATATTCGACGCGTGCTCGACGAGCGCGCCAACCACACCGCGCCGAAGTCGCGCTTCCTGGACGAACTGGAGGATCATATGAGCCCCGAAGCCGCCGAAGAAACCTTGCGCGCCGTCATCGGCTGGGGCCGCTATGGCGAACTCTTCTCCTATGACGACGACACGGCCATGTTCAGCCTGGAGAACCCGCAGTGATGCAGACGATCGGTTCTCAAGCTTTGTGACGACGTCTCCGCACCCGGACTCAAAAGACAGCGCGGCCGGCGTTCCCGCGCGTATCGCTGCGCTGGACGTTGTTGCGCAAGTGTTGCGCAAGCACCGTCCGCTCGACGCAGCGTTGGAAGAGGTTCTCACGAAGGCGGGGCTGGAGGCGCGCGATGCGGGTTTCGTGCACGCCCTCACCCACGAAACGCTGCGCCGTTTCGGCCAGCTTGAAGCGCTGATCGCGACGTTCGTGCCCAAGGCGCCTCCGCCGCATAAGGCCGGACCGACGCTGGAAATCCTCTTGAACGGCGCCTGCGAGCTTTTGTTCTTGAATGTGGCGCCGCATGCCGCGGTCGATGCCGCGAACCGTTTGGCGGCACGCGATTCCAAGGCCCTGCATTTCAAGGCGTTGATCAATGCGGTGCTGCGCAGAGTTTCGCGCGAAGGCAAAGCGATTCTGCAAGCGCAGGATTCCCCGCGTCTGAACACGCCCGATTGGCTGTGGCAGCGCTGGTGCGAGAGCTACGGCGAAGAGCGTACGCGCGCCATCACGGGCGTTCACGAAAAACCTGCTCCGCTCGATCTCATGCTGAAGAACAGTGAAAGCATTCGGCCAGACGACGCCGTGGCGCTGCCCGGAAATGTGTTTCGCCTGACGGGTGGGCGCGTCGAGGATTTGCCCGGCTATGCCAGCGGCGATTGGTGGGTGCAGGATTTCGCCGCGACGTTGCCGCCGCGGTTGCTGGATGATGTGCGCGGAAGGACAGTGATCGATCTGTGCGCCGCGCCGGGCGGCAAGACGGCGCAGCTGGCCGCCGCCGGCGCCCGCGTCATCGCCGTGGAACGCGAGACGTCACGCCTGGCGATGCTGCGGGAAAATCTGGCGCGGCTGAAACTCGATGCCACGCTGATTGAATCCGACTTGCGGGACTATACGCCGGAGCAACCGGCGCCATGCGTGTTGTTGGATGCGCCGTGCAGCGCGACCGGCACCGTGCGTCGCCATCCCGAACTGCCGTGGATCAAAAGCGCGTCCGACATAACGCAATGCGCGCAAGCGAGCGGCGAACTTCTGGATGCGGCTGCCGAAATGGTTGCGCCGGGAGGGACGCTGGTCTTTGCCGTGTGCTCGCTGGAACCGGAAGAGGGATCGGAGCAGATCGAAGATTTTCTGGCGCGCAATGACGGTTTTTGCCGCGCGCCGATCTCGGCAGACGAAGTCTTCGGCCTGAAAGATCTGATCACCGAGAACGGCGACCTGCGCACGCTGCCCTGCCATCTCGCCGAACAAGGCGGGATGGACGGGTTTTATGCGGCGCGGATGAGGAAGAGGTGAAAACTTCCACCCTCCCTTGGGAGGGTCGAAAAATTCGGAGCGAAGCGGAGGATTTTTCGGGGAGGATCAGGACGAACGAGCGCGTTTTCCACATCCTCCCCGAAATCGCTGCGCGATTTCGACCCTCCCTTGGGAGGGTGGCGCGCGGGTGACGAACATTCTCCCCGAAAAATCCTTCGGATTTTTCGACCCTCCCTCAAGGGGAGGGTCATTCCTAGCTCAGCCGTCCCAGTGCATAGGCAATCGCGAGATAGATCTTGCCGGTGTCCGCGCTGAGCAGCGACGAGGCCAGCAACCCGCCGCCGTCGCCTTCGCGCGCGCGCGCCAGCAAAGACTCGAATTCGCCCATATAGGCGTTGGCGGCATCGCGGAAACGCGTGTTCTCGCGATAATGCGCGGCGATGCGTTCGACAGTTGCTTCGTCGATGGCGCCAGCGAGCCGGCGCGCGAACACCGAACGGTCGCCCATGAGATAGCGCCTCCATTCGTCCTCGCCGAGTGCGGATTCCGAAGAAATCGCATCGAGATCGACCGTCATGTCGGAAAGCGCGGCCTGCAGCGCGCCCAAGGCGGCAGCGGCGCCGGGTTTGAGGTCCTTGCCCGGCTGCGAGGGGCCGGTATCGGCGGCGGCCAGCAGCGCGCTCATGTCCCAGCTCTTGGCGCTCTCTTCCTTCTTCTTCGGACGAGTCAGGCGGCGGGCCATGCCGAGCAGCCCATCGCTTTCGGTCTCGGCAACCTGCTGCGATGGCAATGACGGCCGCGCGCCCGGAGTGCGCGGCGTGGAACGCGCATGGACGGTTGCCAGTGTGCGCGCCGAAAGATCGAGAATGGCGTCGGTTTCCGCGCGCACCAGCTCGCGCACCCGTCCCGCTTCCTGTTTGGCCACGCCCGGCAGGCTCAACAGATGCTTCTCGACGGAATCCACCGCGCTGGCGAGCGTTTCCCTGATCATGTTGGCTTGCGCCGCAAGTTCGCCGGCGGTGCGCAAGAGGCGCTCGCATTCGGCCATCGCATCGCCAACGAGGCCTTTGGCGTTGGCTTTGGCTTCCAGGGCGGTTTCGCCGATCAGTGTTTGCGCGCTGGCGCCCGCGTCGTGCAGCGCATCGACGATGCGCGACAGCGAGGTGGTGGCCGCGTCGGTGGTTTCCTTCAACCGATCGGCTTCGCGCGCGAAGCTTGCCGTCAGCTGTGTGGTGCGCGCCGCGGCGTTGGCCATGATGAGTTCGACATTGCGCTCGGCATCGCCGGTCAGTACCTCGAACTTGTCGGTCTGCGCGTTCATTTCATCGATCGCCGCCGACATCGCGCCGCGCTGATCGCCGAGCGCCACTTCGAACGACCCAGTGTCTTCCTTCAAGCGCTGCAGCAGTTCGTTCATCTGCAAGCGATGTTTTTCGTGGCGCCCAAGCAGGAATTCCGAACGCGCCATGGCGGCATCGGAGACCGCTTCGATGCGTTTGGCCTGGCGATCGAGTTCGACGGCTGCGGCGTGCGGCGCTTCGGCGGCCGCATCGGCCGCGCTGCGGAAGGTTGCGGCCTGCGAATCGAGCGCCGTGCCCGCCGTGCGCAAGGTGCCTTCCGCCGTTTCGATGGTCGCCTTCAATTGCGCGACGCGGCCAGCAACCGTTTCGCTGGCGCGCGAGGCGACGTCGGAGAGCGATCCGGCGACGCTGTCGATGCGCTCGCGTTCCTGCGTGAGACGCGCGGCGACCGCTTCGGCCCGTATATCGGCGCGCGCGCCTGCTTCATCCAAAGCCGCGATCTGGTTTTCCAGAACGGATTCGAGCGCGCGCAATCTTGCGAAGGCGCCGTCGAGGCCGGCGTTGAGCGCATCGAGTTCGCGGCGCACGGCGCGGCCAAGACGCGCGGCGGTGCGCGATGCGGTCTCGTCGGCGGAAAACATCTTCTCCGTCATTTCGGCAAGCGCTTCGGCAGCCGACGCCATCGCTTGTCCGCGCGTGAACGCCCAAGCGGCCGTCACAAACAACAGCGGCGGAAGGAATGTCGCGAAGGCGACCACGGCCAGAGTTTGGATGTCGAGCGCAGCAAAGCCTTTCGGACCGAGGTAGCCCCAGAGATAGGCCGCCGCCGCGCCCATCCAGAATGCACCGAGCGTCACCGAAAAAATGATCGCGCCCGTGCCGGGCTTCTTGTGACGGGGCGCGCGATCCTGCTCCTCCGCAAAATTCTCCGGTGTTTGAAAAAGAACAGGCTGATTGCGCTCGGAACCGGTGGTGGCCAAATAACGTCTCGCCGATGGGGTGTGCGGAGGCAATTTAACCATGTTGCGCGCGCCGGGGGAAATAGGGACGCACTACAATCCGTGGACCGATTGCCCGGATCGGCCGCGAGATTTAGAAACAACCGTTAACGCCGGGATTTCTCGCCCATGGAACATCATCAGCCGAGCCGGACGGCCCAGGGCGCGGCCCTGCATCGGGCGGCCCACCAACTGCTTGATCGCCCCCTGGTTTTCGAAGATCCGCTGGTCTTGAGAATGGTCGGCGCCGAAGCGGAGGCCGCGCTGCGCTCAGGTACGGATCCGCATTCGGGCAGAGAGAGACGAGGGCTGCGCGCCTTTCTCGTCGTGCGCAGCCGCTACAGCGAAGATTGCCTGAGCGAAGCCTATGCGCGCGGCGTTCATCAATATGTCTTGTTGGGCGCCGGGCTCGACACCTTCGCGTATCGCGCCGCGGCGAAATTTCCTGAACTCAAAATCTTCGAAGTCGATCATCCCGCGACGCAAGGCTGGAAACGCGCAAGACTTGCGCAAGAGCGCGTCGCCATCCCGCGCGCGGTCGTCTACACGCCCGTCGACTTCGAGCGCGAGACATTGGCCGATGGTTTGGCGCGCGCCGGATTCGAAACCACGAAACCCGCTCTGTTCGCCTGGCTTGGCGTGGTGCCGTATCTGACGGACGATGCGGTGAAGAACACGCTGCGGTTTATTGCGCAAACAATGCCGCAAGGCAGCGCGGTGATCTTCGACTACTCCGAACCCGCCGATTGGCACAACGCGGAGGAGCGCGCCGCGTTTCAAGCGATGGCTGAGCGCGTGGCGCAAGCCGGCGAACCGTTTCGCAGTTTCTATCGTCCGGAAGAACTATCGCACGCCTTGACGGCAATGGGATTTTCGCAGACACGCGATCTCGATGCGACAGAATTGAACGCACGCTATTTTTCGTCGCGCGACGATGGAATGCGCTTGGGCGGCCGCGGGCATCTGATGCATGCGGTTGTATGAATTTAAGATCGCACGGGGCTGATAGAGCCCCGCTACCACGTCCCCACATTCGGCATCGATAGCCACGGCTCTGCCGGCGGTTTTGAACCGCCTTCCTGTAACAGCTCGATGGAAATCCCGTCGGGCGAGCGGACGAAAGCCATGTGGCCGTCGCGCGGTGGGCGGTTGATGGTGACGCCGCCTTTCATCAAGCGGTCGCAGGTCGCATAGATATCGTCGACGCGATAGGCGAGGTGGCCGAAATTGCGCCCGCCTTTGTAGTCTTCCGGATCCCAATTGTAAGTGAGCTCGACCAGCGGCGCTTGGGTGTCTTTGGCGTGCGGCACATCCGCCGGCGCGGAAAGAAACACCAGTGTGAAGCGGCCCTTCTCGTTCTCGACGCGGCGGACTTCCTTCAGCCCGAGCTTGTTGCAATAGAAATCCAGCGAGGCGTCCAGATTGGAAACGCGGACCATGGTGTGCAGATAGCGCATGGGATTGTCCTTTTTAGGCCAGCACGTCGATCTCGTCGTCGGAGAGACTGCCGGGCACGATGGTGACTGGGATGGGATGGGCGCCCCCGGTGGCAAACGTGCTGACGAGCGGACCGGGCCCCTCTTTCGACGGGCTGGCCGCCAACACCAGAATCGAGATGTCCTTGTCGTTCTTCAGGATCTCGATCAGGCAATCCTTGGGGGCGCCATGAGCGATGACAAGCTCCGAGAAAATCCCCGACAAGTCGTTCACGAGCTTGGCGGCGTTGTGGATGAGATTTTCTGCTTCCTGATGGGCCTCGTCCTTCATGATCTCTTCGACGCCGCGCCATTGTTGAAAATCGGCCGGCTGAGCGACACAGAGAAGGCTGACACGCCCGCCGGTGTGCTGGGCGCGGCGGGTGGCGAAACGGATCGCCACCTTGCACTCGGGCGTCTTGTCCACGACGACGAGGAATTTGCGCGGGCGCAGCAGGGCGGCGCGCGCAGGCTCGGGCGGTGGTGAAGGGGGAGCGGCGCTCATATGAATGATTTTGGCATTTTGAGCGCATTGCGAGCAACACCACCTACCCTCCCTCGGGAGGGTCGAAAAATTCGGGAGCGGTAGCGAGCGGATTTTTCGGGGAGGATCAGGAGAGTAGAGCTCTCCCTTCCACATCCTCCCCGAAATCTGCTTCGCAGATTTCGACCCTCCCGAGAGAGGGTGGGCGGCGTTCTATTATTTCGCCCCAAGCTTGGCCTTGAGCGCGTAGATCAGTTCCAGCGCCTCGCGCGGTGACAGAGCATCGGGCGATGTCTCGCGCAACGTGTCCTCTACGGCACTGGCTTTGGTTTCCGGCTTCGCGGTCGGCGCTACCGAGAACAGCGGCAGATCGTCGATGCGGGCGAGCGGCTTGTGACCTTCGCGGCCCTCTTCCAAAGCGCGCAGCACGTCTTCGGCGCGCGCGACGACGGCGGCTGGGAGGCCTGCAAGTTTGGCCACGTGAATCCCGTAGGAGCGGTCCGCCGCACCGGGCGCGACTTCATGCAGGAAGACGATGGTGTCGTTCCATTCGCTGACGCGCATGGTCACGCAGGTCATGGACGAAAGCCGTTCGGCCAGCGCCGTCATCTCGTGGTAGTGGGTGGCGAACAGGGCGCGCGATCTGTTTTTCTCGTGCAGATGTTCGGCCGTAGCCCACGCAATGGCGAGACCGTCGAAGGTGGCGGTGCCGCGGCCGATCTCGTCGAGAATGACGAGGCTTCGTTCCGTCGCCTGGTTGAGAATGGCGGCGGTCTCCACCATTTCGACCATGAAGGTGGAGCGCCCGCGCGCCAGATCGTCGGCCGCGCCCACGCGGGAGAACAAGCGGTCCACGATTCCGATATGCGCGCTTTGCGCCGGCACAAAGGCGCCCATCTGCGCCAAGATCGCGATCAACGCATTCTGGCGCAGGAAGGTGGATTTGCCGGCCATGTTGGGGCCAGTGACGAGCCATAACCGTCCCGCGCTCTCACCTTCGTTCTTTGGCGAGAGATCGCAATCGTTGGGCACGAAGGGCTTGGCGGATTCCGACGCAAGCGCTGCTTCCACCACCGGATGACGCCCGCGCGAAATCCTGAAGGTGAGGCTGTCGTCGACTTTCGGGCGCACCAGACGCCGCTGGACCGCAAGTTCGGCGAGCGCGGTGGAAACATCGAGAACCGCCAGCGCATCGGCGACTTGGGCGAGCGCCGCACTTGTATCCAAAGCCAGCGCCACCAACCCATCGAACAATTCGCGCTCGATGGCGATCGCCTGATCCGCCGCCTGCGAGATGCGGCTCGCCAGGGATGCCAGTTCGTCGGTCGAAAAACGCACCGCGCTGCCGATGGTCTGGCGATGACGGAAGGTCTGGCGCAACTCCGCGGTCTGCAATTTGTCGGCGTGAACCGGCGTCGTTTCGATGAAATAACCCAGCACGCCGTTGTGCTTGATGCGCAACGATGCGACGGCGCTGAGCTCGCGATAGCGCTGCTCCAGCGAAGCGATGACGCGCCGGCTTTCGTCGCGCAGGCTTCGCACTTCGTCCAGCGGCGCATGACTGCCGGCCGCAATGAAACCGCCGTCACGCGACAAGAACGGCGGTTCCTCCACCAAAAGGAATTCCAGACGATCCGAAAGAGTACTTGCTGCCGCAACGCCTTCGACGAGCGCATTGCGCGCGGCGGCGATTTCGCCCGCTGCCGGTTTCAGCGGATCGCCGAAGCCATCGAGATTCTTGCGCAAGTCGCGCGCGGCCTTGAGACCGTCGCGCAGGTTTGCAAGATCGCGCGGACCGCCGCGCCCCACCGAGAGCCGCGCCAAGGCGCGCGCGATATCCGGCGCACTCTTCAATGACCCGCGCAGATCGCGGCGCAAATCGCTTTCCGACACGAAATAGGCAACAGCGTCGTGCCGCGAGGAAATGACCGCCGGTTCGGTGAGCGGAGAGCTCAAGCGCGATGCCAACTCCCGCGCGCCGGCACCCGTGACCGTAAAGTCGATGGTGGCAAGCAAGCTGCCACTGCGTGTGCCGGTGAGCGTTTCGCAGAGTTCGAGATTGCGCCGCGTTGCGGCATCGATCGCCATGAAGGCGCGCTCGGCCACGCGCGCAATCGGCCTGAGGACGGGAAGCTTGCCCTTTTGCGTCAGCTCCAGATAGCCGACCAGCGCGCCGGCGGCGGAGAGCTCGGCGCGCGAGAAATTGCCGAATGCGTCCAGCGCGGCGACGCGATAGAGAGACTTGAGCGCGCGCTCGCCGCTGGCGGAATCGAATTTGATCGACGGCAGGGGCGAGAGCGCGGGGCCGAGCGCCTTGAGCATCGGCCCCAAGAGTTCGTCGGCCAGCAAACCGTCGGGCGCCAGCACTTCGCGCGGTGAAAGCCTCGCCAATTCACCGGCAACGTCGGCGGGCCGTACCGCCCCCACCACGAATGCTCCGGCCGACATGTCGGCACACGCCAGCGCGAAATCTGCGCCCGCACGGCCCAGCGCCACCAGCATGTTGGCCGAACGCGCTTCCAGCAGCGAATCTTCGGTGAGCGTGCCTGGCGTCACCAGGCGGATGACTTCGCGCCGCACCACCGATTTGGCGCCGCGCTTCTTGGCTTCGAGCGGGTCTTCCACCTGCTCGCAGACTGCGACGCGGAAGCCTTTGCGGATGAGCTTTTCCAGATATTGCTCGGCGGCATGCACCGGCACCCCGCACATCGGGATATCGTCGCCCCGATGCTTGCCACGCTTGGTCAGCGCGATGTCGAGGGCCTCGGACGCTTTCACCGCATCGGCGAAGAACAACTCGTAAAAATCGCCCATGCGGTAGAACAGCAGATAGTCTTCATGGGCCGCCTTGATCTCCAGATATTGCGCCATCATAGGCGTGGCGCCCGCGATATCCTGATTGGCGATCTCAGGATTGGCCGCGTCCGGATTGCTGGCTACGTGCTCGTTCATGGCCGGGACGGTAGCAGATCGATGCTGGGCCCGAACTGTCTGCGGCGCTTTCGAGGTTGAAAGCCCAGCCGCAACAAGCCGATATTCTGTGGATTGGTACCCACGGAACACCCATGACCACCCCCAAGCGCCCAACCTTTACCGACGAAGAAGCCCTTGCCTTTCACGCGAGCGGCAAGCCTGGAAAAATCGAAATCACGCCGACCAAGCCGATGGCGACACAGCGCGATCTTTCGCTGGCCTATTCGCCGGGCGTAGCAGCCCCGGTGCGCGCCATCGCCGCCAATCCCGACGCCGTCTTCGACTACACCGCGCGCGGCAATCTGGTCGCAGTCATTACCAACGGCACGGCCATCCTGGGCTTGGGCGACCTCGGCGCACTCGCCTCCAAGCCGGTGATGGAAGGCAAGGCTGTTCTCTTCAAGCGCTTTGCGGACGTGGACGCCATAGACCTGGAAGTCGACACCACCGACATCGACGCCTTCATCGGCGCAGTGCGCTATCTCGGTCCCAGTTTCGGCGGCATCAATCTGGAAGACATCAAGGCGCCCGACTGCTTCGTGATCGAAGAGCGGCTGCGCGCGCTGATGGACATTCCCGTTTTCCATGACGACCAGCATGGCACGGCCATCATCTCCACCGCCGGCATCATCAATGCGCTGCATCTGACGGGGCGGAAAATCGAAGACATCAAGGTGGTGGTGAACGGCGCGGGCTCGGCAGGCATCGCCTGCCTGGAACTGCTCAAGGCCAGAGGCCTGCCCAATGCCAATGCGATCCTTTGCGATTCCAAGGGCGTGATCTATCGCGGCCGCACCAGCGGCATGAACCAGTGGAAGAGCGCGCATGCGGTGGACACCAAGGCGCGCACGCTGGAAGACGCGCTGGTCGATTGCGATCTCTTCCTCGGACTTTCGGTGAAAGGCGCGGTGACGCAGAAGATGGTGAAGACGATGGCGAAGGCGCCCATCATCTTCGCCATGGCCAATCCGGATCCCGAGATCACGCCGGAAGAAGTCAAAGCCGTTCGCCCCGATGCGATCGTCGCCACGGGGCGCAGCGACTACCCCAACCAGGTCAACAATGTGCTGGGCTTTCCCTACATCTTCCGCGGCGCGCTCGATGTGCGCGCCCGCACCATCAACGAAGCCATGAAACTTGCCGCGGCCGAGGCGCTGGCGGAACTCGCGCGCGAGGACGTGCCCGACGAAGTGGCGGCGGCCTATCGTGGCGCCCGTCCTGTCTATGGACCCGACTACATCATTCCCGTGCCGTTCGATCCCAGGCTTATCAGCCGCGTATCGTCGGCAGTGGCGGAAGCCGCGGTCGCTACCGGCGTGGCGCGGCGGCAATTAAAGGACGCCGACACCTATCGCTACCAGCTTTCGGCGCGCCTCGATCCCTCCGCAGCTCTCTTCCAGCGCATCACGTCCTCCGTGCGCGCCAATCCTAAACGCGTCGTGTTCGCCGAAGGCGAAGAAGCATCGGTGATCCGCGCGGCTGCGGCGTTCCAGAACTCCGGGCTGGGGCGCGCGCTGTTGGTTGGGCGCGAAGAGGTCATCAAAACGGGGATCAAGAACGCCGGGCTGGAAGATACCGCGCTCGAAATTCGCACGCCGCATTCCGCCCGCGATGCTTCGATCTATATCGACGCGCTGTACAAACGCCTGCAGCGCAAGGGCACGCTTTATCGCGACGTCGTTCGCATGGTGACCAACGACCGCAATGTCTATGCCGCCTCCATGCTGGTGGCGGGCGATGCGGACGCCATGGTGACCGGGGTGACGCGGTCGTATCAAGTCGCGCTCAACGACGTGCGGTTGATACTCGATCCGCCGAAGGGCGAACGCCCCATCGGCGTCATGCTGATCTTCACCAAAGGGCGGGTGCTCTTCGTCGCCGACACAAGCGTCCACGAGATGCCCACGGCGCAGGAACTGGCCGAGATCGCCATGCAGGTGGCCAAAGTCGCCAAGAATTTCGGCTATGTGCCGCGCGTGGCGATGCTTGCGTCTTCCACCTTCGGTTTCCCGCGCAGCGAACGCAGCGAGCGCATCGTGGAAGCCGTGCATATCCTCGATCGCTACGGCGTCGACTTCGAATATGACGGCGAGATCGCCGTGGATGTCGCGCTCGACCGCGAGAAGATGGCGATCTTTCCCTTCTGCCGGCTCACCGACACGGCCAATGTGCTGGTGATGCCGGCGATCCACTCCGCGTCCATCTCCACCAAACTGCTGCAGCAGATCGGCGGGGCCACCATGATGGGACCGCTGCTGGTGGGCCTGGAGAAGCCGGTGCAGATCGCCCCGCTCGGCGCCAAGATGAGCGAGATCTACAACGCCGCGGTGATTGCAGCGCTGTGACCTTCGCCGCAGCGTCAGTCGTCTAGAAACAAGTATGATTCACGCGGAGACGCGAAGACGCGGAGGTATCGAGTTTGTTTTGATATCTCGCGACTTTTCCAGAACTGTTACTGGCGCGCTTTGCGCGCCAAAATAAATTATCTACGAAACAGGCGCACCGGAGACTGGATATCTCCGCGGCTCCGCGTGAACCATTCCTTTTTCTTCAACCGAGCGCTTGTGCCCCAAGCAGAATCACCGGCGCTACAACAGCGAAAAGCGAGAATTCTTTTATTGCTGCTGCTGTTGCTGCTGGTGATAGAACTGCTCGGCCTTCGCAGGCTTCTCCACCGCCTGCATCATCGGGCGTGCCACGCGCAGGAATTCTCCGTGGCGGATCGGCGCCTGTGTCGGCTGTACGCTGACGGAAATCGCAAGCTCGGATTCCGCATTGCCTTTGTAGGTGCCTCGCGTCGGGGGAACGTCGGCGTAGTCGCGGCCCACCGCGACGCGGATGTGGCGCTCGCCGGCCATGATGTTGTTGGTGGGATCGAACCCGATCCAGCCCAGGCTCGGCAGATAGGCTTCCACCCAGGCATGCGTCGCGTCTTCGCCGGAGCGGTCCTGGTTCTTGCGGCGATGATGGAGATAGCCAGACACATAGCGCGCCGGAATTCCCCAACCGCGTGCGACCGCGATCATGATATGCGCGAAGTCCTGGCAGACGCCGCGGCTTTCCTTAAGCGCCGTTTCAATCGGCGAGTGGACTTCGGTGACACCCACTTCGTAGTCGAAAGCATCGTGGATGACCTTGCTCAAATGCCTGAGCGCGGTGAGCGGATCGCCTGCGGGTTGGGTCAGTCCGTGCTCGACGGTGAACTGCGAGAGCGCGCCGGAATCGTGCACGAACTTGGACGGTTCCAGCAGATCGAAATGATCGGCCGTGAGATTGTAGCTGTTATAGCGCTGCCACTCCAAAGGATCGACGCTTTCCGGCGGCGGCGGCAAGACCGTCATCTCGACAATCGCTTGGGTTTCGATG
Source organism: Pseudomonadota bacterium (assembly GCA_016201105.1). Lineage (GTDB taxonomy): Bacteria > Pseudomonadota > Alphaproteobacteria > Micropepsales > Micropepsaceae > Rhizomicrobium. The sequence goes on from JACQDN010000030.1 coordinate 140,532, forward strand.
CGCAGTTCTTGATGCGCCCGCAGCGCGTTGAAATGATAGACGGCGTTTCCGAGGTAGTCGGTATAGGCATAAAGCTGTGCGCGCGGATTGGTGACGATCTGAAAGCTGCGAAGCGCCTGCGGCCCTTCCGAGCGCGGCTGCATGCGCAATTCCATCACGCTTTCGCGCACCGGCGCGGAATAGCGAAAACGGGTGATGTGGCGGATGGAGTAATGCATCAGAGCACCGCTTCGGCGTCGTAGACGATATAGGCGCTGAAGACGGCGTTGTGGATCTCCTCGCATTGCTTGGAAATGTCTTCGAGGAACTTGTCGATCGAGCTGCCCGTCAAATCGTCGAACTGGCCGAAATCGACGGCGGCTTTCAGCCGTCCCGCCAGACGTTCGGCTTGCGCGCGGCGCGCGGGCGGCACACCGGGTGCCACGTGATGCAGCGCCTCCACCACCCGATCGATGGCGAAACGCACGGAATGGGGAAATTCGGAATCGAACAGCAGGAATTGCGCGATGCGATCGGCGCGGATGGCCGCGGTGTGTTCCTTGCAGTAGGGCTCGAAGGCCGTGCAAAACTTGAGCAGCACCAGCCAGTCGAAATATTTGGGTGGCGGCGGCGGCGCGCCGTATCCCAGCGCCACGATGCCGAAATGGATGTCGAGCAGGCGGCTGACGAGCTGGGCCCGTTCGATGAAGCGGCCCATCTCCAGAAAGTGCCAACCTTCGCCGTGGCGCAACGTTGTGTAGGTGAGGCCGCCCAAAGTGTAGAGGTCCTCCATCACATCGCGGAAGAAGCGCGCGGGCTGATGCACCCAAATGGAATCGATCGTGACGGTCTGCAGCTGCAAATAAAGCCCGTTGAGACGTTCCCACACTTCGGTGGAAAGCTGCTCGCGCACCTGGCGGGCATTGTCGCGGGCAAATCGCAGCGAACTGACCAGCGACGAAGAATTATCGCGGTCGAAAGCCAGCGCTTGGGTGACGACGAAGGCGTCGGAATGCTCGCTTACCGATTCTTCGGCGGCGAGGGCGCCCACCACGCGCCGCCAGGAAGCGTCGGCGTCTTCACGCGACTGCTCCACCATCGATTCCAGCTTGACCGCGAGAAGGCGCGAGGTGTGCTCGGCGCGTTCCAGATAACGCGCCATCCAATAGAGACTGTCCGCGACGCGGCTTAGCATGGTGCACCACATATGCTTCTGGGCTGCGCTTCGCGCAGCACCTCAGCATGACGCGCGGGGAGGATGCCCGTGATCCTGAGGTGCGAAACCGAGCACAGCGAGGGAGAGCCCCGAAGGATCATTCGCTCAACACCCAGGTATCTTTCGAACCGCCGCCCTGGCTCGAATTGACGACGAGACTGCCGCGGCGGAGCGCGACGCGCGTCAAGCCTCCCGGCACGATGCGCGTTTCCTCGCCGGTGAGAATGAAGGGGCGCAGATCGACATGGCGCGCTTCGACGCCGCCCTCGACATAAGTGGGCGACGTCGAGAGCTGGATGGTGGGTTGCGCGATATAGTTTTCCGGATCGCTTTTCAGCTTTTGCGCAAACGCGTCACGTTCAGGCTGGCTGGCATGCGGACCCACCAGCATGCCGTAACCACCCGATTCCCCCACCGCCTTCACCACCAGCTTGTCGAGATTGGCGAGCACGTGAGAGAGCGATTTTTCCTCGCGGCAGAGGAAGGTCTCGACATTTTCCAGGATCGGCTCTTCAGAGAGATAGTAGCGGATCAGCCGCGGCACATAGGCATAGACCGCCTTGTCGTCGGCGACACCGGTGCCAAGAGCGTTGGCGATGGCGACATTGCCGGCGCGATAAGCGTTGAAGATGCCGGGGACGCCAAGCTCGGAATCGTCGCGGAAGATCAGCGGATCGACGAAATCGTCGTCGACCCGGCGATAGATGACGTCGATGCGCTTGAGGCCGCTGGTGGTGCGCATGTAGACGGCGTTGTCGTTGACCAGAAGATCGCGGCCTTCGACCAGTTCCACGCCCATCTGGCGGGCGAGGAAGGCGTGCTCGAAATAGGCGGAATTGAAGACGCCGGGCGTGAGCACCGCGATGGAAACATCTTCCTGAAACGGCACCAGCGATTTGAGCGTGGTCAGCAATTCCTGCGGATAATGTTCGATGGGGCGCACGCTCGCGGCGCGAAACACGCCGGGAAAGGCGCGGCGCACCACATCGCGATTGGCGAGCATGTAAGAGACGCCCGACGGAACGCGCAGATTGTCTTCCAGCACGACGAAGGCGCCGTCCTCGCGGCGCACCAGATCGGTGCCGCAGACATTCACATAGGCTCCGTGCGGCACGGAGACGCCGCGCATTTCGCGGCGATAGTGCTTGGAGCCGTAGATCATGCCGCGCGGCACGATCCCGTCCTTCAGCACGCGCCCCTCGGAATAGATGTCGCGCAGAAAAAGATTGAGCGCGGTCACGCGCTGCTTGATGCCGGCATCGACACGCGCCCATTCTTGCCCCGTCACGATGCGCGGCAGAAGATCGGTCGGGATGATGCGTTCGGTCGCCTGCGAATCGGAATAGACGGTGAAGGTGATGCCTTGCTGCAGGAAGGATTGCTCGCAGGCCTGCTGGCGGCGGCTCAATTCTTCCGGGGCCAAGCTGAGAAGACGGCTGTTGAGCGCGGCATAGTGCGGCCGCACGCCGCCGCCATGGGCGAACATCTCGTCGTATGCGGCGCCCAGAACATATTGCTTGTAAGGAGCATCGCGGCCGGGTCGTGCGTCGTTGCCCGTGCCATCCATGGCGCCATCCATGGCATTGGCGCCGAAGTCTTCCGTGTTCTGAAGAACCCCCTGCTGCATATGCGAAATGAGACGGGCTGGGACTGACGCCGTCAAGCAGACGAGTTGGCTCGGATACGTTTTTGAGTCCGATTGAATCACCCAACATCGTCATGGCCGGGCTTGTCCCGGCCACCCAAGATCGCCTCTGCCGATCACGATCCTGGGTGGACCGCCACGAGGGCGGCCATGGCGGTTCTAGATGGAATCCAAGGGGGCTCTCGCTGAAGGTCCGCAAGTCCGCAGCCCCTTGATTTCAAGGCCCGTTTCGGGTGCTGGTTGCCGCCCGTTTGTCTTGCAGCCCCAGACCCCCACCCCTATATACCCGGGAGGCGTTAGGGTCTTGGTTTCAAGGCCAAATTTGTCAATTGAATCAAGGGGACGGACCAGGGGCGCTCGTTTCAGAGGCCCGATACCGTCCGCCAAATGGAAGGATGAAGAACAATGGCTAAGGTCATCGGCATCGACCTGGGCACCACGAACTCGTGCGTTGCCGTTATGGAGGGCTCGGCCCCCAAAGTGATCGAAAATGCGGAGGGCGCGCGAACGACCCCCTCCATCGTCGCCTTCTCCAGCGACGCAGAACGTCTCGTCGGCCAGCCGGCCAAGCGCCAGGCGGTCACCAATCCCGAATTCACCTTCTTCGCGATCAAGCGCCTCATCGGCCGGCGCTTCGACGATCCCATGACCCAGAAAGACATGGGCATGGTCCCCTACAAGATCGTCAAAGCCGACAACGGTGATGCCTGGGTCGGCGGACGCGACGGCAAGAGATACGCGCCCAGCGAAATCTCCGGTTTCATTCTTCAGAAGATGAAGGAAACCGCCGAAGCCTATCTCGGCGAAAAAGTCACCCAAGCCGTCATCACGGTTCCCGCCTATTTCAATGACGCGCAACGCCAAGCGACCAAAGACGCCGGCAAGATCGCGGGCCTTGAAGTTCTTCGCATCATCAACGAACCAACGGCGGCAGCGCTCGCCTACGGCATGGACAAGAAACAATCGGGCACCATCGCCGTCTACGACCTGGGCGGCGGCACCTTCGATGTCTCCGTTCTCGAAATCGGCGACGGCGTATTCGAAGTGAAGTCCACCAACGGCGACACCTTCCTCGGCGGCGAAGACTTCGACCAGCGCCTGGTCAATTATCTTGCCGACGAATTCAAGAAAGAATCCGGCATCGATCTGCGCACCGATCGCCTGGCCCTGCAGCGCCTGAAGGAAGCGGCCGAAAAAGCCAAGATCGAACTTTCGAGTGCAGTGCAGACCGAAGTGAACCTGCCCTTCATCACGGCGGACGCTTCAGGCCCCAAGCATCTGACCATGAAGATCACGCGCGCCAAACTCGAAGCTTTGGTCGACGATCTCATCCAGAAGACCATCGCGCCGGTGAAACAGGCGCTGAAGGACGCGGGCGTTTCCGCCAGCCAGATCGACGAAGTCATTCTCGTCGGCGGCATGACGCGCATGCCCAAGGTGCAGGAAGTCGTCAAACAGGTGTTCGGCAAGGAGCCGCACAAGGGCGTCAATCCCGATGAAGTCGTCGCCATCGGCGCGGCCATCCAGGCGGGCGTGCTCAAGGGCGAAGTGAAGGATGTCCTCCTTCTCGACGTGACACCGCTGTCGCTTGGCATCGAAACGCTGGGCGGCGTGTTCACGCGCCTCATCGAGCGCAACACGACGATCCCCACCAAGAAGTCGCAGACCTTCTCCACGGCGGAAGACAATCAGACGGCGGTGACCATTCGCGTGTTCCAGGGCGAGCGCGAAATGGCGGCGGACAACAAGCTGCTCGGGCAGTTCGACCTGGTGGGCCTTCCGCCCGCGCCACGCGGCGTGCCGCAGGTGGAAGTCACTTTCGACATCGACGCCAACGGCATCGTCAGCGTGACGGCCAAAGACAAAGCCACCAACAAGGAACAGCAGATCCGCATCCAGGCTAGCGGCGGTCTTTCCGACAAAGACATCGAAAAGATGGTCAAGGAAGCCGAAGCCCATGCGAGCGAAGACAAGAAGCGGCGCGAACTGGTGGAAGCCAAGAACCAGGGCGACGCACTGGTCCATTCCACGGAAAAGGCGCTCACCGAACACGGCAGCAAGATCGACACCGCCGAGCGCACCGCTATCGAGAACGCCATGGCGGCCGTGAAAGAAGCCGTAAAGGGCGACAGCCTCGAAGACATCCAGCAGAAGACGCAAGCGCTGGCGCAGGCGTCGATGAAGCTCGGCGAAGCGATGTACAAGGCCCAGCAGGCGCAAGGTGGCGATGGCGCAGCCCCCGGCGACGGCGCTGCCCAGAAGCCGGACGACAACGTGGTCGACGCCGAGTTTTCGGAAGTCGACGAAGACAAGAAGAAGGGCGCGGCCTAACACGCCGCCTTGCATCGATCGCGTGTGGGGGCGCGGACATGCTTTTAGGAGTTGAAATGACGCGGAGCCGGCTTACCTCGAACTTGGGGGCAAGCGGGCTTTCGTGCAATCAGATCACGATCAAAGCATGACCAAGCGTTGCTATTACGAAGTCCTAGGTGTGGAACGCTCGGCGCCGATCGAGACCATCAAGGGCGCCTATCGCAAGGCCGCCAAGGAACATCACCCCGACCGCAATCACGGCGACAGCACGGCCGAAGTCCGCTTCAAGGAAGTCAGCGAAGCCTATGAAGTTCTGAAGGACGATCAAAAGCGCGCCGCCTACGACCGCTTCGGCCATGCTGCGTTCGAACACGGCGTGGGCCACGGCGGCGGCCGCGGAAATCCTTTCGACTTCGCGTCGTCCTTCACCGACATCTTCGACGATCTGTTCGGCGAATTCACCGGCGGGCGCAAAGCGCGCCGGCAGAACCGCGGGCAGGATCTTCGCTTCAATCTCGAGATCAACCTGGAAGAAGCCTTCAAGGGCCGTCAGGCGCAGATCAAGGTGCCGACGGCGGTCGCTTGCGAAGTGTGCGGCGGAACCGGTGCGGAATCCGGCACGCGGCCCGAGCAATGCCCGACCTGTTCGGGCATCGGCAAAGTGCGCGCGCAGCAGGGCTTCTTCACCATCGAGCGCACTTGTCCCAGTTGCCGCGGCCATGGCCGCATCATCCGCAATCCCTGCAAGCCGTGTCAGGGCACCGGTCACTTGCAGAAAGAGCGCACGCTTGCGGTGGACGTGCCGCCGGGCGTGGAAGAAGGAACCCGCATTCGCCTGGCTGGCGAAGGCCAGAGCGGGATGAACGGCGGACCTTCCGGAGATCTCTACATTTTCATTTCGGTCACGCCGCACCCCATCTTCCAGCGCGACGGTCACGATCTTTATTGCCGCTGCCCGGTTTCGTTCACGACGGCGGCGCTGGGCGGCACGATCGAAGTGCCGACGCTGGACGGCGGGCGCACCAAAGTCACGGTGCCGGAAGGCACACAGCCCGGACGCCAGTTCCGCGTGCGCAGCAAAGGCATGCCGGTCCTGCGCGGCGGCAATATGAGCGGCGATCTCTATGTCGAACTCGCGGTGGAAACGCCGGTCAAGCTTTCCAAGAAGCAGAAAGAACTGCTGCGCGAATTCGAGAAAGTGAGCGAGCCGGGTTGCCATCCGGAATCGGAGGGCTTCATGGCCAAGCTGAAAGATTTCTGGAAAGCGGCGGACTAGGTTCCCAGTCGTTCCAAAAAGTGAAGGGTTCACGCGGAGACGCGGAGCCGCAGAGACAGCGAGTCTTCGGCGCGTCTCTTGAGCCGTTACGCCGCGGATTTCTTGGCGCGCAAAGCGCGCCTACAATCGAATTTCGTGACGAACAAAACTCAATCCTGGGTTCTCCGCGGCTCCGCGTCTCCGCGCGAACCATTGTTCTTCTTTACTTCGCGAAGAGTGCGTTCATGTTCGGCAGGCCTTCGACGGATGCGAACATCGCGTCGTACTTGCCCAGCTCCAGAATCTCTTTCGCGGCCCGGCGTGCCGCACCAAGCGCCGCGCGGCCAATCCCCGCGCCTGCGCTGACACGGCGCACGCCGGCGGCCTTCAATTCTGCCACGCTTGCCAGCTGCGGCACGACGATCGCGTTGATCGGCAGATCGACCTTCGCCGCAATCGTCCGGAAGGATACGAGATCGGCCAGGAACGGCACGAAGTAGCCGTCGGCGCCGGCTTTTTTGTAACGCGCACCGCGCATCAGCGTTTCATCGAGCGCAGCTTCCGGCGCCGTCAGTTTCTTCAGGTACACGTCAGTGCGGGCGTTGATGAAGAAGTCCGCGCCCTTCTTCGCAACCGCTTGTTTGATCGCCGCGATCTTGGCTTCCATCAGATCGACGGAACCACGGCCGTCTTCCAGGTTCATGCCGACGACGCCGCGTTCTATGAGCTTCAGCACGTAATCGGCAACCTTCGCCGGATTTTCCGAAAAGCCCTCCTCGCTGTCGACGCTGACGGGAATTTTCACGCTGCGGACGATTTCGGCGACGGTCCTGAGCAGTACATCCACCGGCAAGGCCTCGCCGTCGGGAAAGCCGTGCGACCAGGCAACTGCGGCGCTCGTGGTGGCGATGGCCGGTGCGCCCGCGTCTTCCAGAAGCCGCGCGCTGCCGGCATCCCAGGCATTGGCGAGAATGAGAATGTTTCCCTTGGCATGCAGAGCGCGGAATTTGGCGGTTTGGTCTTTCTGTGCGGACATGGCGGCCTCTAATTGTGATCGAGGCATAATGTAGTACGCCGCCGCGACCAGTGACTGTCGATTTTCACATTTTATGTCTGCGCGACGAGCAGAGCTCGCTCCACGGCCGCTTGCGATCAAACGACGAGCGATTAGGCTAGAAGCATGGCTTTGAGCGAGTTCGGGCGATTCCTGCGTACAGCAATCGCGCATCCGCGCAAGGTCGGCGCGATTGCGCCGTCCAGTCCTGCGCTCGCACGCGCCATCGCGGCGCAAGTCGATCCCGCCATGCCGGGAAAGGTGTTGGAGCTCGGACCAGGCACCGGCGTCATCACCCAAGCACTTATTAACCGCGGCATCGCGCCCGAACGGATCGTGGCGGTGGAATATGACCGCGATTTCGCATCGCTCGTGGAAAAGCGCTGCCCCGGCGTGCGGGTGGTGCGCGGCGATGCGTTCGACCTCGATGCAACTTTGGGACGCGATGCAAAGGAGTTTGCCGGGATCGTCTCCGGCCTGCCCTTGCTCAATCACACGCCACACCGCCGCCGCATGCTGATCGAAGACGCGCTCCGCCGCCTCAAACCGGGGGCGCCCTATGTGCAGTTCTCTTATGGGTTGCAGCCTTCGATTCCGGGGACGTCGCGCTATTCGGTAACCCGCGCCGCTATCATCTGGAACAACCTGCCGCCGGCGCGGGTTTGGGTGTACCGCAACAAGATCAACGGCTGACGACTGGGTAAAAAAAGAAAAGGTTCGCGCGCGGAGGCGCGGAGACGCGGAGGGTATCGAGATGTCGGCGCAAATTCTTCGAGTGGGAATTGGCGCGCTTTGCGCGCCGAATGGACACTTCGCTGCAGCCAGCGGTTGGCCGACTCCGCGTCTCCGCGCGACCATTCTTCTTTTGACGTTCCCGCGGATGAAAAAGCCCGCGAGAGTATCGTGAGCTTTGTATCTCGATGTGAGAAAAATTATTCCGCGGCTTGGGCCAGTTGCGGGGCGGCCTGTAGAACGTCGGCGCCGACGTGGGCTTCGAATTTCTTGAAGTTCTCGCGGAACATCGAGACGAGCTTCTTGGCCTGCGCGTCGTAGGCGGTTTTGTCGGCCCAGGTGTCGCGTGGATTGAGGATCTTGGAATCCACGCCCGGTACCGACACCGGCACGCGGAAGCGGAAATGCGGATCGACCCGCATCTCGACATTGGCGAGCGTGCCGTCGAGCGCGGCCGCCAAAAGCGCGCGCGTCGCCTTGATGGGCATGCGCGAGCCGGTGCCGAAGGCGCCGCCGGTCCAGCCGGTGTTCACCAGCCAGCAATCGGCCTGATGCTGGCCTATGAGATCGCGCAGCAGATTGCCGTATTCGGACGGATGGCGCGGCATGAACGGCGCGCCGAAACAGGTGGAGAAGGTCGGTTGCGGCTCCTTGCCGAGGCCCTTTTCGGTGCCCGCGACCTTGGCGGTGAAGCCGGAGAGAAAGTGGTACATCGCCTGGCTCGGCGTCAGCTTGGAGATGGGCGGCAGCACGCCGAACGCATCCGCCGTTAGCATGATGACGTTCTTGGGATGTCCGGCGCGGCCGGTGTCGCTGGCGTTGGGAATGAAATCGATCGGGTAAGCGGCGCGGGTATTTTCCGCGTATTGCGCGCTGTCGAGATCGAGCAGGCACGTTTGGGGATCCATCATCACGTTCTCGAGCACGGTACCGAAGCGTTCCGTCGTCGAGAAAATTTCGGGCTCGGCCTCGCGGCTGAGCTTGATCACTTTGGCATAGCAGCCGCCTTCGATGTTGAAGACGCCGTATTCGCTCCAGCCATGTTCGTCGTCGCCGATCAGCGTGCGTGAGGCATCGGCCGACAGCGTGGTCTTACCTGTACCGGAAAGACCGAAGAAGATTGCCGCTTTGCCGTCCTTGCCGACATTGGCCGAGCAATGCATCGACATCACGCGCTTGGCGGGAAGCAGGTAGTTCATGATCGTGAACACCGACTTCTTGATTTCTCCGGCGTAGGACGTGCCGCCGATCAGGATGACTTTCTTCGTGAAATTGACCGCGATCACCGTTTTCGAGGCGCAGCCGTGCCGGTGCGGATCGGCTTCGAAACTGGGAAGATCGACGATGGTGAATTCCGGCGTGAAGCCGCTCAACTGATCGGCCGTCGGGCGGATCAGGAGCTGGTGCACGAAGAGCGAATGCCAGGCATATTCGGTGACGACGCGTACCGGCAGACGGTGGCTGAGATCGGCGCCGCCGAAGACATCCTTGGCGAAGAGTTCGCGCCCTTGCGCGAAGGCCAGCATGTCGGCGTGGAGCGCATCGAAATGTGCCGGGCTCATGGGCTTGTTGTTGTCCCACCAGACCTGGTTTTCGCTGGCCGCATCGCGCACAACAAACTTGTCGGTGGCGGAACGTCCGGTATGCAGACCGGTGAGAACGACCAGCGGACCATCCTTCGCCAAGCGACCTTCGCCGCGCCGGATCGTTTCCTCGTACAGCGCCGGCACGGTCAAGTTCCAGTGCACGGTTTTGAGATTGCGAAAGCCGTGGCTTTCGAGGCCATGGGCGCTCGGCTGCCGCCCATCTTGAATCGTGTCCTGAGGCTTGGCCTGAGACATGGATGCTCCTGTTTCCCACCCCCATCCGGCCAACACCTCGGCCCGGACGGCGAAAGCATTATATCGGCCGGGGACCCAATTGCCCCGCCCCCAATTCGGGCAAGGAAGTACCCGTCCCCAGCAAAAAAACAAGCAGGACGGGGGTGCGGGGTGAAGGCCCAAACGCCGCAGAAGGCTCCTCGGGCTCGCCTTCACTTTTCGCAGGCGCCGCCTTGGTTTAAGACCCCGGGATGGCCCTCTCCGACGAGGAACTGGAACGCTACGCCCGCCACATCGTGCTGCGCGAAGTGGGCGGCGTCGGCCAGGCCAAACTCAAGGCCGCCAGGGTTCTGGTGGTGGGGGCCGGGGGGCTCGGCAGTCCGGTGATTCTGTACCTGGCCGCGGCCGGCGTCGGCACTATCGCCATCGCCGATTTCGATTCCGTCTCGCTCTCCAATCTGCAGCGCCAGATCGCGCACCGCACGGCCGATGTCGGCGAAGCCAAGACCTTGTCGGCCGGGCGCAACGCGCGCGCCATCAATCCTCATGTGAAGATCGAAGGCCACAACGCCAGACTTTCGGCACAGAACGCGCTGGCGGCGATTTCGCGTTACGACATCGTGGCCGACGGCTCGGACAATTTCGCCACGCGCTTTCTCCTCAATGATGCGTGCTATTTCGCGAAGAAGACGCTCGTCTCCGCCGCGGTGACGGAATTCGACGGCCAGCTGGCGACCTTCAAAGCCCACGACAAGAGCGCTGCCTATCCCTGCTATCGCTGTCTCTTCCCTGAGCCGCCACCGCCGGGCACAGCGCCCTCCTGTTCGGAGATCGGCGTGCTGGGCGCCGCCGCCGGAGTGATGGGAACGTTGCAGGCGCTCGAAGTGCTCAAAGAGATTCTTGGCATCGGCGAAAGCCTTGCGGGCAAGCTGCTCATTTACGAAGCCTTAAGCGCCCGCTTCCGCACCGTGCGGGTGAAGCCCGATCCGGTTTGCGCGTTGTGCGGCAGTCGTCCGACCATTCGCGATCTCGCCGTTCATCATGCAGCACAGGCATAGAGCGTCGCGAAATTCAGCCTTTCGTTAAGAAGTCACGCTTAACCGCCGTTTAAGCGGCGCCCGGCGATACTTAACGCGTCGGATGCCTCGCTTGGGGGGGGATGCGCGCGCATGGCGCAGGAAATTCACTTCGAAGTCTTTACACGCCAGGGCTCGAAGGGTGCCTGGAAGCTGCACGACGTCGCCACCTTGCGCGACGCAGCCATCAAGATGGCCGAAGAGCAGATGAAGGACGGCGGGGCGACCGGGGTGAAGGTCATCAAAGAGACCTACAACGAGGAATCCGGCGACTATCTTACGCTGAAGATTTTCGAAGACGGCCACAACAAGGTGAAATCGGAGCCCGCGGCGGAAGACGTGCCGCACGCCCTGCCCTGCTTCAAGCCGGACGATCTTTATTCCTATCACGCACGCGCCACCATCGCGCGGCTGTTGGGTGAGTTTCTCGCGCGCCAGAAGCTGACGGTGACGGAGCTGCTGCACCGCGCCGATGCGCTGGAAAAACTCGAGGCCACCGGCACAGTATTTCAGCACGCGATTCAGAAGATCGCGGTGGCACAGGCTTCTTCCACCAGCGTTTCTGTGCAACAGATCGTCAAGAGCCTGAACGAGCTCACGACGAAGGCGATGAACCGCGTCTATCGCGACGCGCGCAAGGTCTGTTTTCCTGATGTGCAGCCTGGGAAGTTCGGCGCTTTCGCGGCGAAGGCCTCGGCCGAGAGTGACGGGCTCTATCTTCTCAACGGCACGATCTCGCGGCACTTGCGTCCCGCCAAAACCTGGAACGAAAAACTCTCGATGCTGCTTGCGCTGATGGGCGAAGCGGAGAAGTCGTCGGAAGGGGCCGGGCGCACGCTCCTGCTTTCTTCCGTCGATACCATTATCTCCGAACTGCTCAACGGCTCAGCCGCCCTACACGAACTGATCGGCGAGAGTGAAAATCTGGGCGCTGCCTTGATGAGCCTAGTGCAGCTTTTCCTGGGCAAGCCGCAGCAGGGAAGCGCCAACGCGCTGAACCTTCTGGCCGAGCATTTCGCGAAGGACGAACTCGGCGACGCCCGCACGGCGGTGGCAAGCCGCATTCTGGCGGAACTGAAGAGCGTCAAGCGGTTGTGTCCGAATTCGGTCGTCGATGAATTGAAGGCGCTGCGCCAGATCGCCAACCGACTGGTGCTGGGGCTGGGAAAATATCTCAGCCACGAAGACGTCATCGCCGCATTCACGCTGCGCTCCAAGCGGCTCATCACCCATGAATCGATCGGCGCGCATCTGAACGAAACCTGGGCGCCGGACGAGAAGCTTGAGCGTCTTTTCTTCATCGAGGAGAACATTGTAGGCGTGGAGAATAAACGCCAGCTTGCCTCTTTCGTGATGCCGATCCTCTCCTCACCCACGTTCGAAGCCCATCTCCTGCTCGCCAAGACCCCGGTGTTGCCGAGGTTGCAGCGGCTGGCTGAGCTGCAAGCGCGCGTGCGCCGTTCCGGCTTCCAGGACAATCAGAAACAGGAAATCGGCGACGCGCTGGACAAGATCGCTAACGAAGCCGAGCTGCGCGGCAAGCTTCTCGAATCCATCGAGACCAAACCTGCCGGACACGTCGAGAAGGCCATTGCGGTGCTGCGCCTGTTCACCGGCGACGCGTTGACCGAGGGCCGGCTTTCGGCGCGCGCGCGCGAGCTCATTCTCAAGCATCTCTCCAAGCCCGGCTTTCTCGCCGGCTACGTCGAGCATCTCGCCAAGCTGCAGATAGCGGAGAAGCCGACCGCCGAATCGGCCATGAACGAACTGATGCAGACGCTCGGCAAAGCCGGGATCACGGCGGAGACGGGGCTGAAAAGTATTGCGGCGTAGTTTCCACCCTCCCTTGGGAGGGTCGATCCGCCTTCGCTGAAGCTACGGCGGACCACCTCTAACTCCCGACCCGCCGAAGCTTTAGCGAAGGCGGGAAAATTCGAGAGCGGAGCGAGCGGATTTTTCGGGGAGGATCAGGAAGAATCATCTCCCTTCCACATCCTCCCCGAAGCGCTTCGCGCTTCGACCCTCCCGAGGGAGGGTGGATTAATGCGCTTCGTCCCAATTCGCTGCTGCGCGGGCTTCGACGACCAGCGGCACTGATAGCTCGACTGCCGGCAGCGCGGCTTTTTCCATCACCGACTTTGCCACTTTGGAAAGCGCGTCCACTTCCTTGTCGGGCACTTCGAACACCAATTCGTCGTGCACCTGCAGCAGCATCTTGGCCTTGAGCTTCTTTTCATTCAGCGCACCCGGTACGCGGATCATGGCGCGGCGGATGATGTCGGCGGCGGCACCTTGAATGGGTGCATTGATCGCGGCGCGTTCCGCCCCGCCACGATGGCCGGCATTCGACGACTTGATTTCACGAATGTGTACGCGCCGGCCGAACAGGGTTTCGACATAGCCGTGGTCGCGCGCGAACTGCTTGGTCTCTTCCATGTAGTCGCGGATGCCCGGAAAACGCTGAAAGTATTTCTTGATGTAGTCGTCGGCTTCGCCGCGCGGGATGCCGAGCTGGTTGGAAAGCCCGAACGCCGAGATGCCGTAGACGATGCCGAAATTGATCGCCTTGGCTCTGCGGCGCACTTGCGCGGGCATGCCCTTGACCGGCACGCCGAAAATCTCCGACGCCGTCATAGCGTGAATGTCGAGATCTTCGGCGAAGGCTTTCTTCAGCTGGGGAATATCGGCGATATGCGCCAGCAGCCTCAGTTCGATCTGGCTGTAGTCGGCGCTCAGCAGCTTTGAGCCTTTGGGCGCAATGAAGGCCTGGCGGATGCGGCGGCCTTCTTCGGTACGGATGGGAATGTTCTGCAGGTTCGGATCGGTGGAGGCGAGCCGTCCGGTAGACGACGCGGCCATCTGATAGGAGGTGTGCACCCGGCCCGTCTTGGGATTGATATAGGTGGGCAGCGCATCGGTGTAGGTGCCGCGCAATTTGGCGAGCTGGCGCCAATCGAGAACCTTCTTGGCGATGTCGTGCCCTTGCAGGGCAAGCTCTTCGAGAACGTCGGCATCGGTGGACCAGGCGCCGGTCTTGGTCTTGCGTCCGCCGGGAAGCTTCAAGGTGGTGAAAAAGAAATCGCCCAGCTGCTTGGGCGAGCCGACGTTGAACTCGCCACCCGCCAGTTTGTAGATCGCCTTCTCCAACTTCGCCTGGATTTGCGCGAAATCGTTGGAGAGCCTGCGCAGCAAACCCGGATCGATGGTGATGCCTTCGCGCTCCATATCGCAGAGCACAGGAACCAGTGGGCGTTCCAGCGTTTCGTAGACCGTGACTTTTCCCAGCGCCACCAGCCGCGGCTTCATCAGCCCATGCAGACGCAAGGTCACGTCGGCGTCTTCGGCGGCATAGTGCGTGGCCTCTTTCACCGGCACGAAATCGAAGGTGCGCTTGTCTTTGCCCTTGCCGGCGACCTCGGAAAAACTGATCGGCGTGTGCTTGAGATGTTCCTCGGAGAGTTCGTCCATGCCGTGACCGCGCAAGCCCGCGTCGAGCACATAGGAAATCAGCATGGTGTCGTCGAAGGACGCGATGCGGATGCCGCGTTCTTGAAATACGAGGAAGTCGTATTTCATGTTCTGCCCAATCTTCAGGATGGAGAGGTCTTCCAGAAGCGGCTTCAACCGCTTCATGAGATCTTCTTCCTTGATCTGTTCGGGAAGTCGGTTGTCGCCGAGGTTCAATCCCTGCGAGGCGCTGTGACCGGTGGGGATATAGCAAGCTTCGCCGGGCGCGACCGCCAGCGACACGCCGCAGAGCTTGGCCTGCAAGGCATCGAGTGACGTCGTCTCGGTATCGACACAAACCCGCCCCTCTTCACGCGCCCGCGCGATCCAGTGATCCAGCCGTGCGAGCGAAGTCACGGTTTCGTATTTCGTGTGGTCGATTTTTCGCAAGAGCAGTTCCTGCTCCATCACCGCGCCGGGACCCGCAGGCACCGGCGCTTTATCGGTGGGCAACGGCGCCTTGGCCTTGGCGGGAAGGAGTGTTGCTTCCTTTGGCGATGCGAGCTTGGCCTGCGCCGGATCGGGCGCGGCGGCGATCTCGTCGACATTTTCGACTCCGAAATGTGCGGCGACCCGCTTGGTGATGGAGCCGAATTCCATCGCCTTCAGAAAGGGAATGAGCTTGGCGGGTTCCGGTTCGTGGACCGCGAATTCATCGGCCTCAACGCTGTGCGTGGCGTGATCGTCCAGCGTGACGAGCTTGAGCGAGAGCCGCGCGTTCTCGGCATTGGCCAGCAGGGTTTCGCGCCGTTTGGGCTGCTTGATCTCGCCGGCGCGTCTGAGCAGCGTTTCCAGATCGCCGTAGATGCCGAGAAGTTCGGCGGCCGTCTTCACGCCGATGCCGGGAACGCCGGGCACATTGTCGACGGAATCGCCCGCCAACGCTTGCACTTCGACGACCTTGGACGGCACCACGCCGAAGCGCTCCATCACTTCGGCGCTGCCGATACGCTTGTTCTTCATCGTATCGAGCATCTGCACTTTGTCGTCTTCCACCAGCTGCATCAGATCCTTGTCGGACGAGATGATGGTGACGCGCGCGCCGGCTTCCTTGGCGATGCGGGCATAGGTGGCGATCAGATCGTCGGCTTCGAAGCCTTTTTCCTCGACGCAGGAGATGCTGAAAGCGCGCGTGGCTTCGCGCACCAGGGGAAATTGCGGAATCAGATCTTCCGGCGCCGGCGGACGGTGCGCCTTATATTGGGGATAGATCTTGTTGCGGAAGGTGACCTCGCTGGCATCGAAGATGACGGCGAGATGGGTCGGCACCTCCCAGCCTTTCATATCCTCCAGCAGCTTCCACAGCATATTGCAGTAGCCCGAGACCGCGCCCGTCGGCAGGCCGTCGGATTTGCGCGAGAGAGGCGGCAGCGCGTGATAGGCTCGGAAGAGATAACCCGAGCCGTCAACCAGATAGAGGTGATCGCCCTTCTTGAGGGGTCGCTTGGCGACTTTCGCGTTCAATGCGTTTGCGCTCCGGCCTTGAGCACAAAGCGCCTGTCGCAATAGGGGCATTCCACGAAATTCTCGTCGCCCATCTCCAAATAGACCTTGGGATGGCCGAGCGCGCCGCCGCCATCGCAGGCGACGCGGTGCTCTTCGACTTCGATGGTTTCCGGCGCGTCGAAAGATTTGGCGGTATCGGACATCGGATTCCTTTGGCGAATTCCTGTTGTTCTGCCCCACGGCAATTTGCGGGCGGCGCGATCATAGCCAGGGCTTGTCCGCCCGCAACTGGCGAAACTGCTGCCAAAATTGGGGCTTTTGCGGCTCTTTGCGCGCTCGGCTAGTTTATGCCCATGGTCACACTCAACCGCATCTACACAAAAACCGGGGATAAGGGCGACACCGCGCTCGGCGACGGTACGCGCCTTCCCAAATATGCGCTGCGCATTTGCGCCTATGGCACGGTGGACGAAGCCAACGCCGCCATCGGAATCGCGCGCCTGCACACCCAAGGCGATGCCGACGCCATGCTGGCGCGCATCCAAAACGATCTCTTCGATCTCGGCGCGGATCTCTGCGTTCCCCAATCCGGCAAGCGCGGCGAAGGCGCCTTGCGCATTGTTGACTCGCAAGTCGAGAGGCTAGAGCGCGAGATCGACGCGATGAACGGCGAATTGAAACCGCTCAACTCTTTCGTGCTACCGGGCGGAACGCCGGCGGCCGCCTATCTGCATCTCGCCCGCGCCATCACGCGACGGGCGGAACGCCTGATGGTCGAACTGTCAAAACAGGAAGAGGTCGGGGCGACCACTATCAAATATATAAACCGGCTTTCGGACCATCTCTTCGTGCTGAGCCGCCATGTGAACGCCAAAGGCGAGAAGGATGTGCTGTGGGTGCCGGGTGGGAATCGGTAGCGACATTTCGATCTGCGGTTCGCGTCTCAGCGCGCGAGGGGATTATGTATGGCGTCACTCTATTGTCTTAATTCTCGTAGGTGTGGAAAGGCAGTTAACAATTGAGTTGGATAAAAGATATCTATCTTACGATTTTTGTAGTCTTCTTTCGACTTAATGCGGGCAGATGGCCGACAGTATTCAATCATGATGCGAACAAGGCCGTCGCAACCGTTTCATTGATTGATTGGTGTTTGATCTGGAGTGCGATATGCGTAGTTCAGTTGGCGACATGTCAGTTAGCCAACATCGCGATCTGGATTTTTCTAATTCCCCTCTTGCTACTACTTTTGGTCAACAACCGCATATGGATCGCCTCTGGGGGAGGATCAGATTTCGAAAAGAGATTTGATTCGTTGCCAAGAGCCGCACAAACAGTACTGCAATGCACAGCGATTGGTCTTACGATTTTGATTGTTGCCGCGACGATCGTGTTGACTTTAGCGGTTCGGTACACCCTATCGTCCAAAATTGCATAACATTTTGTCCCCGCCACCGGAGCAAAGCAGCGGCTAGCTATTCCACGTCCGCCGTGCGCCGGCCGAACAGGAAGGCGAGGATCACGCCGATGACGCCCGTGACGAGCCAGCCCCAGATCTTCAGAAGCGCTTCGATCCAGCCGGGAACGGGCGACGGCAGCGTGTGCTCCAGCCAGGCCTTGAAGCCTGCGACGCCACTGGGGTCGATCGCGGCCCAAACCTGTTCGATGGAACGCGTGGTGATCTGGCCGTGTTTCTCCAGAGACGTGATGATGTCCGCGCCCAGCAACATCAGTGCAAGCACGATCAGAATCAGACTGATGATGCGCAGTACGACAAAGACGCCGTTCATGATCCACCCCTCGTCCGGCGCTCGATGCGCGCACCCCTTGGACGAAGACAAAGCGTAGCGAGCGGTTCGCGCGTCTACAAGAATGATGAAGCCCAATTAACCATGGGTTCGAATTTTCCCTGTCGTATTTTTTCACTGTGCGCGGTGCGGTGCACGTTTAGACGGCAACACCGCGCGCCTTTTAAGCAAGACCGCACAAACTTATTGCAATTGCCTGTTGCGGCTGCGCGAAGGCGCTCAGGCGGCTTGCGCCGCGATACGGCGATCGGCGACGGCGACCATGTACGAAACAATGCCGCCATAGATGTCCAGAATCGCGTGCGCCAGCATCACCCACCACAGGCTTGCGCTCCAGGCAAAGGCGATCGCAAAGATCAGGCCGATGGCGGCCGTGCGCGGAACACCGCGCCAGCCTTGATAGATATGGCCGATACCGAAGATGAGCGAGGAGAGAACGACGGCTCCGATAAGGCCGACATAAGGGGTGAGAAACCACAGCAGGAAACCGCGATAGAGCAGCTCTTCCCAAACGCCGGCCGTGATCGCGACAAAGAAGAAGACGATGAATTCCCGGCGCGAGCGCGGCGTGATCTTGATCTCTTTCATCTGCTCGCGAAGCTTCGGCAGTTTTTCGCCGACGAGCTTGGGAAGACGAAAGAGTTGGCTGGCGACGACGAGAATGACCAGCGCATCGAAACCGAGGCCATAGAGGCCTTTGGCGCCGACCGGGATATCGAGCCCCAATTGCGCGAGCGGGCGATGGGCCCAGAGCCACACAAACATCAACGCGCCCACGGCGATCCAGCCGCGGGTCATGGCTTGAACATAGCGCGGGACCAGCGAGCCTTGCGGATTGCGCGCGAGCCGGGAGCCGTTCACCACCGAAAACGCCGGCATCACGACAAAGGCGAGAAGCGCCAGCACCACATCGGGCCAGAGCTGGTTGGCGGCCAGACCGAAATGCATGCGAACTCCCAACAGCGCGATTTACCGTTCCGATCGAGGAGTGTAATCGGCCCCAGGGAATTTGCACGCGAAGCCGCGAAGTCGCGAAGAAAAGGATTCACACGGAGCCACGGAGACACGGAGCTAGCAGTGTTTTCTGCACTTCAAATTCTACTCTCTTGATAAGCTTGTCCGGCGCGCTTCGCGCACCAACATTGAAAGATAAGGTCTAGAAATCAGAACTCGGATTCTCGAACCGCTCGGTGTCTCCGTGGCTCCGTGTGATATTTCCTTGCTCTTCGCGACTTCGCGGCTTCGCGTGACCAAAACAAAACCGCCCGCGAGCGGTGGCGCGCGGGCGGTTGGGTCAGTTTAAGAACTCAGATCAGCCGGCTTGGCTTTCGGCGGGCTTGGCCTTTTTGGAAAGGTCTTCGCCGGTTGTCTGATCGACCTGCTTCATCGAGAGGCGGACCTTGCCGCGGTCGTCGAAGCCCAGCAGCTTGACCTTCACGGCCTGGCCTTCACTGACCACATCCGAGGTCTTGCCCACGCGCTGCGCGGCAAGCTCGGAGATGTGCACGAGGCCGTCCTTGGGACCGAAGAAGTTTACGAAGGCGCCGAAATCCATCACCTTCACGACTTTGCCGTCGTAGATCTCGCCGACTTCCGGCTCGGCCACGATGCCCTTGATCCATTTGAGCGCGGCCTTGATCGATTCCGTATCGGCGGAGGCGATCTTCACCGTGCCGTCGTCTTCGATGTTGATCTTGGCGCCGGTCTTTTCGACGATCTCGCGGATCACCTTGCCGCCCGAGCCGATCACTTCGCGGATCTTGTCGGTCGGAATCTTGATCTGCTCGATGCGCGGCGCGTGTTCGCCGAGCTGGTCGCGGCTGTGGCTGATGGCCTTGGCCATTTCGCCCAAGATGTGCAGACGCCCGCCCTTCGCCTGATCGAGCGCAACGCGCATAATCTCTTCGGTGATGCCGGCGATCTTGATGTCCATCTGCAGCGAGGTGACGCCGTCTTCGGTGCCGGCCACCTTGAAGTCCATATCGCCCAGGTGATCTTCGTCGCCCAGGATGTCCGACAGAACCGCATAGCGCGCGCCTTCGAGAATGAGGCCCATGGCGATGCCCGCCGTCGGCTTCTTCAAGGGAACGCCCGCATCCATCAGCGCCAGAGAGGTGCCGCAGACGGTCGCCATCGAGGACGAGCCGTTCGACTCAGTGATCTCCGACACCACGCGCAGGGTGTAGGGGAATTCCTCCTTGCTCGGCAGCATCGGATGGATCGCACGCCAGGCGAGCTTACCGTGACCGATGTCGCGTCGTGACGGCGCGCCCATGCGCCCCGTCTCGCCCACCGAGTAGGGAGGGAAGTTGTAGTGCAGCATGAAGTGCTGCTTCTGGGTGCCTTCCAGGCTGTCGACGAATTGTTCGTCTTCGGAGGTGCCCAGCGTACAGACGACGAGCGCCTGAGTTTCGCCGCGGGTGAAGAGCGCCGAGCCATGCGTGCGCGGCAGGGTGCCGACTTCGGCCACGATGGGACGCACGGTGACAAGATCGCGCCCGTCGATACGCTTCTTGGTGTCGAGCACGGCGTTGCGCATGACATGGGCTTCCACGTCGTGCATGAGGTTCGAGAAGGTATTCTTGTCGACCTTGCCTTCACCCTCGCCGACATAGTGTTCGGCGAGCTTGGTGCGCACGGCGGCGATGGCATCGCGGCGGACGTGCTTCTCGGCAATCTGGAAGGCGGCGGCCAATTCCTTGGCGGCAACTGCTTTCAGCTTCTCGCGCACCGGCGCATGCACATCTTCGGGAACCGGGCGCGGATCCTTCGCGGCCTTTTCGGCGAGGCGGATGATTGCGTCGATCGCGGTTTGCATTTCGCGATGACCGAACATCACGGCGCCGAGCATGGTCGGCTCGTCCAGTTCCTGGGCTTCGGATTCCACCATCAACACGGCATCGGCCGTGCCAGCCACCACGAGATCGAGCTTGGAATTTGGCATGTCGTCGATCGGCGGATTGAGCTTGTATTCCCCGTCGATGTAACCGACGCGGGCAGCCCCGATCGGGCCCATGAACGGAAGGCCCGAAACGGTCAACGCCGCGGAGACCGCGACCAGACCGACGATATCAGGATCGTTTTCCAAATCGTGCGACAGGACCTGCACGACGACCAGGGTTTCGTTGCGATAGCCATCGGCGAACAGCGGGCGGATCGGACGGTCGATCAGGCGCGAGGTCAACGTTTCGCGTTCGGTCGGCGCGCGTTCGCGTTTGAAATAGCCGCCCGGAATCTTGCCAGCGGCGTAATAGCGTTCCTGGTAGTTCACGGTGAGCGGGAAAAAATCCACGCCTTCGCGCGGCGCATCGGCGCCGACAACGGTTGCGAGCACAACGGTCTCGCCATAGGTGGCAAGGACGGCGCCATCAGCCTGACGGGCGATCCTGCCGGTTTCGAGGGTGAGCGTGCGCCCGCCCCATTCGAACGATTCTCGGACAATATTAAACATTCGTACTTTCCTTCATTCCTACGGCCGGATTGCCGTGAGGGTCTTTCTCGAGTCTCTCAAGAAAAGAGTGAGCACGGCTTCGCGACCATCGCGAAACCGTGCGAAACATTTTGCAAAACGGTGGAGACGCGTTTTCAGCGTCCAAACCCTTTAGCGTCTCAGACCAAGCCGCGAGATCAGCGAATCGTAACGCTTCGAATCCGTGGCCTTGATGTAGTCGAGGAGCCGGCGGCGCTGCGACACCATCTTGATGAGGCCGCGGCGCGAGTGGTTGTCCTTGACATGGGTCTTGAAGTGCTCGGTCAGCTGAGTGATGCGCTCGGAGAGCACAGCCACCTGCACTTCGGGTGAGCCGGTATCGCCCGGCTTCGTGGCGTATTCGGTAATGACTTCAGTCTTTCGTTGGGCAGTCATCGACATGTGTCGGTCATCCAGTTCCAAAGTTGAAAACACGAAACGGCCTAAGTTCTCCCTGAGCGAGTTCGGCCAGTGCTACTGGTTCGCCATCGCCGGTCGACAAATAGACCGTGAGCCCCTGAAGATCGTCGCTGTCTGGAGCTTCTTCCGTAATGCGCGCAAACAGATTGGCGCGCATCAAAATCGGATTGCCGCTGCGTAGGCGTACCGCATCCGGACCTGTTACGGCCAACGCCGGGATGCCGTCCAGCGCGGTCGAAATTGGCCTCAAGTGCTCAAAAGCGGCGGGACTATGCATAAAACCCCTCAGCGTTTCTAGGGGTACGGCCAGGGCTTCGGTAAAGGAGCCAATTGCGGTGCGCCGCAGGCTGGAAACATGGCCGACCGTGCCCAGAAAAAGGGCCAGATCGCGAACCCAGGCCCGCACGTAAGTCCCTTTGCTGCAAAGGATTTCGAACTCGGCATGGTCGCCATCGGGCTGCCCCAACAGGCGGGCCTGGTGAACCAGGATCGTTCTGGGTTCCAGGACCACGGCCTCGCCCTCCCGGGCCAGGTCATAGGCCCGCTCGCCCTGGACCTTGATGGCGGAGTAGGCCGGCGGCACTTGCACGATCTCGCCTGTAAAGTGCGGCATGGCGGCCTCGATCTCCGCGCGCGTGGGACGTTTTTCGGAAAGTTGCGTAACACGTCCTTCAGCATCGTCGCTGTCGCGCGCTTCACCCCAACGGGCCGTGAAGCGATAGGTCTTTTGCGCATCCATCGCGAAGGGCACGGTCTTGGTCGCTTCGCCTAGCGCCACGGCCAGCACGCCGGTCGCCATAGGATCGAGCGTACCGGCGTGACCGGCCTTCTGCGCGTCGAAGATGCGTTTGACCGCGCCCACGACTTGCGTGGACGTGATGCCCTGCGGCTTGTCGATGATCACCCAGCCGTGGACGGCGTTGCCTTTTTTTCTACGAGCCATCGTCGTTACTTTTGGCGTCGTTACTTTTGGCGTCATCACTTTTGGCGTCGTCGCTTTCGCCGCCGTCGCTTTCACCGCTCGTGCTCTGGGCGTCGAGATCGCGGCGCACGCGCGCGGATTTCAAAATGCCTTCGATCCTTTCTGCTTCCGCGAAGGAGGTGTCTTCCGCGAAACGCAGTTCGGGCGTGAACTTGAGCGTAATCATCCGGCCCATCAGACCGCGGATAAAGCCGCGATGGCGGTTGAGCGCTTCCACCACCGGCTTTGCGTTCTTGCCGCCCAGCGGTTCGACGTAAACAAGCGCGTGGCGCATGTCGCCGGACGGTTTAACCTGCGTGACCGTGACCGGCACGTCGAGATCGGGATCGTTGATCTCGCCGCGGGTGAGGATTTCGGAGAGCGCGTGGCGCAGCATTTCGCCGACACGCAACTGACGCTGCGAAGGTCCCTTCAAATCGTCCGAGTGATGGCGGCGAGGCATGTCCAAAATCCTATTGTGGGGAATAACCAAAGCGGGAAACCCAAGGCGCAAGCACCGGCATGACCGGTGCAAGCTCTCCGGCGTAACGGCGCCATTGCTCAATGCCGCTCGTGTAAAGACCGCGCGCGACTTGCGGCGCACTTGGCGTGGCACTGCCGCGCCGCTTCGCGTTTTCGGCAAAACGGCGCATGCCGTCATCGCGCGCGATGCCCAAAAAAACGCAGAGACGATCGATTTCCCGGTCGAAGTCCGTCACCAGCGTTTCATGGCGCGCATCGAAGATCGCAAGGCTGAGTTTTTCGCGGTAGAGTTCTGCAAGCTGCATCGTGACATCGTAGTAGTTGGCGGCGCCGGACAGCGTGAGCAGCTCGTACATCTGCGGGTTCATGCGAAAGCGGCGGCGAAAGCAGCCGAGCACGACGTCGCGCGGATCGCGCAGCGCGAAGACGATTTTCGCTTCTGGAAAAAGTTTGGCGACGAGGCAAAGCAGCAGCGTATTGAGCGGCATCTTGTCGATGAAGACGGGCTTGGTGGCGGAATGCCCCGTTTCGCCAACCTGCTCCCAGTATGCATCGCGCCAAGCCTCCAAGGCAGGTTCTGGCAGCGCCGCCAGCCGGTCCAATCCGCCGGGCGGATAAACATATTCTTCCGCCGCTTCCATGAGGCACTCGCGTTCCTCCATCGATTCGATATCGGGGTGGCTGGCAAGAACCTGTTCCAGAAGGGTCGTGCCGGAGCGCGCAAAGCCGACCAGAAAAACATGTGTGCGGTTTTTCTCCCTAGTTTCAGGTTGAACACGCCAGCTCTCCGCCGACGCATCGCGGAAATAAGCGACGCGCTTTTGCACGCGGGACAGCGCCGTTTCGACGCCAGGCGCTTCGTACTGCGGCCGGTAAAACAGCCTCTGCGTCTCGTTGGACTTTATGTAAGCGGCGAACGCTTCGCCCGTGCGGCCCAAGCCGTCCAGAGCATCTGCCACC
The DNA here is from genome assembly GCA_016201105.1 of Pseudomonadota bacterium. GTDB lineage: Bacteria > Pseudomonadota > Alphaproteobacteria > Micropepsales > Micropepsaceae > Rhizomicrobium. The sequence goes on from JACQDN010000030.1 coordinate 164,673, forward strand.
AAGCCTTGCGCGACCGCCTGATGGATCGCTGCAAGACCATCCGTGCTCGACAACGATGAAAGTCCGTCGAGCACGGCCTGGAATTTTTCCTCCTCGAGATCGGCCTGCGCGAGGATGATTCGGGCGGCGATATTCTGTGGATCGGACTTAAGAACGCGCAGCGCGAAATCTCTGGCCAGGGAGGCATCGCCGCGCTGTGCCGCGAGACCCGCGACCCGCACAAGCGCTTCGGCGTGATCGGGCTGAAGCTCAAGCACGCGCTCGAATTCCGTCCACGCGCGAGAAAGTTCGTTCCGGTCCACGAGTGCGCAGGCATTGTTGAAATGCGCGAGCGCACGGCCAGCAGCGAGCCGATGCTCATCGGGCTGCGCTTGCTGCGCACCACCGGCGCTTGCGGAAAGTTGCGGCGTCATACGTCAGTCCGACTTCAAAGCGCCGCTTAAAGCGTGCGCTTGATGGTCTCGACTTCGTAACACTCGATCACATCGCCCTTTTGGATGTCCTGATAGTTCGCGAACGACATGCCGCATTCCTGGCCGGTCTGCACTTCGCGCACTTCATCCTTGAAGCGCTTGAGTGTCGAAAGTTCGCCTTCGTGAACCACGACATTGTCGCGGATCAGGCGCACCCGCGCGCCGCGCCGCACCAAGCCTTCGGTGACGCGGCAACCCGCGACCTTGCCGGCTTTGGAGATCGTGAACACTTCGAGGATTTCCGCGTTGCCGAGGAATTTCTCGCGTGTTTCCGGCGCCAGCATGCCGGACAGCGCCGCTTTCACATCGTCCACGACATTGTAGATGATGTTGTAATAGCGGATTTCGACGCCGTCGCGCTTGGCACGTTCGCGCGCCTGCGCGTTGGCACGCACGTTGAAGCCGATGATGGCTGCGCCCGAGGCGTGTGCCAGGATCACGTCGGATTCGGTGATGCCGCCGACGCCGGATTGCAGGATCTGGGCGCCCACTTCGTCGCTGCCGAGCTTAAGCAGCGCACCTTGAATGGCTTCGGACGAACCTTGCACGTCGGCTTTGACGACCAGCGGAAGCAGACGCTTCTCGCCTTCCTTCTGGGTCTTGAGCAATTGATCGAGGGTCTGCCGGCCGGCGGTGGTGTGGCGCGACTCGCGGCGCTTGCGCGCGCGATATTCGGTGACTTCGCGGGCTCGCGCTTCGCTGTCCACCACGACGAATTCGTCGCCCGCTTCGGGCACACCGGAAAGTCCCAGCACTTCGACCGGCATCGACGGTCCCGCGCTCTGCACGTTCTCGCCGCGGTCGTTGATCAGCACCCGCACGCGGCCCCATTCCGAACCTGCGACCAAGAGATCGCCGAGCTTCAAGGTTCCACGTTCGACCAGAACGGTGGCCACCGGCCCGCGGCCCTTGTCGAGCTTGGCTTCGATCACCGCGCCTTCGGCGCTGCGATCGGGATTGGCCTTCAAATCGAGAATTTCGGCCTGCAAAAGAATGGCGTCTTCCAGCTTGTCGAGATTCATGCCCTTGGTCGCGGAGACGTCGATCGACAGCGTTTCGCCGCCGAGGTCTTCCACTTGAATCTCGTGCTGCAGGAGTTCGGTTTTGACTTTCGCCGGATTGGCATCGGACTTGTCGATCTTGTTGACGGCCACGATGATAGGAACGTTGGCCGCCTTGGCGTGATTGATCGCTTCCACCGTTTGCGGCATGACGCCGTCGTCGGCGGCGACCACCAGCACGACGAGATCGGTAACCTTCGCACCGCGCGCGCGCATCTGGGTGAAGGCCGCATGGCCGGGCGTATCGAGGAAGGTGATCTTCTGGCCGTTCTTCAGTTGCACCTGATAGGCGCCGATATGCTGGGTAATGCCGCCGGCTTCGCCCGCGACCACGTCGGTTTTGCGCAAGGCATCGAGCAGCGAGGTTTTGCCGTGGTCGACATGGCCCATGACGGTCACCACCGGCGGGCGCGACACGAGATTCTCGTCGGTGTCTTCGGCGCCCTTCAAGCCTTCCAACACGTCGGATTCGGCGACCCGCTTGACGGTGTGGCCGTATTCGGTGGCGACAAGTTCGGCCGTGTCGGCATCGATGACGTCGTTCACCGTCGCCATCATGCCGCTCTTCATCAGAACCTTGATGACATCCACGGCGCGGCGCGCCATGCGGTTTGCGAGCTCGTTGACCGTAATGGTTTCCGGAATCGTGACTTCGCGCGGACCGGCGGGCGCAGCCTGTTGCTGCTGACCGGCCTTGGCGACGCGCTGCAAATGGCGGCGATAGGCGGCGACGGAGCGGGTGCGCTCGTCGTCGCCTGACAATGCACGCGTCACCGTAAGTTTGCCCTGGCGGCGCGCGGCGTCGCCCGGCTTGCGCGCAACGGGAACCTTTGCGGGCGTCTTGGCGCCCTTTTTGGTCGTGACTTCTTCTTCTTCTTCGACAACCTGGCGGGCGCCGCGGCGCGGCGCTTCCACGACGACGGGGGCAACCTTGGTGTCGTCTTTCTTGTCGCGGCGCGTGGCTTCTTCTTCGGCGTGACGGCGCGCCTGTTCCTCGGTGGCCTTGCGCGCATCTTCTTCGGTCTTGCGCTTCTCGGCGGCCGCACGCTCCTTGGCCAGACGCGCATCTTCGACGGCACGGTGCTTGGCATCTTCTTCGGCGCGCTTGCGCGCTTCGTCTTCGGCGACGCGCGCATCGGCCAGCGCCGCTCCGCGGCGCGCCTTTTCTTCTTCGGTGAGCTGGCGCAACACGACGCCGGCACGCGGCGCGCCATCGCGGGCCGCAGGGGTGGTCGCCGAAGGCTGAGCGGCGGCCGCTTCCGCGGGCTTGGTCTTCTCGACCACCGGTTTTTCGCCCGGTGCAAGGCGCGTGCGCTTCTTCTCCACCACCACCGCTTTGGTGCGGCCATGGCTGAAGCTCTGCTTGACGGTGGAAGTCTCCGTCTTTTTCAGCGACAGCGTCTTGGCCGCCGGTTTGCGCGTGGTGTCGTTCGTATCGCTCATGCGTCTCTTTCATCAGGTGCGGGGATCGGACCCGCGCCTTCCTTGGTGTTTTTCGCGTGCCGAATGCCTTCGAGCCTTGCCGCGTCGAAGGCGAGCCGTTCCGCGAAGCCGCCCGGGAGGAGGGCTGCATGTATCACATTCTCGCGCCCCAGAGCCACGCTCAATTCGTGGGACGTAAGGCAATCCAGCGTGGCCGGATGGCCGCCTCGGGCGAGCGCGGCATTGGAAAGTTTCCGCCTGCCGTCGGGCGCGCCATCGGACGCCTCGATCAGAAGCTTGGGCGGCATTTTGGCGTCGAGGGCGCGCATTACATTGTCGAAGCCCATCACCAGGGAAGCGGACCTGCGGGCGAGACCGAGATCGCCCTGCATGCGCAGGACCAGTTGACGCTCGACGATATCGGCAAGGTCCTTGGGCGCGGTGACATTGGCCTTGGCCGCCTTCGCGAAAAGGTTCTTGGCCACGGCGCGCTCGATCGCTTCGCGTGTGGCGCTGACCCAGATTCCGCGTCCCGGAAGTTTCGCCGCCACGTCCGGCGTGGCGCGCCCTTGGGGATCGACCACGAAGCGCACGAGTTTTTCTTCCGGCAGAACTTCGCCGGTCACGATGCACTTCCTCTCGCGCATCGTACCCTCGTCTTGCTTCATGGCGGTGGCAGTGATCAAGCGGCGCCTTCTTCCTCTGTGGTTTCTTCAGCGGCCTCTTCTTCTTCCGGCAACTCTTCGATCCAGCCGATCTTCACGCGCGCCTTCATGATGATGGCGTTCGCATCGTCGGCGGTGAGGTTGAATCCTTCCAGCGCACCGGTGATGCGCACGCGTTCCTTGTCCTTGCTGGTCTCGTAGTAGCCGAGCAGATCGTCAGTGGCGCAGCCTGCGAGATCTTCGAGGCTCTTGATCCCCGCTTCGCCGAGCGACACGGCCATGGCCGCGGTCACGCCGTCGACTTCAAGAACGTCGTCGGTCACGCCCAATTCGCGGCGCTTGTCGTCCATCGCCTTGTTTTGCGCTTCGATGTGGTCGATGGCGCGTTGCTGCAGTTCTTGCGCGGTTTCTTCGTCGAAGCCTTCGATGGCGGCGAGCTCGTTCAGCGGCACGTAGGCCACGTCGTCGACATCGGCAAAGCCTTCGGAGGCGAGCAGCTGCGCCACGGTCTCGTCGACGTCGAGCGCTTCCATGAAGCGCTGCGTGCGTTCGGCGAATTCCTTCTGGCGGCGTTCCGATTCTTCGGCTTCCGTCAGAATGTCGATCTGCCAACTGGTGAGCTGCGACGCCAGGCGCACGTTCTGGCCGCGCCGGCCGATGGCGAGCGAAAGCTGCTCGTCCGGCACCACGACTTCGACGCGGTGGGTGTCTTCGTCGAGCACCACTTTGGAGACTTCCGCCGGCGCCAGCGCGTTGACGATGAAGGTGGCGGGATCGGGCGACCACGGAATGATGTCGATGCGCTCGCCCTGCAATTCCTGCACGACGGCCTGCACGCGCACGCCGCGCATGCCGACGCAGGCGCCGACCGGATCTATGCTGGAATCCTTCGAAATCACCGCGATTTTCGCGCGGCTGCCGGGATCGCGCGCCACGGCGCGGATCTCGATGATGCCGTCGTAGATTTCCGGAACTTCCTGCGCGAACAGCCGCACCATGAACTGGGGATGCGAACGCGAGAGAAAAATCTGCGGTCCGCGGGTTTCGCGGCGCACGTCGTAGATGTAAGCGCGGATGCGATCGCCGGTGCGGAAGCTTTCGCGCGGGATCATCTCGTCACGGCGCACGACGCCTTCGGCGCGGCCCAGATCGACCACCACTGAACCGAATTCCACGCGCTTGACGATGCCGTGCACGATTTCGCCGATGCGGTCTTTGTATTCTTCATACTGACGCTCGCGCTCGGCATCGCGCACCTTTTGCACGATCACCTGCTTGGCGGCCTGAGCGGCAATGCGGGAGAAATCGACCGGCGGCAAAGTTTCGGCGATGATGTCGCCCACTTGCGCAGCCGGATTGCGGCGGCGGGCTTCTTCGAGGCTGATCTCGATTTTGTCGTTATCAACCAGTTCGACGACATTCAGATAGCGCGAGACATGCGTTTCGCCCGTCTTCGGATCGATCTCGACCTTGATCTCGTTCTCGCTGCCGTATCGCGCCTTCGCCGCGCGCTGCATGGCCTCTTCCATCGCGCCGAGCACGACCTGCTTGTCGATCGATTTGTCGCGTGCAACCGCATCTGCAATCTGCAGAAGCTCAAGCCTGTTGGCGGCAACTCCGGTAGCCATTTTTTCTCCTATTGCGCCTTCCGCGCCTTCAAATCTTCTTCGATGAGTTTTTCCGTCAGCACGAGCTTGGCTTCGCCGATTGCGCGGAACGGAAATTTGAGGTGGGACCCGTCGACATCGATTTCGACATCGGTTCCATCGAGACCGAGCAGCGTGCCCTTGAATCGTTTTCTTCCCGTGGGATCGGGCGCGGAAAGTTCGAGCTTGGCTTCGTGACCGGCCCAGCGCGAGAAATCGGAAAGCCGCGTCAACGGCCGGTCGATGCCGGGCGAGGACACCTCCAGATTGTATTCGCCTTCGATCGGGTCCTCGGCATCGAGAAAATCGGAGAGCGCGCGAGAGAGCGCGGCGCAATCCTCCACATTCATCGTGCCGTCGGCCCGCTCGGCCATGATCTGCAGCGTCTTGGTCTTGCCGCCCATGAGCCTGAGGCGCACGAGCTTGAAACCCGCAGCCTCGATGGCCGGGGTGAGGATGGGCTCCAAATGCGACATGGCGGTGATAATCGCCAATTCTCCTGCTCTTTATTCCCCCGAAGCGTCGGACAAAGTCTTTGGCCCGCGGCGGTCTTGCGACTGCCACCCAACAGAATTCTGTTGTCTGGGAATGGCCGGGGATATAGGCGCAGAGCCGCCCAAAGGCAAGCGGGAAGTGGATATTTTGCCGATTGTCTTGGATCTTACGGCGTCGGCTGGCCCGGTTTCCAGCCCTTGGTCCACTTGTCCGTCCTCGCCACGTTATCGACGGTTGCTTCCAGCTGCGCGACCGCTTGGGGCATGCCGATCATGCGGCCGGCGTAGTCGGTGACGACTTTCTCGTGCCCGTCGTAGGAAATCGACAGGCGATAGGTCGGAAGATCGGTGACGAAGGCGTGGTAGCTGCCGTAGAGCCAGAAGAAATTCGCGCGTTTGAACCGCGCGTACAGCGCTTTGACATCCCTTCGCGCAATGTTGGCGTGCTGTTCTCCGGTTGTCCCGACAAAGCGAAGCCCATTGTAGTTCACGCTGCCGTCGCCCTGGATGGAGACCGTATAGTCCGGACATGCTCCGAAGCACCCAGTGCGGGTGAGTGTAATGACAAGTGAGTCCCAATCGCGGATCTTGGGAAAACTTACGCGCTGCGGCGGCCGGCCGTGATGGGGCACCTTATGATCCGGACCCAGCGGCGCGATGGCGTCGGCATCCGTCGGCGCATCCATCGTCTGGGCCACGGCAGCAACGGCCAAGGTCACAGCAGCAACAACGACAACGAAAAACCTGGTGGAGCGCATGGTTCAACCCTTCGATCGCGCTCGCAATATAAAGCGCGAAAAGGGGCGAATTGCGGCCAATCAGCGGCGCACAAAGCGCAAGAAAGCCGGCGTGCCGTGCAACTGCTTGGCTTCGTAGCGGGTTTGCGGCCAATCAGGAGTGCGCGAACGCCAATCGGCGGCGCACGTTGCCGTCCACGCAAAGCGCGGATGCGCGAGGAGGCGCTCTAGCGTCCACTCCAGATAGGGCGCGTCATCGCTTGCGAAACGAAGCTCCGCGCCCTTGCGCATCACGCGAGCGAGTTGATCGAGCGTCTCGGTTTGGATGAAGCGGCGCTTGTGGTGCCGCGTCTTGGGCCACGGATCGGGGAAGAGGATAAAGACGCGGCCGAGGCTCGCGTCGGGCAACGCTGCGATGACGTCGCGCGCATCGCCCATGTGGATGCGGATGTTGCGCGACACCTCGACGAATTTCGAGAGAAGCTTTGCAACGCCGTTCACGAACGGCTCGGCGCCGATGATGCCGATGTGCGGATGGTTTTCCGCCTGCCAATGCAGATGCTCGCCGGCGCCGAAGCCGATTTCGAGCCAGACGTCTTTGATTTCGTCATCACCTCTCCCTTGTGGAGAGGTCGAAAAATCGGAGCGCAGCAAAGATTTTTTGGGTGAGGGGAAGTGGTGAGGCTTCCCCTCACCCGAAATTTGCGTGCCGCAAATTTCGACCTCTCCACGAGGGAGAGGTAAGAAATATGAGCGTGGATCGGCGCCCGGCTTTAGATGCAGCGTCAGCTGCGGAAGCAGTGTCTCCAGCAAATGCTGCTGATGCGCGGAGAGCTTCGGCCCTTTGCGCCGTCCATACAAAAGTCGGCGCTGGCGTTCGGGGCGCTCGCTCAATTCAGAACGCGCGTTTGAGCTCGTCGGCGAGATCGGTTTTTTCCCAGCTGAAGCCGCCTTGCGCGTCCGGCGCGCGGCCGAAATGGCCGTAGGCCGCGGTGCGGGCATAGATCGGATTGTTGAGCGCGAGCCGCTCGCGGATGCCGCGCGGTTTCAGGCTCACCATTTCGGGCAGCACGAGTTCGAGTTTGGCTTCGTCGACGTTGCCGGTGCCGTGCAGATCGACATAGACCGAGAGCGGATCGGAGACGCCAATGGCGTAGGAAATCTGGATGGTGCAGCGCTCCGCCAATCCCGCCGCGACCACATTCTTCGCCAGATAACGCGCGGCATAAGCGGCCGAGCGATCGACTTTGGTGGGATCCTTGCCGGAAAAAGCACCGCCGCCATGCGGCGCGGCACCGCCGTAAGTATCGACGATGATCTTGCGGCCGGTGAGGCCGCAATCGCCGTCGGGTCCACCGACCACGAACGCGCCGGTCGGGTTCACGTGCCAGATCGTGTGGCCGTTGATCCAGCTTTCGGGAAGGGCTTTGCGGATATAGGGCTCGACCAGCGCGCGCACGTCGTTCGACGTCATGGCTTCGTCGAGATGCTGGGTGGAGAGAACGATTTGGGTGGCTTCGACCGGCTTGCCGTTCTCGTAGCGCACGGTCACTTGGCTTTTCGCGTCAGGCCCGAGCTTGGGTTCTTTGCCGGATTTGCGCGCCTCGGCGAGGAGATGAAGAATCTTGTGGCTGTAGTAGAGCGGCGCCGGCATCAGTTCCGGCGTCTCGCGGCAGGCATAGCCGAACATGATGCCCTGATCGCCCGCGCCTTCGTCCTTGTTGCCAGACGCGTCCACGCCTTGCGCGATGTGGGGCGACTGCGCATGCAGAAGGATTTCCACATTGGCGTGCTGCCAGTGAAAGCCTTCCTGCTCGTAGCCGATGTCCTTGATGGCCTGGCGCGCCACGTTTTCGATGACGTCGAAGGTGACGGATTTGGGCCCACGCGTTTCGCCGGCGATCATAACGCGATTGGTCGTCGCCATCGTCTCGCAGGCGACACGGACGTCTTTGGAAGCAAAACCGTTTTTCACCGCCTCGCGGAAAAACAAATCCACCACTTCGTCGGAGATGCGATCGCAGACCTTGTCCGGGTGGCCTTCAGACACGCTTTCGCTGGTGAAAAGATAGTTTGCCCGCATTTCCCAAGACGCCTTCTTTTGTCGAAAAAGCGCGGACTTCTTGCAAGGAATCCGGCGAGGGTCAACACTGCCAGGCCTCGTTGGCTGTCACAATTCGGGAGAAGCCCAATGGTTGCGCCATTTTCCGGCGGCTGTGCCTGCAAAGCCGTCCGCTACGAAGTCTCCGCCGAGCCGATCGCCGTCATGGATTGTCACTGCCGGGATTGCCAGTACGCCTCTGGCGGCGCCTGCACCACCGCGGTCGTGGTGCCGGCCGGCGCCTTCAAATTGACGAAGGGCAAGCCCAAGCGCTACGGCTCCAAGGGCGACACCGGGAACGATGTCTTCCGCAACTTCTGCGACAATTGCGGCTCGCCCGTTTTCAGCGAACCGCCGAACGGCGCGATCATGGTGGTGAAGGCGGGATCGCTGGACGATCCCAGCTGGCTCAAAATCGGCGGCGCGCTCTACACCTCGTCGGCGCAGCCCTGGGCGCATATCGATCCGAACAAGATGCAATTCGAAAAGATGCCGCCGCGGGCGGGGTGAGTTTGAACGACCCTCCCTCGGGAGGGTCGAAATTCGCGAAGCGAATTTCGGGGAGGACGCGCGACACCTGCGCCAGTGCCTTCCTGATCCTCCCCGAAAATTCTCGCTGCGCTCGAATTGTCGACCCTCCCAAGGGAGGGTGGATTCAAAGAATATACCGCGACAGATCCTGGTCCTTGGCCAGGCCCTCCACGCGGTCGCGTACGTAAGCCGAATCGATTTTCACGGTCTCTCCGTTGCGGTCGGTGGCAGAGAAGCTGATCTCGTCCAGCACGCGTTCCATCACGGTCTGCAGGCGGCGGGCGCCGATGTTCTCCACGCTCGCATTCACCAGTGCGGCAATGTCCGCGATGGCGCCGATGCCGTCTGCCGTGAAATCGAGCTTCACGCCCTCAGTGTCGAGCAAGGCCACATATTGCTTGATGAGGCTCGCTTCCGGCTCAGTGAGGATGCGCTGGAAATCGTCGCGCGTGAGCGCTTTCAACTCGACGCGGATCGGCAAGCGGCCCTGCAATTCGGGAAGCAGATCGGACGGCTTGGCGAGATGGAATGCGCCCGACGCGATGAAGAGAATGTGATCGGTTTTCACACTGCCATGCTTGGTGGCGACGGTGGTGCCTTCGATCAAGGGAAGCAGATCGCGCTGCACGCCTTCGCGGCTGACGTCACCGCCGCCGCGATGTTCGGAACGGGCGCAGATCTTGTCGATCTCGTCGAGGAACACGATGCCGTTGTTTTCGACAGTCTCGATGGCTTCGCGCAGGATGGCATCGTTGTCCAAAAGCTTGTCGGCTTCTTCGGCGATCAACGGCGCATGGGCTGCCGCGACGGTGACGCGCTTGGTCTTGGCGCGGCCTCCCATGGCTTTGCCGAAAATATCGCCGATATTGATCATGCTCACTTGGGCGCCCGGCATGCCGGGAATCTCGATCATCGGTGCACCGCCGCCGGAATCGCGCATCTCGAGCTCGATCTCCTTGGCATCGAGTTCGCCCGCACGCAGCATGCGGCGGAAACTTTCGCGCGTGCCGCTGCTCGATTTTTCACCGACCAGCGCGTCCAGCACCCGCTCTTCGGCGCGCGCTTCGGCCTGGGCCTCGACTTCTTTGCGCTTTCTTTCGCGCACCTGCGAAATGCCGACTTCCAGAAGATCGCGCACGATCTGATCGACGTCGCGTCCGACATAGCCCACTTCGGTGAACTTCGTCGCTTCGACTTTGAGAAACGGCGCCTGCGCGAGCTTGGCCAGGCGTCGCGAGATTTCCGTCTTGCCGACACCGGTCGGCCCGATCATCAGAATATTTTTCGGCAGCACTTCTTCGCGCAATTCGGGCGTGAGCTGCTGGCGCCGCCAGCGATTGCGCAAAGCGATGGCGACGGCGCGTTTGGCCTCGTGCTGTCCGACGATATAGCGATCCAGCTCGGAAACGATTTCACGCGGGGTGAAGAACGAACTCATGCGGTGGGCAGACTTTCCAGGGTGACGTTGTCGTTGGTGTAGACGCAGATGTCGGCGGCGATCTTCATGGCGCGGCGCGCGATTTCCTCGGCCGAAAGATCGAGCGGCAGCAGCGCCCGCGCGGCCGCCAGTGCAAAGGGACCGCCGGAGCCGATGCCGATGAGACCGTCTTCGGGTTCCACCACGTCGCCGGTGCCGGAGAGGATCAGCGACGTCTTGGCATCGACCACCGCCATCATCGCTTCAAGGCGGCGCAGGTAGCGGTCGGTGCGCCAGTCCTTGGCGAGCTCGACGCAGGCGCGCGCCAGATTGCCGGGATGTTGCTCGATCTTGGCTTCCAGCCGCTCGGAAAGCGCAAAGGCGTCCGCGGTCGCCCCCGCAAAGCCGACAATCACGTCGCCTTTGCCGAGGCGGCGAACTTTGCGCGCGTTGGATTTCATCACCGTCTGGCCCGCTGTGACTTGGCCATCGCCCGCCACGACAACCTGTCCGCCCTTGCGGACGGACAGAATAGTGGTAGAGCGCCAAATTTTCTCGCTCGATGTCTCTTTCATGGGTCTGCTCTATATAGGAAGCGTGCAAGGACAGTTGGAGGCCTGATGAAAGCCAGCCGGATTCTCGCTCTGGCGTGCGTGGCCGGCCTCATTTTGGGCCCAAACAATGCGGCGGCGCAATTCACCGCCGCCTGCCCCAAACCCGACCCCAAAGAAATCGCGGCCTCGCCGCCGGGCGATGATCCCATGACCTGGGTTTGCGAGGCGACGGCCAAAAAACCCGTCAGCAACGCGCTGCACTGGATGCGCAACTCGGCGGAATACAAAGCGCTGACCGAAGCGGTTTACGCGGACGCGACACGCGCCGCGGAACGCGCGGCCAAGCGCTACGGCCGCTGGGGTTTCATCGTCATCGTCGACGCCGACGAAACCCTGCTCGACAACCTGCCCTATCAGCGCGAACGCGAAATTTGCGGGCTTGCTTACACCGAGGCGAGCTGGTGCCGCTGGACAAACGAACAGAAGGCGGCAGCCGTTCCCGGCGCGCTCGCCTTCATCACCCGCGTGCATCGTTTGGGCGGGCTCATCGCCGTCGTCACCAATCGGGCAAAGGCCGAGGAATGGGTGACGCGCGAAAATCTGCACAAGGATGGATTCTCTTATGACGCCATCCGCGTCACGGAGTCCGAAGCCGACAAGACCGCGCGCTGGAGGAGCGTGACGAGGGAATTGGCGGAAGTCGCCCGCAAATTGGGACGCAAGGGCGCCGCGCCGAAGGCACTCATCTGGGTAGGCGATCAGATCGGCGATCTGCCCAAGCTCGATGGTAAAGGACAAATCCTGGGTGCGAGAGATCAGAGCGATGCGGGCGAAGGCGTTGGCATCAACCTCTTCCTGCTGCCCAATCCCGAATATGGCGGCTGGCAGAAGAGCCCGGACCAGTGAGCGCGCTTGTCGACCCTCCCCTTGAGGGAGGGTCGAAATCTTTGCGAACGAAGTGAGCAGAGATTTCGGGGAGGGGTCATGCCGTGTCGTCTGAAATACATCCTCGATATTTGTATTCTGGCTTTTGCGGGCTCGGCATGACCCCTCCCCGAATTTGCTGCGCAAATTCGACCCTCCCTCAAGGGGAGGGTTGATTGCAGAGACTTTCGCCCTCGGCCTCGTCTTGGTATCAAGGTGCCCGCACCCGGAGCCAGCCATGCGCACCGCCACTGTCGAACGCAAAACCAGGGAGACCGAGATCGCCGTGTCGCTCGACCTCGACGGCTCGGGCGATTGCGACATCGACACCGGCATCGGCTTCCTCGACCACATGCTGGAGAGCTTCGGGCGCCATTCCATGATCGACCTGAAGGTCCGCGCACTCGGCGATCTGCATATCGACTACCATCACACCACCGAGGACACCGCCATTGTCATCGGCCAGGCCGTGAAAAAGGCGCTGGGCGATTTCGCCGGCATCACGCGCTTCGGCGCGGCGCTGATTCCCATGGACGAAACGCTGACGCGCGTGGCGGTGGACGTGTCCAACCGGCCCTATCTCATTTGGAAAGTGGTGGTGCCCAGGCCCAAGCTCGGGGAGATGGACACCGAGCTGTTCAAGGAATGGTTCCAAGCCTTTGCGCAGCATGCGGGCATCTGTCTGCACATCGAAAATCTCTACGGCGACAACAGCCACCACATCGTGGAATCCTGCTTCAAAGGGCTGGCGCGCTCATTGCGCCAGGCCATCGCGCCCGACGAGCGGCTGGAAGGCGGCGTCGCCTCCACCAAAGGCACGCTCAGCGAAAAAGGCTGACGCAGCGATTTTCTGACGCCGCGTCATCAAAGTGACACAAGCGTCATTTTCGTTGACACTTAGCACGATCTCCCCATATTGACGCGAGCGTCATTCCTTTGAGCCGCCCGGAGAGTACCCATGGTCGATATCACCAAAGACGATGCCTACGACGCCGCCGACCCCAAGGATTTTCCGGCGATGCTGGAGGTCGAGCGTTACGGCCACCGTTCCACGGCGTTCGACAAGATCATCAGCGCGACGCACGACCATTTCTGGGATCCGCTGGACAAGAAGTACATCGACTTCAGCGCGCCCTTCGATCAGACGAAGGACAGCGTGCTCCCCTATGAAGAGTTCTTCCCCATCTTCCGCACCCGCATCGGCGATGCGATGACGCACGAGCAGAAGCTGAAGTTCGCCAGCCAATCGACGCGCTGGCAGCTCTCCGCGATTTTGCACGGCGAACAGGGCGCGCTGGCGCTATCGGCTTCGCTCTGCCACATCTTGAAGGACCCCGGCGCGCAGGAATACGCCGCGAACCAGACCCGCGAAGAAGCCCGTCACGTCACCGCCTTTGCCAGCTACATCAAAGCGCGCTGGGGTTCGCCGCTTCCTTGCGGCGACACGCTGCAAAGTCTTCTCACCGAAATGGTGCTGGCGCCGGAGGTCTACAAAAAGATCGTCGGCATGCAGATGCTGGTCGAGGGTCTCGCCATGGGCGCCTTCGCCACGCTCTACCAGAAATCAAAGGATCCGCTGCTGGTGAAACTCTGCCAGCTGGTGATGACCGACGAGGCCTTCCATCACAAGTTCGGAAAGATTTGGGCCGACCGCACCGTTCCCAAGCTGACGCAAGAAGAACACGTCATCGTGGAAGACTGGGCGGCGCGGTGCTTTCAGACGCTGCTCTTCAACCTGGTCAATCCGGAACAGATGAAGGTGGTTTACGCCTCCATCGGCATCGACTGGCAGGACGCGATGGCCGCCATCCAGGAAGCCTTCACCGACGAAGACCGCCGCAAGGCGATGAAGCAATCGGCCAACATCTTCCGCGTGCTCATCAAGACGCTGCTCAATGCCGGCATCATCACCGAGCGCACCAAGTCGTTCTACGGCATGTATGTCGACATGAACGAATTGGCAGGCGAAGGCGAGCGCATGGTGGGCGACGACATCGCCGAAGAGGGCATCCGCTATCTGCAGTCGATCAATTTCGCCGACACCTCCAAGGGCCAGGCGCTACTCGCCGCGGAATAAACATCCGCATCGCACAAAGTGAAAGCCCGGTATGCAAATGCCGGGCTTTTTCTATTCCCGGCGGGCCGCTTAGAGTGAGCCCATGCAAAAGCCGTCATCTGTCACGCGCGCGCGACTCATCCAAGCCGAGGAACGCGGCATTGCGTTGTTCGCCGCGATCGAAGCCGCAGGGCTGATCGCAGCTGGAAAGCGCGAGAGCGAACTCGACAAGGACATCTTTGAACTCGCGCAATCGCGTTTCGGTGTCGAGAAGCACTGGCATAAGCGCGTCGTGCGCACAGGTCTCAACACGCTCTGCACGTTCTACGATACGCCCCCCGAACGCACGATCGCGCCGGACGACATCCTCTATCTCGATCTCGGCCCCGTCTTCGAAGAATGGGAGGCCGATATCGGCAGGAGCTATGCGCTCGGACCTGATCCGGACAAGAAGCGCCTGGTCGCCGATCTGCCGCGGATCTTCGAAATCGTGAAAGCGCTCTACGAAGCCGCGCCCGAAATTACCGGAGCCGAGCTTTATGCCTTTGCGCGGAAGACAGCGCAGGACGCGGGCTGGGAGTTCGGCGGCGTCATCGCCGGCCACATCGTCGGGGAATTTCCCCATGCCCAGCGTATACCGGGCGATCGCGATTTCCACCGCATTGCGCCGGCAAACACGCGACCCATGCGCGATCCCGATGCCAACGGCGACGAGCGCCACTGGATCCTGGAAATTCATCTTGTGGACCAGGCGCGGACCTATGGCGGATTCTACGAACGGCTTCTCTGAATACGGGTTCAGAATACGGCTCAGGACGGTCGGCAGGCCCCTCGCGTTTTGCTTATAATCGGTCCATGCAGAACTTCGGCACGGCGGTGGATGTGGCGCGCGGCGTGAGCCGGCTGCTCATCCAGGAAGGCTATAGCCCGATCCTCGAATTCACGCTGGCCAATGGGCGCCGGCTGGATGTGGCCGCGCTCGGCCCCGACGGCACGGTCGTCGGCGTCGAGATCAAGGTCGCCCTGGGCGACCTCAAGGGCGATCTCAAATGGCCCGAATATCTGGAATTCTGCGAACTCTTCTATTTCGCGATTCCTCCCGGCTTCCCCGACGAGTACGTACCCTCGGATACCGGGTTGATCGTCGCCGACCGTTACGGCGGCGCGATCGTGCGCCCCTCACCCGTCGCCACGCTTCACGCGAGCCGCCGCAAGGCCGTGACCTTGAGCTTCGCCAAAGTGGCAGCAGAGCGGCTCGCCAATGTCATCGAGTTGGCGGCCGACGCGCGCAATGGGGTGTCCAGCGAATGAGCCTCAGCAACGCTCAGATGAAGAAGATCGTGCTCAGCTTTGCGTTGGCCGAGGAAGGCAAGTCGTACGGCTATCCGTCCTTCAAAGTGAATGGAAAATTCTTCACGCGGCTGCGCGACGAAGACAATTCCCTGGTATTGACTGTCGGTTCCATCGACGAACGCGATCTTCTGCTGCAAGCCAACCCCAGACTGTTTCACATCACCGATCACTATAAGAACTATCCAGCGGTTCTCGCACGCATGGAAAAGCTCGACGCCAAGACGTTCAAGCATATGCTGGAACAGCATTGGCGCACGCTGGTGCCGAAGAAGCTGCTCGCATCACAAACAGCACAAAAGAAAGAAAAGAAGGGCTCGCGCGGAGTCGCGGAGACACAGAGATAGCGAGTCTCGGTGGGCTACTTTCCAGATCAGCGATGAAAGTATTGGCGCGCAATGCGCGCCAACAAATTCCCATTCACACAGCATGAGGAGGTTGCACGCGGAAACGCCGTATCTCTGCGCCTCCGCGTCCTTGGCCCGGCGTAGCTCGCGAAGCGAGCGAAGACGGCTCCGCGCGAATCCTTTTCTTCGAAACTACCGCGGGCTGCGCTTGGCGAGGATGCGTTGCAGCGTGCGGCGGTGCATGTTGAGCCGGCGCGCCGTCTCCGAAACGTTATGACCGCAGAGTTCGTAGACGCGCTGGATATGCTCCCAGCGCACGCGATCGGCCGACATGGGATTTTCCGGCGGCTTGGGTTTGGAGCCGGCCGGCGCCTGCAACGCGGCAAGAATATCGTCGGCATCGGCGGGCTTGGGCAGATAATCGATGGCGCCGTATTTCACCGCCGCCACGGCAGTGGCGATATTGCCGAAACCGGTGAGCACGACGACGCGCGCTTCGGGGCGCACGGCATGCATTACTTCCACCACGTCGAGCCCGTTGCCGTCGTCCAGCTTGAGGTCGACCACCGCGAAAGCCGGCGGGGCTTCCTTGGCGCGCGCGATTCCCTGCGCCACGTTTTCGGCGATGGCCACGGTGAAGCCTCTGGCTTCCATGGCACGCGCCAGACGCTCGCGGAACGGGCGATCGTCCTCGACGATGAGAAGCGTGCGGTCTTCGGACACGGGCTCTTTGCTCATAGTTCGTTCTTGGGGTCGTTCTTGGGCATTTCTCCGCCCCGTCGATAGCCCCCGGCGCTGGCCGGAGCAATCGATATTCTACGCATATTAGTCTTCCAGCGCGGCGCCGGGCGGCGCGTCCCCGTCAATGGCCCCGCGTGGCCAGCGCACATCCACCTCCGCCCCACCCCCGTCTCGGTTAAAGGCCTCCAGCCGTCCGCCGGTCTGTTCGATCAGGGTCTTGGCGATGAAAAAGCCAAGCCCCATACCTTCACGGCCGGTGAAGCTGCCCGAAGGGCCGAGTTCGTTGTCGCCCAAGGCAAAATTGCCCGGCCGCGAGGTGGTGTAGGGCTCACCCAGTCGTTCGAGAATCTCGGGGGAGAACCCGTCGCCGTCGTCGACGACGGAGATGCTGAGGACGGAATCCGTCCAGCCCGCGCGCACCCGCACGCGCGTCCTGGCGAAATCGGCCGCGTTGGCGATGAGATTGCCGAGCCCGTGCAACAACTCGGGCGCGCGCCACACTTTGGGTTCGTTCTCGTCGTCCAGCGCGATCGCGATCTCGACGTCGCCGCCGCGATATTGCTCGGCGATCTCGTCCAGGAACGCGCCGAGCGGCAAGCGGTCGGTGGCGCCGAGCACGGTTTCTTGCGGACGCGCGAGCTGCGTGAGAATGCCCCGGCAGCGCTCGGCTTCCTGACGCAGCAGCTTGGCATCTTCGCTTTCGGGCGAGTTGGCCGGCAGGGCGCGCTCCAATTCGCGCGCCACCACGGCGATCGTGCCGAGCGGCGTTCCCAATTCATGGGCCGCCGCCGTCGCGAGCGCACCGAGCGCGGCCAAACGATGTTCTCGCGCCAGCGCCAGCTGCGTCGCCGCAAGTCCGGCCTGCATGCGCACGGTTTCACTTGCTGTGCGCCAGGCATAGATCGACGTGAAGCCGATGCCGATCACCAGCGACGCCCAAATGCCGCCTTGATAGAGCGGCGGCAAATGAAAGCGATCGCTCGCAGACCACGGCAAAGGCTCGTGCACGGCCGCAATGAGCGAGACCGAGGCAAACGAGATGCCGGCGAGGATCAGCGTGTTGCTGAGATCCAGGGTCGCCGCCCCGATCACCACCGGTGCGATGAACATCAGCGCAAACGGATTTTCGATTCCACCGGTGAGAAAAAGCAGAGCGGCGAGTTGCAGCACGTCGTAAGCAAGATAGACGGTGGCCTCGCGGCTGGTGAGGCGATGCGAAGGCTCGTAGCGAATTGCAAGAAAGATATTGAGCGCCATGCTGGTGGCAATCACCACCACGCAGCGAAACAGCGGCAGGTGATAGTTGAGGCCGAAATAGACGATGAACAGCGTCGCCGACTGGCCCGCGATCGCGAGCCAGCGCAGATTGGAAAGCGTGCGCAGCCGCACCCGCCCGCGGATGCCGGGAAAGGCGGAGACAATCTCGCTGGTATTCAGAGGCCAAAATCGCGACCAGGGGTAGCGGCGGGAATTGGGTTGGTTCATCGCTTTGTGAAGAAATCCGGTCGCGGCGAGACCATTCGCCGCTTTCGAGCGTCCGGGCAAGAGACTATCAATCCTTCGCCGCTGCGTCCCGCGCAATCAAGACCAATGGCAGATCCCATGGTCCGTACTCCGCTTGCTCTGATCCCCTATCTGTTTGCCGCCGCGTTCACGCTGAGCGGCTATCTCTGGCATGTGTCCGAGACCATGCCCGGGTTTGGCCGCGTGAGCGAGACCGGCACTGCCGCCGTCGGGGGACCCTTCACGCTCACCGACCAGAACAATGCGAAACGCAGCGACACCGATTTCCGCGGGCGCTACATGCTGGTCTTCTTCGGCTACACCCACTGCCCGGATGTCTGTCCCACGCTTCTGGGCGTGATGGACGATGCGCTGGGCAAACTGGGCGCCAAGGCAAACGCCGTCGCGCCGATCTTCATCACGACCGATCCCGAGCGCGATACGCCCAAAGTGCTCAAGCGCTATTTTCAGGCGTTCGGCGCGAAATTCGTGGGGCTGACAGGACCTATCGCCGCGATCATGAACGTCGCGCGCGAATACCGCGTCTACATCAAGAAGGTGCCGCTGGAGGGCGGCGGCTACGGCATCGATCACACGAGCACCATCTATCTGATGGGGCCGGACGGGAAATTCGTCACGTTCTACGACGAGACGACGGGGCCGGATGCGATGGCGGCAGATTTGCGCAAGAGGCTATAGACTGCCGTCAACCGCAGTTGCTCCCCAAAAGAAAGAATGGTTCACGCGGAGACGCGGGCGCGGCGTTGCCGCGCCACGGAGATAGCGAGAATTCGGTGAGTCATTTTAACAGCAGAACTTCAAGTTTGTTGGCGCGCAAAGCGCGCCGATGTCATTGCCAACAAATTCACGCAGACGCTGGCCGCAAGCTTGTCACTCCGCGTCTCCGCGGCTCCGCGTGAACCATTCCTTTTAGTGCGTTCAGATCGCGGGCGTTGGTAATCCTGCTTGCATGCTCGCGGCGATCAGCGTGTTGCGCATCAGGCAGGCGATGGTCATGGCGCCGACGCCGCCGGGCACCGGGGTGATAGCGCCGGCGCGCGAGTGTGCTTCATCGTATGCGACGTCGCCGACCACGCGCGTTTTGCCGCCGCCCGCGTCGACGCGGTTGATGCCGACATCGATGACAGTCGCCCCTTCCTTCACCCAATCGCCGCGCACCAATTCCGCCTTGCCGATGGCGGCAACGAGAATGTCCGCGCGCCGCGCCAAGCCCGGCAGATCGCGGGTTTTGGAATGGGCCATGGTGACGGTCGCATTCGCCGCCAAGAGAAGCTGCGCCGCAGGCTTGCCGAACAAAAGCGAGCGGCCGATGACGAGCGCATCCTTGCCGGTGATGTCGCCGACATACTCCTTGAGCAGCATCATCATGCCGGCGGGCGTGCAAGAGACGAGCTTGGCATGTCCGCTCAAGAGGAGACCCGCATTGGTGGGCGTCAGTGCATCGACGTCTTTTTTCGGGTCGAGCAGATCGAGAACGGCTTCTTCGCGCACCTGCTTGGGCAGCGGCATCTGCACGAGAATGCCGTGCACCGATTTGTCGTCGTTCAGTGCTTTCACTTTGGCGAGCACTTCGGTTTCGCTCGCGGTTTGAGGCAAAGAGAAGCTTACCGATTTGTAGCCGAGAGCTTCCGCCATCTTGTTCTTGTTGCGGACATAGATCTCGCTCGCCGGATCCTGGCCTACGAGCACCGTCGCCAGTCCCGGCACGATGCCGTGCCGGGATTTGAGCCGCGCGGTCTCGGCAACGACGCGTTCGCGCAATTTCGCCGAGGCAGCCTTGCCGTCGATGATGATGGCGCTCATGACGCCTGTCATACGTCGTTCAGCCGCGCGGTCAAGGCGGCGTTTTCGCCCGCCACTTCGACGAGCTTTTGTCGCGCCGTCGCACCCCCGACGATCGTGACGGACGATTTCGAAACAGCGAAGAATTTGGCCAGCAGCACGATCAAGGCGGCGTTGGCCTTGCCGTCTTCCGGCGGCACTGAGACACGAACCTTAAGGTGACGCGATCCATCCGCGGCCGTCGCCCAACCATCGATGGCGTCGCGGCCGCCGCGCGGGGTGAGCCGCACCGCAAAGCGGATACCATGGGATGTTTTCGTGATGGCGCTTGAGAAACGATGTTCCGTCACAGCATTTGCGCATAGCTGTTCACGAGCGAACGGATAACTTGCAATGCAATGATGACAATGAGCGGCGTCAAGTCGAGTCCGCCAAGCGGCGGCAGGATTCGCTGAATCGGACGAAAAACGGGCCGCGTCAACGCATCGAGCACGCGTACCAGCGTGCGCGCGTTGGCGTTGTAAGTGTTCAGTACACCGAAGGCGATAAGCCAACTCACCACCACCACGGCGATCACGACAAAAATGTAGAGATCGACGATGGTGTTGAAGATATAGAGCAGCGCATTGAGGATCGGATAGAACACTTGCACGAATGCCTCTCGAAATTTGACGGAACGAGCGCGGACAGAAGCTTTTAGCGGTCTGCTGCGGGCTTTCCAAGCCGCGCCGAACCGCTTCGCTCAGCGCTGCTTGACAGCAAAACCTTCCACTGCTCCGAATCCTTCGAAATGTCCGACCGCGCGATCCGTTCCACCTTCGAGGCCCACGCCGCGAAACCTTTCTCGCCGGCCATGGTTGCGGCCGAGACGGCGGTGGCCAAACGAGGCGACGGCGCCGCCCTGCAGTCGCTCGCGGCGGCGTTCGCGCATACAGCTTTTCTGGCGCCGGAAACGGCGATGGCGATTTACGAAGCCTTTTCAACGAGCTGGCTCGACGGAACGCTGAACGCCTCGCAAGACATCGTGCGGACGTCCGAGGCTCTGTCGCCGGAATTCTGGAACGCGTTCTGGGCCCTGCTGGACGACACAGGCTCGGGCGCCACGAATGCGGCGACCTTCACCGAGCGCGTGGCGGGGTTGGGGAAATTTCTGCCGCCGTCCTTGCGCGAACGCTCGGAGAACGCGGCGCGTTCTCATCGCCTCGCCGCGCAACCGGAAAGTCGCGAGCCGCCGCGCCGTCTGGTGCTGGACGAACTCGCGCACGCGCCGACAGATTCGCTGGGCCATGCGATCCACCAGTTGATCGTCGACAACCGGTTCGATCTTGAAGTGCTCGACCGCGAGAGCATCGGCCTTGCGCAATTGCCGCCGGCTTTGCGCTTTCTCAACACGCGCATTTTGCAGATGCACGATGTGTGGCATCTGATCGGTGGTTTCCGCACGACGGGATTGCACGAGATTGCGATCTCCGCCTTTCAACTGGCGCAGTTCGGCCACGGCTATTCGGCGATGCTGCTCGCCACCGTTGTCACCGCAACCGCACTCAGGCAAAATCGCGACTCCTCAATTCTGCTGCAGACCATCGCGGAAGCCTGGCGGCACGGACACACCTCACCGAGCTTCATGGCGATCGATTGGGAGGCCGAATGGGACCGCCCGATCGACGACATCCGGGCGCGCCACGCCATCACGCCGTTCCGCGGAAGTTTCCCGGCGGATTTGTTCGAGCAGATGCGCGGGTGATGGCGAGGGGTTGCTTATCCCTTTCGTGATAGCCCAGAAGCCTTCTGCGCTTTGGCGTTTCGCGCCCGATTGCGGTATGATTGCAGCATGAATAAGAACGCCAGCCTGCTGAGTCCCGCTGAAGTTGCCGCCGCGAAGGAGCGGCGCTTGGAAGCCATGCACCTGCAGGAGATCGAGAACAATGCTCTCGATGCCGACGACGTTGCCATGTTCGAAATGTTCGAGCGTGAGCGCTGGTCGCATGAGAAATGCACGGCCTATATCGTCGCGCAGGCTAAGGGTAGCCTTGCCGATGCCGCCGAATGACCGACGATCCATACGTCTATCGCGGTACTGCCCCGTCGCCCAACTTCCGCTTTGCGCCAGGACGTGCTGTTCGCTATTCGCCACTGCCGCTGAGCAATTTCCCACCGGATCAATGGTGATCAACAATCACCGAGCCCGTACCAGCGGAAGTCGAGACGACCAGCGCTGAGATAAACACAAACGCGATCCCCGCGCCGAAGCGGGTGGATAAGGTGACCTGGAATACGGACTTCATCAGGGGTGCTGCGGGGTCCCCAAGGTCCCACTCTCACATAATCGAAGTGATCCGACTGGCGGACCCCAAGCACATGCACCGGAAAACGAGCCGGCGCAGCGCGATCAAACAGCACGTCAATGCCGCTCATCAAGCCCGCGGCATAACCGAACAGCATCGCAGCGCAGAGCACTGTGGGCCAGAGATGCCGCCGAAGGGACTCGCTGCGTACGGCCAAGGCGAGAGCGGCGACCGAACCAAGCACTCCGGCATATGCGAGGAGTTCTTGGAGATCCAGAATATTCCACCGGTAAAACACCATTCCCGGAAGCGCAAGTCCGGGTAAAAAGAACTGAAGGACGAGCGTGGGACGCGCGTCGTTTGGCCCAAAACGGTAATCGTATCGCACGCCGCCTCGCGTTAGCACATCAAGAACGACGGCAATAACCGGCAACGACGCGAGCGCCACCCACGCCCACAAGAAAGGCCGCGGCCAGATTAGAGCCCACATGAACACAACAAAGGTGGACCAGTACAAGGGGCCGCTCAACCGTCGAAGGCACAGTATCCGGGCGACACGTTTTTCCGGCGTCGATCCAAGGCGCTCATCTTGTGAAACCCGGTCCATGGCTGCGTGAAAATCCAGGGCATCGAGATCATCGAATTCATCGAACCAACCGGCGGCGGTCTCATCGTCTTTCAGCAGCTTCAATAGCAGAATCATGACCCTGCCATCTCTCGATACAATTCGCAGCACCGACCCATCTCCGCTTTTCCTGCCCCCGCGGATGTCGCTTCGCAATATGGTGCGAGACCAGAAGCCGTTGAATTTCACAATTCGGTCGGTGTGCAGGATGATGCACCCTCTCCACGCCATCCAAGCGAAGACACTGAAGAGGACGAACGCAGGCAAAAAAAATCCGAATGCGATAGCCAGAGGGACGAGACCATCAGCGCGAGCGACCAGCGATATGAAGATGGCGGCCATGACCATGGCCGCGGCAGAGCATCCGGCCACTGGAAAGAACAGGTTCAGCCCTATCCTTCGTAGGATTATCGAATCTGTCATGAACTCGCCCCCTGGGGATCGAGCGTATCAAAAAGGCGGAGACATCGTTAGCTTTTGGAACGCCCCTGGTGTTTTCAGAAGCGTTCACATAGCGGCATGGTCAAAAGCGAACGGCAAGTTCTGGCGGAACTCTGCCATCCGGAACGTCAAGTTCAATTACGGCTTCCCACTCTTGGCGGCCGCAAAAGCGGGGTACCAAACATCAGATTTTGACCACTAGGCGATGTGAACTATGTGCACCCCTTTCGAGAGGGAAACGGACGCACGCAGTTACAATATCTGAAGCAGCTCGCCGAGCGTGCCGGACATCGTATCGACCTCAGGAGGATCAGACCGGAGCAATGGCACGAAGCATCGCGCCAAGCCCACGAGGTGAGCTACGGTTCGATGGCGAAGTGCATTACCGAAGCGTTGATTTCGTCCACACCCATCAAAAAGTAGGGACAAGAAGTAACCGCGGGCGCTGCGCCTCAGTCAATCCCGTATCGATAATGCCCGGTGATCTGATGGCGGAAGAGAATGTCTTCGAGGATCTGGCCGCCTCCCATGTTGTGCAGGATGAGCGGCCTTGAGCCGTCTGCCGTCCGATTCGGCATGACGATCCCGATATGTGGCATGGAGCCGCCCGGCTGCAGATTCCAGGTGACGAGATCGCCGGGTTTGTAGTCGTTGGGATTTGCGGTGATCTTCAAGTCCTCTCCGTGACGTTTGAAGAACACTCTCAGATTGAGAACGCGACGGTGATCGATGTTGGGATCGGGATGGCTCAGTCCCCAGATCTTCGGATAGACGGAAAAATTCCGTTTCATGTCCTCGTGGACGAGCTTTTGCAGATCGATGCCGATCTTGCGGTAGGCCCGCACGACGACGTCCGCGCACACGCCCACATTCGCGGGCACGTCACCCAGCGGATAGGCGATCCTGCTGTAACCGGGGTCGAAGCGGACAGACTTGTTCTCGAGTGAGGCAGCAGCGTGGACGAATTTTGAGGCCGGCACTTCACCGGCAAGTGAGGGATGTGTTGCCAAGAGCAAACCGGCAACAGCAAAGCAAACAAGATGCCGGACAACAGCCATTGGATTGCGCGTGCGATTTCGGGTGGCGCAAATTCACCAAGGCAAATGGCAGAGTTGAGGCGGCGGAATGAATTCGAGTTCAGGTTGTCAGCGAAGGGTGGCTTGCCAAATATGGCTCCCTGCAACCAGCCCGGCTTCGCTCGCTGCCGCGAGCTACGCCGCGGCACTTTTCGCAGCGAAGCTGCGAAAAGTGGTGGAGCTGAGCGGAATCGAACCGCTGACCTCCTCATTGCGAACGAGGCGCTCTCCCAACTGAGCTACAGCCCCAAGCCAAAGCCTGGTGCCCTTTCGGGCGAAGGAGGCGTATGTAGGAAGCACCCCTTCGGCCTGTCAAGCCGCGCCTATTTGCCCGCGTAGCTCACGCGCCAGACGGTTTTTCCTGCGTCGTCGGCGATCAAGAGGCTGCCGTCTTTCGCGACTGCCAAGCCCACCGGACGGCCCCAGACTCTGGCCGGGCTTGTCGTTCCGTCCCAGAAGCCGGTGGCGAAATCCTCGTAGCCGCCGACAGGCTTGCCGTTCGCGAATTTTACCCGAACCACTTTGTAGCCGGTGGGGGTGCTGCGATTCCACGAGCCGTGCAGCGCGACGAAGGCATCGCCTTTGTAGTCGGCGGGAAATTGCGTGCCTTCATAGAACGCCAGGCCGAGCGTTGCGGAGTGCGCCTGGAAAAGCAGATCCGGCGTTTTCGTCTTGGCGACGAGATCGGGGCGTTTGCTGCCATAGGTGGGATCGGGATGCGGGCCGATATAGGCGTAAGGCCAGCCGTAGAACTCGCCTTGCTGAAGGTGGGCGAGATAATCGGGCACCAAATCGTCGCCAAGCCCGTCGCGCTCGTTCACCGTGACGAAGAGATTGCCGGTGCCCGGATAGAACGTGATGCCGACGGGGTTTCGCAGCCCCGTCGCGAAGGGCGAAAGCGTGCCGTCCGCATTCACTTTCTGCACGCTGGCGCGCGTCGGCGCTTCGCCCTCTTCCACATTCGCGCCCGAGCCGATGGCGAGATAGAGATCGCCCCTGGGACCGAACGCGATGTTGCGTGACCAGTGATCGCCGGCGCCGCCGAAATCCTCTTTGGTCACGCGCTGGCGAAGTCCGGCTTGTGTGCCGCCGTCCTTGTAAGGAATGCGCCACACGGCATTCACGTCGGCGACGTAGAGAAAGCCGCCATGGAACGCCAGGCCGTGCGGGCGATCGAAGCCGCTGGTGAAGGTGGACTTCATTTCCGCTTTGCCGTCGCCGTCGGCATCGCGCAGCAGCGTGATTTTTCCATCTCGGGGTTCGGAGAGAAACACATCGCCGTTCGGCGCCACCGCCAGCCAGCGCGGACTGGTGAGATGGGTTGCGAAAATCGACGCGACGAATCCCTTCGGCACGTGCAGCACGACATTGTCCGGCCGCGGAATAGTGATCGACGAGTTGGCCACAGCGGGTGTCGCGTATGGTTTCGCCAGAGCGGTGGGTGAAATCATGGTCTTGGCGCCCGGCGCATCTTTTGCGGCAGGCCTTTGCACGAGCAGAGAGCCGCCGCCGATAGCCGCTAAGCCTATGATTGCGGCGAGAAATTTCCGCGAATGCCGCAAACTTGTCTCCCGCTACCGATGCCGGTCGTCAACTCCAGATTTACCAAGTTACCCGTATTCAGTCCCAGAACGTATGGGCCTTGCGATGCGATCCTCCTTCTTGCACGCCGTCCTTCTCGGTCTTGCTCTGGCCGCAGCACCTGCCATGGCGCCCACGAAGGCAGACGAAAAGAAGGGCGCGCCGGTCCACAAGATCACCCAGTCCGAAAGCTTCATCATGCTGGAGCCGATGTATGCGACCGTTCTGGACGCGAACCATCCCTCTGGCCTGTTGATGGTGGCGATCGGGCTCGACATCCCCAACGAAGAGTTGCGCGGCGAAGCCGATCACGCGCTGCCCGTGCTGCGCGATGCCTATATCCGCAATCTGATGAATTTCGCCGCCTCTTCGGTCAGGCCATGGCGCCAGCCCGACGTGGTCGAAATCGGCGCGCGGTTGCAGCGCGTGACCGATCGCGCGCTCAAACGCAAAGGCGCACAAGTACTGCTCGCCCAAATCGCGATCCACATTACGAAGTAGAGTTTTGCATTATCCGGCGAGTGCGAGAGCGACCGCCGTCTGCGCTTCAGGATTGGAACCGACGGTCGTATGGGCGCCGGAGATGCGCACGTTCTTCGCCATATCCGTTTCATCCTGCAGGCACTGCCGCCAATCGACGATGCCGTCCTCTTCGGTATAGACCGCGGTCACCGGCACGCTCAGCGGCTGGGCGATCTCATCGCGGCGTGCCACCCAGCTCTCCTCGTGAAATGGCGCGAGCGCCTGGGCGAAAGGCTGCAACGGCGTCGTCACCGGAAAGCGGATGGGACTGCACAATGTCACGACGCTGCGCACCGTCGAAGGATTGCGCAGCGCCAGATGACGCGCGAGCACACCACCGAGGCTTATGCCGACGAGGTGGATCGGCCCTCTGGATTCCGTAATCAGGCTTGCGACCTTTGCATCCAAGCGCATGAGAATTGATTTGGTGGGTCCTGCATTGAAAAGGATCTCGGCCGTTTCCACGCGATAGTCGAGCGAACGCAGGAAATCGCGCAGCCGCGCCGTCGTCCAATCGCCGGCGAGGAAACCAGGCAGCACCAGCACGATCCGCCCGTCGCCGCGCGGCAGCGGCCCTTGCGGAAATGGCGGTGGCTTCAGCGCAACGGTGGCGAGTGCTTCCATTTCCCGCGCCAGACTCTGCAATCCGAGTCCGGAATCCTTGTGCGGAAATTTCGCCGTCGCCTCGTGCAACTTTTTCATGTCACTGGGCCGAGATACCGCCGTCGACTTTCAATTCTGCGCCGGTGACGAATTTGGATTCGTCGCTCGCCAGATAAAGTACCGCATAAGCGATATCGTCGGGCTCGCCGATTTTTCCAAGGGGGACCTGGCGGGCCAGTTTCGCATACGCCTCTTGCTTGCCGAAGCGCTCCACCAGCGGATCGAGAATGGGCGTGGCGATGAACACCGGATGCACGGAATTGGAGCGGATGCCGTAACCCTTGCGCGCGCAATAAAGCGCCACGGATTTGGAAAGATGGCGCACCCCGGCTTTGGCCGAGTTGTAGGCCGCCATGTTGTGGCCCGCGATGATGCCGGAGATGGACGAGATATTGACGATGGAGCCGCCGAGGCCCGTCGCCTTCACCGTCTTGGCGATCAGCGCGACGGAAAGTTTGCAGCCCAGGAACACCCCGTCCAGATCGATCGCGTGCACGCGGCGCCATTCTTCCAGCGTGATGTCTTCGAGATCTTTGGTGAGGCCGATGCCGGCATTGTTCACCAGCACGTGCAATCCGCCGAACGCCATTTCCGTCGTGTTGAGAGCCCGCACCCAGTCGCCCTCGCTCGTCACGTCGTGCGGCACGGCGATGGCCGAACCTTTGCGCTGTTCGTTGAGCGAGGCGGCGATCTTCTGCGCGCCTTCCAGATTGACATCGGTGATGGCGACACGCGCACCCTCGCGCGCCAGCATACGCGCCGCGGCCTCGCCCAAACCCTGCGCGCCACCGGTAATGAGCGCGATTTTCCCTTCAACACGACCTGACATGGATGACCCCGTGAATAGCGATTTCGCATATCACTCTACCCTCCCCTTGAGGGAGGGTCGAATTGGATGCGCGCGACAGCGCGGAGACAAATTCGGGGAGGGGTCAGGCCGAGGCCTTCAAACGCACGGGACATTCAGCGTATTGATTTACACAGCACGGCATGACCCCTCCCCGAAATTTGCTTGGCAAATTTCGACCCTCCCTCAAGGGGAGGGTGAATCACCGCCCCGTAAACTTCGGCTCGCGCTTTTCGAGGAAGGCCTTTATCGCCTCTCTGTAATCTTCGCTGGTCGCCGCGAGTGCGTATTGGTCGAGGTCCATGAAGGCGGAAACGTGATGCAGCGCATTCGCTGCCGCATTCACCGACTGCTTGGACATGCGCACCGCATTGGGCGGAAGCTTGGCGATGCGCTGCGCCCATTCTTGCGCGCGGGACAGCACCTCGCCGTCGGGCGCGACATCGTCGGCGAGGCCCCACTCCAGCGCCTGTTTGGCGCCGGTGCGTTCGCCGAAAATCACAAAGCGCTTGGCGCGCGCCGGCCCGATGAGCGAGACGAGCCTGGGCACGGCGTGCCAGCTCATATTCATGCCGAGAGGAATTTCGGGCAGCGACGTCCAGGCGCTTTCGCCGAAGATGCGAAAATCGCAGGCCGCCGCCAGCGCCGCGCCGCCGCCGATGCAGAATTTCTCGATCGCCAGGATAGTGACCTGTTCGACCCTCTCCCAGGCATCGCAAAGATCGGGACCGATCCTGACCATGTGACGGCGATCGAGCAGGCCGGCGGCTTTGCGCCGATCCATGGCGGGGTCTTTCAGATCCGCGCCCGCGGTGAACGCGCCTTTGCCGGTCAAGACGATTGCATGCGTTTCAAGATCGTCGGCGAAACTTTTCGCCGTCTCGGTGAGATCGAGGATCAATTCGCGAGACAACGCGTTGCGCCGATCGCCGCGATCGATGGTGACGGTGGCCACCGCCCCTTCGCGGACGATGGTGATGAAGTTGCCGATTTTGGTGGCGGTCATGTCACCACACTATCTCCCTCTCCCCCTTCGGGGGAGAGGGAATCAGATGGGACTCTGCAGCCGGTGCGCGATGTTTAAAATCGTCGTGCGCGGTAGATAGGGCACCAGCCGCGCGAGGGCGCGGTTGCGAAAACCGGTGATCAGCACGCGCTGGTTTTTCTGAAAGGCGCGATAGCCGGCCTTGGCCACGCTCATGCTGGTGACGGGCGTGCCCAGCGTCGAGAGCCGCGTGGCGCCGGTGCCGGCGCGTTCGCGGAATTTGCTGGCCGTGGGTCCCGGACAAAGGCAGCTGACTTGTACGCCGGTCCCCTGCGCTTCGCGCCACAGCGCTTCGGAGAACGAAAGCACAAAGGCTTTGCTGGCGTAGTAGATCGCCATCAGCGGGCCGGGCTGGAAGGCCGCGGTGGAGGCGACGTTCAAAACGCCGCCGCGTTTGTTTGCGAGCATGAACGGCCAGAAGGCGTGGGTGAGTTCGACGAGGGCTCGCACGTTCAAATCGATCATGCCGAGCTGATCGGATTCTTTCGAGCTGTCGAACGCACCGGCAATGCCGTAGCCCGCATTGTTCACTAGCACATCGACCGCGAGACCGCGGGCGCGAATATCGTCGGCAAGCTTGTGCCCTGCGCCTTGGACGCCAAGATCGGATGCGATCGCTGTCGTGGTCACATTGTATTTCTGCGCCAGGCGCGCGGCTTCCTGTTTCAGGGCCGGTTCGGAGCGCGCCACGAGAATGAGATTGTAGCCGTCCTTGGCGAAACATTCGGCGAGATCCAGACCGATACCGCCGGATGCGCCGGTGACGAGCGCGGTTTGTCCTTCACCTTTTCTCTTGCGTGCCATGAAATTTCTCCGTGATTGCAATTAGGTATTTGCGATGGCGCGCCACAGCGCCTCTTCCATGTCCGCGGCGGTCTCAGCATCGAACGCGAGTGCGCCTTGCGCCGAAAACTTCACCAGCCCGGCGCAAGCGCCCCACATCAGCGCCACCACCATCATGGGATCGAGATCGCGCAGATCGCCGGAACGCCGCGCGTCCCTGACGAAGGTTTCGGCGGCGCTTGCATAGTTGCGCGACAGCGCACGGCTTTCCGCATCGAGATAGGCGGCATGATGATGAAGGTCCATGAAGCGGATGGCGCGGGGAAAGGCGCGGGCGAACAGCGTCATGCGCTGCCAATAGTGCGAGAAGGTCTGGCGCGGGGTTGCACCCTCGTAAGGCGGCGCCAGCACCACTTCGTTGTATTGCTTCTTCCAATAGCGATAGAGCGCGTTGACCAGGGCTTCCTTGGTTTCGAAGTAGCGATAGATGGTGCCGGTCGCGACGCCGGCTTTCAGCGCGATTTCGGGCACCGCGACACCGTCGAAGCCCCTTGTTTCGAATAGCTCAAGCGCCGCTTCCAGAATCCGCGGACGCTTGGCGTCCTGCGGTTCTTCGCGGTCGAGACGCTTGCGAACGACAACCTTGTCCGTGTGCATTTTGCACTTGTGAATGAATATTCATTCATCGTCAAGTGTTAAGGAACACCAGTGATCCCAAGGGTTTGATCGGAACCACCGTCGCAGTGTGGCCAGACTTTGTGCCACAATCGGACCAACGTAGGATTTTTGGGCAAGATTTTCGGCCAAGAATTTCAGCATGAAAAACGCGTTGGGTCCCATCGCCTGCGCCGGGTTGAGCGGGGCGGCTTTCTTTCTCTCCACCGGATTTGGGGAGTTGTGGTGGCTTGCCTGGTTCGCACCGGTCCCGGTGCTGGTGCTCGCGTTCGGCAAAACCAATCCGATGGTGGTGATCGCAGCGGCGATCGGCGCAATGGCGCTCGGCGCCTCGAGCGCGCTGCTTCCTTACCTCGGACTGGTGCCGCTTCAGACGATGGGCGCGGCGCTGGCGCTGGAAGGCATCGCCTTCGCGGTCTGTGCGATGGCGGCGCGATTCACCTCGCGCGTTCTTTTTCCCCTGGCGGGACCGTTGTGTTTCGCCGCGCTTTGGACGGCGTGGGACTTTCTCGCCTCGCACGGACCGGACGGCGCGATCTTCTCGCCGGCTTACAGCCAGGCCGGTTTTCCGATTCTGATCCAGTCCGCTTCGCTGGTGGGCATGTGGGGCGTCACATTTCTTGTCGGGCTTCTCGCGGGACTGACGGCGCTTTCTTTCGCAACCCGCAATGCAACGCCGGTGCTGCTGGCGGCGGGGCTCTTCGCGCTCAATCTCACGGTCGGCGCGATCCGCATGGAATTGGCCGACAGCGAAAAGACGCGCGTCGTGATGATCGACAGCGATATTCTCACGGAAGCCTCGGCCATCGACCGCGAAGATCTGGCGATGGGCGCGATTACGGCTTACGCGGGCAAGAGCCGGCTGCTGGCGCAAAGCGCAGCGCTGATCGTGCTGCCGGAAAAAATCGCCATCGTGCGGCCGCAGTGGAAAGACGCGGTGCAAAGCGAGTTCCAGCACGTCGCCGATGCCACGGGGGCGGCCATTGTCGGCGGCTTCAATGTGCAAGGGCCGGCAGGCCTTGAAAGCCAGACCTGGGTGTTTCAATCCAATTCGCCGATGCTCACTTACAACGAGCGCGTTCCCGGTCCCGCCTTTGGCGCCCAAGCCGATCTGGCTTATTCGGGCGCGACGGACGGCGACGCGCTGATCGAAGCCTCCAGTCACATGAACTATCAGGCGCTACTGCGCGAGGATGCGCTGCGCACGCACGCGCCGCTCGTCGCCGTGCCGGCCTGGGACTTCGGCATCGATACGAATCTGCAATCGCGCATCGCGATTCTGCGCAGTGTCGAAAACGGTTTCGCGTTGGCGCGCAACGCGCGGCACGGCGCGATGCTGCTCAGCGATCCATACGGCCGCGTTGCAGCGATGAAAAAGACCGGCGGTGACGGCTTTTCCACCCTCGTCGCCAATGTGGCGACCGGCGCGGGTTCCGGCTACACGCTCTATGACGTAATCGGCGATGCGTTTGCCTGGGTCTGCGCCTGCTTTGCGGGCGCGATGCTATTCGCCGCTTTCGTCCGCATGGTCATGGGCAAGAGCGGATTCAGACTGCGCGATCTGCGCATGAGACCGTTCAGCGGAATTTTGCAGCCGGTGTGGAGTGCGAGTTTCACCCTCCCTCGGGAGGGTCGAAAAATTCGTAGCGCAGCGGAGAATTTTTCGGGGAGGATCAGGACGCGCTATCTTCCGCATCCTCCCCGAAGCGCTTCGCGCTTCGACCCTCCCGAGGGAGGGTAGTTCTTATTCCGCCGCCAGCGCGCTTGGGGTCAGCAGCGACTTTCCGCCGTTGAGCGTCATCAGATATTTGATGCCTTCCTCGGCGATGTCGTCGCCGATCATGCGGTCGCTTTCGCTATGCAGTTCGGCCATGTCGACATACGCCGCGTAGGTGGCGCGGGTGCGATCGGTGATGATGCCGGCCTTGAGCAGCGTCTTGATGAGCACGCGGAAGATGGAGGTGGAATCCTTCATGCGCTCGCGCAGTTTCGCGTCGGTGAAGGCTTCCATCATGGCGCCTTGCGCCCACTGCCAGTCGAGGCCGAATTCGGCATAGAGCCATTTCTTCTGTTCGGGCGAGCCGATGTTGCGCAAGAGGCCCATGAAGACTTGCGCGGCCCAATCCTCGATCTTGTTGCGCTCGTCTTCGGAGAGTTTGGGGATGGTGCGGTCGGCCCAGATCTTTCCGAACTTGTGATGAAAGGCTTCATCCGTCATCACCAGCTGGCAGAGCCGCTTGAGCAGCGGATCTTCGGCGTAGGTGTAGAACGTGGCGAAGGCGCCCATGGCGAGGCCTTCGACCAGCATCTGCATGCCCACGAGCTTCTTCCACACGAAAGGCGACAGCACCATTTCGGTGAGCAGATTGCCCAGCGCGGGTCCGACCGGCACCGGCTTGCCCCAGCGCGCTTTGATGTAAGCCGCGAACGCGGTGACGTGGCGGGCTTCTTCGCGGGTCTGGTTGGCGGCGTATTCCTGCGCGCCGGGGTCCTTGAGGATGTGGCAGAGCGAAGCCGACAGCGCCAGCGCGCCCTGCTCGCCATGCAGGATCGACGACATCGAAAACAGCACGCCGGTATTCATGAATTTGATTTTTTGCTTTTCGGTGAGCTTGTCGCCGATAGCCGTCTGCAATTCGAGACTCATCTTCGGCGGGATGAGATAGGCGTTCTCCATATCCCACGGCGCGTCGAAGTCGATGTACTTCTTGTCGAGCGGATCCCAGAAATGATCGTGGGTGGCGGAGATGATCTTGTCGAAGGCGGTGGAGCGCCTGCCATAGCGCTCCACTTCCAGCATGGCGGGAAAATCGTGCGGATCGGCGGCATCGTAGGCCGGATCCTTGGTGATGTTGGTGTCCATCGGTTCCTCCCCAACCCTCCCCTGGGGAGGGTCAAAAATTGAGCGGAGCGAAATTTTTGGGGAGGATCAGGACGAGCTATCTCCTTCCACATCCTCCCCGAAATCGCTTCGCGATTTCGGCCCTCCCGAGGGAGGGCAGTCTCTTTACTCCGCGGCCAGCAGCGACGGCGCCGTCATCTTTCCGCCGTTGAGCTTGATGAGATATTTGATGCCTTCTTCGGCGATGTCGTCGCCGACCATGCGATCGCCTTCGGCATAGAGTTCCTGCATGTCGATGTAAGCCGCATATACACCTTTGGTGCGTTCGGTGATGATGCCGGCTTTCAGCAGCGTCTTGATGAGGACGCGAAAGATGTTGGTGGCCTCCTGCATCTCCACGCGAATCTGGGCGTCGGTGAAGGCTTCCATGAACGCTGACTGGCACCACGCGGGGTCGAGACCGACTTCGCGGTAGATCCATTCCTTCTGGTCGGGGCTGCCCAGATTGAACAGCAGGATTTGGAACACCTGCGCGGCCCAGTCTTCGATCAACTCGTGTTCGCTCTTGGAGAGATTGGGGATCGTGCGATCGGCCCAGATCTTTCCGAACTTGTGATGGAAGGCTTCGTCTGTCATGACGAGCTGGCAGGTCTGGCGCAGCAGTGGATCGCGCGCTTCCTTGTAGAGCGTGGCGAACGCGCCCATCGCGAGGCCTTCGATCAGCATCTGCATGCCGACAAGTTTCTTCCACACCAGCGGCGAGCCGACGAGCTCGTTGAGCAAACTGCCGAGCGCGGGCCCGACTTGAACCGGCTTACCCCAGCGCGCCTGGATGTATTTCGTGAAGGCGGTGACGTGACGGGCTTCTTCGCGCGTCTGGTTCGCCGCGTATTCCTGCGCGCCCGGATCGCGCAGGATGTGACAGAGTGAGGCCGAGAGTGACAGCGCGCCCTGCTCGCCGTGCAGGATCGAGGACATCGTCCACAGCGTGTCGAGATTGGCGAGCTTGATCTTGTTACGCTCGTCGAGTTTTTCCGCGATTGCGGTTTTCAGATCGCCGTTCAATTCAGGATTGACGAGATACTCCTTCTCCATGTCGAAGGGTGCGGAGAAGTCGATGTATTTCCTGTCCAGCGGATCCCAGAAATGGTCATGGGTAGCGGAGATGATCTTGTCGAAGGCGGTGGAGCGGTCGCCGTAGCGGTTGACTTCCAGCATGGCGGGAAAATCGTTCGGGTCGACGGCGTTGTAGGCAGGATCCTTGGTGATGTTGCTGTCCACAGCGGTGCCCTCCCAGGCGGTTCCAAAACGGCGGTTGGAAATAGTGCTGCTGAAAAATAGGGGCGTCCCGCAACATTCGCAAGAAAAGATGACGGTTGCGTCACTAAAAATTCTTCATTTTTTCGTTTTGCCCCTCAGGGCGCCTTAACCAACCGCTTCCATCGCAACCCATTGATCGTGTTAGGATGAATCGTCCGGCGCCGGAGGGAAGCCGCCGGATGCCGGGACCCTCGATGAATTCTGCCTCACTCGCCAATCGCCGCGGTGCGATCTGGGCATTGCCGCTGGCGGTCTTGCTGGCAGCGGCCGGTCTGATGGTGAGCGACCTGGGCGGGATCGCTTCGCGGCTGGCCGCGATGCAGTTCGATTCCTACCAATATCTGCGGCCGCGTCCTTATGAAGATCCCGGTCCCAAGACGACGCTGACGGTCCGCACGCTCCAGATCGATTCCGCCAGCATCGCGAAGTTCGGGCCCTGGCCGTGGCCAACGGCCACTCTCGCCAAGCTGACCGACGAGTTGAAGGCGCAAGGCGCGGCCATCGTCGTATTCGCCTTTCCTTTGGACAAACAGGATGCCGCCTCGCCCCAGCAACTCGCGGCAAGCCTTCCGCCCGGACCGGGGACCGATCTCGCGCGCACCGCGCTGGCGCGATTGCCTTCGCCCGACGACGCGCTGGTCCATGCCATGGGGCAGCTGCGCACGGTGACGGGATTCGCCCTGCGCCCGACGCAAGGCGGATTGGACCCGGGCCCACAAACCGAAATCACGATCGACGGACCTGAGAGCGCATCGAACGCTCTGCGCGAATATGATTTTGCATCCGCCGCTCTCCCCAGAATTGAAAAAGCGAGCGCCGGAATTGGTGCATTGAATCTGTCACCCGACGCGGACGGCAAATTGCGCGCGATCCCGATGGCTTATCGCTGGAAGGACAAAATCGTGCCGTCCCTCGAAGCCGAAACCATGCGCCTCGCTGCCGGCCAGCCCGCCATCACGTTGCGCGCGCAGAGCGGCGGGCTTCCCGTGATCGATGGCGGCACGCGCTTCAGCGCCATCAAATCCGGATTGATCGATGTGCCATTGCGCAAGGACGGCGCGCTTGCCGTCTATTTCTCGGGTCCCAGAAGCGAGCGCGAGATTTCGCCCGCCGCGCTCGACGCAGGCACGCTCGGCGCGGGCACGTTGAAGAACGCCATCGTCTACATCGCCTCGCCCGATTCGGTGTTCGAAACGCCGGCGGGTCCGCGCAGCGAAGCGGAGATCCGCGCCGAAGCGATGGAGAACATCCTGCTCGGCACCGCGCTCAAGGTTCCTGCAGGATTGACGGCGCAGCTCATTCTTCTGGCCGTCACCGGCATCGGGCTCATTTTTTTGTTCGTGCGCTTCGGCGCGTTGTGGGCCGGGCTCTTTGCGGGCGCTGTGATCTTCGCCATCCAGGCCTTCACCTGGGACATGTTCGCCTCCACCCAGGTGCTGCTGGATTCGACGACCCCGTCTTTCGCGCTGGGTTTTGCGTTTTTGGCAGGACTGGCCGCGCGCAGCGTGGAATTCCTGCGCGCGCGCACCGAACTGCGCAGCGCTTTTGCCGATGCCTTGGCGCCGAGTGCGCTCGACAAAATCGCACGCCAACCCGCGCTGCTCAAACTCGACGGCGAAACACGCAACGTGACGTATCTTTCCTGCGGCGTGCGCGATTATGCGGAGCTTTCCGAATCCTTCCGCGACGACGCTGCGGGCTTCACCCGCATGATGCGCAGCGCGCTGATGCCGTTGGTGAAAGAAGTGTTCGGCCAGGGCGGCACCATCGATCACTATAGCGGCGAAGGCTTTACCGCCTTCTGGAACGCGCCGCTGGACGACGGCGAACATGCGATCCACGCTTGCGAAGCGGCAAATCGCATGACGATTGCGCTGGCGCGCGTCAATGAGCAACTCGCGGGCGAACGACGCTTGGACGGCACCGCGTTCAAACCCATCGAAATCGGCATTGCCGTGACGACGGGACCTGCCATCGCCGGCGGCTTCGGCGATTCGGGGCGCATGGCCTATTCGGTGACCGGCGACTGCACGGCGCTTGCCGAAAGCATCCGCGCGCTGTCACAGCAATATGGGCCCGCGGTGATCGTCAGCGACGACACGCGCAAGGCGGCCGAACGCGGCTTTGCCTTCCTGGAAGTAGACTATCTTGTCATCGGCAGTCGCGCCGAACCGGTGAAACTCTATGCGATGCTGGGAAATCCCCTGATGCGAGCTTCGCCGAAATTCCGCGCCATGGCGACATTCCACGAACACATCTTCAATTCGCTGCACACCCAGCAATGGGAGAAGACGCGCGAGCTGATCGACCAATGCCGCAAGCTCTCCGGCGCCAGCCAGAAGATGTACGACCTGCATTTGAAGCGCGTCGAATATTTCGAAACCAATCCCCCGGGTGCAGACTGGGACGGCGCGTTCAGGCCGGTGCTGAAGTAGGAAAAGGAATAGTTCGCGCGGAGACGCGGAGGCGCAGAGATAGCGAGTATTCAGTGAATTTCCTTGTGGGCTGATCAATAAATTTCCGGCGCGCAAAGCGCGCCAACAAGTAGCTGAAGTACTTTCGCGATGTGGACCTCAAGCTCGCTATCTCTGCGCCTCCGCGTCTCCGCGCGAATTCTTCTTGTTCCTTCTACCGCGAAGCCAAACCGTAAATCGCCGCAGGTGTTTCGGTCAGCGCTGCCCAGAACTGGTCGCCATACGAGAAGTGCCACCATTCGTCGGGATGGCCGGCGAAGCCTGCTTCCGTCATCACCCAATGCAGCAGGCGGCGGTTGGCGCGGGCTTCTTCGTCGGAGAAGGAAATCGCGTCGCTCGCGCGTTCGAAATGGTCCCGGTGCGCGATTTCGGTGACGTCGTCGAACAGCGAGCCCATCCAGAGCTGCTCGCCAGAGGTCCAGCGTAGCGTGAGATCGAGTGCCGCGCCTGTCGCGTGCGGCGCGGGCGAATTTTCATCCACCGTCGGTGCGGCCCAATAGCGCTCGACTTCGCGCACGAGCGCTTCGCCAGCGAGCGACGGCCGGCGTTTCTTCAATTCGGCGGGCATCCACACATCGTGGAAATAGGCCTGCACGTCTTTCGGCCGCCAGGCATCGAAGAGAAAAAGTTCGAGTCCCGATTTGGCAAGCCGCAAGTTCACGTCCTTCAGCCGCGCCGCCACGCCTTCGCGCATGAGAAGATCGGGAATGGAGCCGCCGATCCGGCGCCAATAGGGCGGATTGCGGTTGATGAAATAATAGTTTTCGCCGGCGATGCCGTGCGTCTTGGCCGGGACAAGCTTTTCGCGGTAGGCCGCGCCGGCTCTGTCGATGACGTGCTTGCGAAAGCCTTCGCGTGCGGCGCGGATGGGTGTCTGATCGAGGATCGGCCGTTCGCGCAGGGCCGCCAACGCACCGAATGGCGATAACGAATCTGGCGCCACGTCCGCTTGGCCTTTAGAGTACGTCATACAAAGAGAAGAATTTCCCGAAAAACACAATGGTTGCCTCGCCCGAACGCTATTTTCCCGAAAACTACCGCGATGGCCGCAGCGCTTTCATCGAAGCCTGCGAGGATGGCGGTTTGGGCGTGACCGCGCGCGTGCACCCCAAGGAGCAGGGTGCCGATGCGAAGCCTCTATTCATGGACGTCGCCACCATCGGTCCGCGCGACGCCAGGAAGGCCCTGCTTCTGATCTCCGGCACGCATGGCGTGGAGGGCTATTTCGGATCGGGCGTGCAGACGGGTTTGCTGCGCGAAGGTTTGGCGGCTCGCGTCCCCGAAGGCGCCAAGATCGTGCTGCTGCACGCGCTCAACCCTTACGGCTTTTCCTGGGACCGGCGGGTGAACGAAGACAATGCCGATGTGAACCGCAACTTCGTCAATCACAAACATCCCCCGCGCAACGAAGCCTATGCCGCGCTCGCCGATGCCATCGCGCCCAGGGATATTTCGCGCGAGGCGATGAAAATGGCAAACGCGAAGCTGCGCGACTATTCCGACTTGCACGGCGCCTTCGCGCTGCAGGAAGCGATTTCCAAGGGGCAGTATCATCACCCCGACGGTGTCTATTTCGGCGGCAGCCGTGAGAGCTGGTCGGCCGCGATGCTGAAGGATGTGTTCGGCGAAGAACAATTCGTCGAGCTCGACAAGCTCCTGGTGATCGATTTTCACACCGGCCTGGGCGAATCCGGCGCCGCAGAAATGATCACCGAAGACGTTCCCGGCACGCCAGCCTATGCGCGCGCCAGGAAGATCTGGGGCGATCGCGTGGCGTCGAGCGAAGCCGGGGAATCGCTTTCCGCGCCGCTGACGGGCACCATTGACAAGCGCGTGTCCGAATGGATGGAGCGCACCGAGCTCACCTTCGCGGCGCTGGAAGTGGGCACCGAACCGGTGCGTGAGGTGTTCAACGCGCTGCGCAAGGACAACTGGCTGCATGCCTTCGGCGGGCTTGAGCGGCCCGAGCGTACCGCCATCAAGAAAGAAATGCGCGCCGCCTTCTATCCCGACGCGCCGCAATGGAAGAAGAGCGTCTGGCGGCATGCCACCGAAGTCGTGGACGCCGCGCTCAAGGCAATTGCATAATGGTCTCTAGTTATTGATCCTGCGAAACTCGTCATGGCCGAGCGGCCGGACCCCGGACTTGATCCGGGGGAAGGCGTCTCGGCCATCCATGATCACCATTCCGCATGGGTGTTCATGGATGGCCGGCACACGCTGCCCCCGGAATAAATCCGGGGTCCGCGCTGGCCGGCCATGACGATTGGTGAAATCAAGAGTCTGATACGAGGGGAGATTTCATGACATCGCGTTCACATCGCTTGGCTCTCGGCGCGACCGCGCTTGCCACCGTTTTTTTGCTGAGCGCAGCGCCGATGCCGGCCGTCAACAATCTCTCGGGGCCGGTACCACCGGCGGAGAACCAAAAACTCGCGCACGACATCATGCGCGACATCGTGGCGATCCATTCGGTGCATGACGTCGGCACCAAGCAAGTCGCCGATACGATGGTGAAATATCTGAAGGCCGGCGGCTTTACCGACGCCGATATTCACGAAATCGGCGATCCCAAATATCCCCATCAGATGAATGTGGTGGTGCGGCTGAAGGGAAAGGGCAAAGCCAAACCCATTCTCTACATCTGTCATATGGATGTGGTGGAAGCCAAAGCCTCGGACTGGTCGAAGCCGCCCTTCACGCTGACCGAAGAAGGCGATTACTTCTACGGCCGCGGCACTTCCGACATGAAAGACCAGGATGCGGCCGCTGCCGCCAGCCT
Organism: Pseudomonadota bacterium; assembly: GCA_016201105.1. Taxonomy (GTDB): domain Bacteria; phylum Pseudomonadota; class Alphaproteobacteria; order Micropepsales; family Micropepsaceae; genus Rhizomicrobium. The sequence goes on from JACQDN010000030.1 coordinate 204,459, forward strand.
CATCCGCCTGAAGAAGGAAGGCACCGTCCCCGATCGCGACATCATCATCGCCTTCACCGCCGACGAAGAGGTGGGCCTGGAACAGGACGGTCCTGCCTGGTTGCTCAAGGCGCATCGCGATCTCGTCGATGCGAGCCTCGTCATCAATCCCGATGGCGACTCAGGGGAGATCGTCAACGGCAAGCGGATGGATTTCGACATCGAAACCAGCCAGAAAACCTATGTCACCTTCACCTTTGAAGTGAGAAACAAGGGCGGCCATTCTTCGGAGCCGCGCCCCGACAATGCGATCACTCAGCTGGCGGAAGGGCTGGTAAAGCTTTCACACTATAAGTTTCCCTTTACGCTGAACCCCACCACCAGACTCTATTTCCAGAAGATGTCGCAGTTCGAAACCGGACAGCGCAGGAAAGATATGCTGGCGGTGGCACGGGCAAAGCCCGATCTGGCGGCCGCCGCGCGCCTCGCTGAGGACGTGCCGCTCAACGCCATTCTGCATTCGACGTGTACTGCGACGATGCTCTCCGGCGGCCATCAGGAAAACGCGCTGGCACAGCTTGCGACCGCGACCGTGCAATGCCGGATCATGCCCAACGAGACACCGGATCAAACGCGCGCAACGCTCGCGAAAATCGTCGGGCCCGGCATTGCGGTGAAGCCGGTGGCGTTTGTGGTCAGCGCACCGGAATCGCCGCCGGCGCCGGCATTGTTCGCGTCGGTGGAAAAGGTCGCCCATTCGATGTGGCCGGGCGTGCCGGTGATCCCGACCATGGCGGCGGGCGCGAGCGATTCCATCTTCACGCGCAACGCAGGAATTCCCAGCTACGGCATCTCGGGCGCCTGGATCGACATCCACGACATCCGCGCCCACGGCCGCGACGAGCGGCGCGAAAAAGGCGCGTTCTATCAAAGCGTGGAATTCGATTATCGGCTGATGAAGGAATTGAGTGCGGTGAAGTAAAGCGAATAGCGAATAGGGGGACGGAGCGGCGAGAAAGCCGGTAGGCAAATCTGGGGCAGTTTCAATCGGATAGGAGCTATTCCCCGCCCTTTTTCCCACCTCGCTATTCGCTATTCGCCATTCGCTTCTCGACATTTGCCGGGCCCCATTCGCAGCGCTATAGAGACAGCCACGCACCCGTAGCTCAGCTGGATAGAGTGCTGCCCTCCGAAGGCAGAGGTCACAGGTTCGAATCCTGTCGGGTGCGCCATTGATCAGCTTGGTGCGATACTACAATTAGCTTTTCATCAACCGGATTTGAGCGATCTCAATGGGCGAGTTTGACGACGTCGCAGGATCGTTTCGCTTCAATCAAGCCGACGCGGATGCTGACATTCGTTCAGCTGCGTTTGCTGCCGTCAGACAACTCACCCAGCTTCATGGAAATTTGACCGCGCAGCATTTGTCAGGCGGATTCCAGTTTAGAGGCAGGCGAATACCGCTGATCAATCCGCAGAGGGGTATCTTCAAACCGCAACAAATGCAGCAACTACTTTCGATAAAAACGGTTTACCCAAGACCCGGTCGAAAAGTCTGGTACGACGATCAACGCGAAGTTCATCAACAAATATACAACGGCGATGAAACAGTCGACTACGCGTTCATGGGTTCAGACCCCAACGCAGCTGACAATCGCTGGTTACGCGACGCTTTCAATTCTCGCACACCAATAATCTATTTCCTTGGCACCGCCCCGGGCCTGTATCAGGCGGTAATGCCTGCGTTCTTAGTCGGGTTCGATGCAAAATCGTTAAAAGCAAGGGTTGCGTTTGCTCCTTCAGAATTTGCAACTGCTGAACCGCAGACCGCCGGAGAACGGCGCTACGCATTGAGAATGGTCAAGCAACGGCTTCACCAAGCTTCCTTTCGTGAAATGGTCATCTCCGCATATGGAGGCAAATGCGCAATTTCTGGATTGCCCGAACCCCTGCTGCTCGATGCAGCTCACATTGTCGGAGATATCGACGAACAATATGGACAACCAACCATTGGCAACGGCATTCCGCTGTCAAAAATTCATCACGCCGCGTTTGACGCGCAACTCATAGGCATTGATTCGGACTTCAAAATTCATGTGTCGAAGAAGCTTCTAGATCTAAGAGATGGCCCGACCCTCGATGCGCTCCTCAATTTCCACGGTCGAACGTTGCTGCCTCCTCGCCGAGAGAAAGATAGACCTGACCGTGATCGTCTTGCGTTACGGTTTGAGAAATTCAAATCGGCGGCATAGCTCGGGATGAAGCAGAGGACACGCTTGGCTGCTCTCGTACTGTTGGGATGCGCTGTCGTTGTGGGCGTCGTTCGGATGACGTTGCGTCCGCATCATCCCGAAGCCGTGGTCTCCCGGCCCGGAATAGTTGCGGCCCAGGATGCCGCCGCTCACATCGGCCAAGCGATCACCGTCGAAGGGATCGTCAGCGAAGTCCACGTCGGCGATCGCGTCACGTTCATCGATCTTGGCGGGCGTTATCCCAATGAGGAATTCACCGGCGTCATCTTCTCGGACGATTACAGAACCTTTCCGGACGTGACGAAATTGCAACGGCAGGGGCGACGCCTTATATATTCGCCGATTGTTGCAAACATCACGACAGCTTCCGCGGGGGGCGGCATACGGTAATATGCAAGGCGTCGCCGAATTAGACGCGGCGTGCAATACCGGCGCGGCTGCGGGGGCGTTCCCTCGCGAAAGGGCATCCCGCAGCTCTCGGCGAGCCGTCGCAGCAGATCGGTGGCGTCTGTCATTTCCGATATCGCAAAGTTTGCGCCGTGTGCACTGCTGGCGTTGCCGGTCCGCTAAGCACTGTCATGACGAGGACGGTCCAGAACCTCTGTTTTTGCGCGGCCGAAGGTTCGTCTTCGAGGCCGGCGCTCCGGCGAAAAGCCGCCCCAAACAGAGGGTCGAACGCCAGCACCTGGTGCATCATACCGACGACGAAGCGGGTTTCCTTGAGTGACGGCGCGCCCGAGCCGGAACGCTCGAACGCTTCCGTGCGAAGCGCATGCAGGGCGTCGACAACAGGATCCAGCAGTCCCGAGCCTCGGTCGCGCCAGCCGGCCAAATGCAGTCGGAGCGCCAAGCTTGCATAGGCCCCGTCTTCATAGATATTGGCGATGGCAGAGACGAGATTTTCAACGCGCACTCCCGTGTTCTGCCATTGGGCTATGGCGCTTTTGATCTGCTCCCTCAGTTGACGTCCGCCATGGCGCAACAGCGCTTCAAGAAGTTTTTCCCGTGTGCCAAAATGGTGATTGACTGCTGCATCGGTCACACCGATCGACGCGGCGACCGATCGAACCGTGACAGCGGCCTCGCCGTCTTCGCGTAAGAGACACTCGGCGGCGGCCAAAATTCGTGCTTTGGCCTCTTCCTTTGAACGGCGAATTCGCGGCCGCTTTGTCACCGCGCTCACGTGTAGCTCGCGTCGAGACCGGCGCCCCACTCGGCCATCCAGCGTGTGAACTTTTGAGCTTCGCCGACATCGTAGAGGTCTATTAGGCGCTCAATTGCGTCGCCCTTGTACGTGGCTATCTCCCACAGCCGTGATTCGAGTACCGGGCTCTCACCTCGCCGAAACCGAATGGATCCATGAACTAGAACGCTGTCTCCCTCCTCCAAAAGGATAGGGCTTCCGCCGATGCTGCGTTCGCACAGTCGATCGAAGCGGTTGATCGAGCGCCTGAGCCCGGAGATCACGGAGTCGCGGCCTCTCAGCGAACAATGGAACGGCATATTGAGCACTTCGTAACGAACGTCAGCGTGCAGATAGGGTTCGACGCGTGACCAGTCATCGTCCCTGAGCGCAGCCTCGAAGGCGGCGCGCTGGCTAACAAATTTCTCCAATAGAGACATCGGTCGACTCCGGGCTTAACAGCGAGCCTCTCGCCGTTACCTTGATTAGTCAAGGTAATAATAAGTCACTAGGGTCTGCACCCACATAGAACATTGGGACGAAGCGTGATTCACCGTGGTTGGTTTCGGCGGGCCGAGTGCTGTGAGAGCGAATTCCGCTTGCCGACGGATCGGTCGGCCGGCTTGTGACGACGATCGCTTAGCCGAGCCCCGCAATGGCGCGCGCATATTTTATGCGTGGCCTAATCCCGCCCGCCGCTGCTAGCCTGAGCGTGGAGTGTGGATTCCATGACGATCCTTGTTACGGGAAGCGCTGGGCACCTCGGCGAAGCCTTGATGCGCAGCTTGCGCGCCACAGGTCAGGCTGCGCTGGGGATAGACCTCAAGCCGTCGCTATTCACCGACAGCGTCGGGTCGATATGTGATCGAGGCTTCGTAGGGCGGAGCATGCATGGTGTAAGGGCCGTTCTTCACGCGGCGACCTTGCACAAGCCTCACATTGCAACCCACACGCAGCAGGACTTTCTGGACACCAACGTTACCGGGACGCTCGTTCTTCTTGAGGCGGCTTTGGCCGCGGGCGTCCGAGCGTTTGTCTTCACAAGCACAACAAGTGCATTTGGATCGGCATTAACACCTTCCCCAGGCGAACCTGCTGCCTGGGTGACCGAAGACGTTGTGCCGATACCAAAGAATATCTATGGCGTGAGCAAACTTGCCGGTGAAGACTTGTGTGAGCTCGCCTTTCGCACGAGGCGTCTGCCAGTGATTATTCTGCGAACGTCACGTTTTTTCCCGGAAGCCGACGACGACGCAAAGATCAGGGCGAAGTATGAAGTGGCAAACGTTCAGGCGAATGAACTGCTTTATCGGCGGGTGGATCTCGAGGACGTGGTTAGCGCGCATTTCCTTGCGGTTGGAAAGGCGGAAGAAATTGGCTTCGGGCGCTATATTATTTCCGCGTCGACGCCGTTTGCACCATCTGATTTGGCTGAACTTCGCCGAAACGCCCCTGCGGTCGTCTATCGGATGTATCCAGATTGCGAGGCTTTGTTTACGGCACGGAGTTGGGCCATTTTCCCAAACCTCGACAGGGTCTACGTGAATGACTTGGCCAGAGCGAAACTAGACTGGAAGCCGAAATACGACTTCGCTCACATGCTTGCGTGCCTTCGAACAAGCACGGACTTTCGGAGCCAGCTTGCGCGCGACGTCGGCGCCAAGGGGTATCACTCTATAACGTTCGAGAACGAGCCCTATCCGATCGCTTGATGGCCTCAGGTTATTCGCCACTGACGTACCGGGGCAAGTTTGAGGCCTTGATTCGTCGCGCTATGACCAAGATCCAGTTCGCAGTTTCCTCCTGTCGGGTGCGCCACTCCCGCGTAAAATTTCCGGTGCGACCTGCCGGGCGTTGCGCTTCTAGTTTCCTCACCCCATGAGACATGACCCCACAAGCACGGCAGGGGCAACGCCTTATATATTCGCCGATTGTTGCAATCGTCACAGCTGCTTTGAGCCACAGGGGCGGCACGCGCCGTCTAAGAAGCACCGGCAGTTGGCGCGCCGCTGCGTAGCCTCGACGACTCCGAGGAAGCCTGCGTCTGTTCCAGCAGTGCGTCCGCGCCGAGGCGATGCTTCATCGCTGCCAACTCGGTCTCGAGGCGATGGATCCGTCGCGCGTGATCCTCGAGGGGATCGTAATTCATCGCATCGTCGAGCGCCCTGAGACGCTCGAACCACTCTCGCCATTTCCCGCCGTTGGTTTTTCCGGAGTTTCCATTCATTGCGCTTTTGGTCACAGTCATGACACGACTCCAACATGGGAAGCGGCGGCGATGGCGGCTTTGTGGCTGCCGTCCGGGTCAGGATTGAGCAACGTGGGCTGAAAGCGAATTTCTTCGATGTCCGTTACGCCCGCCTGATTGAGCCAGGAGCGCAGATAGGTCGAGTGGTGATCGACACCATAAGCCGGGGACGGCGCGGTCGGCGAGTAGGCCCCGCTGGTCAACGCGATAATTGCCTTCTTGTTTTTCAGGAGGCCGAAATACCCGGTCGATGGCTCCAGGCCAAACAACAGACCCGGCTGGTGGATGAGATCGATATAGTGCTTGAGCCGATAGGGTATGCCGCCATTCCACATTGGTACGGCGAAGAGGTAAATATCGGCGGCAATGAATCGATTGGCGATCGCCGTGATCTCACTCCACGCCGTCCTCTGGCGTCTGTCGTGACGCCGGCCGGTGACAACCGACATTTTGGCATCCACCTTATCGCCGTCAAAAACCGGCAGTTTTTCGCGCCAGACATCGAGGATATCGACCGATAAGTTCGGCGCCCGCGCCTTCAGCGCCGCGAGACAAGCATCGGCGAGGGCGACCGACTTGGAGTCCGGACGCGGCGAGGCCTTGATATAGAGAAGCTTGATCATTTTTCTGCTCCGCTTGAAGAGATTGAACATGCTTGCGGGTCGGTCATGCGGGGGGCGGGTGATGGGAGGAACGCGGCCTGGACAAGCGCGGTGTCGGTGTACATGTTGAAGCGGGCGAGCCTGCCATCGCGCACACGCCACAGATGCGCAAAGTCTGCGTGCATTGACCTACCGGTCGTCTTGACGGTGCCGGAGTACACACCGAACACCACGACCCGATCGCCCGCTTCGACGAAGTCGTGCGGGATTGCGGAAAAGCCGTCCCAGTCACGCGCAAGCGGAACGAGCAGCTTGTCGACGACCTCCTGCGGCGTGCGCCACGTGCCGCTGTAATAGGGAAAGCCTCGCGCCTCGGTCCAGGCGAGTTCGGGATGGAGCACCGCGAGCACGCCGGCAACGTCGCCTCGCGCGATGCCGTCGTAGAAAAGCTTCACCGTTTCGAGAGACGTCATTTTGGTTCTCCTAGGGTTGCCGAATTTGGACGGTCGACTTGGAAAAGCGCTCCACACGCGTTGGAAAAAAATTGCATTCGCTGCCAGGCAAGTCGCCGGGCTTACGCTGGATTGGCGGCTAACCGTCGCGTTGCGCCTCGACGCCGCTGGCTCCCTGAGCATCAACCTTCGACGGTCGCGAGCGCGCCGAGCCCTAGCCCATCGACAACCTTGCGCTGCACGGGGGTGACGGCGGCGTTGATCGTATCCGCACCGTAGGCCCGGCCGACCACGACGCGGTCAGGGCGCCGGCCCTTGGGCGTGGCGACAAGTTTTGCGACTGCTTCGGCGACATCGTGCGGATCGGGCGCGTTCTTCGCCGCGAACATCGCCGCGAAAGTCTCGAACATCTTGCCGGGGATCGCGCCTATCTCTCGATAGGCCGCGCCGCGCTGGGCATCGGCGGGCTTCTGGACCGCCGCATACATGTTGGTGGGATACGCGCTTGGCTGAACCAGGACGACATCGACGCCAAGCTGCGACAGCTCATAGCGATAGCTGTCGGTAAGCGCCTCGACTGCGAACTTCGACGCGCCATAAAGGCCGAAGAAGGGAAACGTCACACGCCCCAGGATCGAACCGATATTGATGACGAGGCCATCGCCCTTTCCGCGCAGCATCGGCAGCGTAGCGCGCAGCACGCGCTGAACGCCGAACACATTGACCTCGAACACATCGCGCACCTGTTCGGGTGTGAAGCCCTCCGACACGCCCGCCGAGGCGATGCCGGCGTTGTTGATGACGACGTCGAGCTTGCCGCCCGACTTGGCGTTAAGAGTCGCGATCGCAGCATCGACGCTGGCGTTGCTGGTGACGTCAAGCTCGATGGGCTCGATGCCCTTGGCGCGCAGCGCGTCGGCGACGGCGCGGTTGCGGCCTGCGATGTTGCGGGCGCCGGCGAATACCTTGTTTCCGGCGGCGGCGAGGGTTTCGGCTGTGTCGCGGCCGAAGCCGCTCGAAGCGCCGGTGATGAGGATGGTCTTGGTCATGGGCTTTTTCCCTCGGAAGAGGTTGAGAAGGTTCATTGCGGGTTAGCGAACGGTTCGGTCGAGGAATTCACGCATTGCCGCGCCGATTTCCTTGGCGTGGGTCTCAAGCGCGAAATGGCCGGTGTCGAAAAAGCGGATGTCTGCGTTCGGGATGTCGCGCTTGAAGCTTTGCGCGCCTGCAGGCAGGAAAAACGGATCGTTCTTACCCCACACAGCCAGCAGCGGCGGACGATGGTCCCGGAAATAGGCGTGAAATGTATCGAACGCGGCGATGTTAGTTTGATAATTCAGGAAGAGATCAAGCTGGATCTCGGCATTGCCTGGGCGCGCGAGATAGAAATCGTCGAGGGTACGGCCATCGGGCGAAACGATAGTCGGGTCAGGAACGCCATGTGTGTACTGAAAGAACGTCGTCTGCGGCGCGAGGAAGCCGCGGAGCGCATCGCGGTTCTTTTGCGTTGGTGCGTTCCAATAAGCTTGGATCGGGTTGAATGCCTCCGAGACGCCCTCGAGATAAGCATTGCCGTTCTGCGTGACGATCGCGCTGATCCGCTCCGGGTGCATCACCGCAAGGCGGAAGCCGATGGGCGCGCCGTAGTCAAACAAGTAGACCGCGTAGCGCTGGAGCCCCACCACCTCGGTGAAACGGTCGATGACTTTGGCGAGGTTGTCGAAGCTGTAGGTGAAGGCGTCGCGCGCGGGCTGCGCCGATTGGCCAAAGCCCGGCAGATCGGGTGCGATGACGCGATACTGGCCCGATAGCTCCGGGATCAGATCGCGGAACATGTGGCTCGCTGAAGGGAAGCCGTGAAGCAGCAAGATCGCCGGCGCGTCCGGACTCCCCGCTTCGCGATAGAAGATGTCGACGCCGTCGACGGCGACAGTGCGGTAGTGCGTGATCATGGCGATGTCCTGTTTGTTGTGTGCTGAGGGGAGCGCTGCGTCGCCGGCCAGGCTCGGCGTGGTACAGCCGCCAAGCGCCAGCGCGCTGGTCGCCAGGACGATGCCGCTCAGCAATCGCCGGCGGTCGAGTTCTGGGTTGGGGCTGTATGGTGTCGTCACGGGTAGCCTCGGTTGCGACTTGTAACCTACTAAAGATCGTATTACAGGTTACTCAAGTAACTTGTCAAGTACCAATTATTAGGTTACAGATTGGTTATGTCGAAGAAAACTGCTCCCGGCGGTGGTCCAGCCGCTTCAGACCCAAGCGATCGCCTGCCGCCGATATGGGTGGGCGACCACCTCGCGCTCGATTTCTTGAATTCGACGGCCACGCCGCGTGGAACCCCGATCGAGTGGATCGCGAATGGACAGGCGCTCGTAACGTGGTTGACCGATGCGAAAGCGCTTGATCCGTCCGACGCCAAGCGCATTCGCACACAGTTTTCAGCGCGCGACCTCGACCAAACGGCGCGCGATGGCGTGGCCCTGCGTGAGTGGTTTCGTGAGGTACTCGTACGCGCAAAGGCTCGTGGCGTTGCGTCGTTACCGTGCGCCGACATCGATCGACTTAACGGCGTAATGACTCGCGGCACCGCCTATCGGCGCATCGAGAAGCAACGTGCGGACGGACAATTACATCTCGTCGACAGACGCGCGTGGCGCACAGCGGGTGATTTGTTGGTTCCTGTCGCGACCGCCATGGCCGACATCTTGTGCGACAGTGATCTTGACCTCGTGCGCAACTGCGAGAACCCACCCTGCACAATGTGGTTCTACGACCGCACAAAAGGTCACCGGCGTCGCTGGTGCAGCCAGGCGATTTGCGGGAACCGCGCGAAGGTCGCCGCCTTTCGCAGCCGCCAGAAGCAGAACAAAGTGCCGCACTAAATTCGTTTTCAAGATCGCCAATACGATGGCTGATAGCGGATTCTCGGACGTCCAAAGCACGCGCCGCTGCCCGAAACCGCTCTCGTCAGTTGCGGGGGGTCTTAAGTCGGCAACGTTTGGCCGTGCGCGGCGGTGGCTGCTGGGCAAGCAATTCGCCAAAGACCCGGCACGCCACTTTGCGCCGAAGCCAGCCTATGCTTCCGACTTCGCCGCAACCAACCCCTCGAGTTCCGCGATGCGCGCGTGTAACGGCGCCATCGCTGCTTCGATCTCAGTCAGCGCAAAGCGTTGCGTGATGTGCTGCGAACAGTTCCAATCGAGCGCTTCGACGTGGATCAAGAAACCGCGCTCGACGCGCGCCCGATAATCCGGTAGTTCCAGTTTCGCGAGCGTGTCCTTGGCCTCATCGCCAATCAACGTGACGCGTCCGTAGAGCTTGAGGCGCGCCCTGTTCGCATAATCCATAAAAAACAACGAAACGCGATTGTCGGTCGAGACGTTGCCGACGCTGATATATTGCCTGTTGCCGCGAAAATCGGCAAAGCCGATCGTTTGCTCGTCGAACACGCGCACAAACCCGGCCGGCCCGCCGCGATGCTGCACGTAAGGCCAGCCGGTCTCGCCGATGCTCGCCATATAGAAACTGTTGCGCAAGCCGATGAAGGCAGCCTCGCGCGGGCTCAGCGCCACGTTCGTCGGCTCGTCGTTTTCACGCTGCGCATAGACGCTGCGGCTGCCCAGTTTCTCTTGGATCTTCTTCACCGCGTCGGTAAACGCAATCTCGCCGTATCGATATCCCATCCCTCTCTCCTTAAATTCCGACGCGCCGCCCGGCGGCATCGATCTTCACGTCGTTGATGCTGGCCTCGCGGCGGCGCATCAGACCCTCGTCGTCAAATTCCCACATTTCGTTGCCATAGCTGCGGAACCATTGCCCACCCGCATCGCGCCACTCGTACTCGAAGCGCACCGCAATGCGGTTGTCCGTGAACGCCCAAAGATGCTTCTTGAGACGATAATCGAGTTCCTTCGCCCATTTCGCGGTCAGGAACGCCTTGATCGTCTCGCGGCCGGCTAAGAACACATCGCGATTGCGCCATTGAGAGTCCGGCGTATAGGCCAGAGACACCCGTTCCGGATCGCGGCTGTTCCAGGCGTCCTCCGCGGCTTGGACCTTCGCGCGCGCACTCTCGGCGTCGAAGGGAGGTCGGATGGTGGATAGTCCGACCGCTGAACTTGTCGAAGCGGACATGCCGTTTCCTCGTTGGAGTTGAAAAAGACAAGGACCGGCGACGCGCCGAAACGCGCCGCCGGAACATGGTCGGTGTCAGGAAGCTTTCTGCAGCTCGATTTTCGGGAAGTCGATTTCGATCTGCGTCGCCTTGCCAATCAAGTTCGTAAAGATGTTCATCGCCACATGCGCAATGATCTCCATGATTTCGGCATCCGAATGGCCCGCGTTGCGCACCGCGTCGAACTCGCCCTTCGTCACTTCGCCCATATTGGCCACCAGCGCCCGTGCGAACGTCAGGGCCGCTGCTGCCTTGGCGTCGGACGACGCTCCGTTGCGGTTGGCCTGAATTTCGGCACTGTCGAGGCCCGCCTTGCGTCCGATCGCGGAATGCGCCGACACGCAGTATTGGCAGGCGTTCTGCTGCGCCACCGACAACGCCAAACGCTCGCGCGTCTTGGCATCCAGAACGCCGTTGCTCGAAATATGGTGCAGGCCTAAAAAGCCCTGCAAAGCTGCCGGCGACACCGCCAGCGCGCGGATGAAATTGGGAACGACGCCCAGACCGCTCTGCACGGCATCGAGCATTTGCTTCGTCTCTCCGGTCGCGGTCTTAGGATTGACGACTTCAATGCGTGACATGGACTTTCTCCTTTGTGATAGCTTGCGCGAAGGCATCATTGCCGCCGCCGATGGATCGACATGAGGCTTGACCGCTGCCATGAGAACGCGCGTCGTCGGCAATTGACTGTTTCACGAACAGGAAGAATGGCCCCCGTGGACCGCTTTCACGAACTGCAAGTCTTCATCGCCGCGGCCGATACCGGCAGTTTCGCCAAGGCCGGCGCCAAATTGCGCATCAGCCCACCCTCGGTCACACGCACCATCTCAAGCCTTGAAGATCGTATCGGCACGCGCCTCTTCAACCGAACGACCCGCAGTCTCAGCCTGACCGAACCCGGCCTCCGCTTCCTAGACCACGCGCGCCGCCTGCTTTCCGATCTCGACAATGCCGAAATAGATGCGGCCGGCGAATCCACTACACCAACCGGCCACCTCACGATCGGGGCCTCGGTCACTTTCGGGCGCGCCATCGTGGCGCCCCTGATGACGGCGTTTCTCACGGCGCATCCGCGCATCACCGTCTCGGTCCTGCTTCAGGATCGTGTCGCCGATCTTGTCACCGACGGCATCGACGTCGCCATCCGCATCAGCCACCTGCCCGACTCGACGCTCGTGGCAAAGCGTATCGGCGATGTGCGCCGCGTATTGGTTGCAAGCCCCGCCTATCTGGCGCGACGCGGCGTGCCCGCACATCCGCGCGAGCTCAAGCTGCATTCCACGATCGCATTCACTGGCCTCATGCAAAACCGCGAATGGCGCTTCGTCAACGGCGAAGCCAACGCCACCGTGCAACTCTCGCCCACGCTTGAAATCAACGACGCAGTCGCAGCGATTGCCGCGGCCAAAGCCGGCGACGGCATCACCATCGCGCTCTCCTATATGGTCGCCGAAGCGATAGAGGCCGGAACACTCGTGCCGGTGCTCGACACCTTTGCGCCGCCCGCGGTGCCGGTGCACCTTGTCTATCCGCACAGCCCGATTGTCGCGCCCAAAGTGCGCGCCTTCGTCGACTTCGCCGCGCCGCGATTGAAGAAGCGCTTGGATGAGCTAAAGGCTCGTCCGTAAAGGAATGATACCAACTTGCGCTGATCAGCATCCATCGGGCACGACAGCTTGGATATTCTCAGTTGAGGCGTGAGGGGTACAAGCAGAGGCGACGCCTTATATATTCGCCGATTGTTGCAAACGTCACGGCCGCTTTGAGCTGCGGGGGGCGGCACATGGTGACATGCAAGGCGCCGCCGAATCGCAGCAGACCAAGGCTTGGGGCGAAATTCGAGGAAAGTGTAAAACCAACCTATTCTTGCAGCCGTGCCTTCACATCCGCGTAGGACGCCTGGATGAGCGCAGCGAGCGCTTTGGAATCGAGCGGCGCACCGGGCCTGACTTTGACATGGCGCATGCGCTTGCCGCTACCTTCCAAGAGACGCACGGGATCTTTCAGCTCCGCGCCGAGGAAGAAACCCACAGCGGCGTGCGCCTTGAACACGTTGACGTTGGCAAACGGAACGTCCTTCACGCATGCGACCGGACAACCGTCGTGCATCATCTCCAGCACGTCGAAGCCGCACGCCCGCGCCCGCGCAAACCATGTGCGCGCAATCGCACCCAGCTCGCCCGACTGCTCACTCAGCCAGTCTTCGACCGCGGGATCGCGTCTCACCCCCAAGGACAACCGGAACAACCCGTCCATGCCATCAACTTACTATGACCGCTGCGCGCCCAGAAGGCGGCGTGCTCGCTTTCACCGACGAGGGTAATGATCTTCGCGGGAAATTGGGGTAATGTGGATGGGTTGGCGAACGCGTTCGTCGTTCGAAATGTGAAATCTAATCGACCCAGTTCCATTCATTCCAGAAAAACATTGATGCGCGATTGCATGAGAGTGTCCCGGTCTATCGATTGAAAAGCGGCGAAGGGTTCGCAGGGGGCCTTCGCTGTTGGTGCGCTTTGCTCCAATCACAATCGGCCGAACGCAATCGGGACGGCCTCGCAGTCGCTGAGAGAGAGGAAGCCGCATGCCCTCGCAGAACGACCAGGGTTCGCCGCCGATCATTCCCGCCGATCTCGATGCGAGATTTGCCGGCGCCACAATCAGCAACGAACTCATCAGTTTCATGCAGCTTAGCGGCGTTGCTTACGAAAAAACCAAGGAGCTGATCCGCAGTGCGGTCGCCGACCCAAGCGAAGTGACACCCTGGGCCGGCGGAAAGTGGAAAGTGACCTGGGGCCCGGCCCTCGGTGACGGTCAAGCCAATTTGATTTACGTCGCTTCGCTCGTCACAGGCGCGAACGATTGGCCCATTGTCACGGCTGTGGTGGTGAGAGGTACCGATGTCGACGTCAATTGGGAAGGCCTGCTGACACAGCTGCGCGAGGATCTCACGCCCGAATTTCAGTCCCCGCTCCCGTGGTTGCCCATACCGTCGCCGGTGCTGATCGCGGACGGCTCGCTGCTTGGATTCCATTCGGTCACCCGCGCAAAGGATGCGGACGTGACGGTGCTCGATTATCTAAAAAGCGTGAGGACCAAGTATGCCGCGCAGCCGCCGCGACTGGTTGTGACCGGACACAGTTTGGGCGGATGCATCGCCTCGGTCCTGGCGCCGTACCTGGACGTCATGCTCAACCTCACCGCGCCCAAGGTTCTGACGTTACCGTGCACGTTCGCTGCGCCGTCCGCGGGCAACAAAGCCTTCGCCGAGTATTTCGAGAAACGCTTTGCGGTCAGCCGCCGCTTCTTCAATACTTTGGATGTGATCCCTTGCGCGTGGAACGAGCTCAATCGAATCCCGTTCATCTACCTGCCCAAAATAGAAACTCCGGCTCTTGTCGACGACTTCGTTGTCTTCTTCGATCTTGCGCTCGACGGCAAGCACTACACGCAGGTAGCGACACCTGCTCCCCTGCCAGGGGTTTTCGACAGCAGCACCGGCGACTGGTACGCGGAGATGGGTCATCAGCACAATCACGAGACGTATATTGCGCTGATGAAATCTGCTTTGTTTCACGGAGCATAAGTTTCGTCGGCACTAGTTTCGTTCGAAAGACTCAACGCGGCAAGACGATGAAGAAGACACGCTTGGCTGCTCTCGTACTCCTGGGATGCGCCGTCCTTGTGGGCATCGTTCGGCTGACGTTTCGTGCGCACCATAGCGAAGCGGTGGTCTTGCGGCCCGGCACAATTGCAGCGCAGGACGCCGCCGCCCATATCGGCCAAGCGATCACCGTCGAAGGGATCGTCAGCGAAGTCCACGTCTCCACCCGCGTGACGTTTATCGATGTGGGAGGACGTTACCCCAATGAGAAATTCACCGGCGTCATCTTTTCGGACGACTATGGAGCCTTTCCGGAAGTGACGAAATTGCAAGGCCGGACGATCGACATCAGCGGCACCATCCGGCTCTATGGCGCCAGACCCGAAATCGTCTTGAAGTCGGCGAACCAAATCCGGCGCAGATAGGTTCATCTGGAGCCACACGCATTCAGATAGACAGAAAAATCGACATGGCGTTCGGCCGAACCAAGCCCGTGCGTTGTTCGTTCAAGCCGCCACTCTGTTTCGGACAAAGCGCACCAATTGCGGCGTCTCTGCGATCGATGCTTGCGTGGCCGGGCCGGGAAGCAGTCAAAGCCGCCCGCTTGGCCGCCAGTTCGAATGCATGAGATAGTATCGTTCGCCGCACCGTCCCACGTCCGCGAACGGAAGATAGATTTCTTCGGCTTGAACGCTCCCCGATTCAGTTCCGAAGATCCGCCGGCCCCGCATGACAGAGCCCTCTACGATTTGCGTCGCGCGCTCAACGCGCGCCTGGCGCTCACCCGGCGGCGTCAGCCGGAGCAGATTGTGGCCCGTGGGATCGATGCCAAGCCCGACCTGGAAGAAACCGCCCGCCTCTTGGCACGCTATCCAGTCTTCCCCGACAAGCGCGAAAATTGCGGCGGCCGGGGCGTTCTCTCCCAAATCCTTCAGGGAAAACGACGCACGCAGCGGGGCACACTTGCCCTTCCACAGCGCAAGCCAGTACGCGGCTACATCGGCATTCGGGCCGTTCAGAGCGAGCAGATCGATGGCCCGCTTGGCGGCCTCAAGGCTCCAGTTCGGCATGCATCCCACAACGTAGAGGTGCGCGCCCGGCCAATTTGTCCGCAACGCAAGAAGAATTCGTCAATGATTGGCCGGAATGACGGGCAGTGCCGTTAACCTTGAACCGCAGCTCGCTCGATAGACACTTTCCCCGATCGGCCCCGATCGTTCTAATGTCGGCTAATATTGGCTAATATTGGCTCCAGGATGCCCGGAAAGGGGGAGCGATGCGCAAAAGCGCCGCCGCAACGTTTCTTGTTGGCGTAAGCCTGATGTTTTCGGCTTCGCTATCCGCCGCCACGCGATGGATCGACGTTTACGGCAACGGATTGATCTGGGTGGACCGCGACGGCATTTCGCAAAAGAACGGGCTCACCTATTTTACGATCGAGCGTTCCCCCTCCACGTCCGTCACTTCACAGGGTTCCGCCGACAGTTCCGGTCCCAGCGATGCCATCGATTGTAAGAGCGGCGACTATTACCACCACGATATCGTAAACTTCATGGAAGTCGCTCAGCACCGCGAGCGTGAGTTTCGCTACGCTTGGGCGAAGACGCCGGACTACCCTGTTGAGGGCGGCTTGCGGGAGATCTTGCGCAAAGCCGTGTGCGAACCGTCACCGTAAGAGACACGATGAAAGCGAAAATCGCACTCGTTGTCGTGGGAATTGCAGCCACCGCGCCCGCCAGCGCGGAGGCGGCGATGTGGCGCGTCTACCTGCCGCCTTACGTTCCCGCGCCGCAGTTCTCGGTGCAGACTTGGGAGCTGATCGCGACGTTCGACGACAAGGGCGGCAAAATGGACGGCACTCCGATCGATCCTTGCGATTCCGAATCGCTCGATATCGCCGCGCGATACAAGGAGGCCGGCGACATCGACAAGGCGCGGCGCGCACTGGAGATCGCCTGTGTGAGCGTGGAGACGGGCCGGATCGAGCGGATCTCGAACGAGTAAGGTCCGCGTTCAAATCTGCGGGTGAACCCCTGAGGCGCCGGCTCGCATCTTCGCCCTGTCGGCTGCGCCATTGCACCTATACAATCGGCAACTGCGAGGCTGTGTCCGCATCAGTCCGCACATAAGGGGGCGCTTCCGCCGTGTTTCGACTCCGGATTCTGCGGCGCCTGTTGGTCGGCGTCAGCGCAGGAATGGTGGGCGGAACCCTCATCTACCTGGCGGGATGGTGGCTGGCCGACGGCCTGACCAAAAAGGTCGAACTCGCGCTCAACAGTCCTCATGTGCCGGGCCTTACCAGCATCATGAGTGCGCAGGTCACCCTTGAATCGCTGGCCGGCGCGGGGAGCGCGGTCAGCAGCCCGGCTCAAGTTCGTGTCATGGGGTTGGCCGAAAGCGTCGGCGAGCAACACTACTTCAGACCCGAACCGGCGTCGTTCGCCGTTGAAGTTCTGGAGCTCGCGACGAACAATGCCTGTCTGCAGAGTCTCATTGCGACGCTCAGCCTTCAGAAGATAGGCGTGGCTGCGCAACCTGCGCCCACACCGTGTCCGCACGCGACGGTACCGGGCGATCCTGCGAAGTTGGCCGCGCTGCAAGCCCAACTCGAAAACGAATACCAAGCCACATTGAGTGAGTTGGTAAGCGCCAGGCAGAGCGATCCGCTGGCCGGCTTGCAGCCCCTGGGGACACAGAGCGAGGAGCCGAACCGGCAGGCTCTGATGATGAACCTCGTGCTGGGGCAAGTCATGCTGACGCGTTCGCAATGGGCCGCGAAGAACGGAGACATCGTGTCGGCGCTCGAATTGAGCCGCGACTACGCGATCAGCGAGCAGTCCAACATCAAGGATTTTGAGGATACGTTCCTGGGGCTCGAGTACATGGCCGCGACTCTTGTCGATTGGCACAACGCCCGGCATGAGGGAGAGGGTCAAGATTCTCGCTGGCTCGATCTGAAGGTCTCCGCAGGCGACCTCACCCATGATATCGATCTCGCGACCGAGGACTTCACCGCGCAATACCGCCATGGCGGCGGCGTCGAAGGCAGCATTCGGGTGTTTGTCCAGGAGCAGCAGGAACAGCACGGAGCCGATTTGGTGCAATCGCGCGATGCATCGCTCGCGCTGGAGCAACATTTGCGTTCCGCAATCGTGCACGCACAGGCCATCCGCCGGATGCTGCTGTCGGTTCAACCTCTCACCCAAAGGCGCGTGGCCGATCAGCAAAGCATGCTGAAATCGCTGGAGTTCGGACTTCAGATTTGGCACCTGACCTGGGGCGTCCTCGCAGGATTGATCGGTGCGTTGCTGGGCGAGTTGATGGTTCGAACGCGTCATTGGATTGCACATGCGCGCGCGTCGTCACGCGGACAAAAGTCGCGCGTTCACGTCCGGCTTTATTCCGATGCGATTTTTCCGCTGGCCGGTTTGATGCTGGCCATGCTGGTAAGCGTACGTCTCACCGACGGCCTGGATGAACTCACCGAAAGCATCGTGTCGCCGCTGGCTGCCCTGGCCGCGAACAGCTGGCTTGGCTATCTCGCCAGCGTTCTGGCGCTCGGCGCGCTGGGTACTTTGATCGGCGGGTTGGCGGGGAGATTTCTCGTGCCGGCGTCTTCGCGAGGAATGATCGCCGAGACCGATGTGTGGTTGACCGGGACAGGCGGCGTTCTTGCCGGAGTGGTGGTGGCCATCGGGCTGCGCTGGCTGGTGGGGCCCGATCCGCAATCGACGTCCGCGACGCCGGACGTTCTGTCGATGCAGGCCTTTTTGTTCGCGCTTGCCCTGATCGGCGGTCTGTTCGGCAGCCTGATCGGCGCCACATTGATCTCGGGCGGATCTGCGGCGCCTTTGGGAGCGAACACGCCGTCCTAGAGCAATACGCATTCAGATAGAATCGGTCTCCCACTTTCACCACCCCCTCGCGGGGAGGTGAAAATGGAAGTTAACCCGATCACGCTTGAACGCGCGATGCTCTAGATTCTCTGATTGTCGCGCAATTTGGCGGGTGAACCGCTTCACACTTCACCCGATTGCTCTCTAATGCTCGTTCTGCGGCAGGCCGTCGGCGATGTCGTAGTAGTCGCCTTTGTCGGCGACGTGGATGTGGATGTGCAATCGCGTGCCGGTCGGCTTTTCGAACGCGCCCATCGCGATGCCGATCCAGTCCCTGTAGATCGGATCAAAGAAGAGCGACGAACCGCAGGTGGAGCAGAAACCGCGCCGCACTTTCTCGGACGAGCGATACCAGGTGATGTTCTCATCGCCGCGGATCGTGACGGCGGCGCGCGGAACGTCGGTCGACACGAAATAGTGGCCCGATTGCTTTCGGCATTGCGAGCAATGGCAGGCGTCTGGCGGCGGCAGCGCGCCTTCCACTTCGAAACGCACAGCCCCGCAGAGGCAGGCCCCCTTGTGCATCGCGCATTCCTTTCCTCAAAATGATTGAAATTCTCGGACCAACTTTACCAGCACCCGCGCAAAGCCGAAACGGAACCTCGCATGCTGCAGGTTTTCCTATTCCCCGCACACGCGCGCTGCGCATTCTTCGGCCCGCCGAGGAAATGAAACTTCCCTACGAGATCAAGAAAGAGACACTCGGTAGTGCCGAATTGTTCGCCGCCAATCCTTCGGCGAAAGGCGTCGCCGCCTATCCTGGGGCACGATGTTGGGCGGCGGCACATTTTCCCGTTGTGAAATTCTGGGATGTTTCCGAAACGGCTCGCAGCTTGTCTTCCAAGATTCGCAGCAGCGCCAATCCCGCTTCGTGACGTTCCATGGCGGCCTCGTCTTCGGGAAGCTCCTCGAACAGGTTGCCCTGATCGATTGCGCAGAGAATGGCCAGGGCGTCTTGGATCGCGCTCAGGATCCTGCATGACGCCTCCGCTTCGCAACCGAAGGGCAGAAGCCGTTCAAACGATGTTGCATCACCCTTCATCGAAGTTCTCCGTGAGGATTGCGTGTGGACGATCTCAATTCACATCTTCCCGATCTGGACCCGATCTGAAATTGAGCCGCGCATGCCCGTCTGAGCAATCCAGGAGGCGGTCGGCTCGATGCGAACGGCGCCGTCACCGCGATGGGCGAAACCGACGATCGAGCCGTTCGGACTGGAAAACTGCGATGAGCGATCTTCGATCGCGTCGCTCAGAAATACCGCCTTGTTTCCGGCACGGCGGGCGTCCACCGCGGCGAGCCGCAAGTCCTGGCCGTTGAAGACGCCGGCGAATGTCAGCCTTTCGAATTGGGCCGCGGCTTCGGCGAAGTAGGGATTGTCGAAGCAAGACGGGCCATGGCGGGCGAACACGCCGTCGCTGCGTTTTGGTCCCAAGTCTTTCATTCCGCAAACGGGCGCGGGCACGGCGCCGTGTTGGGCGTAAAGCACCGGAATTTCCAGCAGGCGCGCGTGATGCAGCGCCATCCGGCACCATGAGATGGGATGGACTTTGGCGCCCCGATCGCGCCGCTCAATCGCTTCGGCGCGGCCCAGTCCCACGAGCACAAGCGCCTGCAGCGCGCGGGCGCGTTCGAAGTCTGCGGCTCGGAACTGGATGCTCACGGGACCGCCGGTGGCGCCGAACCGTTTCGCCGGGCGCTGCGTTCGAGAATGCCGGGCTGATGCCAGCGCCCTTCGGGCCTGATCATGATGTAGGGATTGGCGCCGATCGCCACGGCATTGGGCTGGCGGTCCAGGTCCATGACCACTTCGGTGTATTCGACGCCCGAGAACTGGAAATTCTTTGCGCCCTCGAATGTGTGAAATCCAAAGTGATTGTAAAAGCGAAGTAGATCGCTGCGCGGATGGCCGTAGAGCCGGCGATAGCCCTTGTCGCGGCACAGTGCGATCGAGGCGCGAACCAGGCGCTGCGCCAGGCGCGTATGACGAAACTCCTGGCGAATGGCCACGCGCTCCACTTTCGCGAAGTCCGCAAAGCAGCGGATGCGCATGCATCCGGCGGGTTCGTCACCGACATAGCCGAGCAGATGCGTCGCGCAGAAATCATTGCCGTCGAACTCTTCTTCGTAGGGACAGCGCTGCTCGGCGACATAGACGGCACTGCGCACGGCAAATACGCGGAGCAGATCTTCGATGCTGCGCGCCACGGCGATGCCGATGCGATCCGGCGCTTGCGACGCGCGATAGGTGTCGTATGGCGGGCTGCTGCTTACGCCCGTGCGGTCCAGCCAGAACAGGTTCGGCAGATGACGGCCGTTGACGGTGGCGCCGCGCCGCAATCCGATCGCCTCGAAGAAGCGCGCGCCCGCCTCGGTCGCGGCATTGGTGAACATGTCGACGTGCTTGTAGAGCGGCGTCGAAATCTTCTCCATCACCAGAGGAAGGGCCGCAGCCAGGCCTTTTGGGGCGTAAACTGCCCAGGCGTAGATGCCGGCGGGGCGCTCGTTTTGCAGCGACAACAAGGAAAAATCCGGATTGGCGCCGTTGAAACGACCCTCGCTCAGATGCCGCATCCCTTCGGCATTAAGCATCAGAAACGCGAAAAAGCCTTCGGCAACGGGATTTGACGCATCGAAGCGGCTGCGCCGCGCCGCCGCCCACAGATTGTCGGGATTGTGGGACACGGCCCGGCGCACGATCGACACGCTCGCCACGTCCCCGATCCCTTCCCGGCCGAGCGACACCAGATCTTCGAGGGTTTTTCCGCTCGGCGTGAAGATCACGAAGCGGCGGCTTAATTGCTCCAGATTGAGGTCTGAAATGTTGTGACGGATTGGCGGCGGAGAGTAAGATTTGGCATCGAATGCCGCGTCCCTTGAATGAATCGTCATCCCTTAGCCCCCTCTTTTTTGGGCCCTCTTTGGGCCTCATTTTGGTCCCCGTTTTTGGGAACATAGGAAAAAGGATAGCGCGGAGGCGCCAAACCGTGGTGCAGACAAAAACCGAGAGGGGTGTTCCGCGCGCTGCACAACCGGACAAGGCCGTCCCCCGCCACGTGCCCGACTGGGACGGCACGCGGATATTCCTGGAAATTGTCAGACAGGGAAGCTTTCGCGCGGCGTGCGAGCCGCTGAAGATGTCATTGAACGCCTTACGCAACCGCTTCCAGGAGTTCGAGAAGTATTGCGGCGTCACCTTGGCGACGCGCGACGCTTATGGCGTGCACCCGACGCAGGAAGGCCGGCGGATTTATGCCGCCGCCCTCAAGATGGAACAAGCGCATTTCGGCGTGGTCCGGGCGCGGGACGAGACCGGTCAAGCCATCGAGGGCCGCGTCAAGCTCGCCATCACGGAAGGATTGGGAACTTTTTGGGCGACGCCGCGGCTGATCGAGTTTCAACGCGCCTTTCCCAAGCTTCTCGTCGAAATGCAATGTGCGATGTCGCCCGCCGACATCTTGCGCTCCGAAGCCGATGTCGGCGTGCAATTGGTGCGGCCGCAGAACGAGGAACTCAAGATCGTCAAGCTGGGGCGCCTGCATTCCATGCCCTTCGCCGCGCAATCCTATATCGATCTCTACGGCAAGCCGTCGACGGCGAGCGAATATGCGCAGCACCGCATCGTGCTCCAGGTTTCGCCGCAAGCGGAGATGGAGTCCCATTGGAACGACGTCTTTCCCAACCACGCGATGGACGCGATCGTGGCGTTCCAAAGCAATGTCAGCAGCGCGCATTATTGGGCAACCGCCAAAGGGGCCGGAATCGGCGTGCTTCCGACCTATGCCAATGCCATGGGCGCGCCGGTCGTCCCCATCGACATCCGCCGCGACGACGATCCGGGCAAATTCCTGCGCTGGCATTTCGACATCTGGCTGACCTATCACCCGCAGGGAAACCGCATCCTGCGGGTGCGGCGATTGATCGAATGGGTGCGCGAGGCGTTTTCGCCCCAGCGGCACCCCTGGTTCGGCGACGAGTTCATCCACCCCAACGATTTGCCGCTTTCCATCGACAATCTTCCGCTCGCCAATCTCTTTGCGGGATTCATGGCCAAAGAAAGAGACGATCTCGAGGCAGCGGCTGCCGCGATTCAAACGTCCGTTGCTTCGAGCGAGTGAACGAAATCCAGCACGCGCTTGCGTGCCGCCGGATCGCGCAAACGTTCCAGGGATTCGAGCAGACGCCGCACGTCGTAGCCGCGCGAAAAATTCAGGATATCGGCATTGGTCAGGCTCGGCGCTCCCTTGCGATGGACGCCCTCCGCGTCAAGCCCCTCAAAGAAGACCATGATGGGAGTTTCCAGGATCTGGGCGATTTGAACGACCCTTCCGGCACTCGCCCGGTTCAAGCCGTTCTCGTATTTCTGCACCTGCTGGTAGCTGACGTTCAGAAGCCTGGCGAGCTCGCTTTGAGACAGCTTCGCCCGCTCGCGCTCGCGGCGAATGCGCTTGCCAATCTCCACATCGAATTCGCTGGCGCGTCTGGGTCTGGAGGTGCGGATTTTGCGGGTCATCGTCCTGGGCGATTCCATCAGGCGGCGAGTATACGCCGCTTGCGCGAAGACCGCGAGGCGTGGCCCGGCCGACAAGCCCGCCGCGGGACAGCCTGACCGGCGCGATATCGGCAATATAAGTGAAGGTCGGCGGTGAAGAGTGTGATTCGCAGACGCAACAGCGCAGCGGCGGCGCGTAGTGTAAATGGAGGTCGAAAAATCCGAAGCGGCGCACAGCGGCAGCGTAGTGTGTGAGAATTTTCGGGCGAGGATCGGGGGAAGAGCTCATTGCCGACCATCCCCCCCACCCGAAATTTGCTTCGCAAATTTCGACCTCCCCACGAGGGCCCATGCGCTAGCATGTCGATCGAAATGCAGGATGAACGTGAAATGGAGAACGACAACCGACACTAAGAAATATAGCCGGAGAATTTCTCTCTCCTGGCTATTGGAATCGCGCTGCAGAGAGAAAAAGGGCCTCAAAAACAATTTGGGATCTGGTTTTTCTGCCCATTGGCCTCGGTGCGATCGGCGCTTTCTGGTTTGCTTTTAGCAAAGCTTTTCTGTTGCTTCATGTCGTAATTTATCCTGCGGACAACGCCCGTCTCGGTGCTTTACTAGCAGGGCATATGACTCTTGCCGGTGCTCTCATTCTTTTTGTTCCGGTTTTTTCCGCCATACCACTAGGCTTGATGACCAGTAATGCTCTCATGTGGCTCGTGCCTTGGGCGAGACAGGCTTCTGAGGCGAAGGCCCAAGGCGTCAAGTGGGCGAGCTTTCGTGACGCGCAGACCGCACTTTTCAAAGTCGCTCTCGTCCTTGTCCCCATTGGCGTCGTTAGCGGATTTGTTGGCGCTTATATGCTGGGCCGATAGTTTGGCTACTGTGAAGCCGGCAATCAGCGAACGCTTCCCTTACATCAACAAAACCGGTTTCACGACGCGCGCCGTCACCAGATCGTTCATCGCCTCTTCGATGTCGGCAAAGGGATAGAGCGTGATCAATCGCTCGATGGAAAACTTTCCCGCGCGATAGTGCTCGATCAGGTGGGGGAGAAATTTCTGGGGCGAGGAATCGCTGCCGAGGATGGCGCGCAAGGTGCGGCCGCCTTCGAGCAGGAACGGCGCCGGCACACTCCAGGGTTCTTGCGGCGCGGCGACGAAGCCCGCTGTCCCGCGCATCGCGAGGCATTCGACGGCCGAGGTCAGTGCGTCCGCGCTGGTCGTCGTGTTCAGTGCGAAATCGAATCCGCGCGGGGAGAGCGCGCGCAGGCTTTTCGAGACGTCGGATTTCGTCGTGTCGATGATGTCGGTGGCACCTAGTTCCAAAGCGAGCTGAAGCCGCGCTGCGATCCGGTCGATCGCAATGATGTGCTTGAGGCCGAGGATCTTCGCCGCCATGACGGCGGACAATCCGACCGCGCCGGTGCCGAAGATCGCGAGGGTATCGTCGGCCGCTGCCGCAAAGGCGTTGAACACGGCGCCTGCCCCTGTTGAAACGCCACAGCCCAGCGGCGCCAATGTTGGCAGCGGCAGGTCGCTCGGCACCTTCACCGCGCTGCGCGCTTCAGCGATTGCGAATTCGGCAAACGACGACTGGCCGAAGAAGTGGCCGAACACACGCGATTCCTTGGCGGTCAGGTCGAGATCGGTGCGACAGATGCCGCAGGCGACGATGCGCACGAGGATTTCGTCGGCCAGAGGCGCGCCGAGCTCCACCTCTTCAAGGACGGGGAATTCTTGGCCTTTGCGGGAGACGGCGGCGCGGATCTTCATGCGCCTGCTCTCCGCCAAGTATGGATTAGATTTTTCCACACCACAACCGTCATGGCCGCCCTCGTGGCGGCCATCCATGATCACTGTGCCAACCATTTTCACGCGAAATTCGACATCGCGATCTTGGGTGGCCGGGACAAGCCCGGCCATGACGGTGTTGTTGTGATGTAATCCAGCGCAAAGCAGTTCTAACCCGCGCCGTGCTTAGTGGCGTTTTTCGCGACGTAGGCGACGAGCGCGCCGAATGTGTCGAGCGAGGATTCGAACAGTCTCACGTCCAGCGCGACACCGAACTCTTCTTCCAGCGCGATGCAGAATTCCATCTTCTGGATGGAATCGAGCGCCATGTCGTCGCTCAGCGACATGGCGTCGGCCAGTTGCGACACATCGAGTTGCAGCGACATGACGTCTTTCGACGTCAGGATTTCGGCGATCCGGCGGCGGACGAGATTGGCGTCGAGCACTCTTTGGTCCTTTGGAAATAGCCTAGAGCGATTTTGATTTGAACTGAATCACCAAAGCACGTCATCGCCCGGCTTGTCCGGGCGACCCATCTTGTGGTTTTGAAAAAAGAAAGATGGGTCACCCGGACAAGCCGGGTGATGACGGATATTGGAGCGTATGGGTCCCGGCACGCGCATCGCTGCGTAATGCTTGGCCGGGATGACGGATGGAGAGATGGACGGCCTCATGACAGAACCGCTGCGGCGCTTTGTTCGGGCGAGCCCTTGACGATTTTGCTGCGCAGCATCTGGCTCGTCATCATGGTGGTGTGTTCGGGCAGGAAGAAATCGCGGCAGATATCGTCGGCGAATATGGTGTGCGAGCGCGGCACGCGCAGTTCCTTGTCGTCGAGTTCGAGAAGGCCGCGCTTCACCAGAGGGCCGATGACGTCGCCATACACCTCTTGCATGTCCGAGCCGTGGCGCGCGGCAAAAGTGGCGCGCGCCAGTTTCAGCACCTTGACGCCATTGACCATGGTGCGCGCCATTTTCTCGCGTTCGGTGATGTGGTGGGCGCGCAGAACGGGCAGCTCGCCCTTAAGCACAAGCTCGGCGTACTGATCGGGATTGGCCGTGTTCTGGTACATGTAGCTGTCGAAAATTCCATACGACGACAGCCCCATCGCCAGCAGATCCTCGCCGTTCCAGATCGCCTTGGTGTGAACCTGCTCGACGTCCAGGCTTTGCGTCAGAGCCGAGCTGTTGCTGGGGATGTAACCTCCCGCATCCTCGAGGCGATCGAAGGCATATTTGGCCAGCCGCGCCTCTGCGGCATCGGACATTACCAGCGCCGCCTTCTTGTGACCGTGGCGCAGCGACGTCGTCAGACGCGAGTTCAAATAGAATTCGAGCTTGTAGAGCGAGACGTTCTGAGGGGCCAGATCCAGGATTTCGTCGATCTGTTTTTTCCAGCTCTGCATGGTTTCGCCGACCATGCCCGACATGAAATCGAGATTGATGCTGCGGAACCCAAGCGTGCGGGCATAGGCGTAGAGCCGCAGAAACTGATCCTTGCGCGCAGGCCGGCCGTTCAATTCCTGAATGCGGTCGTCCAGGCTTTGCACGCCCATGCTGAGGCGGGTGATGCCCATCTGTTTTAGGCAATCGAGCTTTTCGCGCGTCAGCACTTCTTCGTCGGGATAGGACTCGAAGCTGAATTCGTGGCCGGGCCGAAAACGAAAGCTCTCTCTGAGTTTTCCGACCAGCAATTCGATCTGCTTGAGCGAAAGAAGCGACGGCGTGCCGCCGCCGATGTAAATGGATCGCACGGTGCGCGCCTGCACTTTGGCGGAGCGGGCATAGAGATCGATCTCGCGGAACAGCAGATCGAGATAGGATTGCGTGGAATCCGCCGCCTTCTCGCCGGTGCCCACGCCCCAGACCTTGTAGAAGCAGAACTGGCATTTGCTGCGGCAATAGGGAATGTGCAGGTAGAGATGCATGGGCCGATCGGCCGATGACGCGGCTTCCGCTTCCGTCCAGCCAACCTCGCGCTTGCCCAGCACGTTGAAGGGCGGGTACTGGAAGGTGAAGTCCACCCGGTTAAGTTCGCTGCTCACGTCTGGCTCTGCCCCACTGCCGATCGGATCACGCTTTGATCGGCGACCTTACTCTATCAGATATTTGCGCAGCACCTTGCCGGTCGCGCTTCTGGGAAGCGTGCCGACTGCGTGAAATTCCCTGGGCATCTTAAAACTTGCCAGATGCGCGCGACAATGGGCCCGAACCCGCTCAAGGTCGCCGGCGGGCTTCAAAACCACATAGGCGCGGATAATTTCGCCGAACTGCGGCCTTTCAAGACCGACGACGGCGCATTCCAGCGCCTCGTTGCTGGCAAGGATCGACAGTTCCACCTCGGACGGGTCGACTTTCAAGCCGCCGACATTGATGAAACTGCTCTTGCGGCCCGTGATGGTGAGATATCCCGCCGTATCGCGCCGGCCGATGTCGCCGGTGAAATACCAGCCGTCGCGAAATTTCTTCGCCGATATCTCCGGCCGGCCCAGATAGGCTTTTGCGGTGGCAGGACTGGAAAGAATGATTTCGCCTTCTTCGCCGTAGGGAACGTCGGCGCCATCCGCGTCGACAATCCTGACGTGCCGATCCTTCAAAGGAACGCCGACCGATGTGGGTGACGCGGAAACGCCGTCGCCAAAGTTGAGCGAGATCATTCCGGCTTCGGTCGAACCGTAAAGCTGGGAGATATTTTTGCCGAACCGCTCTTCGAATTTTTGCGCGATTTCGGCAAGCAACGGCGCTCCGGCCGAGAGCAGCAGGCGGAAGCTGGAGAAGTCGATCGCCTTCGCGCTCGGCGTCCGGCTCAAGACTTCGTACATCAAGGGCACGCCAAGAAAGATCGTGGGGCGATGCCGCGTCACGACGTCGGCGAGATCCGCCGGCGAAAAGCCCGGCATGATGATGAGCGACGCTTCAGCGCGAAGGCTCGCCATCAGTCCCGCGAACAGGCCGTAGGAGTGAAACAAGGGAACGGCCGCGACGATGACATCGTCTTTCGAAAGCCGAACGCGGGCGACAAAATTGGCGACTTCGTCCTCTGCCTGCTCATAGCTCCGGCTGACCGCGAGGGGCACGCCGCTGACACCCGAGGTGAACTGCACAATGAATTCGCGATTCAGCGGATCGACGAATTCGCGATTCCGCGGCGTCGATTGCGCGCCGCCATCGCCGACGTGCCACAGCTTTAAAGAGCCAATCGTCGATAGCGATATCTCATGCAGCAGGTGCGGGCGAAGAGCCGAAAGCTCTCTCTCTGCAGGATAGTCCGTCGGCGCGAGCAAAAGGCTTGCGCCGGTGACGGCCATCGCCTTCTCCACTTCGCCGGCGGTCAGGTGAGGATTGAGCAGCACGGCGCGGCCTTGGCGTGTGAACACGGACAAGAGCGCGGCGGCGAACAAGGCAGAATTTCCCAGCAGCAGCGCGACGCGCTGACGATCGCTTGCGTGCGCGGCGAGGATTTCGCACAGCTGCGAAATCGCTTGCTTCAGGCTGCTCGCGGGGATTTCGCCTTCCAGGCCATAGAGCCTGGGCAACGGCGGGATCGCTATGCCGGGAGTTGTGCCGCGATCTTGGCTCGACATGATCTGGGTTCTGTCTCTTCGAATGACGGCGGCTCAGCTGAGCGATACTATCACAGGGCACCTCGGCTTGATTTCCTCATCGGGTTAGCCTCCGTTCGAACCATTCAACCCTCCCCTTGAGGGAGGGTCGAAATCATCGCGAACGCAGTGAGCGGGGATTTCGGGGAGGGGTCATGCCGCGGCAGTTCAGCGATCGCGGCATTGTCAAAACTGGCTCGGCGTTACCGGTCTTCATAGAGCGTCAATTTACGCAACACGGCATGACCCCTCCCCGAAGCGCTTTGCGCTTCGACCCTCCCTCCC
>JACQDN010000006.1 GCA_016201105.1 Pseudomonadota bacterium
CCAGGCGATGTGGCTCGTGATGCTGGCCTCCATCGCAGGGAACTTTCTCGCGGCCGTCCTGGCGCGCTGGATGAAATACCGGCGGGCGATTGCCTGTCTCTGCCTGGCGTACTTTCTGTCGATGCTGGCAACCTACAGCACGCCGCTCGACCATAAGAATCTTTATTACGGGTTCATGGCGATCGGACTCTCTCAGGGGGTTTTTGCCCTGTTCACGATGTACATGCCGCCGCTGTTTCCGACGCTGCTGCGGACCACGGGGGCGGGCTTCTGCTACAACTTCGGCCGGATCGCCGCCGGTTTAGGAACTGTCCTGTTCGGGCTGTTCTCCAAGGTTGGTGATTACCGCCTCGCGCTCCTCTACGCCGGCTTCCTGTTCATTCCCGCTGCGGGGGTGGCCTGGATGCTGCCCGAAGCTCCGGAAGAGAAATTTGCAGGGCCGACCTGACGTTTGAGACTACGATCCCACCAGCTACCGTTGCCCAGCTCGAGGCGGAGCCCTGTGCCCCGCCTCAAGTCGGAGACAGTTCGCCGAAGTCAGGCCGCAGTGCCTACGTGCGGCCGGTCAGCCTCCCGCTGGAACTCACGCCAGGAATCCTCGAACTCACGCCGGAGCTGGGACACACGGCTTGCGCTGATCCGGAACTGCTCGGCCACTTCCTCCGTCCGATAACCGGCCGACAGCGACTCAGCGATCTGCCGGCGCCGGTGAGTCATGCCGCCGAGCCAGGCGCTGAAGTCGATCCGTGACGCGGCGATCTCGGCCGGGGTGCTCTTGCGGTCTTCCACCAGGACCGACTGCCAGCCTTCCTGGTCGGCTGATCTGCCCGTATCGAGGCTCTCGACCTGAAATCCCCGGCGATGGCGGGCCACGCGGGACAGGACATCGTTCCTGCGTTCACCTGTACCGATGATCCTGCCGGCTTTGACGCGCAGCACGGCGATCTGGGCAATCCGAGGCGCCAACTCGCTGGCGTTCTTCCCGCGATTCACCAGTCTTACGAAAAACACCATGGCGACGGCGACCGCATCGGCTTCGGCTTCTTCGCGTTCGCAGTGGGGCAGGCTGCGGAATCCGAAACGGGCGTGGGTTTTGACCTTCGGGAGCAGGTGGGCCAGGAAATCCTGCTGCCAGGCCGCGGGCAGCGATTCGGTCACAACGGCAGAGGCGGACGTGCTCATCTCGGGGACTCCTTTCGGGGAACAAAAGGGATCGCCCCGACACGCTGGGCGATTGGGAAATCGCTCGTGTGTGTGCGCAGGGAGTGCCGCGGAGACTCAGAAGGGGGGGGCCGGCGCGACTATGCTGCGGGAATCACACAGCCAGGCCATTCATCGGCCGGAGCGGGCGGGGCTCATTCTGGCGATCGCCGAAGGCGAATCCGCGGCCTCTCACTGTACATGCCGCCGCGGGCCGCGGAATTCAGATTCAGCGGTGTGCGACGCCGAACGCGACACTCACCTGGTTGGACAGGTGGGCTTCGAGCGTCCCAGATTCATTCACGACGACCTTGCCCGGGGGACTTTGGCGGCTTGATCGGGATCGAAACGGAAACGACTTACACCGTCCCGTGTTCCATCCCCAACCAGATGCACTCGTTCGCCAGTCGGGGCGGCAGGTCAGGAAACGACGAAAGCCACCAATCAGTGAAAAGGTGCTCCCCAGTTGGAACGACGCCTCGTCCATACTTCGTGACGAACTCCTCGTGGAATGAATCCAATTTGAAGTTTGCGAAAACCCCGGTTCTGCCCTCGTTCCACAGCCAAAGCTGCCAATCACAGATCATGTACGCCGCCAAGGCCGGGCCAACCTGACAAAAGGTCTGTTCTAGCCGACGACGAAGAGCCATTTCGAGAGTTTCGTTCCCTGCGAACTTCCGAAAGTCAGGCGGTGGAAACTCTCGAGCGCCTAACCGGTCGCATTCGTGCTGGAGCCATCGACGAAAAGAATACCCGTGCTGTTCAAGAACCACTGAGTTTTGCAGGTACGCCTTGACGGTCCAATGACCCTTTCGATGAGGAAATGCCTCGAACGCCTCCGCCAATGAAAGTCCAGTGGGGCCACCGCTTGCCTTGAGCACGTCCAAGGTCGTTTTTAGCAGCGTTCCCTTCGCCCCACCGAGTAGATGATCTCGAATCGGAGACACGTTCCACAAAGCCCCAAGCTCGGTCACGCCGATGCCACGAATATTCAACGGGACGAAGTTGGGGGCAGGCTTCGTAAGCGGATCAACGCCGACGAACTCGGCGGCCCGGAAGCCTTGCATGTCGATGCTGTGCCCGAGGAAAGCGTGCCAATTCAGATCATCCTCTGCGTCAGGGATCAGAACGTGCGTCCGATTCAGGATTTCGCCTGAGAATCTCGCCCACACCAAATCGAGTTCTGGGCAACCCGTCGAAATGGTCTGTGGAATCGCCCGGTGCTTGCCAACTAGTTGCGTCGACGGAACCTGCGGCACGAGCGAAACGGGCGAGTTCTGTTTAGGCTCAACTGGTCGATGGGGAGTCGTTGGCGTTGATGCTCGCCGGATCGCACCTCTCGGTTTACAGGCTTCACAGGGACTCGGGCTTCCGCCTGCTACAGAAGCCGTCCACGCTTCCAGAGCCGAGACATCCGACGAGCACGTCTTAATGAACCCGGTGGTGGTCCAGTTCGTTCGATTCGGAGTATTGATGTGACGGCAGGATGCCCGGTGTAGGATCAGGTAATTGCTCGTCGGCTGAACAAAGGAATTGATGACGTATCCCTCTGGATTCGCTTCCAGCCATCGCAGGTATGCGGCATCGTCGTGGACGAACTGCTGAATTTTGTTGTCGGCGAGATGAGGCCGTTCGTTCATTCTGATTTCCTCTGCGGAATTCCTAGTCGACCAAACGAACACCGCTTACCGTGTTCCTGTCACCCCTTTCCCTCACTTCCGCTCCTTCAAATCCGTCTCCAGTTGCTTCGCGAGAATGGCGTCGATCCGTGGCAGAGAAGATTGGAACCCACCACGTTCCTTCGCAGTGTAAGGCACTCCGAAGTAAGCGAGGCCGGGCTTTTCGAGGGTTACGTCGATCACCGTTCCGGACTTCGTCACGCACCAACCATGCTCAACGTCGGTCATCCTGCTTTTGCTGAGGGGAATCACGACGAAGCCTTCGCAGTAAGTCAGGTCGTCTTGCAGCAGAGCCAGCTTCAACGAGTTAAAATAGCACTCCTTGGGCCTGCCACGTCGAATGCCCTTCGGCAGAGGTTGCGGCTCAAAGAACCTTCCCCGCTTCAGGAAGAAATCGTAACGCAACAACATGCATCGGGGCGCCGGAATTGTTCCCCCTTTCGTTTTCTTGATCAGATCGGCGATCTGCTTGCGGAGTTTCGAGAGATGAGCGAACAAGGCGAAGTCGGTGTCGGTCTTTGCACGGGCGACCTGGGCTAGGCAGCGGGTTTTCTCGCTGATGGTGGGCTTTGAGGGCATTGCAGATTATTTGATGATTTACGGCGGCAGCGCTTAGCGTTGTACGATGCCCCGCGCTGACCTGACCGGTAGAGTGGACGGCAAGCGCTCGAATCGGCCTGTCAGAACGACACCATGTCGTCATTGCCGGTCGCTGGTGCGGAGTGTGTGCTTTCACCGACGTTTGCGTGAATGACCTGATCGCTGATCCGAACCACGCCGTCAAAAGTAACGACCTCGATATGATGCAGGTGAGAATTATACATTCTTAATGCGAGCCGTTTGTCCGCTTCGTCTTCGTCGCCTTCAGGGACGTGCCCGATAAGCACTTTGGCCTTGATCTTGTACAGGTCCGTGGCATACCGGGCGATAAAGTGATCCCTTTGTCGTTCAATCTCCGAAATGTAGTGTCCCGCCTGATTCACAGCATCGTTCACGTCGGACGACACGATTATTTTGTTTCTGTGCTTCTTGAAAAGCTGTGCGTTGCTCCGTTTCAGTTCGATGATGTCGTATCCGTTGTCCGCACTCTTGAGCATGATGTCGAGGTTTTCCTCGTCAGTCCAGTGGCGTTTCGGAACTTTTTCCACGTACTGGCCGCCAAGCATCCACCAGTTTCGGTCAAGAAGCGATTGAAAAGCCGCTTCATCAGCATTCGTCTGAATCAGCCTCCGCAATTCGTCTAAGGCGGTCATGCGGTGGGACGCCCGAAGCGCTGCAGCCACCATACGCCGCTTATCGGTCTCTCCAAGTGGCGGCAGGGTCTGAAGCTCCTCTGACCGGTCGGCCAGAACAGAAATGATCCCGACAAGGTTTGGGGAGTCCAATTCCTTCAATAGCTTCAGAAGTTCGTCATGCGATGGCGTGCGTTTCCCCTGAATGACGGTGTACTCGCCAGGACTTCCCGCTTCTTTGAAGGCCACCAGAAAAGCCTTCAACCTTTCGATCTCTTCGTCTTTGCAGCCCCAATGCTTTAGGCGGTCCTTAACGTCCCATTGAATTCCCGTCCCGACACGAAACGGAAAATCATTTACATGAAGTTCGGAGTGCGAAATCTCTCCCGTGGCAGGATTCTTGAATTGAAGGATGCTTGCGACCTTATAGGTCTGCTTCCCCTTCTTTAAGACACAATTCTGGACAACGTGACAGTTCGGTATTGCCGCCTGCCGAGACCGAATCGACAAGAGGAACTCATCCTCCGTCGGATGCTGATGCCTTATCTTGCTCATCAGAAAATAGCTCCTGCCGTGGCTGTATCCCTTCGGATTAAGAGGCTGACAAAAAACCTCTGCCCGTACGTTGAAATGCCCACGTTTCCCAGCGTCTCGTGCCGGTTTTTTGTCAGCCTCTAAGGCAACAGCGGCATTCGTGGAGTGTCACTTGTGAGTGTTGTGTATCAACGCAACACGCTGGCACTGGTCACAGCCCCCACTCCTCCTTCAACAGCCGTGCCTTCGTTCTGTACTCAGTCATTGAAGCGGCGGGATCGTAGTACCACCAGAGAATGGGCAATGCCCACGATCCCCGATGCCAAGACACGGGGCCAACGACTCGATGTATCTTTTCGTTGCCTGAATTCAGTGTCGCAACCGAACACCACGGCACTCCGGCCATTTGCGGGAAATCGACCGGTTTCCGTAGCGGGATCGTCATTCGACCCTTTCGGACTGCCTTGAAGACCTCCGGCTTCACATCGAGTCCCACGCATCCTGGCTCGCCTCCAGGCCACCCGGTCATAACAAAGGGTTTTCCACCGCTTCTCGAACTCGGCCTTCGTCATGCCGATGCCGTTGTCCGTCACTGAAAACTTTTCGCCCTTCTCGGTCGGCCAACTGATATCGATCTGCGTGGCCCCGGCGTCGTAGGAATTGGCGATCAGTTCCAGAATGGCCGTTCGAGGATCGCTGATGATTTGTCCGGCGTGGTCCTGCAAAAAGCGGTCGGCGAATGCAAAGGGAGCATTCTCAAACAGGTTCTTCTGCGATTTCGCCATGACCAAATTCTGACCCTTTCCACCCGGAACGATCAATAACCGAAGACCTTTCGATAAGCACCTGGGGCATGACTCTTCAATTCCTTTTGAAGCATCGCGGCAACTTCAGCAGGCAGCCGCCACGCTCCTTGGCGCAGATTGCCGATCGGCATGTTTTGACTCCAGCCTTCAGGACGCACGATGTCGTCAATAAAGAGCGGCGGGAAAATCCCCACGCACTTCTTTTCTGTTCCTTTCACCAGCAATTTGAACCGACCTGCCACTTCTGAGACAATGCTCTGAATGACAAAGACTTCTGACAAATACGCCAGACCGTCTTCGACTCCCTTGATTGGCAGTTCATCTTTGTCGAGCTTTCGCCGGCATTTCTTCCCACTTGTGAATAACCAAAGAACGTCGCCCTTCGCTGCGTCGGCCACCCGATTGCCGAGGCCGATCCTCCAACTCGTCACGACGAGTGGCTCGTCAAGATCATCATAAAACTGCCAATAAGAGGCGAAGTGAGCCATCAAAAGTGCCTTCTTGGACCAATCGTACGAGTTCTGGATATGGCCGAGAACATCCCGCTGACTTTCACGTCATGAAGTTTGCGGGTGCAATCTTGCCTGATCTGCTCGGGGCCTCGGATCGGCTGGTCGGCCATGGCCCCTATTGTGCCGAAGAGCCACCGACTTCTCAATCACCAATCTGCCGCGGATTTGCTGTCGCACTGCAGACCGAATCGGTCTATCAGTAATGCGGCCGCATCAACCGCGACAGAGACGACCCGCCCGAAAAACCACGGTATCCGTGCAGCAGTGCCAAATCGACAGTCACTCGGGCAGGCGGCGACCCTTCCTGACACTGCCTGCGGCGCCGCTGGGTTACCTGGAGCACCGCATTTATGCAGCTCTCAGCGGGCGCAGCATCTTACAGGCACTCCGGCCGATCCGACTCAGCAGAAGGCCATTTGCGAAACCTTGGCCGGCTTTGCGTGCTACTTTTCCCAATCCAGGGACCCAGGAAGCGGCGTCCTCCACCGCGTCGCCGAAACCGAGGCTCTCGAGCGAGTCCTTAAGCGACGAGGCGATCTCCTCTGCATGTTCTTCGACTTCCCCTGCGAAAAACGCCTGGCCCATTACCAGAGCGAAAAGATAGAGCATATCGAGTGGTCCGGCCCGCAACTGATACACGCGGCACAATGATCCCAGCATGGAGGTGCCCATGTAAATCACGACCGCCATGTCGAGCAGTGCATACGGGATGACGGCGGTTTTCGCCGCAGTAAGGACGGCGTAGTGCTTGATGATCTTCGCGGCCGCCGTATCGAGAGGCACCAGAAAGCAATTTTCAAAACTCTCCTGCCACGCCTGAGAATCCTGAAGGTTTCCAGGGGCCAGCAGGTCCGTTCGCTTTCGCATCATCATTTCTAATTCACTTTCGGCAATTCCCCATCTTCGCAGGAATGCAGTCTGATCGACGCAGTCAAGTGGATACCCCTGCATGAACCTGCTCAGTTGCTCTCTCGCGGCTGCCTGTGCGAGGCCTGCAAGTTCGCGCATGTGTTGGCGTTCATCGAGCAGCTTCCGAGTGAGCGGGCGATTTCTCCGGAATCGAATGAAAAACCAGATCAGCCGCCCCATGGACCACAGCAGCGCGAGACAGCACGCGACGAGCACAACCCAACCAATCCATTGCCACCAAGATGGCCACGTGGCCAGAATCTGAATCGACTGAATGACCTGCGTGCACAGCAGCAAGCCGCCAAATCCCGCGACGATTGCTACTGTCGTGGTAAAGACTCCGCGGCAAGCCCGGCGGACAATACCGTCAGTTCGATCGGCGTCGGCTTGCAGCACCTTTTGCAGCGCCTGGTTCGCTTCTTCTTTCTGTCGTTGGGCATCCCTCCGACTCTGTGTTTCCGGAGAAACTGCCGACACCGACATTGGATTTCCGAGCGGAATTGGCTCGTCGGCCGCATCTCGGCCGCCGATTCCAACCGACGAAGTGCGTGGCGTTCCTCGAATATCTCCCGAAGCCTGCTGCGCCGGTCCGATGGGAATGCCGACAAGATCATCCAAATCTTCGGGGGGCATTACAGCTCCGTTCTGCACATACGCCGGCGCGATTGCTCTGCGACTGCGGTGAATTACGAAATGATGAAGTCAAACAGTTTCTTTAGATTCTCTTCATGGGGGGATACCATTCGAAACTGCGGCAAATCCGGGAACACACGAGGATAGGCCAATCTGCCATCCAAACTGGGCGGCCATTCTTTCGGGAGTCGTGGCACCTCATAATCGACTTTTGGATCTGTGGGCTTGCGCCGCGTCGGTGGATTCGTGCTTAAATCGAATTCCAATCGCCCAGAGAGGTATCCCGAAGTTTCGTTGTCGAGCTTGTCAGCTTTGCTGGTCGATTTGACCGCGCTCAGGACGAACTCTTCGTGGTCGATTCCTTCGAGATAGCTGCATGTCGGATTGACGACCTGTGACAGCAGTCTGGAGAGCCGATTCTCCTGCACATCAGAAATCGGAACGACGTCCGCCTTCGTCGCTACGAATGCCACTCGCTCCACCTTTCCAGGCCGGAGCGAACGATTCACGGCTGATGCGATGTTCAGCCCCAAATCTCGCAAACCACGGCCGAGGGAACGCCAAACTCCCTGTTTCGGTAGGAGCGCCTTCAACACCTGGATGATCAGATGACTCTGATCGGCAACCGCCCCCGCCCCGGCGGCGAGCAGATTCGGTACGTCAATCAGCAGCACCAGTCGATCGCAAATCTTGAGTTCTCGGAACAGGGGCATGACGACGTCGTCCCGGTACGCATCAAAGTGGGCGCTCATCACCGCCGTGATGTCGCCGTAGCGCTTTCGATCGGCATCAAATATCGGAGCAAACTGCCGGTCAAGCGATATACCGCAAGGATTCGCTTCTGCACTGGTCAGAATCTTGTCCGCAGTGCGGCCGCGAATCGAGTTCCCATTCGCGTTCACGCGAAAGCTGGAGGGAGCGATCGACGTCCGGTAATCCGCGATCAGTTCGGCGAGGAGCTTTCGATACCCGGCAATCACCGTCGGCAGGTCGAGAGGCTCCGTCGAATCGAAAAGCTTTCGGTAAGATTCCATCGATGGATGGTGCTCTTCTCGCCAGGATTTCTCTAATTCGTCGCACCATTCCGCATAACCGCAGCCGCACATCCCGATGTCGTAGAACCGCTCCCCGGGGACGTCGAGCAATTCCACTTGAAATTGTTTTTGCATCCTGCCGTTTGCCAGATCCAGGTCAAACGAAAAGACTGTTTCGCTGGTCGTCTTCGTCGGAAACACGCAGTTTTCCTGCAGGTAGCTCCGGTAACTTTTGTACGGGAATTCCGGCAGCTCTTTGCCGATTGTCGTTTTTTGTCGTGGCCGGAAGCTCTTAATCTTCCACTTTCCTCCGTCGGTCAGGGCGGCGGACCGGTTTTCCAAATGAATCAAGAGCGACGTGAGAAGCACCGTCTTGCCGGAATTCGGAAGACCGACGATCGCCACGCGGCGCAGGTGAGTGATCAGCGCAGGGATCTTCGTAGCCATTCTTGGGACTACCTGTGGGGTCGTTTCCTTTCTCACCGACGATTACACAGGTTGGACCAAATCGATGCAAGTCGCCACTGACGGTAATCCAGGGAAGGAGGCGACGGGCAGCCTAGCCGATCTTTCACCGTGCCGGGGCGCTGCCAAATTGAAAGGCGAAGAGCCCGGCTCGCTGGATTCGGAAGGCCAGTCGGATGGTCTGCCTTTGAAGGCGGCTCAAGTCCGACTTGCCGTGCCAGGCGACAGTGTGCGACACCGCGTCACCGTGGAATTCGTCACAGTCGGCGAACGCAAAGCCGGGGAGCGGAGCACCCTTTTCGTCGCGGATTTCCGCGATCACGCTCCCGCGATTGGCGACCGCGTTGATCACCAATCGGTTCCCCTCGCATCGGATGGGTACGCTGACGAATTCACCTGCGTCGTCGCCGGCCGTCAAGGAGACGAATCCGTCGCGGCGCAACTTAGCCAACCCGATTGCGATGGACTGCTGCTCGTTCGCGACCCCGTGGTGACCCGTAAACGCGCCGTAATAGAACCACAGTTCGTCGCCCACCGTGACTGGCGCGATCGACGAGAAGACCATCCCCGCGTCAAAACTGTTTCCAGGCCCTCGCGGGATGAACGGCTTTCCAGGATTGGAACGCTGCCACGA
Source organism: Pseudomonadota bacterium (assembly GCA_016201105.1). Lineage (GTDB taxonomy): Bacteria > Pseudomonadota > Alphaproteobacteria > Micropepsales > Micropepsaceae > Rhizomicrobium. The sequence continues at coordinate 9,639 of JACQDN010000006.1, forward strand.
GCGATCGTCAGGGCTGTGTGCCAATTCCAGGTCGATCTCGCGATCGTCATGAAAGACGCGCAAGAGACCCAGGTAACGGCCTTCATACGGGAACACCGACATGCCGTACGTCGACCATCCGTTCGGATCCCCCTTCTCGGGCAGTTCGAAGACCAATCGGGCGTTGGTCCAATGGATCAGGTCCTTCGACTCCGCACGCGCCACCACCCGCCTGTACGCTGGTTCCCGTGCGAAGTCGACCTCGGCCGTCACGGGGCTCGTATCGTCCGCCGTGTAGTCGACCAGCCGCCCCTGGAACCTCACTTTTCCGCCGTCGAGTGGGATTGTGTCCCAGGTCGGCCAATAGCTGACCTTGCCGACCGTACCGCGGGGGGTCTTGCTGGCCACGACGTCGCCTTCGACCCGCCAGATCTTGTAGTGCAGCAGGTAACGACGGCCGACCGGGTCATAACATGCATCGGTCACATCGCTGGCGCCGTCAAAAACCGGGTTCTCAGGAGCATTCGTCCAGTGCATGCCGTCCGGAGAATATGCCAGGCACATGCCGAAGAAACGCACGCTGCGCCCCGCGTTGATGTCCCAGTACAGCATCGCGTAGCGGCGGGCGGGATCAGGCTCATCCGGCCGGAAGAGAACGCTGGGGGACAGGCACTGACGGTAATCGGTCAATCCACTCCCCAGCATCACGACGTTATTCCCGGCGGGCAATCGCGGATCGCGAACGGTATCGCAGGCGGGCCGATCCCAGCGGAGGCCGTCGCGTGAAGTCGCATAACACACGTAATAGTCGGGCCGGCCCCCCGCGTAGCAGTTGTACCAGAGCTTGAACAGACCGGACGACGAATCGCGAAGCGCGGTGCCGTAGACGTAGGGCCCCTGGCCTTCCCAGGATCGTTCTCGCGCGAGGACGGGCGTGGGAAACTTTTCGGGCTGGTGCCAGACGCGCTTCAAACCCTGCATCGAGTCCACCACGCGGTCGTCGAAAAACAATTGCCGCGTGGTACCCAGCTTCAGCGGCTCGGCGGCGCCGGAAAGCGCTGCTGACCCGAATATCCAGACGAGACAGCAGGCGATGGCAAGGCGCATTGTGGAACGCTCCAGACCCTGCGTTGACCGCATGGAACCGCTGGTCAGACTAACCCGGCCGAGGCAAGCAGGCAACCGCGAGCCCGCAGGGCCTCTTCGTCGTCGGCGATCGCCCGCTGCACCTCGTTTTTCACGATGTCGGTGTACTCGTTCTTCACGACCTGGATGAGCTGCCGGTACGATTCGCGGATCTCTTCGCTGGGAATCAGCGAATGGTGCTTGAGGCCGTTCTCGATCTCATTCATCACCATGAACGGGTTGAGGTTCGACGACTTGGCGTTGGCCACCAGCGCGTTCGAGATCTTGTCCTGCACGTACCGCGGGGAAATCCCCTGCATGCCTTCGGATTTCGCCTCGGCCTTGAGCTGCTCGACGTTGTCCTGCGTGAAGCCGGGCAGCGTCTTGCCGTTGTACAGCTTGAGCTTCTGCAGCACCGTCAGCCCGGCGTTCTTGGGCTCTTCCAGCCGGGTGAGCACGGCCCACATGGCGGCTGTCTCGACGGTGTGCGGTGCGATGTGCTTGCCCCGCACGCGGCGGCTGTTGTAATCCTTCTCGTAGATGTGAATCTCGTCGAAGAGCTTTGTGACGTAGGGCACGTCGATCTTCACCGTGCGGTCGCGCAAAGCCTCCATGAACTCGTTCGACTGCAGCTTGCGGTATTCGGGTTCGTTGGTGTGCCCAATGATCACCGTGTCGATGTCGGTCTGCGGGAACTTCTTGGGCTTGATCTTGTGTTCCTGCGACGCCCCCAGGAGGTCGTACAGAAACGCAACGTCCAGCTTCAGAACTTCGATGAATTCGATCATCCCGCGGTTGGCGACGTTGAATTCCCCGTCGAAGTTGAACGCCCGCGGATCGCTTTCGCTGCCGTACTCGGCGATCTTGCGGTAGTTGATGTCCCCCGTCAGCTCGGTGGAATCCTGGTTCTTCTCGTCTTTGGGCTGGAACGTGCCGATGCCGGCGCGGTCCGGTTCCGAGAGAAACACGCGGCGCCCACGCCTGTCATCCAGTCCCTCGGGCGGTCCGCCGAGATCGCTCCGGCCCGCGCTACAGCAGGCGGGGGATCGTGCTCTTGGGCCTGCCTACCGGCCCGTGCAGCAGCAGCACGCGGCGTTCGAGGCCGTATTCCACCGCCACGCGGCTTATTCGGCCCGAAGACCGCGTCGCGGCGGCGGTTGTTTCGTTCGTCGAGAAACCTGTACCGGACGATGTTTTCCTTGTTTCCCGCGATGGGATTGGTGCCGTACGACACGGCCATGTCGCTTCTGTTTCTTCGTTTGGGGACTCGCCCACGTGATCGTCACGCTTCCGCGGACGTTCAGGTCGCCGTTTTTGAGTTTGCGCCAGATCCAAATTCCAAGTCCGCCGATGATCGTAAACACTGGAATGGCAATGGCTTGCTGAAATTCGTTCATGGGCCGACTCTCCCGCTAGGACCCTGCATGGCCTGTGATGTTCTGCTAACCGGCGTGGTCGTATTGTGCGACGGGGTCACCTCTGATGCCCGTGCAACCAACATCACGCCTACAAAGAACTATTCTTCAAACAGACGATTCCGGCAACATGAAATCCAACATTCAGAGGCAGGCATCGATGGAGAGGCTGCATTTCCGCTTGCGATCATCGCATCTGGGAATCAAGTTTCGCTTCGATCCGATTTAATTGTACCCCGATGGCAGCCACGGCCTGCTCAAGGCGTTCCAGGCGATGCTCGACCTGGAGCCGGACGATTCGCCGGACATTCAGGGACGTCGCGATACAGACATTGCGAACGACGGCGTATCGATCGCCGTCGGGGAGCGGGGCGTCGACCTTGTCGACGTACCATCGAAAGACCCCCTCCTCGTCGATCACGGGTTTCGGGTCGAAGCTCGACTTGGCCGGCTTGCGGGTCGGTACTGCAACGTAAATCGTCCCGTCGCAGAGACTATGGACGGAGTAATAAGCTTTCCTGGGGCGCATGGCTGGATTCCTTGTTCTGAGACATCGGGGACTGGCTCCTCGGCGCAGAGGTCCCGCCGGAGCCAATCATGCCAGAGCGGTGGCAGCGACAAAACCGTCGACCGATTCAGAGAACCTGATCGGTTCAGAATTGCCCCACGATAAACAGTCGGTTTCGTCTGTTACTATCGGCGGACGCCCGTGCATCCGGATCGGTGCGACCGGGCGAAATCGATCCCGAATCAGAACGGGGAGCATACCATGAGGAATCGCAAATCGAAGGCCGCGGATTCGATCACTCCCGGCACCGTGACGGCCACAACGAGTGATCGCGATCTCGCAGACTTGCGTCGCCAGATCATCGAAATCCGGGAGTTTCTGGTCCAGCTATTACATCACCACGGCTATTCTGAGGCAGGTATGCGTGGTGCGCGAATTTCGCTCAATCACGAAAAGCCGATCACGCTCGAAGAGGCCGCAAAGCTTTTCTGGGGGAAGTCGGTTGCGAAGAATCCAGAAAGCCTTCGCGTCCACGCCGAGATCCTGCAGAGCTGGACAACCAAGGGCCTGGGCGGAAGGGTGCTCGAAGCAAACGTGCGAAAGGGGCGCTGGTACACCAGCCGCGAAGCGGTCGAGCGGTTCGAGCAGCAGCTGGGACAGTGACCGTCTGGGCGCGAATTCCAGCCCCCTGACCTCATCCCTCTTCTCGCTCCACCGCCGGCTCGAGATGCACCCGCAGTTCCAGATCGTGCCCGAGCTCCGACCAGCCAATCTCGAAGACGGCATTCTGCTGGCTGAAATGGAATTCCTTCAGGGGCACCTGTTTCACGAGCTCGATGAAGTCAAACGAGGCGAATTCGTACATGTAATCCCGGTCGTCCGCATGGCCATTTCCGGCGTGGTCTTCCGGCTGTTCGACGGTGACAGGCCAGGCCTCCAGCACGAATGACTCCGTGCTCTCGTCGAAATAGACCGCCGTCTCGGCGCCATGCAGGCTCCAGCAGCCGGCGATCGGGCACATGATCATTGTCAACACGTTGTGCAGCCGCTCGCTGACCTGGGTGTCGACGTTGTCGTCCTGGGGTTCGTTCATTTTTGACCGTGATCGAGGAATGCCGGCCGTGCGAGGCCGATGTTGCCCACCGCGCCGTCACTGCGTGGCAGTCGGCGAAACGGCATCGATGCACAGGATTGTACACACCCGCGCAGCCTTTTCTGCAGGATCACGAAGCCGAAAACCCTGCCTGCGCCGTCGTCATGCCCCGGGCTTTCGCCGTTCTCCCAGTACGATCCCCGCCAGGGGGTGAACCGGGTGCGTTTGCACGACGCAGCCCGAGTCCTCCAGCATCGTCGCCAGGACTGCGGCCGTCTCGGGGCGGTCGTTCTGCGGGTCGTAACCCGCGGCAGCGTACTCTGCTTCCAGCCCTGCTGGATCGTCGAAAAACATCAGATCCCCCAGGACCACGAATCCCCTCCCCGGCGACAGCGCTCTGACCATGCTGTCGATCGCCGCGCGTTTCTCGTCCCGTGGCAGATGATGCAGCGCATAGCTCTGCATAATCACATCGGGGTGCCTGCCCGTCGGCCAGAACTGGTGATCGCCGGCCAGGTCGTGGAAAGAGCCGACTGCGAATTTCAGGTTCTCCGCTCCCGCTTCGAGGGCGTTGCGTTCGGCAGCCTTCAGCATCTCGTGACTCACGTCGACCCCAACGCCGAGGTCAATTTCAGGCGAGAGAGCGATGAGCGCCGTTCCCGTACCGCAGCCGACGTCCAGGACGAGGTGCGGTCGGAGCGCTCGAACGATCTCGACAAGACGGTTTCGGACTGTCGTGCGAACGGGGCATGCTGAATACTGGCTGTCGTAGTCGCCTGCAAATCTGTCGAATCGAAGCCCCTCTGCGAGCTCATGTTCCCGCGGCATGGGGCAGATCCCTTCGGACAAATGCACTCGGTGACGGGGGGCTTATTGAGAGCAGGCCCGTGGTCTGCGGAGGGGCGCACAAAACGACAGAACCCAGCCACTCGCAGAGGCCGGGTTCTGTCTCCAAAGGGAGCCGGCCGCCCGTGGGCAGCCCGCTTGGCATCTTGATCATTCTGCCGGCGCAAATCACCAGCCGCCCGGCGTTGTTCGACCAGGTAAATATCGGTTCGCCAGACGGGCTGGTTCGCAGAAGATTCCAGGGCCTGTTTCGGCCGCCACTCTGCGCCCCGGCGGAGCATTCGGTCCAGGCGGAAAGTCGGAAACAAGCTTGAACACCCAACGCAAAAGAAGCCGGCCGGGACGGTAAGCATGTTTCAGCCTTCTGGAACGGAGTCCAGCACGTCCCGACCGGCGAATCCAAGGGTATCGGCAACATGAAGAATTCGCCACGATCACGGACGCTGCAGCTGCAGGCCTCGTAACGCTGCCCATCGCGTTCCGCTTTCGGACAGAATAAGAATCATGCTGCCCTCGCGCTTCGTGCGGATGCCTTCGGCGTACCGTGATTCACGCAGGCCGGTGCCAAATGTACGGTCAATAGCCGCAATAATTCGCTTCGGAATGCGTCTGATTGCAAAAGGCGTGGGATGATCGTAAGCTGTTGCACGTCAGAACTTTCGTAAAATTCAGCATGGTTGCATCCCTATTTTTGGGACCAAGAGGTCGCAGGTTCAAATCCTGTCGCCCCGATTTTTTGCGGCTGAGCCGCAAAAAATAGAGAGTTGAGAAGAGAAAGTAGAATAGACGGCGCTTGCCAGGCGGCGCCTCGCCCGGATTGGTCCTTTCTCTTCTCAACTCGGTCTACTCTCGTCCGGGCCAGTCCCTGCGTAAAAGATTTGACTACCGGGGAGCCTCGGCTGATAATTCAGCTGTAGACCGCCTGCTCATGTCCGGGCAGGAGTGACGAGGTTGTGACAGCCTCTCTATGCGGAGACCGCATCGAGGGGCTTTTTGTTCCCCTTGATGCGGTCGATTCCGACGCCCGCGACCTGCTCGCTGGAATCACGAAAGTCGAACAGACTCGACCGGGGACGGAGAATCGAAATTCCAGTCGAATGGCCCTGTACATTCTTGAGATGCGAATTCTACGCCGCCTCGTCCTGGTCCTCTTATTGTCTGCTGTATTGCTCGCGTCCGTGCTTTGCCTTTCTGCGGACCCAGCCGAGGGCGAATCGAGGGAACAACTTCTGGTCCCGCTGCCGCAGACGGCGCCCGCTCCGAAGGACAACCCAATGACGCCCGAAAAGGTCGCCTTGGGGAAACAGTTGTTCTTCGATCCCCGCCTTTCGGGTGATAACAGCATGAGTTGTGCCACGTGCCATCTCCCGGAGAAAGCGTTCGGCGACGGTCTGCCCCGAGCGAAGGGACATGATGGGAAGATTCTGGGACGGAATACGCCGTCACTCCTGAACGTCAGTTTTTTTGAGGGATACGACTGGGATGGCCGCGCCAGGAGCCTCGAAGAGCAGGCTCTCGGGCCGATTCAGTCACCCGACGAGATGAATCAAGATCTCGCCGAGCTGGAACGGGAACTGAATGCCATCCCCGGCTACGTTCAGCAATTCCAGAAAGTCTTCGGTGCGAACGTCAATCGGGACGGCATTGCCAAATCACTGGCCGCTTTCCAGCGAACGCTGGTCACGCAGCCGTCGCCGTTCGACCGCTACTTGCGGGGTGAAAAGGAGGCCCTGTCGGCCGAGGCGAAACGGGGGCTCGAGTTATTCGTCGGAGACGCCGATTGTGTCCGCTGTCATCGGGGACCGCTGCTCAGCGACGGGAAGTTTTATCGGCTGGGGCTCTCCTCCAAAGACGACGGACGGATGTTTGTGACGGGAAAGAAAGAGGACAAGGGTCGATTTCGCACCCCGTCCTTGAGAAACATCTCAGAGACCGGTCCTTACATGCACAACGGCTCACGGAAGACGCTCTCCGAGGTGGTCGAATTCTACTATCGTGGAATTCCGCCGGAGGCAGCCGATGGTCTCCCTGTGGATGTCAAACCCCTTCTGGCGCTGACTTTTACGGAAATACCGGCTGTTGTTGCTTTCCTCGAATCGCTGACCGGGGAGCCACCAGAGATTTCAGCGCCCAAATTGCCCTGAGATGACATTGATCAAGATGCTCCATTGCTCCTGGTTCCTGATACATATGTTCCGAAGCATTCTCCAAAGATGACCTGACATGCTCGACATGTCCGTTCATCGGAAAGAATGCCTGCCATCTCCCGCTGGCGGTATGAGCCACCGCGTCAACTGCGTCCTCTTCTCTCCAGGGTTTTCTCGGAGTTCCGTCTCATGTCGAACGTCGTGGTCGAATCATCGAACGCCGTCCCTGTTGCACGGCGTTCGATGGAACTTGTCGAGCGCAAAGGACTGGGGCATCCCGATTCGATCTGCGATGCCGTCATGGAATCGGTCGCCGTGGCATTGTGCCAGGAATATCTCGACCGGGTCGGACGAGTGCTGCATCGATCGGCGCAGGCGGCTACGGCAGGAAGCTGTTTTTGTCGGCGAGCTTTCTTGGGAGATATTCATCCATCACGAAGTTCAGGCCCCACTTGGCGAGCGCCTGCTGCTCCGCGCGCACGCCCATTGACAGGAGTTGCTCGATGGCGGAAATCCACTGCGGATAGGCGGCAAAGAAGGGGTCGTTCTGGATGGCGTCCCGGGCCCGCTTGATATCAGTCGGGTTCAGCGGATGCGTGGCGTCTTCGAGCCCGTAGTCCCGGATATCGCGCGGGGTGACTCCCAGGAAACGCGCCCGTGGCACGCAGTAGAACTGGTTGATATGTGCCGCGTTGCCCGACCCGGCTTTGAGCGTCCGATAAATATTCGCGAATCCATAAGGGTCGCAATCGACGAAACAGTAGACGGGCAGGTCCATCTCGTCCGTCAGCCGTCGCAGGAAGCGACGAGTGGCTCGCGTAGGAACTCCACCCATCTCGATCAGGATGCAGTTAGCCTTCTTCCAGAACTGGTGGTTGTTCAGGCGCTGGAACATGCCCCCGGTCTCGATCGCCAGCACAAACTCCGCATTCGAGCGAAAGCCCAGGTGTTCCACCGCGCGGGGAATGCTGTAGGCACCGGTACCGAGATTGCGACAGTCAATTTCAATCTCGGCGCCGTTCTGTGAATGCGAATCGACCACGACCAGTTCCCCGGCGACCGAGCCGCCGTGCGAATCGGCGTAGAAACGCAATTGCTCGCGCGACAATCCCTGCACAGACGCCAAAGCCTCGATGTCGTCCATGATCGCGTCGGATTCGGGCTGATCATCGAAGCGACAATCCCCCCAGTTCTTGCTCACGTAGTAGACCTCCCGTTTCGTGGCAAAGTCGTCACTCTGCACCATGTCGTGGGATGCCGCCATCAGCCTGAGAGTTTGCGCAAAGGAGCGGATCGTATTGACGGTCAGTGTCCGCGATTTGTGAATCTCGCCGAGTTCAAGGTATCCCTTTTGCGGGTCGTAACTCACGTTGCTCAGACCGCGAACAAGAATATCGATCGCCGGCAGCTCGCCCCGCGCGATGGTTTCCCAGACACGGCTGGCAATGCCGTCGATAAATGCGAGGGTTCTGGCATCCAGGTCAGTCCTGTGGGGAGCGTCGCCGTCGTGCTTCGGGTCGCTGCTTGCCATCACAACCTCCGTTTCTCGTGCAGTATGTTGTCCAGGCTGGCTATCATCCGTTCCCGTTCGTCGTCGCTCAACGCGAGGATTGTCTGGAGCGCGACCCCGATGTGCGGCAGGTATTTCTCCAGGTGCGTCCGCCTATCGAATTCGTCGCTGACGCGAGTCTCGTGATGCAGATGTGCGGCCAGCCGCCGGCCGCAGCTTTGCAGGCCGAGCCGGATTTCTTTCACGATCTCCGGATACGGGGCGATCGCCTCCTTCGCCTCGGACGTGTACGGGACCCACACGGAGGCCATGTGGGCCAGGATGACCAGCGGCGCATGAGGCAAGGCGCCTTTCGCCTGCTCAAGGCCGTACGAGCGCCAATTCGTCTGCATGACGGCTTTGGTGATCGCGCACCCTTCCTGGTCAAAGAGCAAGGGCACTCGATTCGCAAAACGCAACAGATACGCAGGCTCGTCGGCTCGATGCTCGAGCTCCGGTGTCGTGTTCAATCGCTGCCGTGTCGCCTTGTGGATGTGTCCGTGTTCATCCAGCTCCAGGTGCGTGCCCGCTGCCTGCCCGTAAGCGAGGCCAACCTCAATCTGATACGGGTTGCCGCGGTAGACCGCGGGAGGTCGTGTCGTCACTGTGTAGAAGCTCGCATCAAACTCGATGTGCAACCCTTCTGCCAGCCGCTGTTCGCCGATGGGAGCAATGCAATCTGTGCGGGGACCAGAAATCGGCACCGTTTGGATTGCCCGGTAAAGCGCCTGCGACTGCCGATGCGCGATCCGCTTCGGGTACGAACGTTCTGTCAGGTTCTGATCCGCCTGTCGGATAATCCTGCGGGCCGTCTTCCGTCCCACGCGGGAAAAGTCTTTTTCGAGAAACCGCAACAACGTGCGGCTCTCGGTGTTGTTCAGCATCTGAATGAGCTGGCCCAGCTCAACGCCTCGCGGATGCGGTTTGACATTCACCGGGCGGGGAGGCAGGTCGGTGCAGCTGCACTCGTGGTCCCACTGCTCGCCGTGCGGGCCTCGAAAGTGAATGGTCACGTGAAGATTGGCGATGGCCGTCTGCTTCAGGTATGTGCTGATGGAATGGCGGCCCCTGGGATAGTGACCTTCGATCTGTGCTTCCACACGCGTGCCGTGCGAGTGATCCCAGGCGACTCTCTTCTTCCCCTGAATGTCGGGTCGGTTCTTCGCCGTGTTGATGGACACGAAGAGCTCTGTCGCCGTGGATTCACCCTGCACGCGGCTGAGAACGTGCAGGGGTTTTCCGGTCGTGAGCTGCGCATACATGCCCGCCGCCGCGATCCCCATCCCCTGCTGGCCGCGCGACTGACTGAGCTTGTGGAATTTCGAGCCGTAGAGCAACTTTCCGAAGATGCGTCCGAGCTGCTCTTCCACGATTCCCGGTCCGTTGTCCTCCACAGACACGCTGAGCACTCCGTCCCCTGCGTTCGAAACTTCGACCCGGATCTCGGGAAGAAGGCCGGCCTCTTCACAGGCATCCAGCGCGTTATCGACCGCCTCTTTGACGGTGGTCAGAGACGCTTTCGACGGCGAATCAAAACCGAGCAGGTGTCGGTTCTTCAGGAAGAACTCGGACACCGAGATGTCGCGCTGGTGAGCCGCCATCTCGTGGGCGACATCGGGATGAGAATGTTCGAGCGTCATGCCTCAACGGGCCCCATGCTTCAGGCGTGCCTTTACTTTCGGCACGTCCCCCAAGGCGCAAGCTTCGAACAGTGCCCAGGCGTCGTAGCCGTTCAATTTCTCGACGCCAGTGACATACGACTTCGTTTTCATCTCTGGCGGCTGCATGAGGCGCGGCACAGACGGCCGCGCAGCATGGTGCGCATTGGGTTCACGCATTGATCCTTGTGCCGGAGCGCGTCCTCGTGGTGATCTTCTCGACATGGCAATCTTTCACCCCGACAGGGATCGCGCGGCTAGGCTTTCGCCGGTTTGACGCCCTTGGCGATCGTGTCGAGGTCGACGATCCGGGCTTTGTCGCCGGCGGCGCGGACGAGGTCGCAGATCAGGTCGATGGCCTGGAATTTCGGGTCGGTCGCCAAGAGGCACGAGGGGTGGGCCAGGAAATCGTAGACCGCTTTGTTCTGGATGGCCCATTCGACTCCCAGGCGGATCGCCTTCAGAAAATCTTCGATCGGCCAGCGTCCTCCGCGAAACGCGCCGATGTCGCTGATCGGGTTCATCGGAATCTCGATCAGGCCGGTTGAATACACGAACGGCTGCGCG
>JACQDN010000028.1 GCA_016201105.1 Pseudomonadota bacterium
CTGAAGACCGCTCTCAGCACGGTTTCGGCGTCGCCCGTATCCTCAAAATCGGGAATGAGATAGACGGTCGCCTCGCCTTCCGGATCAGGTGCCAGTCCCGAAGCGTCGAGGCTGAGTGCCCAATCGATGTAAGGCCGGGCGGGACGAACGAGCAACGCGCCACGATTGAGCATTGGTTATCGCCTCAAGAGCTGTCTACCATTTGAAAAAATAGAATAGAGAGGCGCGAGACATATTTCCATCAATCGGGAAATACGTATCGTGTCCCCTTCAAAAGACAATGTATCGTGTCCCCTTCAAAACTTCACCTTTGCCGGCGACAGCGCCATCAGGCACAGAATCTCGAACAGCATCTGCGCGGCGGAAATGGCGGTGGTGGTCGTCGCATCGTATTGCGGCGCTACCTCGACTACGTCGCCGCCGACGATGTCGAGGCCTTTGAGCCCGCGCAGAATTGTCTGCGCCTCGCGCGGTGTCAGTCCGCCGGCTTCCGGCGTGCCCGTGCCGGGGGCAAACGCGGGATCGAGCCCGTCGACATCGAACGAAACATAGACGGGTCCCTCACCCGCCACTTCGCGCGCTTTGGCGATCACCCATTGCGGCCCTCGCTCGGCCACCTCTTCGATGTGCACGACCGTCATGCCGGAATCGTAGGAGAATTCCCAAAGCAGTTCGGCCGAACCACGGATGCCGATCTGGATCGTGCGCTTGGGATCGAGCACGCCGTCGAGCACCGCCAGGCGGAACGGTCCGCCGTGATGGAATTTCGAGCCGTCGAAAGCGCCGCCAGTGTCGCAATGCGCATCGAAGTGAATCATGCCGACCGGCCGCTCCGCTCCCAGCGCTTTGAGGATCGGGTAGGTGATCGAGTGATCGCCGCCGACGGAAAGCGGCCTGACGCCGGCTTGTCTGACCGTCGTGAAGAACGCCTCAATGTCCTGCAGCGCGGACTCCAAATCGAACCGGCCGCGAAACGGCACATCACCGACGTCGGCGATCCTGCACATCACCGAAGGCGCAATCTTCAGAGCATGATTGTAAGGGCCGATGCGCTCGATCGTGCGCACCGCGCGCGGCCCGAACCGGGCACCGGGCCGGTTGGTGACGCCGAGATCCATCGGCACGCCGACGAGTGCGATGTCGAGATCGGCGAGCGTCTCCTGATAGGGCGCATCGAGGAGCGTCGGCACTCCGCCATAGGGCAGCTTGCGCTTGCCGGGACGATCGAACAGCGCCGCGCTCAGCTTCTTCATTTCCGGATCGTGGATGTCGTCGGCTCCGGCCGCTGCGTATTTCTGACGGAGTCTGTCGAGATTTTTTCTGTCCATGGATGAACTCAACGCCCGGCGTTTTCCCCGGCGAACGAAACACCACAATGTGAGGCATGGGAAGTCATGGAAGAATGGTGCCTAGTGGCATCTTGTCGGGCGCAGCCTACGTGCTTGCGCCTGCTAGATAAATTGGCAGGGGAGCCAGGCCGCTACCAGAGTCGGTACCCACACTTGCGCGAGGCGGGTCTGGGAGCGTTCTGAAAATCTGGCCTTAAGCCTAAACGGGCGACCAATTCTGCCCATTTGGTCGTATCGCGCGGCTCCTAACCGACGCACCTAGAGCATGATCTGATGACTTTGAATCAGATCATGCTCTAGATTCTTCGATTGTCGCGTCTTCAACGAGTTAAGCCGTCAATTCTTTTCGGCCCTCGATTTCCCCCGCTGTTTGCTCAACGTGACGGACCTGCCGCGGCGGCTCAGGTCTGGAGGTCGAGCATCATGTCAGCCAGCTTGCGTCGCTGATGCGCCGCATCGCCATGCTGAGCCTCACACCAGATGGCGCGCCGCCGGTAGAGTTGTGCGTCGCAGTCATAAGTGAAGCCGAAACCGCCATGGAACTGGATCGCCCGGTCTGACGCGAAAGTAAGCGCATCCCCCGCAAGCGCTTTCGCCATTCGGACGGCAAGCTCACCTTCTATCGGATCCCCAAAAATGCCCGCCGCGTAGTAGAGATGCGAGCGCGCGGCATCGAGCATGAGCAGGGCGTCGACGACGGGATGTTTGAGAGCCTGATATGAGCCGATCAGGCGTCCAAATTGTTTCCGCGTCTTGAGATAGTCAACGACGGTGTCGATCACGCCACTTGCCCCGCCGCACATTTCCGCCGATAGCAGGAGACATGCCGCCTCGTCGATCTGCTTCAGTGCGGCCGCAGAGAGCGAAGGTTGCAGCAGGTTGGTTGTCGCGACGCTCACGCCGTCGAACTTGATCCGGTAGGAGCGCCGCGTCTCATCGATGACGACTTCCCGTTCAATGACGGCCGCGCCAAGCGCCGCCTTGTCGAGCAGGACCAGTGCCTGCGCGTTCGCCAACGCGACCGAAACGAGGACCAGTTCGGCAGAGAGCGCATCGGTAACGAACGTCTTGATGCCCGACAGCACGAGCCGGTCACCTTCAGGCCGCGCCTGCACCGTGAGGTGCTTGAGGTTCCAGTCTCCATGTGGCTCGACCAAAGCCAGCGCCGCGATCGCGCCCTGGCAGATCTTGGGCAGCCAAACGCCCTTCTGCGCCGGCGTGCCCGCAACGAGGATGGCCTGCGCCACGAGCGTGGTCGAGACGAGCGGCGTGCCCGCCAGATGCCGGCCGAGCGGCTCGACGACCGTCACGACTTCTGCGAGGCCAAGTCCGCTGCCGCCGAATTCTTCTGGGATGGCGATACCGAGCCAGCCGAGCGAGACCATCTCTTCCCAGACGGAACGATCCAGGTCTTCCGACGCGGCGATGCGCTTGCGCGCCCGGTCCAGCGGGAACTTGTCGCGCGCGAAATTTGTTGCAACGCCCAGCAACTGTTCCTGCTCATCGCTGAACTTGATGACAGGCCTTTGGTCTGCATCCCACATGATCGGTGTCTCGCTTAGCTTTTCGGCAGACCGAGCACGCGCTCGCCGATGATGTTGTGCTGGATCTCGCTCGTACCGCCGCCGATCGTCGCCGAGAAGGAATTGAAGTAGGAGCGCTGCCACTGGCCGCGCTCATACGCATTCTTGTCGCCGACATAATAGGCCGCGTTGGCGCCCTGCAGCGAAAGCGCGAACTGGTTCAGTCTGCGTTGATATTCGCTGCCAGCCAGCTTGCTGGACATGTCTATCGAGCCTGGCCGTTCGGCGACGAGCGGCTTGATCCGCGCGCGCGCCGAGTTGAGCGCGAGCGAACGTTCTTCCATGATGAGCTGCACTAACCGATCACGAATGACCGGATCCTCGATCGCCGGATGGCCGTTGCGCTGCGCCGCGCGAGCGAGCCTGACCACTTCCGATACCTCCTTGCTCATCATGGAGTGCCCGCCGGCCTGTCCACCGACCGCGCCGCGCTCGAAGGCGAGCGTCGCCATCGCTACCTGCCAACCGCCACCTTCCTGTCCGATCAGGCAGGACTCCGAAATGCGCGCATCGGCAAAGAAGGTTTGGTTGAAGCCGAACTCACCCGTGAGCTTTCGGATCGGCACGACATCGATGCCGGCAATCTTCATCGGGATAAGGAAGAAGCTGAGACCCTCATACTTGTTCGTGGCGGCCAAGTTGGTGCGCGCCAGCAGGATCATATATTTCGCGTGCTTGCCGAGGCTGGTCCAGATCTTGCTGCCGTTTAGCACAAACTCCTTGCCGTCGGGCTCGGCCCGCAGCTGCGCATTGCCGAGATCCGAACCATTGTCGGGCTCGGAGAAGCCCTGGCACCAGATGTCCTCGGCGTTCAGGATGCCTTTAATATAGGCGTTCTTCTGATCCTCCGAACCCATATTGAGAATAAGCGGGCCGGCCCAGTTGAGTCCGATCGTGTTTGTCATGAAGGGCACCTTCTGGCGCACCATCTCGCGCGTTGCGATGTCCTGCAGGGTCTGCGACTTGCCGCCGCCGCCATATTCCTTCGGCCAGGCCATGCCGAGATAACCGGCGTCATAGACCTTCCGCTGCCAGTCGCGCAGAAAGTAAAATTGTTCGTCGGTACCGACTTCCATGAAGGATTGCGGCAGCAGGAATCCCGGATCGGCCGGTCGATTCTTCTCGAACCATGCCCGTACTTCCCGTCTGAACGCGTCAAGATCCTGCTTGTCCGGACTCATTGCCCGATCCTTTCCGATCAAATGCCGAGTTGTCGCGCCGCCAGATCGCGCATGATTTCTTCCGATCCGCTGCCGATAGCATTCGCGCGTACTTCGCGATAGATGCGTTCCACGCGGTAGCCGCGCATGTAGGCCGCACCACGCATGATTCAGAGACCGATGGCGCGTTGGAAAGCCGGTCGCGCGCTGAGGCGCTTGTAATACGCCTCCGTGTTGGGTTTGAACTTTTCGTGAAAGCCGAGGGTCTCGGCCAGGAAAAGCGAGTAGCCGACGCAGATGTCGGCGATTGTAAATCGGCCGGCACAGAGGAACTCCTGCTCGCCCGTGGCCTGCTCAACGCTTCGTAGCCGAGCGAAAAACCATTGCGTGTAGTCATCGGCGGCCTGTTTGAGACGTCGGTCTGCCGGTTCCAGCTGGGTGTAACGCAGGACGATGGTCTGTGGAAATGTCAACGTTGCGTCGCTGCGATGAAGCCAATTCAGATAGACGCCATAGTCTTTGTCGCTAGGTCTCAAGCCCATGGAAGTCGGGCCATGACAATCGACGAGATATTGGCAGATGCCGGCCGACTCCGTCATCGTCAGCGCCCCCTCCGTCATGCAGGGCACGGTGCCGAGCGGATTAATGTCGAGATAACCGGGCCTCAGCACACGCGGTGGAAACGGCATGGATTCCAGTTCGTAGGGAATGCCCATTTCCTCGAGTGTCCAGAGTGGGCGCACGGAGCGTGCCCCCTTGCAGTGATAGAGCTTGATCGTCATCTCAGCTGTTGTCCGCCGCTAGTTCGATTTCCAGGATCAACCTATTAGCCAGAGCCTCCGGTCGTTTAAGCCGCCAGAACTCGTGGATCCACGAGCGAAGTCGGAGCTTCGATGTATTTCGCGCCGAGGTATTCGCCGAGAGACTTTGCCTGCTTGTCGATCCGATGGTTCGATGACGCGCCGCCGCCGAGGACGCCGTGGATGTAGAAGTTGAGCGCGCGCAGGTTGGGCATGTCATACCGCTCGATGGCGTACGGGGCCATGTCCGGGCACAGGCGCTTGAACTCATTCACCGTGAGGTACTGGTGAAGGAATGCGTAGGCCTCGTCGGTCTTCGCCCAGATGCCGCAGTTGGCGTTGCCGCCTTTGTCTCCCGACCGTGTGCCGAACAGGCGGCCGAACGGTATCCTGACCTTCGGTCCGCCCGGCACCGGACCCACACTCACGGGCAGCTTTTGGAAATGCCGGTCTTCGAGACCCAGACGCTGTGTCGGAAGCACGTCGACCATCTTGTCGCCTACGTGAACGCGTTCAGTGACACGTTTGCTGTCGATCAACGCCGGCCAATGGACAATCGTCTGTGAGCCGTTGAACCCGCCGCCGCCGCGCCCTGTATTCCCCGGAATGTTCGCCAGGCCGAGTTCGGTGATCTTGGCGCTGAACAGCCGGCCGAGTTTGGCAGGATCGTGGCTTGTCACCGTCACACGCAGAGCTGCGTGGGCCACTTCGTTGGTTGCCGGATCTTCCTTGTCGCTGCGGATCAACTGAACGTCGACATCATCAAATTGTTGCTTGCCGCCGAGATTGTAAAAGACGGAGTCCAGATAAATCTCAGCCTTCTTCTCGATGTCCAGGCCGGTCAGCAGCACCTCGAAGCTCTGTTTGCAGGGCCCCAATGTATTGAAACAGACCTTGTGGGTGGGCGGCGGGCTTGAGCCTCGACATCCGCTCACATGCACGCGGTCCTGTCCCGCCTGCTCGATCTTCAGGGTGTCGAAATGCGCAATGACATCGGGGTTCACATAAGCGGGGCTCGATATCTCGTAGAGGAGTTGCGCGGTCACCGTGCCCACGGAAACCAAGCCACCCGTTCCAGGGTGTTTGGCGATCGTGAATGAACCGTCCGCCTCGATCTCCGCAATGGGGTAACCCACATTGCGGAAGCTCGGTACCTCCTTAAAGAACGCATAATTGCCGCCACAGCATTGGGCCCCACACTCTATAATGTGGCCGGCAGTGAGCGCTCCGGCGAGGGCGTCATAGTCGTCGCGCTTCCAATTGAACTTCCAGGCAGCAGGGCCAATCACCAGCGCCGCGTCCGTAACGCGCGGGCAGATGACGATGTCGGCCCCGCGGTCAAGTGCTTCCTTGATGCCCCAGCCGCCAAAGTAGACGTTGGCCGTGACGGGTTTCAGATCCGATCCCTTGAGCAACACGCCCGTGTCGAGATTGGTGAAGCTCTCGCCCTCGGCTCCCAGACGGTCCAGGTCCGGCAACAGATCGTCGCCGTCGATATAGGCAACCTGAGCCTCGACGCCGAGCTTGACGAAGATCTTCTCAACCTCCTCGGCCATGCTCTTTGGGTTGAGCCCGCCGGCGTTGGTCACGATCTTGATGCCGCGCTCCTTGCAGGCCCGCGCGACGTCCTCGAGCTGATTGAGGAAGGTACCGACATAGCCCATGCGCTCGCCGCGGGCCTGCTTCTGGCTAAACAGAATCGACATGGTCAGTTCGGCCAGATAGTCGCCGGTCAGCACGTCGATGGGCCCGCCCTCGACCATCTCTCGGGCCGCGTCGAGCCGGTCGCCGTAATAGCCGCTGCAGTTGGCTATGCGGATAGTATCTTTCATCGGTATTATCTCCGAATGGCTAGTGGCCGCTCGCCCAGGCCGGCGGCCGCTTCTCGCGGAACGCCGCCATGCCCTCGGCAGCTTCTTCAGTCCGGAACAATTTGGCGCTCCAGGGCCCGGTCTCAGCAAAACCCTCTTCGATGGAAAGTTTGGAAACGCGTCTGACCAATTTCTTCGCCTCGCTGACGGCGTTGGGGCCGCCGAGATTGATCATGTCGATCTCTTCCTGGACTGCAGCGCGGAGCCGGTCGGCGGGGACTGCTCTGTGCGCCAGGCCCATCTCGACGGCCTGCTTGCCGGTGAAGCGTTCTCCAGTCAGAAACAGCTTCATAGCGTGATGCGTGCCCAGCTTCGGAATGCATACAACCGAGATTACAGCCGGGATCACGCCGATCCGTACCTCGCTGAAGCTGAATTGCACGTCTTCCACCGTCACGACGATGTCGGCAGCCCCCACAAGCCCCAGCCCGCCTGCGAACGCCGCGCCGTTGATCGCCACAATCACCGGCTTCGGGCTCTCCAGCATCAGGGTCAGCACATCGGGAAGCGACCAGGCGCGACCGCCGCTCACTGCGCTGCCGGGCGGGCTTTTCAGGTCGGCCCCCGCGCAGAAAGCCGGTCCGGCGCCGGTGAGCACAATGCAACGCACCTGCGGGTTCTCGATCGCAGCGACCAGATGGTCGTGGACTTCGTTGACCAAGGTCGCCGACAGGGCGTTGCGGTTCTCAGGGCGGTTCAGCGTAATCCACGCCGCGCCGCCGACGATCTCGTAGAGCGTGACTTCCGTTGTCGTCATCATCTCAACCTGCTTCATCCTTGCTGACCAGAGTCAGCAGCAGCTGGCCGTTGCCGACCTGCTCACCGACCGCGACCTTCGTCTCGTGCACCACGCCGTCCTGGGGGGCGACGATGCGATGCTCCATCTTCATGGCTTCTAACGCCACCAAAAGCTGGCCCTTGGTGACCGCGTCACCGGCGCTGACTGCCACCGCTCGGATCACGCCGGGCATCGGGGCCTTCAGCCCGCCGGATAGGTCTTGGGCGCGAACGTCGGGGTATCTTGGCAGTTCTACCAGCTCCAGATCGCCGTTCGCCCCGTGCAGGAACCAGCGGTCATCGTGGTTCTCGACCCCGAATTCCAAGCGCAGGCCGTCGATCGCCGTGTCGACCAAGCCTTCGCCACACCGATGCGCTCTCACCCAGCGCTCAGTTCCGTCCACAACGAACCGGAATCGGCCATCGCGCGAGGCCCGGTAGGCCAAGTCGATGCGCTCGTCGCCGACCGTGAAGGCGATCAGCTCGGAGGGCATGACGGTGTTGCGCCAGCCGGTCGGCATGGAACGGAGCACCTTCGCGCAGGCCCGACGCCGCGCCTGTCCCTCCAGTGCCGCAGCGATGCAGGCATCGATGAGTTCCGACCGGCCTCGCGCACGTCTGGCAGCTGGCGCGACGCGCTCGATGAAGTCTGTGGTGGTGTCGCCGGCGAGAAACTCGGCGGTTCTTAGGATCGCGACGAGGAAGTCGCGGTTGGTGGCCAAGCCCTGGATCTGCGTCGTCTCGAGCACCCGCGCCAGTCGCCCTGCGGCCTCCCGACGCGAAGGCGCGTGGACGATGACCTTGGCGATCATCGCGTCGAAGTCTGAACTGACTACGCTGCCCGACTCCACGCCGGAGTCGAAGCGCGCGTTCCCGGATGCGGAAGGACGCCAGGCGACCACCGAGCCCGGGGCGGGTAGGAAACCGTTCTGCGGATCCTCCGCGCACAGGCGGGCCTCGATTGCGTGGCCGTCGATTCTGAGGTCGTCCTGCGTGAAGGACAGTCGCTCACCCTCGGCGACGCGGATCTGCTCGCGCACGAGATCCTTGCCGATGCTTGCCTCAGTGACGGGCTGCCCCCCCTGCAGGCGCGCGTTCACCTCCAAGAACCAGAAATTCTTGCCCGCCAAGAGGAATTCCACAGTTCCGGCCGACGAGTATCCCATCTTGCGGGCCGCGGAGAGCGCGGCAGCGCACATGGCGGCGCGAGTTTCCCCATCCAGGGCGGGCGACGGCGCCTCCTCGATGATCTTCTGGTGGCGACGCTGGATCGAACACTCGCGTTCAAAGCAGTGAACGACATTGCCGTGGCGGTCGCCGAGGATCTGGATTTCAACGTGCCGCGACTTCTCCAACCACCGCTCAAGAAACACCGTGTCGTCGTCGAAGGCACTGCCTGCCTCGCGCCGCGCACTTTCGACGGCGCTTTCAAGGTCGGCTTCAGAGGCCACGACCCGCATGCCGCGCCCACCTCCGCCCGCCGATGCCTTCACCAGGATCGGATAGCCGATCTCGCGCGCCGCAGCCTTCATCGAGCGCGAGCCGGCGAGTTCTACCGCGGGCAAGGTCGGCACGCCCGCCGCCCGCATCAGCTTCTTCGCCGCGAGCTTGTCGCCCATCTGCGCGATGACCTCGGGCTCGGGTCCAACCCAATTCAGCCCCGCGTCGATAACCGCGCGCGCGAACGTCGCATTCTCCGACAGAAATCCGTAACCCGGGTGCACCGCATCGGCGCCGCTGCGCCGGCACGCATGCAGCAGTTTGGCGGAGTCGAGATAGGTTTCTGTCGAGCTGCGTCCGCTGAGCGCGACTGCTATATCGGCTTCGCGCACGAACGGCGCTTCGGCATCCCCGTCGGCATAGACCGCAACCGTGGAGATCCCCATCTCGCGCGCGGTTCGGAAGATCCGGCGGGCGATCTCGCCGCGGTTCGCGACCAGAAGACGTTTGATCGGACGGATTGCGCTCACATCCGCCATGTGCCGAACTCCTTGGTGCCCTTGACCTCGTTATTGAAGCAGGCAGACAGAGCCATCGCGACGACTGTGCGCGTGTCTCGCGGGTCGATCATGCCGTCGTCCGACACGCGCGAGGTGGCGTAGAGGCCCTTCGAGCGCTCCTCGGCCCAGTATTCCACGACCGCGGCGCGCTTGGCGTCGGCCTCCTCGTCGAAGGCGACGCCGCGCCTCTGCGCCGCCGCGCGTCCAACGATGCTCATCACGCCGGCCATTTGCTTTGGCCCCATCACGGCAATCTTCGCCGTCGGCCAGATGAAGGTGAACCGCGGGCCGAACGCCCGACCGCTCATGCCGTAGTTTCCAGCACCATAAGATGCGCCGACGATCACCGAGATGTGCGGCACAGTGGAGTTCGAAACCGCGTTGATCATCTTCGAGCCGTTCTTGGTGATGCCATGCTGCTCGAAGTCGGTGCCGACGATGTAGCCGGTGATGTTGTGCAGAAACAGCAACGGCACATCGATCTGGTTGCACAGCTGGATGAACTGGGCGGCCTTCTCCGAGGATTCCGAGAACAAGGCGCCGTTGTTGCCGATGATCCCGATGGGATAGCCATGGATGCTCGCCCAACCGCAGACCAGGGTCGGCCCGTAGAGCGGCTTGAACTCCTCGAAGTAGGAACCGTCGACGATGCGGGCGATCACTTCGCGGATGTCGAACGGTTCACGCAGGCTCTTGGCCACCAGAGCCAGCAGATCTTCCGGGTCATAGAGTGGCTCCTGGAAACTGCCGGCCGGTTCAGGGCCGAGCTTTCGCCAATTCAGGTGGCGCATCACTTCCCGGCACATGCGGATGGCGTCCATCTCGTCCTGTGCGAGGTAATCGCCGAGGCCGGAGATCGTCGTGTGCATGTCCGCGCCACCAAGGCTCTCGACGTCCGCGTCCTCGCCCGTGGCCATCTTCACCAAAGGCGGGCCGCCCAGGAAAACCTGGGACTGGTTCTTGATGAGGATGTTGTAGTCACTCATGCCCGGCTGATACGCGCCGCCAGCAGTTGACGATCCAAACACCACCGAGACGGTTGGAATTCGCATCTTCGAGAGTTCGGTGATCTCGTAGAACAGGCGACCGGACTCGGCAAAATGACCTACCTCCCGGCGGATCGCCGCCTCCGGATCCTCGGTCCCGCCTTCGCCGCCGAGATCGGCGCCGGCGGATTCAACAAACTGGACATAGGGCAAGCGGTTTGTGCGCGAGAGTTCGAGCCCTCGCATGAGCTTCTTGGCATTGAAGGCGTTGAAAGCGCCCGCCCGCACCGACGGATCGTGGCCCAGGATTACGCACTCTACGTTCTCGATCACGCCGATGCCGACCACGAAGCCCGACCCTACCACGAAGGGCGACCGCCAGGCTGCGAGGGGACTGATCTCCATGAACGGCGAGTCGCGGTCGAGCACGTGCGAAATGCGCTCGCGGATTGGCATCTTGGCGCGCGAGCGCAGGCGGGCCACCGCCGCCTCCCCTCCGCCGCGCGAGGCCTCCTGTAAGAGACCTTCGACGACCGTCAACATCTCGAGCATGTCCGCGCGGTTTCGCTGATAAGCCTCCGCGCGGGTATCGAGCCGTGACTCTAGAACCGGCATACGCTTCCTCCCCACTTATGCGTGCGGGCGCGTTCCTGCCGCCTGCTGCAGAGCGCAGAACGCGCACCTTGAATATCATCGCATCCTTGGCGGGGGCAGGTCACCATGAGTCACTCACTGGCTGACCAAGGGTTTAGGAAAGACTCCGTCCAAAGGCGTGTCGGCGTAGTCACTCAGGAAGGGAGAGCGTGTCCGGTCAACTCGGCTCGCATCCAGACAGTGAAAATGAAGCGAACAGGTCCAATCCTCCCAGGAAGCGGTCAAGGGTCAATTTCGGCTAGATCACTTAACCTGACAACGCCCCATCCGATCCGCCGATCGCGTCTTCGACTTTTTCCCCGCTCACGCCGCCTTTAGCGACTTGAGCTGACAACATGTGTCGGGCTCCAGATCAACCGAAGTCTACATCGTTGAACCAATCTCGCCCACCCAGCCCGACGATACGCTTTCAAACGCATCAATGATTTTTCTGTGCTGCAAGCGGCTCTGCTCGACATCGTGATCGCGCACGCTGTCTGCCATCCGATCGAACAACATGGCGATGTCGCTCAATTCATCGCCATGCTTCACGTAAAGAACATCTCCGGCCAGTTTGCGATACCTTATGGCGCGGTCGCTAAAGTATTGCGGGTTCGACATAGGCAATGCCCATTTGAGATCTGCACCGATACTTTAAAATACAATGCCGATCGTGAATCCAATTTGATCGCCGTCAACAAAAGTCGAGCCAATCGCATGATTGGCCGGTCCCGGATCGGATGACGCTGGCTTAAGCCAATCCCGCTTTCATCTCGAACTCCACGGGGCTCAGATACCAACACCATACCGACAATTGTCGTGCTCGCTTGTAGACGCAAGCAAGGTGTTCAGAACGAAGCGAGAAGCCGTGCCTCTTTGAGCGGTAGGAATGAGAAGCAATCTTCCATGTTCAGCCCTGTGAAGGCACTGGTGCCTAGGGGCATCTTGTCGGACCGGACCTATCTGACTGTTGGCGCTGACGAATTCCGCAAAGGGGTCCGGCGGCTACCGGCGCGCGTACCAAACATTTGTGCGAGTCTTCGCGGCGGCGCCTTGCCGCTGCCTACTCCGCAGCGCTTCGCAGCGCCTTCACGACGCCTGCTGGGTCACGCGCAATCACTTTAAGGTAAGCACGCGCTGGCTGATCCGGTTCACTGCGGCCCTGCTCCCAGTCGCGCAACGTTCCAAGCGGTATCTGATAGCGAGCGGCGAATTCCTCTTGGGTTAGGTGCAAAGCTCGGCGGAGCGTCTTCACACGCGGAACACGGCGCATCCTCGCGAGTTCGGTGTCAGAACGAGGAGGGTTATCGGGATCATCGCGCGCGGCTTCCTCGACCTCGTCGCGAGACATTGTACGCAACCGTGCCCAGTCCGTCCGATCTGCGAGCGGTTCTGTCGAGCCATCAGCGCGCACACGCACAAGCGACCCGTCAGCCTTGCGTCGGGCTATGGTGGTATTCTCTTTCTTCATTTGCCGTCGCTATTCTCGCCGAGATGATTCTCGTACGTTCGCTGCGCTCCGTGTAAACCACAGTCAGAAGAACAGCATTGACCAATCCCGTGATGACAAAGCGTTCCTCTTCATAGCCCATCGTCGTATCGAGACGATCCAGGGCAAAGACGTCATCGAAAACGAGTCGCGCTGCTTCAAAGCCGACCCCATGCTTTTTGAGGTTGCTTTCGGCCTTCGCCGCATCCCATTCAAACTCATCGTCATTCATAAATATACTGAATACCCGTAGTTTGTCCAGCTGAAATTCATGAGGAAAGGTCGACCTTTACCTCTCGTTTCCAACCGCTTTGCCGAAGTCGAATTCGCTATGCCGGTTCTCATCCCTGATTGCGCCGACCAACGCCTCCAAGACGACGGCTTTCGCGCGTAGGTGACGACGCGGCAAGACGGTGCATGCCGCAATAGTCGTCAGGGGCGAATGCGGGATAAAAGCCCGCGACGAGCGGCAGCGGCGGTAAAATTGTCTGCAGCTGTCGCGAACCTCGCGCGCGGCGACATTTGGGAAATATGTATCAATGAAGCGGACGGAATTGTGTATCGTGTCCCATATCCCTCGTTTTGAATACGACTGTGCAGGTTCTGAACAACAACGGTGGAGGACCATGGTGAAGGCGTTAACTCGATGGGCGTCGATGTGATGTCGCCGAATCTACGAGAAAAGCTTGCCGCCGTTGGAAAACTGCTGACCTATGGTGCCGCTGCCGCTGCGGTTGCGTGGGGTGGATTGTTTGTTTATTTGATGTCGGCGTTTCTTCATTCGCCGCTGCAACCTGATCAAGCGAGCGGCGATGTCATACTTTGGATCAACCATGGGACACGACACTATGTAAACCGGACTGAGTATCATGTGTACGAACTTCTAGGCTTTATCGGCCCGATTATCGGGTTTGTGGCGTTTATTGGAATTTTCCTCGTCAGGGGGCGGCGCATGTTCGATCGGCGCCATTAACGAAATCCAATAGAAAGAATTGGGGTCAGAGTGAGCTGCCCCGATAGAGGGAATAGAGGGACACGATACATATTTCCGCAAGCTCAAATCAGTGCTTTGTTATGCGACTTTCTTGCTCAACCTATTTTCGTCGCGGCGAACTACCAATGAAGCGGACGGAATTATGTATCGTGTCCCCACTTCTTCCGCTGTGGTAAAGAAGTTCGGCATACCCAACTATGTTGTCGGCTATCGATACAATGCAGATTCCATCTCGATGGAGAACCTCCGCATTACCGAAGTCGGCGAATCGGTAAACAGCAGGGGTGAGGGTCATGAAACGGATAAGAAAGTTAGGTAACGCATTTCCGATAGTCATCGCGTGCTTTCTAACTTCCCCTGCCTTTTCCGATGGGGTCGATGGAACATGCGAACCAGTGAAGGTGGTGAAGGACGGATGGGTAAGAGATTCGCAAGGGGAAATTGTTCTCGTACCAGATTCCAACATGGCGAGGTATGAGACAGTTCTAAAAAGCTGCCCGAAAGGAGATTCGACTTGGACGTCAAGGCACTACTACGGGGTTGCAGACAGCATAGTTTTCACCAAGCATAAATATTTGTGTGTGCGCTTTATCAATCAGGGGGCGGCCTATGTTTTCGTGAGAAATGCGAGGAAGTCCGATTGTATTTAGTTACTTTAGTAAATAGAGGGACACGATACATATTTCCGCGCACTCAAAACAGTCCAACGTCATCATCATTGCGCTGAACAGGTTTTCGTCCCGGCGCGCGGCGCGCGATCTTGCGGCCGAGCACGCGCTCCAGTCCTTCGACGAATTCCTTCAACGCCGTGAAGTCGCGGACCCGATCGGAAATAGAGGGACACGATACATATTTCCCGCACTCAAGTCAGTATTTCGTTATGCGCGTTTTTGCTCGACCGATTTTCGTCACTCCACACCAATGAAGTGGACGGAAATATGTATCGTGTCCCCGTATTTTTCGCCCGTATTTTTCGAAGAACGGCATGTTTCAGAATCCTTTAGGTGATCCTCCAGAATGCTCTTTCTGATAGAAGCCGCCGCTTTCCAATCACCCACCTTCGCGCGGTTATCGGCGAGAGATAGCTTCATCCCACTGTCGTCCAGAGTGTCGCTCCGGGGGCGATAGCCCAGGAGGTCTAATGCACGTCCTAGGGACCTCGCCGCCTCTTCGAACCGATCCCGCTTGAATTGCCCGTCGGCTAGCTCATCCAGTGCCTTCGCTTCCTGAAAGTGAGAGACGAAATAGAGGAAATAGAGGGACACAATACATATTTCCCGCACTCAAGTCAGTATTTCGTTATGCGCGTTTTTGCTCGACCGACTTTCGTCACTCCACACCAATGAAGTGGACGGAAATATGTATGTGTCCCCGTATTTTTGCGTCGTTGCCCGTATGCGTGAAGGCGATGTCGGTTTGGGAAAGGTTCGGCTGCCGATCGTTCGCTCAGCCGCGGCGGCTTCGCGTATCAAACATCAGATCGGAAATATGTATCGTGTCACCAGAAAGCATTGCTCCTGTCACCGCATTCTTTGCGCTTGACACTCAGGCTCGGATTAAAGAAAGGACAAGCGGCTTGGCTTTAACAAATGGTACCGCTGATCAACCGTCCCGTTTTGAGATCCAGACCTAAGTAACAAGCAGTAGCTCCGGTGGCTTTTTCACGAATGCAGACTAAGTTTTTTCTAGCTCTCGTTTCATCCCCTTCTTCGCAGGAGGCCGTCGAAGCACTCTTCCCCATCCGTCGAAACATATCGACAGCGACCGATCCCGTTATTGATATTGAAGCTTTCGCTTCTCCAATAGTCGGCAATCTCCGATCATCAAGGGTACCGCCATATACAAAGTACTCGCCGGTTAGCTTAAGCGTCTGACGTCCAGACAATTCAGATTGAGCCTGATCAGGTGAACCGACCGCAAATCCGGCCAGCACAACCGCGAAGAAAGGTGCGCGAAATTTTATCATCTTCGAACCTCAAGGTTTTAGTTGGACGTGAAAGTGATTATCATGACCGGCTAACGGTACGACACCTTGAATTGTAGCGGCAATAGAGGGACACGATACATATTTCCGCGCACTCAAAACAGTCCAACGTCATCATCATTGCGCTGAACAGGTTTTCGTCCCGGCGCGCGGCGCGCGATCTTGCGGCCGAGCACGCGCTCCAGTCCTTCGACGAATTCCTTC
>JACQDN010000027.1 GCA_016201105.1 Pseudomonadota bacterium
CGGACGCGGTAGGGACGCGCATTACTGCGCGCCCCCCGCACAGAACCGTACGTGCGGCTTTCCCGCATACGGCTCCCACCTTGGGTGTTTGACGGCGAAGCGTTGTTCAGGCCAGGGATGAAGGATACGGGGGGCGGGAAGATAGTCGCGCAATTGAGCGAACAGCTCTCTGGTGATCTTGGCTCTGTTGCTTTGCCGTTCAAGGACGGCAATCCAGAGTTTGACGACCTGATTGCGGAACGCCACAAGTGTGCGGCTGTTGGTCGGCACGGCATGGTAGTTGAAGAAGCCTCTGACCACGCGTGCCAACCACTTTCCGGTCTCCTCTATCGGCCGATGCATTCTTGAGCGCAGCGCTTCCTTGATCTGCTGGAGCTTCGCTCTGACGCGGTCGCGGCGGGATTTCCTCTTGAGAAGGAAGCCTCCCCGGCGCGACTTGGCGCAGATGAAGGTGAAGCCCAGGAAGTCGAAGGTATCCGCCTTTCCCGGCCCGCCTTTGTCGTGTTCGTCCGCCGCGTGGCGGCCAAACGCGATGATGCGGGTCTTGTGCGGATGCAGACTCAGCGCGAATGCTTCGAGCCTTGCGCGCATCGCGTCCAGAAAGCGCCTTGCCTCGGCTTCGTGCTCAAAGCCTGCGACCAGATCGTCGGCATAACGCACGATGACCATGTCGCCTCGGGCTTGTTGCCCCCGCCATTGCTCGGCCCACAGGTCGATGACGTAGTGCAGGTAGACGTTGGAGAGCAGCGGCGAGATCACCGAACCCTGTCCCGTCCCCATGTCGCTGACACTCACCAGCCCGTCTTCCAGGACACCCGCCTTCAGCCATTTGCCGATCAGACGGATAATGCGCTTGTCGCCGATACGGTGTTCCAGGAAACGGATGAGCCAGTCATGGTTCACCGTGTCGAAGAACGATTGGATATCGGCGTCCAGGATATAGTTCACCTTTCTGCTGGTGATCGCCGTGCTCAGCGCATCCAGCGCATCGTGCTGGCTGCGTCCGGGCCGGAAGCCGTAGCTGAACCCGAGGAAGTCTTCCTCGTAGATCGCGCTCAGAACCTCCAACACCGCTCTTTGGACGATCTTGTCTTCCAGAGCGGCCACCGCGAGCGGCCTTTGCCGTCCGTCCGGCTTGGGGATGTACACCCGCCTTGCCGGCTGTGGATGGTAGGGACCGCCTTTGTGCACTCGTAGGTGCAAATCTGCGAGATTGCTCTCAAGATCGGCTGCGTATGCAGCCCACGTCACTCCGTCTGCTCCGGGTGCGGCATCGCGCTTGAGCGCATGGAACGCCTCCGACAACAGCGCAATGCTGACATGGTGCAGCAGACTGGTGAACTTTACGCCTTCTCTTTTGGCTGCTTGCCGTATGCGATCCAACCCCTGTGCCACGCTGGTCCGGTTTTGAACCCGGCGCGTGTCAGGCTGCATCGCATTTCCCTTGGCCCCCGCCCTTGGCTCCACCGTTTCCTTGGCCGCTTCTTCCGCAGCTTCGTTCTTCGGCTTCTCAGCTACTACGGCGGGGTCCGACTTCTCACGACCGTGCATCATCGGCTTCGGCTCATCACCTTCCCGACACGGACCGCTGCAACAGGCAGGCGGCCAGCCATGAGATCTCCCAGGTTCCGACGCGATCCTTTTGTGCGTGATGAGGTCTTTGACCCCGGCAGAACGACAGCGCCTCGCTTAACGGCGCCGCACGTGTCGCCTTCGACATCTCCGAACGTCTCGGCTTCTGCAAGTTTCCGCTTTTCGGGGCTCATTCGCTCACCCTGCACAATCGTTGTGTACGCTTCGCCATGGTCGTCGCCTTCCACAACGCAACACTCACTACCAGGCCGGCGCTACCCCTTACCTGGACCGGACTTTCACCGGTTGGATCGCGCCAGCTTCCCTGGCGCACCGGAGCCGCGGAGACGCGGAGGATAGCGAGTTTTCGGCGTGTCCTTTGAAGCGCCGCGCTTGAAATAGGTCCGGCGCGCAAGGCGCGCCAATCAAATCTCTCAACAGCGGGAAAGCAAGCCAGTTCGCTCAGACTCCGCGTCTCCGCGGCTCCGCGTGAACCATTCCTTTTTGGGAGAGCCGCTAGCTCTGCAGGAAAATCTCGGCCCGGCGATTGCCCTCTTCGCCTTCGGGCATGGATTCGTAATAGACGGGCTGGGTATCGCCGACCGCTTCCACCAGCACTTTCGAAGCCGGCACGCCCGCTTTGATCAAGGCTTGTGCCACCGAGGTCGCGCGCGCCTGCGAGCGCTCGAAATTGTAAACCAGATGACGTTGCAGCGGCATGTTCGCGGTGCGGCTGGAAGAATGGCCCACGACGCGGATGAAGCCCTGCCCGCCGCGCGACAGGTAAGCTTGCGCGGCCGCGCGCACCTGCGCGCGCGCTTGCGCGTTCAGGATGGTGGTGTCGTGCGGGAAGAAGACGACGGCCTGCGGCGGAAGCCCGGCGGCGTTGCTGTACACGGCCTGTTGCGACATCGCGTTGTTGCCGGCCAGGGAATCGAAGTTGGCAACGACTGCGCCCGTCATATTTTCCGTACCGCCGATATCGGTCGTGTTGGTACCGAGCTTGGCTTTGCGCGTGCCGGCCGGCGGATTGAGCGATACGGCCGGCTGGGTCGGAGCTGTCACGAAATTGTTTGCGGAAACGGCGACATTGGTCACGCCGAGCATGTTGCTGGCGGCGGCCGTCTGGCGGTAACGCGCGATGATGGCTTGCGGCACGAAATTCTGCACATTGCCGTCAAGCGCCGGCGCGGTCGAACGCTGAAAACCAAGCGCCGCATCGGAGACTTGGGCCTGACCCGGAATGACCCCAGGCGCATTCGCCGGTACGGCCGGAATGCCCGTCGAAGGCTGCATGGGCGCGGTAGCGACTCGCGTCGTCGGAGCTGCAACGGGCGGAGCTGCAACGGGCGGCGTTTTGTTATCTGCCTTGGCCGTCTTGTCGGTGTCGGTCGTCTTGTCCGTGGTGTCCGCCGGCGGCGTTGTATCCGGCGTGGTGTCGGCGACTTCCGTGCCCGGAGGCGGCGGCGGAGCGGCGGCGGTATCCTGCCCACCCTTCAACTGATCCGACGAGTATTGCGAGCGGTTACGATCTGCGACGAGGCCGCTCTGCACTTGCTTGCGCTCATCCGGCGTCGAAGGCTGCTTCGGCTTGTCCGGCACGTCGGCCAGATCGGGAAACTTGGAATTGTCGGTGGCGGTTTGATCCGTCGTGGCGGTGTTGTCCGCGGTCTGATCGGCCGGCGGTTGAACGGTGTCGTCGGACGACTTGGAGTCTCCACCCAACCACTCGGGGATGGAGGAACAGGCGCTCGCGCCCGTCGCCAGCAGTGCGACCACCGCGAACTGAGCAACCCTGTTCGTCACACCATGGAATGTCATGCCAGCCGCCTTCCGCGCGTTCCCGGGACCCATCGGGATGCGTCTCTCCGTATACAGGCGCAGATGCCCTCTTCCAAGCAAAAGTGCAAGCAAATCAATGGTCGGTCGGTGAAATTCTGTTGAGGCAAGATTAAAAACGCGGCCTTCGGCGCCTTGCTCCGGCACTCGCGCCCGCCTATCAACCTTATATCCAGCGCGTTCAGGTTGAAGTCATGTCCCAAAGAACAGAAAAGTCGAAAGAAAAGCCAAAAGAGTCGGCGGAATCGAAAGCCAAGCCCACAGCGGGTGCCGCCGAAGCCGAGGCGCATGGTTATCGAATCGGCGATCCCGGCGCTTTTGCCCGCAACATGGTGCAGGTGAGCGTGCAGTCGCAGCGTCTGCTGAGGGATTTCGCGAAGCGCCAGGCCGGCAAGGCGGGAACCGAGCCCATGGACCCGCTTAACATCACCGGCACCTTTATGGAACTTTTGCGCGGCATGGTTGCCGATCCCGGCAAGATCATGGAAGCGCAGTTCCAGCTTTGGCGCGAGTATATGGGTCTGTGGGAACGCACGGCGCGGCGCATGATGGGCAGCAACGTCGAACCTGTCGTCGCGCCTTCACCCGGCGACAAAAGATTCAAGGATAAGGACTGGCAGGAAAACCAGATATTCGACTTCATCAAACAGTCCTACCTGCTCACCGCCAACTGGATGCAGAACACGGTGGCGAAGGTGGAAGGGCTCGATCCTAAGTCGAAGAAGCGCGTCGAATTTTATACCAAGCAATTCGCCGATGCGATCGCGCCCACCAATTTCGTGCTCACCAATCCCGAAGTGCTGCGCGCCACTTTGCAGAGCAACGGCGAGAACTTGGTGAAGGGCCTTAACAACCTGCTTGAGGATCTGGACCGCGGCGAGGGCCAGCTTTCCATCCGCCAATCGGCCGATGCCTTCAGGATTGGCGAGAACATCGCCACTGCCCCCGGCAAGGTGGTGTTCCGCAACGAGCTGATCGAGCTTTTGCAGTTCGATCCTGCGACCAAGGAGGTCTATGAGCGGCCGCTGCTGATTTTCCCGCCCTGGATCAACAAGTTCTACATCCTGGATTTGCGCCCGGAGAACTCGTTCATCCGCTGGGCCAGCGCACAAGGCTATACCGTCTTCGTCGTTTCCTGGGTGAACCCGGACCGCCGCCTCGCCCAGAAGGGCTTCGAGGACTACATGCGCGACGGCATCTTCACCGCGCTCGATGCGGTCGAAAAAGCCACCGGCCAGAAGAAGATCAACACCATCGGTTACTGCATCGGCGGCACGCTTCTCTCCGCCACCCTCGCCTATATGGCGGCGGTGGGCGACGATCGCGTGAACTCGGCCACCTTCTTTGCAGCCCAAGCCGACTTCAGCGAAGCGGGCGATCTTCAGGTCTTCATCGACGACGTGCAGCTCGAAGCGCTCGAGCAGCAGATGAACAACGCCGGCGGTGTGCTCGAAGGTAAGAAGATGGCGACCACCTTCAACATGCTGCGCGCCAACGATCTGATCTGGTCGTTCGTAGTGAGCAACTATTTGCTCGGCAAGGAACCGGCGCCGTTCGACCTGCTCTACTGGAATTCCGATACCACGCGCATGCCCGAGGCAACCCACCTCTTCTATCTGCGCCAGTTCTACAAGAACAATTGCCTCTCCACGGGCAAGATGGTGCTGGGCGGCGAGAAACTCGATCTGTCGAAAGTCACGATCCCGATCTATCTGCAAAGCGCCAAGGAAGACCACATCGCCCCGTATCGCTCGGTCTACAAATCTACGAGGCTGTTCAAAGGCCCGATCCGTTTCATCATCGCCGGGAGCGGCCACATCGCAGGCGTGATCAATCCCCCATCCGCGAAGAAGTATCAGTACTGGACCAACGACAAACTGCCGGCGACGGTCGAGGCATGGCAGGCCGGTTCGACCGAACATCTCGGTTCCTGGTGGCCCGATTGGGACCAGTGGCTCTCAAAACTCTCCGGCAAAAAAATCCCCGCCCGCAAACCCGGCGACGGCAAGCTCAAAGTGCTGGGCGACGCGCCGGGCGATTACGTGAAGGTGAAGGCGCAGTAGCTTCCACCTCCCCGCCAAATCCACCTCCCCGCACCGCGGGGAGATCGCCGGGGAGCGAAGCGAGCATCGGCGGGTGGGGTAAGTCAGTGCACAGGTGGAATCCACTTCCCCCACCCGGCGGCTCGTCGCTTCGCGCCGAGCGCCGACCTCCCCACAAGGGGGAGGTGGATTCAGTCACTCCACCGCCGACTCCAACAACCGCACAAACTCCGCCTTCTGCGTATCGTCGATCCAACGCACCACCGCGACGATGTCGTGCTCGTAGTCGATGAACACCATGTTGGTGCCGTTGCCGATGAAGGCCACCGCATCGGCTCGCGCCGCGGGAAAGAGTTTTTTGTCGGTGTTCAAGAACCAGTTCATGTAGCCGTAGCCGGGATTAGGCCCAGTCGGCGTTTTCGAATAATCGATCCAGGTGGGCGACAGGATCTGCTTGTCGCCCCATTTGCCGTTGCGAAGCCCCAGCAATCCCATGCGCGCCATATCGTGCGCGTCGATGAACATGCCGCCGCCCCAGTGCCCGCCGCCGGGCACGACATGGATGCGCTTGCCGTTCAGCGTGATCCACGAGTTGTCATAACCTTCCCAGTGCCAGCTGTGCGAAGCGCCGACCGGGTCCATCACATATTGCTTGAGCACGTCGGGCAGCGGCCGCTTCCACAAATAGGTCAGCGCCAGCGCCAGCGCATTCACCCGCACATCGGAATACTTCCATTCCTTGCCCACCGGCGGCGGACCCGCGGCAAGCTCTGTCCACGGATCTTTCCCCGGACGATCGGCCCACCACGGCTTGCCCCACATGGTGCCGGCCCAGCCGCTGGTCTGGCGCAGCATCTGGTCCCAGGTGATCGGCTGATTGTGCTCCGACATGAAATCGGGCGTCGGGCGCACGGTATCGATGACGCGGTCGTTCACGTCGCGAATGAGATGACGGTCGAAAGCGACACCGGCGACCGCGGAGAGAAACGTCTTGGTCACCGAATGGGTCATGTCGACGGCGCTTGTGTCGCCCCACTCCGCCACGATCACGCCGTGACGCAGGATGAGCCCGTTCGCCGGCGCGCGCGGCTTCAGCGGCCCGATGGGATCGGAGAATGGCTCCTTGGCGAAATTGAGCGGAATAACGATGCGCATGTCGCGGATGTCGGCTTTGCCGGCAAGCTCGGGGGGGAATTTGGGTTCGTTGGCGACGGCGAAATCGATCGCGGCCTTGAGCTTGGCAGGATCAAGCCCTTCCTGCTCCGGCGTGTGATGGGCCCAGGCATCGCCAGGCGGGGGAACGTAATCCGACGCAACAGCTGTCGAAATGCTCGCAGCAATGAAAATCAACAAAGCCCCTACCCTCCCCTTGAGGGAGGGTCGAAGCGCGAAGCGCTTCGGGGAGGGGTCATGCTGCGGCATGCAAAGGGTTGCCCGTGTGGCAGACAACCAGCAATTCATCTGTCTCGGCATGACCCCTCCCCGAAATTTGCTTCGCAAATTTCGACCCTCCCTCAAGGGGAGAGTCGATTCATTTCAACTTCCGCATTTCTTTCGCCACCGCCGCGCTCGCCGCATCGCCGCGTGCTTCAAGCGCCTCGATCACGCCGGCCATATCTTCCGGCTTCTTGTCCTGCGAGAGTTTGAATTTGCCTTCCAACGTTTCGAACGGCACTTCGAACCCCACGATGGCACCGAGCAGCGCTTCGGTGCGCGGCGGCGGCACCTTATCGATCAGCCAGGGCGGTTTGGGTAGAAGATGCTGTTCCTCCTGCGCGGAGAGATCGATCAGCAGCGTGCGCAATTCCTCGCGCGACAGCCGGCGCGCGGCGCCGGTGCCCTGCACCGCCATGTAGTTCCAGGTCGGCACCGTCACCAGCGTGCGATACCAATCGGGCGAGACGTACGCGTGCGGTCCCATGAACGAGAACGAAAGCCGCGCGCCGTCGGCCATTTCCGAGACCGGATTGCGCATGGCCAGATGAAACCGCGCGACGCCGAAAGCGCCGCTCTCGTCCAACACCACCGGGGCATAGGCGAACTGCAGCTCCTTCTTCAGCACGCAGGCAATCGTGGCGAAGGGGTGTTGCGCGATGAATTCGTGAAGGACGGAAAGATCGTCGACCGCGAAGGCGGACGGGCGATACATCAAATAAGCCCAGCGGTTTCGGGAAAGCCCAGCATGATGTTCATGTTCTGCACGGCGGCCCCGCTGGCGCCTTTGCCGAGATTGTCGAGCACGGCGGTGAGCCGCAACTGTTCCATCCCTTCATTCGCGAAAACGTAGAGCTTGAGCATGTTGGTGTTCTTCAACTGCTCCGCATCGAGCGTCTTCAGCGAAGCGGTTTCTTCCGGCCCTGCCACCTCCACGAACGGTTCGTCGCGATAGGCTTCGCTGAGGACAGCATGTATCTGCGCCGGCGTCGCCTTCTTCGGCAGCGCCCACAACGGCAACGGCACATCCACGATCATGCCGCGGTAGTAGCGCCCCACATTGGGCGAAAAGACGGGCCCATGGGTGAGCCCGGAATAGACCTTCATCTCCGGCGCATGTTTGTGCGCGAGCGACAATGCATAACTGCGTGCGACGGTCTCGACATAGTGGGGAGATTTCGCATTCTCGAACTCCTCGATCATCGTCTTGCCGCCGCCGGAATAGCCAGAGACGCCGTTCACCGTGAGCGGAAAATCGGACGGAATGATTCCGGCGCGTGTCAGCGGGCACACCAGCGCGAGAAAACCCGTCGGCCAGCAGCCCGGATTGGCCACGCGGTTGGAATTGGCGATCTTCGCGCGCTGCCTGGCTTCCATTTCCGGAAAGCCGTAGGTCCAGCCGGGCGCCACCCGGTGAGCGGTGGAGGCATCGATCACCTTGACCGAGTTGCTCTGGATCAGCGTCACCGCTTCCCTGGCGGCCTCGTCGGGCAGACAAAGAATGACGAGGTCGGCACGATTGAGGGCTTCGCCGCGGGCGCGCGAATCCTTGCGCTCGCTTTCGCCGAGCCGGACGAGTTCTACGTCTCGTCTGTCCGCCAGACGCTCGTGGATTTCCAGCCCGGTGGTGCCCACCGCACCATCGATGAAAATCAAGGGTTTCATGGCCCTGCCCTAGCAGGCTTGGCCCGGCGAATCCATGTCCGTGCTAGCATGGCAGCTCAGTTGTTGAGTCGTGTTTTCACTTCGACACAGGGGGAATTCATGAAGTTCAGCGATCTGTTCACCTTCGAGAAGTTCGTGGCACCTTTGCTGGTCAAGGTCGTCTATTGGATCGGCCTGTTCTTTATCGTGCTCACCACGTTGGCCGGCATTTTCGGGCTGGGCAGCATGATGGGCAGCTACGGTATGGGCGGAGGCGGATTCAGCATCGGCGGCGCCATCCTCTCGCTCATTCTCGGGATAGTGTTCGCGTTGTTGTGGCGCGTGATCTGCGAAATTTACATAGTGATTTTTTCGATCAATGAACGGCTTGGCGTAATCGCGGACAACTACAAGAAGTAATCCGTCGGCACGCGCCAGATTGAACACGGGATAAGCCTGCGCTTTACGTGAGGGCGCCGGAAGCGGTGTTCTTTTTTCCTGCCGCATACTCACTGGCTGGAAGCTGCCTCCTCAGGGTCGATGCGGTGCTGCGCGGTCGTGTCATTGACACCTTGAAGGGCCCGTCCTTAGCTCAGGTGTGTCTCCGATTCCCGGCCACGTCACAACGGCGTTTACATCGCGAGGGGAAAACTCATGGACAACATCGACTTCAACAAGCTCTGGAACAACTTCGTCGACATCGTCACCAACCACTACATGGATTTCAACGGCCGCGTCGGGCGTACGCAATTTTGGTGGTACGTGGCAGTCACCGTGGCAATCATTATCGTCGCCGACATTGTGGGTTCGGTCGTCCCACTTGTAGCCACGGTCGTGGGGCTGGCGCTGCTGTTGCCCAATCTCGGCATGATCGTGCGTCGCATGCACGATGTAGGCAAACCGGGCATCTGGGTGGCGCTGCTTGCGGTGCCGCTTGTGCTGACAATACTTATGGGCCTTCTCGCTGCTGTGGGCGCCGGCCTGGGTATGTTGTGGCTGCTCGCGCTGTTCGCAGGCCTCGCCGGCATTATCTGGATCGTGACGCTCGTCGGCTTGATCGTGCTGATCTACTTCTGTGCCCAACCCGGCCAGGCGGAGCCCAACACCTATGGCGCGCCTGCCGCAGCGTGGTCACCGGGCAAGTAGGAGAACCTGATACTTGTCAAACGCCTGATACTTATCAAACGAAAGGGCGCCCCACCGGCGCCCTTTTGTCTGTCCTCTGCGATTGCAGAAATGTCGCTTCAAAACTGCGGCTTCACACCGTTCTTTTCGATGGTGATCGCCGCGAGGACCGCTTGGCCTTTGTCGTCGGTCAATATCGTAGCGAACAGGGCAAGCCCGGGCTTTATGTCTTCAGCCTTCGCGGGCACCAGCGCGACGATGGTGGTGGCCGGCGTTACATCGACCGTCTCCGTGCCGGTGCAGCCTTTTCCTTCCGCAGCGCTGGACGCGAGGCCCATGCATTTGCCGTTCACCATCGCCGCGCCCTTGTAGCCCACCTGCAATTGCCAGCTGTCGGCCTTGGGTGCGGCGGATATCATCGCATTGGTCATCGTGCCGGCTTTGGCGGTGTGAACCAGCGAGACGGTGCCGTTGGTCATGCTGCCCGCCTTCGCGCCCGTCATGCCGTCGGGATGATGATCCCAGGGATATTGCCCCTCGCCGATGCCGGCGACGGGAATGATGTGAATCTCCTCGGCGCGCAGATGGCCGTTCTCGCCTTGCACCGCCGTGATGCCGACGAAATCGGTCGCCTTCAACGACTCGAATTTGCGCGGCTCGACGGCCGAAACGCGAAGCTGCGGCGAGACTGCGGCTGTGACGATGCCGGTCGCGGTTTTGATCGCGATGGCCTTTCCGTCAAAGCTCTCCACGGTGCCGCGCACCAGCGAGAGCTTTGGTTGAGGCGCTTTGGGCGCGTCGGCGGCGAAAACGGCAGGAACGACGAAAAACGACAGCGCGGCCACGGCCGCAAGTGACATCGAACGCACGAGATACTCCCCAAATGGTTGTCACCCGACTGCACACCAGCTGCCGCGTTCGCGCAAGACGGCGATCACCCTGCCCCAACCCTCGGGCGCCGAGTGTGCGAAACTGTTGCCTGGCTGCTTCTTATTTTTTCTCAGGCGATGCCGCCAGCGCGCCCAAGACAACCGCCACCAGGAGCAAGGCCGGAACGTCGCCCATCAGATGGCCCATGTGATCTTCACCGTGCATCGACTGCGCAGCCATGATTGCCGCATGGACCACGCTCGAGGCCACGGTGAACCAGATGAGACTCAGATTGGCGTAAGGATTGCGCGCGGCCAGAACGAGAAACACGCCCAGCGTCGCGTAAACGCCCACGATCATCATGAAATAGTCGGACTCGTAGGGCGCGCCCACGTGCCACGCCCAGCCCGACGGCCACACGATGGCCAGCGGATAGACAAGACAGAATACGACGCCGAACAGCACCAACGCGATCTGAAGAAGTTTGGTCCGTGTGAACATGACGTAGCCCTCCCAACTTGGAGCGCACTGTAGGCCGATTCTTCCGACTCGATCTCACGATCGCCGAAACCGAATCATCTGGAGAACGCGACGCGGTATATGTCGTCCATCGCCTTCAGCGTCACCCTCATCTGCGCGCGCAACGCCGGTGGACCGAGCACTTCGACCTCCGCGCCCAGCCGCATCAACTCGCGCACCCCGAAGGTCGCCGATTCGATGGGCAGCGTGCAGCGGATCCAACCCTGCTTGTCCGGTTTGCGGCGCGTCTTCTCAGCGCCTTCCACCACATAAGGTCCCAGCATCTGCAGCAGGCTCACACCTTTGGGGGAAAGCCGCACCTCGGCCTTCTCGCGATAGAGGCCCGTTTCATAATCCCGCGATGATTTCTCCCAAGAAGAGCCGAGGTCGAAATCTTTCGGCCGGACAAAGACTTGATCGCTATACTCGGGGTTCTCGATGGCGGCCACCCGATAGGTGCGGATCGCCTTTGCGCTTTGCGCGACGAGGTACCAGATGCCGCCTTTGAGCACGAGGCCGAGGGGCGCGAGCTTGCGCGGATAGAGTTTGCCGTCGCTTCGGTAGTGGAACGAGAGCATGCGTCCGCCCCACACCGCGCGCGCGACGGTTTGCAGCGAGGGCAGCGGCGTGGAATCGCGAAACCACGCGACCGGATCCAGATGAAAGCGCGACGCGATGCGTTCGGCATCGGGCTGCACATGGGCGGGCAGCGCGGCCTTCAACTTCAAACGCGCGGCGGAGAGGACGTCCGACAAGCCCAATTGCGCGGCCGGCCCCGGAAGGCCCGCGAGGAACAACGTCTCGGCTTCGGATTGGGTGAGGCCGGTGAGTTTGGTGCGGTAGCCGTCCATCAGTTGAAAGCCGCCGCTGCG
The DNA here is from genome assembly GCA_016201105.1 of Pseudomonadota bacterium. Lineage (GTDB taxonomy): Bacteria > Pseudomonadota > Alphaproteobacteria > Micropepsales > Micropepsaceae > Rhizomicrobium. The sequence goes on from JACQDN010000027.1 coordinate 11,918, forward strand.
TCCGCGATCGGCATAGACCGGAATTCCCGCGGCCGAGAGCTGGTCGATGTCGCGGTGGATGGTGCGCACCGAGACTTCGAACTCATTGGCCAGCGCGCTCGCGCTCATGCGCCCGCGCGTCTGCAGCAGCATCAAAATCGAAAGCAGACGGCTCGCCAGCATTTTTTGCGACACCCGCTAAATCATGACATTCGGTGTCATGTTTATGGGTTTACAACCGTGCCCGCAACCCCAACCGGCCCCCGAGATCCCCCCGAGATGAGGAATTTGATGAAAATCGCCTTGAGAATTGCCGGCGCCGTCCTGCTGAGCGTTTCGCTCGGCTGGCCCGCGGCCTTCGCGAACCCTGCCACGACAAATGAGACACCCATGAACTCACAAAACGCCTTCCCTCACGATTTCGATTTCCTCATCGGCAAGTGGCGCGTGCATCATCTGCGTCTCAAGGGCCGGTTGGTCGGCTCGACGCAGTGGCAGGAATTCGACGGCACCTCGCAGCTGCACCTGACGATGGACGGGCAAGGCACCTTCGACGACAACTGGATCGATCTGCCGGGCGGCGCCTATCGCGCCATGGGGATCCGCGCCTACGACCCCACGACGAAGACTTGGGCGATCTGGTGGATCGATGCGCGCAATCCGCACGCGCCGCTCGACCCGCCGGTGATCGGCGGCTTCAAGGACGGCGTCGGCACCTTCCAGGCCGACGACACTTTGGACGGCAAGCCGATCAAGGTGCGCTATCAGTGGTCGCGCATCACCCCGACCTCCGCCCATTGGGAACAAGCCTTCTCGCCAGACGGCGGCAAGAGCTGGGAAGTCAATTGGAAGATGGATTTCACGCGGATTTCGCAATGACGTGTGCGATCGACATCGTCGAACTGCGCCAGTACACGCTCAAATCGGGCGCGCGCGACACGCTGATCGCACTCTTCGAGCGTGAATTCGTGGAAAGCCAGGAAGCGGCCGGCATGACGCTGATCGGCCAGTTCACCGATGCGGACAATCCCGATCGTTTCGTCTGGCTGCGCGGCTTTGCCGACATGGAAAGCCGCGCCGAGGCGCTCGCGTCCTTCTATGGCGGCTGCGTGTGGAAAGCGAACCGCGAAGCCGCCAACGCCACCATGATCGATTCCGACAATGTGCTGTTGCTGCGTCCGGCGTGGAAGGATTCGAACTTCGCCAATGATGGCGCACGCGCGCCGCGGGGAACAACCGCCACGCCGCCGGGTTTCGTCACCGCAACGATCTGTTCCTTCGATCGCGGGGTGACGGACGCTTTCATCGAATCCTTTCGCGACACCATGCCGGCCCGCATCTCCGCCGCCGGTGCGAAATTTCTGGCGGCATTGGCAACGGAACCGTCGCCCAACACTTTTCCCGCGCTGCCGGTGCGGGAGGGCGAACATGTCTTTCTCTGGTTCTCGCTGTTCGGGAATGCAGACAACGCACAACCCGTCTCGCTCTCGATGGCTCTGCAGCGTTCGCTGTCGAAACCCGTCGAGATTTTGCGCCTCTATCCCACGCCGCGCTCACGCCTGCTCTGGTAGGAGCGGCGTGCGCCAGGGCGCAGCGATCCGTCATTCCCGGCAAGCACATGCGCGCCGGGAGCGACAAAAGCGTTGGGCGCTTTGCTCAGCTCTTCTTCTGATAGAGCTTGCACCAGCCGGAAGCGGCAACCGGCCCGTCCACCACGCCGCACGTCGACGGCGCCTGGAAGAGCGAGCAATTCGCGCAGCTCTGATCGCCTTTCGGCTTGTCCTGATAGAGGGCATCGGCCTTGGGCATCTTCGCGGCTTGAGCGCGCGCGGGCGCAATGCCGGCCGACAAAAGCGCCACGCCCCCGGCCACGATCGCACCGGTGCGGAAGACATCGCGCCGTGACACGCCTTTTGGCGGCACGGGAGCGGAACAGCTGGTTTTGCACGGAACCTTATCGGACATCGCAGTCTCCAGAGAATCTTATGACAAATTGTATAGAACCTTCGCCGGCGGCGGACCTTGATATCGATCAGCAATCCACGGCTTTCCGCGCGGCGGCGGAAAAGGAAATAGTCCAGCCGTTTGAAGACGCTAACCGTCTTCGCTTGCCGGCGCGCGCATTTGCGCCAAATCGCGTCGCAAGCATCGTAAATGCCGCCGCCCATGGCTCTTCTCATGTTTTACCGAACGTTTATGCGCGAACCCGCAACTTGAGCGCGGGGCGGAGGAGAATGGATGCCCTTGAGTCTTGGCCCGCTATCGCATTCGTTCGCACCGCTTCCGGCGCAAGGCTCGGTCGAAGCCATTTCTCTTGCCGACCTCGAAAGTTTCGAAGTGCGCAGCATGGTTGCGGCCTGGCAAGCCATGTGTGGATCGCGCCTGATACCGCCCCGTGAAGCGCTATCGCTGCGCGAGCTCAAAAGCATCGTCGCGAACATCAGCCTCGCGCGCGTGCTCGACGGCGGCGAAGACTATGAATTCCGCATCGTCGGCGATGCGCATGTGCAGGCTTACGGCGTGAGTTATCAGGGCAAGCGCTTGAGCGATGTGGCGAGGGATTCACCGCACTTCGCCCGTCAGCTGAAAGCGTCTTATGAATTGATCCGAACCTCGCGCGCTCCCCGCGCATTTCGGGGCTCCATCGCGCGCCACGTGCCGGACGCGCGCTTCGTGTGGTTCGAGACGGCCTATTTCCCTTTCGGCGCGAGCGACGACATCGTCGATCATATCGTCAACGTGGCCGTCTATGCGCCGGGATCGGGTGGTTGGCCGGGGTGAGTTTTTCTCGAAAACAAAACGGCCCAGAGCGCCCACCCCCCGACAAATTCCGCTCGCCGCTAGAGCCCGATGGCCTGAGGGAGCCCCCGGACCGGCATGAGAAAACATGACGCTTGGAGTGTGTAGGGCGCCGCCCGCAGCATTCCCGCTACCGTCGGCATGACCCTTTCATGCCAAGCTCTCTCATCGCTCTCAGACAGATAACAGGGAGTTCCACTCCCGTAAGCCTTGCAATAGGCGCCGCAATCCATGTGATCGAGCAGAATGACTTTCTTGATGTGATGCAATCCTATTGCAAGATTGATCTGATCCCAGAAAGCGCTGGGTTTCTGCTCTACAGCGGTTTGGATCGCCGCCAAGGACGCCCCCGCCAGTGCGACGATGTCGTAGTTGTTGAAGTCGAGATTGAGCTCGGTGTTCAACCAGTTCACGTCCTTCTCCACGAACCGGTAGTCGATGCAGGTGACGCAGAGCGTGTCCACGCTGGCCGCGCGCGCCGCCAGCGGCAGCAAGCTCAATCCCGCCACGCCCGCCAACATCGAACCCAATCTGCGGCGGCTGAACCTGAGAGAACTATCGTGTTCCATGCCCATTGGTTTTCTCCTAATTTTCATCGAAATTTCTGCACGTACACTTCTCAAATTGTCGGTCCGCTGAATCTAACGGAAAGCGTAGTTCCGCTGGAAGTAATCGGCAAGTATTGGAGTCAAGGACGGCCCGCCCGGAAAATCATCGGACGCTAAACTGGCCACACGATAGACCTCCCATTCCACAACCATGTATCCTGTCGTCCTGTTCGCGACGGGTGATTCAACATGCCGGGACCTTCGGCACTTTTTTGGCGCAAGGGCCTGCGACTGAGAGGACCGCTGGCGGTCTTCATCAGCCTGCTCGTGGCGGCCGTGGCCGTTGTGCTGCTGGCGATGTTCGCGGTGACGATATTCGTGTTCGTCGCCGTCGCATTCGTCGTCGCGGGCATTGCCTCGTTCTTCTTTCCGAGACTGCGGCTGCGCCGGACTTACACCATGTGGAAGGATCGCTCCGCGCCGATCGACGGCACGTTCCACGTCGTAGACCCTCCTTCGCAGACCCTTCCGCCGCACGAATGAAGCAAGAGCGATGGCTGACGCGGAGGGGGCGCCGTCAAACGGCGGCGCGCGCTTGAAATTCTCCGACGCGGCTTGTGGGGAAAACGACGGTCACGGTCGTTCCAAATTCGATCGCGCTCTCGATCGAAAGCGTTGCGCCGTGAAGTTCGGCAAAACCCTTCGCCAGCGGCAGGCCGAGGCCCATTCCTTCGTATTTGCGCGCCAGTGTACCGTCCACTTGTCCGAACCGCTCCAAGGCACGCGGGATGTCCGCTTCGGCGATGCCTATTCCGGTATCGCAGACTGCAAGCGACAGGCCCTGCGGCACCAGACAGGCACGCACCGCGATCCGTCCGCCGCACGGGGTGAACTTCACGGCGTTCGATAGCAGGTTCAGGAGAATTTGCCTGACGCGCCGCGCATCGGCAAAAAGCGACGGCAAGCCGGCGGACACATGGCTCGAAAGATCGATTCCGGCGTCGCGCGCTTGAAGCTCGACGGTTTTGCACGCCTCCTCCACGATCTCCCCGACGATCGCGAAATCTTCCCGTAGCGAAGCCTGACCGGCCTCGAGCCTGGTGAGATCGAGGATGTCGTTGATGAGCGAAAGCAGATGGAGCCCGCTGCGATTGATGTCGGCGACGTATTCCTTGTTGCGCGGATCGCCCAGCGGTCCGAACGTCTCGCGCATCAGCAAATCGGAGAACCCCATGACGGCATTGAGCGGCGTACGCAGCTCGTGACTCATGGCCGCTAGGAAGGCCGATTTTGCTTCGCTTCCCGCTGCCGCCTCTTTCAGGGCGACGGTCAAGTCGCTCGACATCGCTTCAAGGCGGCTCTTGGCCTGTTCAAGCTCGACGACGTAAGCGCGCAAGCGTTCGGCCTCGCCTGAGCGGCGAAACGCGAGGTAGCGGTCCAACTGCGCCCCGACCAGGCCGAGCGCGACGACGAGAACCGCGACGGCTGAAACGGCAACGGCAAGCGTGCGGGGCGCGAACTCCGAAGCGTCGACGGCTGCGGTTGGATCCAGAACGAACGTTACCCCGCTCATGCCGGCAAAATACACCGCACAGATACCCACGGTGAAAAGGACGGCGGCGGCAACACGGCCGCGATAGTTTCGTATCGTGATACCCGCTTTGGCGGCGAGCGCACAGAAGACGACACCGATGGCCGCGGATGCCACGGCGTAACGGGTGTCCAGGACGACATCGAACGTGCCGCGCAATGCCGACGTGCCGATATACTGCATCGCGCCGATCCCGGCGCCGACGATCGCTCCGCCGGCAACAGCGATGCCGCGCATGACCAGCATGAATCCGGCCCACGAGATCGCAACCGCCATGACGATGGACGCGATCGTGCGAAAAATATCGTAGTCGATCGGAAATCCGAGCCGATAGGCGAGCATTGCGACGAAGTGCGTGGCCCAGACGCCCGCGCCGAAGACTGCGGCCACGGTGAGCATCCACAGATGCGCGGCTCTTCCCTTGCCGACGCGCGCGCGGGACAGCAGTGTAACCGCCGTCCAGCTCGTAAACCCACAAAGTAGAACCCCAAGCGCAACAAGCCGCGGGTCGTGCTGCGCCATGACGCGTTCGACGATATGCAGCATTGGCGAAGTATCGGTTGGCGGCGTAAAGAACTCGTAAAGCACTCATAAAGCACTCCGGGTGTTTTGCCCGTTATTTGTTCAATGCTGTGGCCTTGCTGGGAAATATGTATCCTGCCGGGGTGTTCGCGGGCGCAGGAACACGGGCGCGACAGGAGCAACGACGATGTCTGACACCGACAAGGTTTTCGCCGGCTCCATCCCCGAGATCTACGACACTTATCTGGTGCCGCTCATCTTCGAAGGCTACGCGGCCGATCTCGCGCGCCGCGTCGCGGAAACCTCGCCGAAACAGGTTCTGGAAACCGCGGCCGGCACCGGCGTCGTCACCCGCGCGCTGGCGCCGCTCCTGGCAAAGGACGCGCGCTACACCGTCACCGACCTGAACCCGCCGATGCTGGACCGCGCATCGAAACAGCAAAGCGCCGACGCGCGGCTCACTTGGCAGCAGGCCGACGCACTCAAGCTGCCCTTCCCCGACGCGAGCTTCGACGCGGTGTGCTGCCAGTTCGGTGTGATGTTCTTTCCCGACCGCGTGGCCGGCTATCGCGAGGCGCGCCGCGTGCTGAAACCCGGCGGACGATTTCTCTTCAATGTGTGGGACCGTATCGAGGAGAACGACTTCGCGCATCTCGTCGGCGAAACCGCCGCAGCGGTGTTCCCCAACGACCCTCCCCGCTTCATGACGCGCACGCCGCACGGCTATCACGACAAAGCGCAGATCGAGGCAGACTTGCGCGAAGCCGGATTCTCAAAAATCGACATCGCCACGGTGCAAAAGACCAGCACCGCACCCACCGCCCGCCACCCCGCCATCGCCTTCTGCCAGGGCACGCCGCTGCGCAGCGAAATCGAGGCGCGGGATGTGGGGGCGTTGGAAGCGGTTACCGCTCGCGCGGCGGAGGCGATTGCGGGGCGGTTCGGTGAAGGGCCGGTGTCTGGGAAGATCCAGGCGCATGTGGTGGTGGCGAAGAACTAGCGTATTGGCCCACAGTGTTGGGAAATGGGAAGTGTCACCGTTCTCCTGCCCGCATCCTGCCGCATTTCGTAACTTCCGCAGTGCCAATATGCTTTGGCAGATATCCAATGTTGATCTAATAATAAGGCAATATTGAGTGGGGGCTCATTTGGAGAGCGGGGGTAGAGTCCTTTCAAAGAATTGTCACGCGCGCAAAGGCGACGCTGCGGCGACCGCGATCGTTGCGGTAGTTTTTTTGTTGTTGACCACAGCCGCGCACGCGCAAAACGATCAAGATCTTGGCCAAGCGCTTGGCAATGCGCTCGGTCAAATTCTTCAGAATGCGATCGACCAGGGCATTCAAAACGGTGTTAACAGGAGTTGGCAGAAACTCAGCCCGGAAGTACAAGATTGTCTGGCTTCTCAATACAACATCGTGCCGGAGCAATATGCGGCGAACGGCACTAGCGCCAACGACGCGAGCGTCAAGCAATATGTGAAGGAGTGCAAACGGCTGACAGCCCCGCCGCCTGAAACGTTCGAAGGATACAGCCGCGACGAGTCCGGCGCATTCGCACGCACTTCGGCAGGGCTTTCCCACATCGGAAGCCGGTACGTCGTCCACATTCTAGCGTCCGATATCGGATCCGCCCAACACGACGCGCTTCTCGCCGGCGCCCAGCGGACGGCCAATACCATCTGCACCGGCGATTATTCCTTCCTGCGATTTCAATTTCGTGATCGCAGGTCAAAATCCACGCGAGGCAAGACCACGCTTGATGCACTGCTTGAATGCTCTGTCGACTCCGACCCGGTAACCTCGGCATCCAGCTTGACCGTCGCGGAATTGGCCAAGAACGTTCCGGGCTCCGATCAATTCGACATGCACTCCGCGGTGATCGCCGCATCCTTCGACAAGACCTTCACGACTATTGAAACGCTTCTCAAACAATTGGGAGCTCCGGTGGCGCGCGCGGACCGCGACAAGGGAACGATGGTCACGCAAGACCCAGGTTCGAACGCTGACAATCGAGAGATGTATGCCGTCGCGCTCGATCCGGAGTCCGCGACGACGACCCGTGTGACGTTCAAGGTCGTCGAACCGGCGCGCAGCTCGACAAGTTCTGCAGACCCCTCTTCGTCGTTTAACGATCGCGAGGCCGCCAATTGGCGCGCGGCGGCGTTCGTCGCTTCGCTACAAGCATCGGTGCGCAAGTAGGGCAAGCGGCAACTGGTCACGAGGGCCTCTTTCGAGATCTTCGGTCTTTGCTTCGAGATGCAAAAGATGCGCGTGGGCTCGTAAGCTCAGGGCGAGATTGCACAATTCAATTTCTAAAATGAGTTCTGTATTTTGTTTTGCCAACGGGCTTAGTATTCACCAAATATTGGCCGGGGGACCAACGTGGGGCATCGATCATCGTCGATCCGAGCATTGCGTGTTCTATTGGGATGCGCGGCGTTAATTGTTACCATTGCTTCAACTTCTTCGGCTTCGGCGAGTGACAGGAATTTTCGCGGCCAGCAGAACCAGTCCGACACGTCACAAACCGACAACCAGCGCCAGCGCCGCAACAACCAGATTCAAAACCAAAATCAAAACCAGATTCAAAATCAGACCCAGACTCCTGTTCGCCAGCAGCCCAATCTCGGAACCACAATTCCGCAGATCAGGCAGCCGCGGCAAAATCCGATTCAAAATCAGTATCAAAATCAGAACAACAACATCCGCACGCGGCCGTGGCAGAACCAGCCGAATACGTCGCCCTTGAATCAGCAGCCGGGTTTCCAGAACCCGGGTGAGCGCAACAACCCACAGTTCCAGAATGGCAACAACCGCTTCCCGCGGCGCGAACCGCCAGTGCAGAACTCCACGCCCGGCCAATGGCAGCGGCAACCGAACCAGACGGAAAAACCGTTCCAATTCAACCGGCTGAATTCGCGCGATCGGCAGACCGGCCAGCAGACAAACCCCGAGAACAATGTGAACCCGACGCGTCCGTTCGCGCCGACAGCGCCGTTCGAGAATCCGGGCCTGAAATCTGGAACACCGAATTGGAAGGGTAATAACAACAATTCCAACGGCCGCGACATTGGTCAATTCCGAAACCCGTCAAGTCCCAATCTGCCACCGATCGGCAACAACGCCCCTGTTCCGCGCACCCCACCGACATTCCTGAACGCACCTGGCCGCTTCGATAAGCAAGTGCCGGGCAACCCGCGGCGAACATGGGACGATGTTCTGTCCACCCAGCCCGACAGAGAGTTCGTTCGCGGGCTAAACGTGCGCCAGCGCAGTCTTCTCAATCGCTTGACACCGGAGCAGATCGACGCGCTGCAGCGCAACGGTCGCTGGGAAGGGGTCAAAAAGAGACTTCTTCGCGGCGACGAGACAATCCTGAACGCGCCGATGGAGCCGCCGATTGTCGCGAACCAGCCACCGCAAACGACAACTTCTACTTCCACCGCGACAACTACAACGCCGCCGAATACCAGCTCAATACCGGCCACGCCGACAGCGTCGACGCCACCAAGCACAACCACGGCCACCCCGCCGCCGGGCAATCAGCCGCCTTCGACGATAACGACAGCCAATCAACCGCCCGGCAATCAGCCACCTTCGACGACAACGACGGCCGGTCAACCCCCGACGCCACCAACCGATCAGACGCCGGCGACGACTGCCACACAATCCCAGCTCGACACCGCAACAGCCTCGATACCCAGCATGCCGACATCGACCTCGCCGGGATCGACGAGCCCGGGCCCGATGATGAGCGGTACCTCGGTGTCGTTTAGCTGGAGCGCTGTCAGCGGCGCCAAGTACTATGAGTTCGGCATCTCCGACACAGTGAGTGGCAAGCTCGTCGTCGATACCCAGACAAGCAGTCGCTGTCAGCGGCGCCAAGTACTATGAGTTCGGCATCTCCGACACAGTGAGTGGCAAGCTCGTCGTCGATACCCAGACAAGCAGTCCCTCATACTCCGCCAACCTGGCAGGCGGCTCCTATCGCTGGAACGTCGCAGCCTGCAACGATGCCGGCTGTTCCAGCTACACCGACAGGCTCTATTTCCAGATACCGGCGCCGGACCAAGCCGCCAAAACACCGCTTCCAGGCGATCAAACCATACCAACGACAGCTAATCAGCCTACGGCAATACCGCCGAGTACGGCTGCCCAGCAGTCACCGATACCAACATCGCCCGGATTGACGAGCAATCCGGGTCCATCGTTCAATTCGCCAGCGCCAAACGCAAACATCACCTCTCAACAGGAGGCTGAGAGCTGGGCATCTAAATGGATATCGGCAACCCGAGACACTCAAGGCTACGTTTATCCGGCCGGCACCCCACAGGATCTTCGCCATGAATGCGTGGCATTGGTGAAGCAATATACCAGTACAGAGAATATCGGCTCGAGTTCATGGAGACCCGGCACACGTCTAGATCCGGCGAATCCACCGAACATCTCTCCTGGCACTCCTGTGGCCACTTTCAATCCTGACGGCACGTATGCTGACCCTAAGACTGGCCTATTGGAGAATGGGAAGTTGGGGCACACCGCCATCTTCATTGGGTACTATGAAGATGCGAGTACAGGCGCGATAACTGGTATGTGGGTCATAGATCAATACAGTGTTAAAGGCGGAAAGCCAGCGGGCGTGAGCCTGAAGCTGTTTTCAGACAAGACAGCTTACTCAGTGATTGTGTTCCCTTCATAATTCGATGCGGCACGGCACCTAAGATCGAACATTGGTACACTATTTTTCCAAACGTCCGATCGATTTCGTGTCGCGCGCGCCCTCTTAGACAAAACGGCCCGGATTGCTCCGGGCCGTTTCGCGTTCGAGGAGTCGAACCGTAGCTCTACCGCTTCGAGAACTGGAAGCTGCGGCGCGCCTTGGGGTGGCCGTACTTCTTGCGCTCGACGACGCGCGGATCGCGGGTGAGGAAGCCGCCCGGCTTGAGCACGGGGCGCAGGCTCGGCTCGTAGGCCACCAGCGCGCGCGAAATGCCGTGACGCACCGCGCCCGCCTGCCCCGACAAGCCGCCGCCGACGACCGTCACGATGACATCGAACTGTCCGTCGCGGTTGGCGGCGATCAGCGGCTGGCGCAGGATCATGCGCAGCACAGGGCGCGCGAAATAGATCTTCTCTTCCTTGCCGTTGACGATGATCTGGCCGCGGCCCGGCTTGATCCACACCCGCGCCACTGCGTTCTTGCGCCGGCCGGTCGCATAAGCGCGGCCCTTGGCGTCGCGGTTGTTCTTCGGCTGCTCGCCGGCTTCGGCCTTGGTTTCGGCCGGCGTCTTCGCCTTGATGAGCGTCGACTTGAGGTCGCTGAAGCTCTTTACATCTTCCGCCATGATCAGGCCGCCTTCACTTTTTTGTAGTTCGTGTTCTTGGGATTCATCGAACCGATGTCGACTTTCTCGGGCTGCTGCGCATCGTGGGGATGCTCGGCGCCGGCATAGACGCGCATGTTCGAAAGCTGGCGGCGGCCAAGCGGTCCGCGCGGCAGCATGCGCTCCACGGCCTTCTCCAGAACGCGCTCGGGAAACTTTCCGCGCAGGATTTCGCCCGCGGTGCGTTCCTTGACGCCGCCGATGTAACCGGTGTGCCGGTAGTACACCTTGTTCTTCAGCTTGTTGCCCGTCAGCACGATCTTCGCCGCGTTCACGACGATGACGTTGTCGCCGCAATCCAGGTGCGGGGTGAAGCTGGGCTTGTGCTTGCCGCGCAAGCGCAGCGCGATGATCGAAGCAAGACGGCCGACGACGAGCCCTTCGGCATCGATCAGCACCCACTTCTTCTCGATCTCGGACGCCTTGGCCGAGTAGGTTTTCATGACAGACCTGCAAATCAGCGGTTGAGGGCGCGCGTATAGGGGGCTGAAACGCCGGGGTCAAGAGAAACGAGCAGTTTTGCTGGGTATTTCCGATACGGTATTATGATACCGTGCAAAACATCAAGAATGCGTAGTTGACGCCACAAGAATTAAAGCCTATCTCTCATGGAGTGACAGGCCGTCAACTTTCCATGGCTCGGGGCGCGAAATATGATTTCGCGCGCTCGCGCACAGCGACTCGCTCGCCATTGGGACGGGTGGAAACGCGACACACAACGACGGGGACAATCAACCGTGGCGGAAACGCTTCGCACCCAATTTCGCGTAAGTGATTTTGTAGCCTGGCAGCGCGATAAAACGCTTCAGCTCAATCCCGATTTCCAGCGCAGGCACGTATGGAAAAAGGGCGCTAAGTCGTTCCTCATTGACACCATTCTGCGCGGATTGCCGATCCCAATAATTTTCATGCGCGATCTTAGAACTAATCTGAAAACAATGAAGCCTAGGCGAGATGTTGTTGACGGTCAGCAGCGCATCAGAACAATTCTCGCGTTTGTTGACCGAACTCTCTTGGACGACTTCGATGAAAGAGATGAATTCACCATTGATGGCGCACATAACGAAAAGTTAGCGGATAAGACTTTTGCCGATCTATTGGAACCAGATCGCCAAAAAATACTGGACTACCAATTTAGTGTGCACTCTTTTCCGTCAGATACCGACGATCGAGAAATTCTACAAATATTTGCACGAATGAATTCGACAGGGGTAAAGCTAAATGCACAAGAGCTGCGCAATGCTGAGTATTATGGACGGTTCAAAACTCTCGCGTACGCGCTCGCAACCGAACAACTTAACAGATGGCGAAACTGGAAAATATTTTCTTCTGACCAAATAATGCGAATGCTTGAGGTGGAACTCACAAGTGAATTCATGCTTCTGATAATGCGCGGAGTTTTGCAAAAAAATAATAAGACGATCAACAAGCACTATATGGATTATGATGGTGTATTTCCAAGCCGTGCCGAGGTTGCTAAACGATTTAGAGCCACATTTGACAGTATAGAAACCCTCTTTGGTGCCGAAATTGCTTTGTTCAAAAACCGCAGCATTTTCTATGCTCTCTTCGCAACTGTATATGGTCTCCAGTACGGCCTTCTGGACCCCAAAAAGCCTTACGCAAAATTATCAAAGGTGAAGCCAAAGGCGATAAAGCCACTGGTCATAACTCACATCAAAGAGGCTGCGACTAAGATCAAGAATGGAGAGGTCCCTCCAGATGTTCTGAAGGCATCGCGCGGCGCAACTGCACACGAAAAAATTCGGCGCATCTTAATTGGTTTCTTGGCTGGCAAGGATAATCCGTGCCGTCAACCCCGCTAAAGAACTTCCAGCGCAGCCTAGATAGTTTGGATTACACACGGTTGCGAATGGAAGATATGCATCGGAACGGGAGCATTGCTCTTCGGGATATACATTCGGTTTACGAAGCCTTGTTTCTCAGGGCTGTGACGAGCTTTGAAGTCTTCTTGGAAGATCTATTTGTTTCGATTCTGGAAGAGCGCGCACAATATGCAAAGAGGAGAAAAGTTGTTCTGCGAATGCGCACGACATCACACGAGGCTCTGAGGAAAATCTTGCTGCAAGGCGATAAATATATGAATTGGCTTCCATTCAAGAACACAGAGGATAGAGCGAATCTCTATTTGAAAGACGGAAAGCCGTTCTCTGACTTAACCGGCCCGGATAGATCAACTATCACAACGATTCATATTATACGAAATGCTATCGCGCATCGCAGTACACACGCGACAAACGAGTTTAAGACGAAAGTTATAGCCCAGTTACCCTTGCTTCCGAGGGAGAAGGTACCTGCTGCCTATCTTCGTTCCCAAGTTAGAGGCGCCCCCATTCAGAATAGATATGAAGTCTATGTCACCGAGTTGGCGCGCATCGCCGAAGATTTATGCTAGAATGGCGATAATGAAGAAAGCCAATGATCATCTAAGCTCTGAGGAAGCACAACGTCGGTTGCGCTTGACGCTGAAGGGCGCGTTCAAAGGTTCCCCGACTCCGTTGAAGGATATTCCTAAGAAGAGCGGGGAGCCCCGTACTAAGACGAGGAGGAGCCGCGCCACTTCGCGCGCCAACGCAAAAACCTCGCGGCTTGATGACTGAAATCCGGCTCAAGAAGCTGGATGATAGGTCAGACGTTTTCCGCCGCCGCCTTTGATCGCAAGGAGCGTGCGTTCTTCGTCTGACATTTGGCGCGTTGAATAGCGGAAGTCGAACTCTGCCAGATAACGGTGCAAATGCTTTTCACTGCAATGCTGGTACACGCCGCGCATTCCGCGTTTAAAGATACTGAAATATCCTTCAATCGTGTTGCTATGGATCAGCGGCTCGCCCTTGCGCCCTCTGCGGACATACTGACCTTTGGAATGAACGACGGTGCTGTGGCCCGCAAAGTGATCGCGTGAGCCGCGAAAGTTGCCGCCTTCGTCTGTCATCAAATGCGTTTCAGCGGCGACATTGGCTTTCACAATCGTCATTACGCTTTCTTTGGTGGCGTAGGGAATATGAAATGAGCGCACCTCGCCACCACGCTCGACTAGGGAAAGCACTGCGCGCTTATAGAGCGGGCCCTTGCCCCTCAGTGCCTTGCGCGGCCCCTTGCCGGGCTTGATGCGGCTCTCTGAGATATTGCCGAAATAAGTTTCATCGGCCTCTACTACCTTCCCCTCGCCTCCCATGGGCAGGAGATCGAGGCCGCCACGGCGCATTGCCTCGCGAACGCGGTGATAGAGAAACCAAGCCGTGTTGTACTGGCACCCGAGCGCACGATGCAGTTGATGAGCGCTAAAGCCTTTTTTGCTTGACGCCATGAGATAGAACGCCTTCGCCCAGAGCGTGAGCTTCACATGGCTGCGCTCCATGACTGAGCCGGTCATCACTGTGAAATCCTTGCGGCACGCGGAAGCGGCACAGCGGTAAACGCCGACCTTCTTCGTCGTGTAGTGCTTGGCCGATCCGCACTTGGGGCAGATAGGCTTATTGTCCCAACGAGCGGCCTCAAACCAGACTCTGGCCTCTTCTTCATCGTGGAAATGGGGCTGCGAAAGTACGTCTCTGCCCATGGGCGGCGCTCCTAATGCCCATCTAATATAGCTATTTTCTTTGTGGTGTCAACTACGCAATCCTGCAAAACATCAGGTTTTGACCCGGCCCGACTTGCTTTAGGTTGGGCGCATGACACTTCGGATTCGAAGCACGGCGGTGGCCGCTTTGCTCGCAGCTCTGGCCCTCGCCGGCTGCTCCAAAACGGACGCCGGTGGAAAATCCACGCCGGCGAAGTCCCCACAAGCCACAGCGCTCAGCGGCTACAGCCACGACGTCACCGACGACGTTTTCGGCTACTACATGCCGGACAAAGACTATCGCGCCGGCAAATTCGTGTTCCGCAACATCTCGCTGGGCGGGCTGGAAGACTTCACCACCTATGAAGAGGGAAAGACCGCGGAAAAGAACTTCGCGCCCTTCTTGCTGGAGTTCGACGACACGACCAGCAAGCAGGCCACCAACGAACTGGGCGGCATCTACTACAAGAACGCGCCGCGCGTTCTGCCGATTGCCTATAAGGTCACCAAAACCACTCTCGCCTTCGCGGGAACCGACAAGCAACTGGGCGCCGTCACCTTCACCGGCACGCTGGATCTGCGAGCTTTGAAAGCGGCGCAGAACGGCAATGACAAACAGGTGGTGGCCACGGGCGACCTAACCTTTGCGGGCAAGACCTTCAAGAATGTAAGGTTCACCTGGTTCGGTGGGGATTGACACCGCCGGGCGGGCTTCGAAAGCTTCCTGGAGCAGCGACATGATGAGCTTTCCGCAGGCAATCAGAACCTGCTATCGCAAATACGCCGCGTTTTCGGGGCGGGCGCAGCTTTCAGAATTCTGGTTCTTTTGGCTTTATTACGTTCTGGTCCTTCTTATAGCCTTTCCCCCGTTCGTGATCCTTCTGGTTTTGGCTGCCAGAGATTCTAGCACTCGATATTTCCCGCTCTTTCTCCTGATCGGAGCCGTCGTCTGGTTCGCACATACTATACCTTTGCTTGCAGCCATGAGCCGCCGCATCCAAGATACTGGTGCCACAGGTTGGCTTGTCTTGTTTTTTCCGATCCCGCTCGGACCCCTATTGATCCTGGCGTGGTGCTGCGTGCCCGGC
>JACQDN010000029.1 GCA_016201105.1 Pseudomonadota bacterium
CGTAACGAACCAGCCGGATACGCAAATCCTGGGAATAGGCTCGCGCCATCCGCGCCTCCCGAATCAGCTTCGATCCGAGACTCGCTTATCAAGCCAACTTTGGGAATCCGTCCCGAGTCAGCTCATTCCAAAATTGCTCTAGTCTCGGCAGTGCAGCCGCATCTTGAGGCCGTATTGCGGGCGCAAAGTGATGCGCGCCAGCGGCATGACCGGATGGCCGGGCACAAGCTCGAAACGCCAATGTTGAATCATGGTGGCGAGACAGATGACGGCTTCCTGCATCGCAAAGCCCATGCCGATGCAGATGCGCGGGCCGGCGCCGAACGGGATATAGGCAAAGCGGTGGATCTTCTCGCGCTTGCCCGGCGCAAAGCGTTCGGGATCGAAGTATTCCGCTTCGTCCCATAGCAACCGATGGCGGTGGATCACCCACGGCGATACAAGCAAAACCGTCCTGGGCTCGATGGCATGCCCGCCGATGACGTCGCGGCCGACCGCTTCGCGCGCGAGCAGCGGCGCCGGCGGATAAAGCCGCATGGATTCTTCCAGCACCATGCGGGTGTAGACAAGCGACGAGATATCCTCCGCGCCCGCCACCTTCCCCTGCAGCACCGTTTGGCTTTCTTTCGCAAGACGGACGTCGACATCGGGAAACTGCGACAGCAGATAAAGCGTCCAGGCCAGCACATTGGCCGTGGTTTCATGGCCCGCAAAGATGAACGTCATCACATTGTCGAAAATTTCATCCTCGCCGAAGCGCGTGCCAGTCTCGGGATCGCGCGCCGTCAACAGAAGTGTCAGTAGGTCGTTCGGCGCCTTGTCCGGATCGCGCTCCAGCAAAGCGCGGCGGCGGCCGATCAGCCCCTCCATCTCGCGGCGAAAGAAGCGCAAGGCCGGCCACGCGCGCAGGCGTCTGGGGGTCGGAACCCAGTCCGGCACGCCCAGCGCGGCCAGGAAATCGACGCGCCCGACATTCTCGAAATAGACGGCGATGGCGCGCGCCATGGCGCGGTAGTCCATCGTGACGTCGTTGGAAAAAACGGTGCGCGAAATGATGTCGTAGGTCAGCCGCATCATTTCGTCGTCGGCGTCGATGATCTCTCCGTGCGGCAGTTCCCGCCAGCGCGCGAGCATCTCCTGCGTCGCCTGCGACATGGCCGGCGCGAACGACGCGATGTGGCGCATCTGGAACATCGGCGCGATGGCGCGGCGTTGCACTCTCCAGTCCGCGCCCTCCGCGGTGACCAATCCGTTGCCGAGCGCGGGGCGAAGCTGGCGCTGCACTTGATCGGCTTTGATGTAATTGCCCGCATTGTCCAGCAAGACTCGCTTCACGCCTTCGGGATCGTTCACCATTAAGAAACGGCGAATGCGCGAGGGGTAGGGAATATAGGGCAGCCGGTAAGACGGCGCCCCAAAGGTGGCGATGGGATTTTTTCCCAACTCGAGAATGATCTCGAAGGTGGAAAGCACACGGTTTCGCGGAATCGGTGCGGCAGGCCGCAGCCGCGCTCCGGTTAACTCCTGTGAAACAACTGCTTGGCCGTTCACATTACGGCTCCGCCGCTGGATACCGAGACTCGTGATTGACATGGCCCCTTCGCATGCGCAAGCCATGAAACATGCTGCGAAATGATTGACTCGTCCGGGCTGCGGATTAGTCTCAGGCCATTCACAGGAACGACATGGCGAAGGACTTCATCGGCTACAAGGCTTTGACGGATGCCGCGTTGCGCGGCGTCGTGCGCGACGCCCTGCGACGCGCGGAGAAGCAAGGTCTTGTCGGGTCTCACCACTTCTATCTAACGTTCCTCACCAAATTTCCCGGCGTGGAGATTCCCGATTTCCTCCGCGAGCAATATCCCGAGGAAATGACGATCATCATTCAACACCAATTCTGGGGTTTGAAGGTGACGGAGGATACGTTCGAAGTGACGCTCTCCTTCAAGAAGCTTCCGGCAACGTTGACCATTCCATTCCAGGCCCTCACCGCTTTCGCCGATCCCGGCGTGCAATTCGGTCTTCAATTCAAGGACGGCGAACAGGCGAAGGGGCCCAAGCCCGTGCCGGTTCAGGGCGACGGGCCGGTCCACGCGGCGATCCCAGTGAAAACGCAAAATAAGGCCGAAAAACCAGCCGAAACGCCACCGGCCGCCGATAAGCCTGCGACTCCGGCCGAGGTTGTGAGCCTCGACGCTTTCCGCAAGAAATAGCGCCCCGGAAACTTCTCAAACGAATCACTTTATATTGGTTGGTATGGCCAAGACACGCATCGAAACCGATACCTTCGGTCCCATCGAAGTGCCCCAAGATCGCTACTGGGGCGCCCAGGCTCAAAGATCCCTCGGCAATTTCAAGATCGGCTGGGAGAAGCAGCCGCTTCCCATCGTCCGCGCACTCGGCATCGTCAAACGCGCCGCGGCCGAAACCAACATGGCGCTCGGCCTTCTCGACAAGACGCTTGGCGAGGCAATCGTGAAAGCGGCGCAGGAAGTGATCGAGGGCAAGCTCGACGCTCATTTTCCGCTCGTTGTGTGGCAGACCGGTTCCGGCACGCAATCGAACATGAACGCGAACGAGGTCATCTCCAATCGCGCCATTGAGTTGCTGGGCGGCGAGATGGGCTCGAAGAAACCGGTCCATCCCAACGATCACGTGAATATGAGCCAGTCGTCGAACGACACCTATCCGACGGCCATGCACATCGCCTGCGCGGAAGAGATTCATCACCGCCTGCTTCCGGCGCTTCAGAAATTGCGCAACGCCTTGTACGACAAAGCGCAAGCCTGGAAAGACATCATCAAGATCGGACGCACCCATACCCAGGACGCGACGCCGCTGACGCTGGGCCAGGAATTCTCCGGCTACACTCAGCAAGTCCAGAACGGCATCGAGCGCATCGAGCAGACGATGCCGAAGCTGATGGAGCTGGCACAGGGCGGTACGGCCGTCGGCACCGGCCTCAACGCGCCCATCGGCTTCGACAAGATGGTGGCCGAGCGCATCGCCGCCATCACGCAGATGAAATTCACCACTGCGCCCAACAAATTCGAGGCGCTGGCGGCGCATGATGCGATGGTTTTCAGCCACGGCGCGATCAACACGGTGGCGGCCTCGCTGTTCAAGATCGCCAACGATATCCGCTTGCTCGGTTCAGGCCCGCGCGCGGGACTGGGCGAGCTGGCGCTGCCGGAAAACGAGCCCGGTTCTTCCATTATGCCGGGCAAAGTGAACCCGACGCAGTGCGAAGCGCTGACGCAAGTGTGCGTGCAGATCTTCGGCAATCACACGACACTCACCTTCGCGGACTCGCAAGGCCATTTCGAACTGAACGTCTACAATCCGGTGATGGCTTACAATTTCCTGCAAAGCGTGCGGTTGATGGCGGACGCGGCCGTCAGCTTCACAGATCATTGCGTCATCGGCATCGAACCGCGCCGCGACAACATCAAGGCAGGCCTCGAACGTTCGCTGATGCTGGTGACGGCCCTCGCGCCCAAGATCGGCTACGACAACGCCGCCAAGATCGCCAAGACCGCCCACAAGAACGGCACCATGCTGAAAGAGGAAGCGGTGAAGACCGGCCTCATCACGGCGGAGGAATTCGACCGCATCGTGCGGCCTGAAGACATGATCCATCCGAAGTAGTTCGCGACGTCATGCGAAGGCCGGACAAACACGCTTACAAAGACGCCTTCGTCATCGAGCAGCACAACGCAACCGGCCGCATTTCCTACTGGCAGCGCGGCGACAACCAGAGCGTGGCCGACAGATACGGCGTAAGCCTGGCCGACTATATCCACGCGATGTACGGCCTTTTGCGCCAGGCGAAGTGCGATGACGTACTGATGATCGGCTGCGGCGGCGGCACCCTGGCCACCATGCTGCACCGCGCCGGCGTCAAGGTCACGATTGTCGACATCGATCGCGCCTCTTTCGAAATTTCCCGCCGCTACTTTCGCCTGCCGCATGGCATCGAATGCCATGTCTGCGACGGACAAATATTCCTGCGCCGCAATCGTGCACGCTATGACGCCATCGTGCTGGACGCCTATTCCAACCAGTCTGTCCCGAAACACTTCCTGACAAACGCCTTCTTCAAGCTGGCGAAATCTCGCTTGCGGGCGCGCAATGCCGTTTTTCTCATGAATCTTCTGGTCGCCGACGACGACGATCGCAAACCGGATCGCATCGCCCGCCTCATGCGCAAGGCTTGGCGCAACGTGCGCCTGCTGGATGCCGAGGGTTGGACGGACCGCAACGCCATCGCTCTCGCCGGGGCGGTTCGCAAGCTCAAACGTCCGAGACTCATTATGCCGCCTGCGCGCGGCGCCAAGAGAGTCGCTACGGGGCTTAAGGCTTTGGGTTTTAGGATGCCGCGGGCGTAGATCGACGATGGCCCTGAAGAAGCGCTCGTTCTCCCTCTCCGGCCATCGCACCTCCGTGGCGCTGGAAGCGGAATTCTGGAACGTGCTGGACGGCGAAGCGCACCGCACCGAGAAGAGCCTCGCCGGCCTTGTTTCCGAAATCGACAAAGCTCGCGGCGCGCGTCCGCTGGCGAGCGCGCTCAGGCTGCACGCGCTTGCGGCCGCGAAGGGCGCGAAATAGCGTAGGCGTTCCCTTGGAGATGCCCCCATGCTCACGCTCTATCACCGTCCGCGTTCGCGCTCGTCGCGATTTCTCTGGCTGCTCGAGGAACTCGGCGAGCCCTATGAGATCAAGCTCGTCACGATCCGCGCCAGCGACGGATCGGGAGCGCTCGATCCGAACAATCCCCATCCGCACGGCAAAGTGCCGGTGATCGTGCATGACGGCGTGACGGTGTTCGAATCGGCGGCGATCTGCGCCTACCTGACGGACGCGTTTCCCAAGAACGCCATCGGGCCGAAAATCGGCGACGCAATGCGCGGGCCGTATCTTTCCTGGCTAGCCTATTACGCGGGCGTGCTGGAACCGGCTTTCGTTTCCAAGTTCATGAAGGTCGAAGTACCGCGCGGAACGGCGGGCTGGGTCAATGTCGAAGAAGCGATGGAATTCGTCGACAAGGCCTTGGGCCAACGATCCTTCATCGCCGGCGACAAGTTCTCCGCCGCCGACATCCTCTATTCCTCAAGCTTTGCGCTGTTCGCCAGCAGCCCGATCATGCCCAAGACCAAGAATGTCGATGCCTACGTGAAGTGCTGCACTGCGCGGCCGGCCTTCGCCAAGGCTCAGGCAAGAGAAAATGGCTGACATCGTCAACCTGCGCAGGGCCCGCAAAGCCAAGACGCGCACCGAGAAGGAACGCGAAGCCAAGGCCAATCGCGCCAAACACGGCGTGGCGAAGCCGGTGCGCGATCTCGCGAAAGCACGTGATGCCAAAGCGCGGCGTGATATCGAGAAGCACAAACTCGACGACGAATCTTGATTCCACCCTCCCCTTGAGGGAGGGTCGAAAAATTCGCGAGCGTGAGCGAGCGGATTTTTCGGGGAGGGGTCATGCCGAGCCCTCTCAAGACCAGGCGTCGGACTATCGAGCATGCAAATTAGGCGGCGCGGCATGACCCCTCCCCGAAATTTGCGGCGCAAATTTCGACCCTCCCTCAAGGGGAGGCTGGAGGGCTAAGTGATTCAAAAACCCAAGGGCCCCTTTTCCGGCCTCCTCGTCGTCGATCTGACGCGCGTGCTGGCAGGGCCGTACTGCGCGCTGCTGATGGCCGAGCTTGGCGCACGCGTGATCAAGATCGAGCCGCCGGGCCACGGCGACGACAGCCGCACCATCGGGCCGTTCCTCAAGACGAAATCCGGCGCGACAAAGTCCGGCTATTTCATGAGCATCAACCGGGGCAAGCAATCCATCGTCCTCGATTTGAAAGCTCCGGCCGATCGCAAGATCTTCGACGCGCTGCTCGCAAGAGCCGACGTGCTGATCGAGAACTATCGCGGCGGCGCGATGGAGAAGCTCGGCTACGGCTTCGACCGGCTGAAAGACAAATATCCGCGACTGATCTACGCCGGCGTGTCGGGCTTCGGACACACCGGCCCTTACGCAAAACGGCCCGCTTACGACATGGTGGTGCAGGCGATGGGCGGCATCATGAGCCTCACCGGTCACCCCGGCTCGCCGCCGACGCGCGTCGGCTCGTCCATGGGCGATCTGACGGCGGGACTGTTCGCCACCATCGGCATCGCAACGGCGCTTTACGACCGCGAGAGGACGGGGCGCGGCCAGAAAGTCGATGTCTCCATGCTCGACTGCCAGGTGGCGATCCTGGAGAACGCCATCGCGCGCTATGTGGCGACCGGAGACGTGCCGGGACCGCTTGGCTCGCGCCATCCTTCCATCGCGCCGTTCGCGGCGTTCAAAACCAAAGACGGCCACATCGTCATCGCGACCGGCAGCGATCGGCTGTTCGCGCGCCTGGCCGAAATTCTGAAGCGCCCGGAATGGGCGAGCGACCCGCGTTACGTCAGCAATCCCACCCGCATGGAGCATTGGCAAGCGCTGCATGCCGAGATGGAAGGCGCTTTGGAGGCGCTTACCTCGAAGGAATGGCTGGCGCTGCTGGAACCGGCAGGAATTCCCTCAGGCCCGCTCAACAACGTGGCCGACGTGATGGCCGATCCGCAGATCGCCGCGCGCAACATGATCGTGACGGCCGACGATCCTGATCTTGGGCCCGACATCGGCCCACTGAAGATGCAGGGCAATCCGATCAAGCTTTCAAGCTATGAAGATGCCACGACGCGCGCACCGGCACCTGATCTCGATGCGGATCGCGCCGCGATTCTGAAGGAGCTTGGACTCTAGACTCTCATCTTCTCCCTCTCCCCCAGCGGGGGAGAGGGTCGGGGTGAGGGGGTGGTCACGATCACGCTCAACTTTCGAACCCCCCTCACCCTAGCCCTCTCCCCCGTTGGGGGAGAGGGAATGAGTTTTAGCGTGCCACGGCGCCAGCCGCGGTATCCATCTCGGAACATTGGCGCAGAAGGTCTTGTACTCATCACCGAACATTCGGCGCAGCGTCGGTTCTTCGTAGACCAGTACGAAGAGATGAAAGCCGAGCCAAATGATCGCGGCGTACCACAGCAAGCGTACATCGCCCACAAGCAGTGCCTGTCCGAGGATGACGGAAACGACGCCGACATACATGGGATTGCGGACATAACGGTAGAAGCCGCCGACGACCAAATGCTTCGGCGGAGCGATCGGCGCGGGCGTGCCCAAGCCTTCGAAGACGAACCGCGCAAAGGAGGCGATGAGCGGAACGAGCCCCAGAAGAATCAGCGCGATGCCGGCCAAGCGAATTTGGTACAGATGAAAAAAGCCCGGTTTCATCTGCCAGCGCGTCAGCGCCCACGGCAGGAACCCGGCGACCGTGCCCGGTGCGATCACGAAGAAGATCAAAGATCCGATGGAAGCCCAGAATTTTCGCATGGTCCTTCTCCTGCCAGAACAAAGAGCTCAGGAACAAAGAGCCCGAGAACAAAAGGCGACACGACGCGCGGCTGGCTGCTAGATTATAGGGAGTCATGACAAGC
This sequence comes from Pseudomonadota bacterium, assembly GCA_016201105.1. Classification (GTDB taxonomy): domain Bacteria; phylum Pseudomonadota; class Alphaproteobacteria; order Micropepsales; family Micropepsaceae; genus Rhizomicrobium. The sequence continues at coordinate 7,522 of JACQDN010000029.1, forward strand.
CATCCCTATAGCGACCCGCTGGATGCGGCCTTCAGCGAGGAGCCTTCCGCCGTCGCTCCGCCGCGCGAGCCTGCCTATCTGGCAGGGCTCAATCCCGAGCAGCGCGAGGCCGTGCTGACCTTGGACGGCCCCGTGCTGGTGCTGGCGGGCGCTGGCACCGGCAAGACGCGCGTGCTGACGACGCGCCTCGCCCACATCTTGGCCACCCGCAGAGCCTGGCCGGGGCAGATCCTCTCCGTCACCTTCACCAACAAGGCCGCGCGCGAAATGAAAGAGCGCATCGGCGCGCTGATCGGCGGCGTGGTCGAGGGCATGCAGTGGCTCGGGACTTTTCACTCCATTGGCGCGCGTATGCTGCGCCGTCACGCGGAGCTGGCCGGCCTCAAATCCAATTTCACGATTTTGGACGCCGACGACCAGCTTCGCTTGATGAAGCAACTGGTGGAAGCCGAGAACATCGACGAGAAGCGCTGGCCGGCCCGCACCCTCGCCACCTTCATCGACGGCTGGAAGAATCGGGGCTTGCGTCCCCAGGATGTGCCGGAAGGCGAAGGCCATGCGTTCGCCTTCGGCAAGGGTCGCAACCTCTATCGCCAGTATCAAGAGCGGCTGAAGGCGCTGAACGCGGCGGATTTCGGCGATCTGTTGCTGGAGACGCTGACTATCCTGCGCACTCAGGCGGAAATTCTCGAGGAGTATCGCGAGCGCTTCAAGTTCATGCTGGTGGACGAATATCAGGACACCAACGTCGTCCAGTATCTTTGGCTGAAACTGCTGGCCGGCAAGACGGGCAATGTCTGCGTGGTGGGCGACGACGATCAATCCATCTATGCCTGGCGCGGCGCGGAGATCGAAAACATCCTGCGCTTCGAAAAAGATTTTCCCGGCGCGAAAGTCATTCGCCTGGAGCGCAATTACCGCTCTACGCCCGCCATTCTGGGAGCCGCGTCCGGCTTGATCACCGCCAACAAAGGCCGTCTCGGCAAGACGCTTTGGACCGAGGGCGAGTCCGGCGAGAAGATCAAAGTGCAAGGTGTTTGGGACGCCGAAGAAGAAGCCCGCGCCGTCGCGAGCGAAGCGGAAAACCTCCACGGCAAAGGCCATCTCTTCAACGAAATGGCGGTGCTGGTGCGCGCGTCCTTCCAGATGCGCGAGTTCGAAGATCGCTTTCTTTCGCTCGGCCTGCCCTATCGCGTCATCGGCGGTCCGCGCTTCTATGAGCGCAGCGAAATCCGCGACGCCATGGCCTATATGCGGCTGATCGCGCAAGGCGACGACGATCTCGCCTTTGAGCGCATCGTCAACAAGCCCAAACGCGGTATCGGCGATGCCAGCGTGCAGACGTTGCATCAATTCGCGCGCGCGCGGCACCTGCCGCTGCTGTCGGCGGCGCGCGAGATTGCCGAGCTCGATGAAGTGCCGCCCAAGGCGCGCAAGGCGCTGGGCGAACTCGCCGCCAATTTCGCGCGCTGGAGCGAAACGGCAAAGCACCTGCCGCATACCGAACTTGCCGAAATGGTGCTGGACGAGTGCGGCTACACCGACATGCTGAAGAACGACAAATCCGCGGAAGCGCCGGGACGGCTCGACAACCTCAAGGAACTCGTGCGCTCCATGGAGCAGTTCGAATCCCTCGCCGGATTCCTGGAACACGTTTCGCTGGTCATGGAGCTGGAGCAGAATCAGACTGAAGACCGCATCAATCTGATGACGCTGCATGCGGCGAAGGGTCTGGAATTCGACACCGTGTTTCTGCCCGGCTGGGAAGAAGGCCTGTTCCCGTCACAGCGCACGATGGACGAAAGCGGCCTCGCCGGCCTCGAAGAAGAACGCCGTCTTGCTTATGTCGGCATTACTCGCGCCAAGAAGCGCATCTTCATCTCATTCGCCGCCAACCGCCGCGTGCATGGCAATTGGGCAAGTTCGCTGCCCTCGCGCTTCATCACCGAATTGCCGGATGACCATGTGGAGACGGTGGTCGATGAAGGCTTCTATGGCGGCTATGTCGGCTTTCGCGACAATGCGCAGGCGGCGACCTTCGGCAGCGGCTACGACAGCCCCGGCTGGCGCCGTGCGCAAGCCAACAAGGCGCAAGCCGGCGGCGCACGCACGCGTCCGCCCATGATCGAGGCGCAGGCCTATTCGGTGCAGACGAGCGACCCCACGAGCGCGCAATACGCCCGCGGCGACCGCGTGTTCCACCAGAAGTTCGGCTACGGCCGCGTCGCGGGCGTGGAGGGGAACAAGCTGACCGTCGAGTTCGACAAAGCCGGGGAGAAACGCGTCATCGATAATTTTGTGACGCGGGCTTAGGAATTAAACGTCACCGTTATCGTCCTCGTTGAGAAAAAAATCGTCCAAATATTCATCGAGTGGAGTTTTACTCTTAATTGCCTTTAGTCGTTCAGGCCATTGCTGAGCAAACTCTACTGCCTTTTGTCCCAGCGGGTGGCATTGCTGATGAACCAATACGCCGTTGTCGACATTCGTGGCACCACCCTTAGAATGCTCTTCAACGTGGTGAAATTCCGCTTCGGACCAAGCGACTTGACCATTGCAAATCACACAACGCTTCTTGTCGCGATAGTATATCAAATCTCTTTCGATCGCCCCGAACAACCGTTTTGGATCTTTTAGCTGGGGTTTTAGAAATTCCAACATCTTGGACGCAAAGAAATCATGCCGCCGCCTGATCGAATCCCCTCGGTCGCTGTTTACACGCGTGAGTACGCCATAACGTAGCCAGTATTCACTTGGGCTGTCCTCATTCTTGGTGAGCTTACCTTTCGAAAATTCTTCGCGGAAGCGGTCGAATGCGCCTGCGAATTTATCCTCCCAGGTTGGCGTGTAATCGTCGATCAACGTATCGACCAACAAAACCAAATGGATGGCCTCGTGACCCACTACCTTTGATCGCTTTTGATCACGCAGCAGCTTTGTCAGCTTCTCAAAAATAGCAAAAATTCGAACTGCATCCGTTGATTTCGAATCGAACCCAAGATTCTCATAGTAGAAATCGTCGATGGAGGCAGCGTTTATATCGCAGTAGAGCTCTTTGTCTCTTCGTGTCAGATAGAGCATCGCAATTTGTGCGGCGAGCTGACGAAATTTCCCTCGGTCTTGTGATTTTCCAGCTTTCATTATTACGTTGAAGAAGTCATTTCCTGGATATCGTGAAATCCCCTGCTTGCCTCCAAGCTTCAATATGAAGTCAGTGAATTGCCCCGGCCAAGCGTCACGCTTTTCTTGTGAATTGAGAGGCATACCTGCTTGAAGTCTAACAAATAGATCACGTGCCTCATTCGAATCGTGTGTTTCTATTCGCACCACACGAAGTTGAACGCTAAGGAAGAAGTCAGCCAGCTCTTGCGACAGTTCATCAAATGTTTTTCCGGCCCATGGACAGGGTTGTTTTTTTATGAATTCCGGAAATCTGGCCTCTTCGAAATCCTTCACGGGATCATACAATTTGAACGCGCCTTCTCGAAATTCCGCCAGCGCAAGAATTCTCTGTTGGCCATCAATAACCTCGTAGCGCTCGCTCACTAACAGTCCGGCTTGTTGGCGAATGTGATGGAAATATATAAGCGGAATCGGATAGCCACGAAGTACCGAATCGACCAACTTTTTCTTCTGAGCAGTGTTCCAAACGGCTCCACGTTGGTATTCGGAATTTATAACAAGCATTTCCTTTTTCTTGAGATCAAGTAGATCAGCAATCTTTACGTCGACGGGTTCTGTTTTCACGTCTGCCCCCTTGAAATGAAATAAGGATAAGTTAGGTAGATTGTTGTGTCCACGACCACTCCACCTCTCTGGAAAACCACCGTTCTTCTCGCGAAAGACCAGGCGCCGGACGTCTGCGCGTTGATTGAGCTCACGCCGCCATTACCGCAAGCGGTACTGACCTTCGAAGAGCCGTTCAAGGACCAGGTCACTGTCGAGGCGCTTTATACCCAGATGCCTGATGGCGAGTTGCTGTCCAAACTCGCCGGCCGTGACGTCCATGTCGCGCTGCTGCCCGATACCGACTGGATCAAGCTGAGCCAGGAGGGTCTGCCGCCGGTGCGCGCGGGGCGGTTCTTCGTCTATGGCGCGCACGACAAAGGCAAAGTGCCGGACGGCGTCATTCCCATTCGCATCGAGGCGGGGCTCGCCTTCGGCACCGGCCATCATGAGACGACGGCGTTGTGCCTCAGCGCGCTGAGCGATCTCGCCAAGCGGCGGTCCTTCTCGAACGCGCTCGATCTCGGTTGCGGCACCGGGCTGCTCGCCATCGGCGCGGCGAAACTCTGGAAGAAGCGCGTCATTGCGTCCGACATCGACCACGTGGCGGTCGAAGTGACACGCGAGAATGCGGTCGCCAATCGTGAGGCGCCGCTGGTCCATGCCTTCACGGCCGATGGATTGGTTCACCCTGCTCTCGCGGCGCAGGCGCCCTACGATCTCATTGTCGCGAACATCCTGGCCGGACCGCTGACGCATCTGGCGCCGCAGATCGCGGGTGCGCTCGATCGCGGCGGGGTCACGATCCTGTCAGGTCTACTGCAGTGGCAGGAAAATCTTGTTCTAAGCTTCTATCGTCCATTCGGCCTGATCTTGCGCAACATCCGCCGTGACGGGCCGTGGAGCGCGCTGGTGTTGCAAAAACCACCCTCCCCTTGAGGGAGGGTCGAAATTTGTGAGCGTGAGCGAACAAATTTCGGGGAGGGGTCATGCTGAGGCGGCGCAGCCTGACCCCTCCCCGAAAAATCCGCGCTACGCTCGAATTTTTCGACCCTCCATCAAGGGGAGGGTCGATATTGCGCTAGACTTGTCGAGGAACGTCGAGCGGAAATAACATCGCCCATGGACAAGAACACCGCCTTCCAAACCTATGACGACCGGTCCGATGCCGCCCAATGTGCGCCGCGTCTCGCCGCTCTTCGTGCCGAACTTGCGCGCCGCGGCCTTGATGGGTTCGTGGTGCCGCATTCCGACGAGTATCAGAGCGAGTATCTGCCGCCGAGTGGTGAGCGGCTCGCCTGGCTCACCGCTTTCACCGGCTCCGCCGGCGCCGCCGTCGTGCTCAAGGACAAGGCCGCGGTGTTCGTCGACGGGCGCTATACGCTGCAGGTGCGCCAGCAGACCGACACCAAACTGTTCGAGCCGCGCGATTTCGTGGCCGAGGGTCCCAGCGGCTGGATCGAGATCGCCGCATCCAAAGGCGCGCGCATCGGTTACGACCCGTGGGTGCACACCGCCGCCGGCGTGGACGCGCTGCGCACGGCAGCGGCCAAGGCCAGCGCGACGCTGGTCGCGTGCGACGGCAATCCCATCGACGCCGTTTGGAAGGACCGCCCACCGGAGCCGACCGAGAAGGCCGTTCCGCACGCGATGAATCTCGCGGGCGAACTTGCCGAGTCCAAGCGCACGCGCATTGCCGAAGAGATCAAGAAACAGGGCGGCGACGCGGCCATCATCACGCAAGCGGATTCCATCTGCTGGCTGCTCAACATGCGCGGCGGAGATACGCCTCATACGCCCTTTGCACTCTCTTACGCGATCTTGAACGCTGACGGCTCGACCGATCTCTTCATGGACGAACGAAAAACCTCGCCGGAGCTGCTGAAGCATTTCGGCAATGCCGTGCGTGTGCGGGCACCGAGCGAATTTCCCAGCGGCCTCGATGCGCTCAAAAGCAAGACGGTCATCGCCGATCCCAATTGGGCGGCGTCCGCCATCTTCGACCGGCTCGACAAGGCCGACGCCAAGATCAAGCGCGGCGTCGATCCCTGCCAATTGCCGAAAGCGTGCAAGAATCCGGTCGAGATCGAAGGCACGCGCAAAGCGCATATCCGCGACGGCGCGGCGCTGTCGCGCTTTCTGTGCTGGCTCGGTCGCGAGGCGCCGCGCGGCCATCTCACCGAAATCGAAGCGTCGCAAACGCTGGAAGGTTTCCGCCGCGAGACCGGCGCGCTGGCCGATCTCTCCTTCGATTCCATCTCCGGCGCCGGCTCCAACGGCGCCGTGGTGCACTACCGTGTGACCCGCACCACCAATCGGCCGATCCGCAACAACGAAATCTTCCTCATCGATTCCGGCGGACAATATCCCGACGGGACGACCGACGTGACGCGCACGGTGATCGTGGGCAAACCCACGGCCGAGATGAAAGATCGCTTCACGCGCGTGCTGAAGGGCCATATCGCGCTTGCGACCATGCGCTTTCCGGAAGGCATCACGGGGTTGCAGCTGGACGCGTTCGCGCGCAAGTCGCTGTGGGACGCCGGCCTCGATTACGACCACGGTACCGGCCACGGCGTCGGCTCGTATCTTTCCGTACACGAAGGGCCGCAGAACATCTCCAAGCGCTGGGTGCAGCAACCGCTCAAGCCCGGCATGATCTGCTCCAATGAACCGGGCTATTACAAGACCAGCGAATACGGCATCCGTATCGAGAATCTTATCGTCGTGTCGGAACTGAAAAACGTCGGCGGCGATCGTCCGATGATGGAATTCGAAACCATCACGTTGGCACCGATCGATGTGGAACTGGTGGACATGTCGCTGCTGACGAAAGAAGAACGCGACTGGCTGAACGCGTATCATGCCCGCGTGCGCGAGACGGTCGGCGAACTCGTCGATCCCGAGACGCGCGCCTGGGTCGAAAGGGCGACGCGGGCGATCTGAATTTCTTCCACCCTCTCAAGGGAGGGTGGATGCCTTAACTTTTCATAGTTATTCCCCCCGGCTTTTGACGTGACCTTGCGCTGCTCTCGCTATTTCGATATGAATCTAATTAGATATCTATCGAAGTAGAGTCATGGCCAGCCAGCCGCCGGAAACCTTGCTGCAGTTCTTCAAGACGCTGGCACATGAGAGCCGGTTGCGTATCCTGGGCCTCGTCGCCGCGCGCGAGCATTGCGTGCAGGAACTCGCGGAGATCCTCGCCTTGAAGGAGCCGACGATTTCCCATCACCTCGCGATGCTGCGCGCGAGCGGTCTGGTGCGGATTCGCCAGGACGGCAATACGCACTGGTTCGCGCTCGATCACGAAGCGCTTTCGAAGCTCGCGCGCGCGCTTCTGGCGCGCGAGCAGCTGACGGTCTTGGCCGGCGACAGCGGAATCCAGAGCGCGACCGAAGACCGCGCGGTCCTCAACTACCTGACGCGCGACGGCCGGCTGAAGGCGTTTCCTTCCGGTCCCAAGAAACGCCGTCCGATCCTCGCCTGGCTCGCGCGCCACTTCGAGGAGAACCGCCGCTACAGCGAGGCCGAGGTCAACGAAATCATCGAGCGCCGCCATCACGATCGCGAAACGTTCCGCCGCGAACTGGTCGGCCACCATATGCTTGCGCGCAAGAATGCGATTTACTGGCGGCTGCCCGAAACCGAGTGGACGCCGTGATCTTTCCTTTCCCACCCTCCCCTTGAGGGAGGGTCGAAGCGCGAAGCGCTTCGGGGAGGGGGGCATGCGGTGGGTCTGAGGGAGCTTGCGAGAGCGATTTTCGCCTGCCCCCTCCCCGAAATTTGCTTCGCAAATTTCGACCCTCCCTCAAGGGGAGGGTAGACTTATATGGCATTGCTTGATCCATCGACATTGAGAAGATGTATGCACAAAGATCCTTCATTCCCCCTCGGCACCGTTCACCGTCTCACGCTGGAAAGCAGCGTGCTCAAAGGAAACCTGCTGGGCGATCCGATCGATCGCATCATCGATGTGTATGTGCCGCGCGGCCATGACGGGCGCGGACTGCCGCTGCTGGTGGACCTCGTGGGCTTCACCGCCGGCGGGCCGATCCATACCAACTGGAAGAATTTCGGCGAGAACGCACCGGAGCGCCTGGACCGTTTGATCGCCAGCGGAGCAATGCCGCCCTGTGTCGTCGCCTTTCCCGATTGCTTCACCAAGCTCGGCGGCAACCAGTACATCAACTCCGCCGCTATGGGCCGCTGGGACGACTTTCTTTTGCAGGAAGCTGTTCCCTTCGTGGAAGCCAGATTCGGTTGCGGCGGCACCGGCAAACGCGGCTGCTTCGGCAAGAGTTCGGGCGGCTACGGCGCCATGGTGCACGCCCTGCTGCATCCCGATTTCTGGAGTGCGGCGGCGAGCCATTCCGGCGATGTCGGCTTCGATCTTCTCTTCTTCGGGGACTTTCCCAATGTGCTGCGCGCGCTCGCGACCGCCGAAGGCTCGATCCAGAAATGGATCGAGAAATTCTATGCCGCGCCCAAACCGAAGGATTCCGACGTCCACATCCTGATGATTCTGGCAATGGCGGCGACTTACGATCCCGATCCCTCCGCCTATCTCGGCATCCGCCTGCCGGTGACGCAAGACACCTGCGAGCTCATTCCGGAACGCTGGGCGAATTTCCTAAAATGGGATCCGCTGACGCTGGTTGAAAAGCATGGTGAGGGGCTGAAAAAGCTCAAGGCGCTCTACATCGATTGCGGCGACATCGATCAGTACAATCTCGTCTATGGCTCGCGCCGCATGCATCGCCGCCTGGAGCAGCTGGGCGTGCCGCATGTCTACGACGAGTTTCCCGACAATCACTCCTCGGTCGATTATCGCATGGACAAGAGTTTGCCGATTTTGGCGAAGGCGCTTAGCGCGTGACAATCACCTCCCCCTTGTGGGGAGGTCGAAAAATCGCAGCGCAGCGAAGATTTTTCGGGTGGGGGGAAGTGTTGCAGGATGCGCTCTGTTCTTCAGCGCTTCCCCCCCACCCGAAATTTGCTTCGCAAATTTCGACCTCACCACAAGGGGGAGGTGATTGACGCGTAGTGATACACTACCCCGCCCGCGCACCATCCGGCACCGGGCGCTCCGGCATCGCGAGCGCCGGGAGAATGCCATCGGCGTAGCCGATATCGAACAGCATGCCTTCCGACGGAATGCCAGCCATCTTGCGCGTCTTGAGATTGACGACGAACAGCGCCTGCTTGCCGACGAGCACGCTCAAATCGGCGCGTTCCTGCTTCATGCCCGAAAGAATGGTGCGCTCGTGATCGCCGAAGCTCACGCGCAATGCGACGAGCTTGTCGGAGTTGGGTACTTCCGACACCGCTTTGATGGTGCCGATGCGAATATCGATCTGGCCCAGAACATCGATGCCGATCTCGGGCTTGATGGGAACAGGGGTCATCGTCTTTTCCATCAGGCATCCCCGATCAGTTTGAGCCAGCCGTCTTCGTCGATCACCTGCACGCCGAACTTTTGCGCCTCGCTGAGTTTGGAGCCGGCGCCGTGGCCGGCGACCACAAGATCGGTTTTCTGGGAGACGGATCCAGAAACCTTCGCGCCCAGCGATTCCGCCCGCGCTTTGGCTTCCTGGCGCGTCATCTTTTCCAGCGTGCCGGTGAAGACCACGGTCTTGCCGACAACGGGCGAGCCCGATGTCTTGGGCTTGGCCATCGGCTTGACGTCCACTTCCTTGAGCAGCCGGTCGAGCGCCTTGCGGTTGTGCGGCTCGTCGAAGAAATCCTTGATCGCTTCGGCGACGACATCGCCGATGCCTTCGATGGTGTTCAACTCCTCCAGAGCGCCCTTGCCCTCCATCGCTTCGATAAAGGCATCGATCTTCAGGAAGTGGCGGGCCAGCAACCGCGCGGTGGTTTCGCCGACATGGCGAATGCCCAGCGCATTGATGAAACGGTCGAGCCCGATTTCACGGCGCGCTTCGATGGAGGCGACGAGGTTCTCGACCAGTTTGCCTTCGCCTTCCTCCTCCTTCTTGGATTTCGCTTTGACCTCGCCCTTGCCTTCGCGGGCGCGGCGCTCGGCGCTTTGCTCGGCCCGCTTCTCGGCAAGCACGCGGCCGAGCTCTTCCGGGCGCCGGGTCAACTTGAAGATATCGGCGGGCTCCTTGAGGAAATCCGCTTCAAAGAGCGTTTCGATCGTGGTCCCGCCAAAGCCCTCGATATCGAAGGCGAGCCGGGAGACGAAATGTCTGAGCCGTTCGACGGCCTGGGCCGGGCAGATAAGCCCGCCGGTGCAGCGCCGGTCGACGTCTTCCTTGCCGGTCTTTTCGTCCACTTCGCGCACCGCGTGGCTGCCGCAGGCCGGGCATTTGTCGGGAAATTTGTACGCCTTGGCGCCGCGCGGACGTTTATCCTCGATCACCCGCACGATCTGGGGGATCACGTCGCCGGCGCGCTGGATCACCACGGTGTCGCCGATACGCACATCCTTGCGCGCGATTTCGTCCTCGTTGTGCAGCGTGGCGTTCTGCACCACGACGCCGCCGACGGTGACCGGCTTGAGCTTGGCCACGGGCGCGAGCTTGCCGGTGCGGCCGACCTGGATATCGATATCGAGCAGGACCGTTTCGGCTTGCTCGGCCGCGAACTTGTGCGCAACGGCCCAGCGCGGACTGCGCGAGACGAAGCCGAGGCGGCGCTGCAGATCGAGATCGTCGACCTTGTAGACGACGCCATCGATGTCGTAGCCGAGGCTGGCGCGCTTCTTCTCCATCTCGCGATAGAATTTCAACACCTCTTCCGCGGTCTCGCAGCGCCGCGTCAGCGGATTGACGCGAAAGCCCCAGGCCTTGAACTGCTGCAGCATTCCCCATTGGGAATCGGCCGGCAGTTTGCTCGCCTCGCCCCAGGCATAAGCGAAGAAATTGAGCGCGCGCGACGCCGTGATCGAGGGATCGAGCTGGCGCACCGACCCGGCCGCGGAGTTGCGCGGGTTGGCATAGACGGGTTTGTCCTCTTTCTCCTGCCGCTTGTTGAGCGCGGCGAATTCCTTGTGGCTCATATAGACTTCGCCGCGCACTTCGATCACGCCTGGGACGACATTTGGGACTTTGCCCTCCAGACGCAAGGGAATGTCCTTGATGGTGCGAAGATTGGCGGTGATGTCTTCGCCCTCGCTGCCGTCGCCGCGCGTGGCGCCTTGCACGAAGAGGCCGTCTTCGTAGCGCAAGGACGCCGAAAGGCCGTCGATCTTGGGTTCCGCGTTGAAGGCGAGCGGCGTGTCGTCCTTCATGCCGAGGAAACGGCGAACCCGCGCCACGAAGTCCGCCACGTCCTCATCGTCGAACGCGTTGTCGAGCGAGAGCATGGGCACCGCGTGAACGACCTTGGCGAATTTCTCCGACGGCTTGGCGCCGACGCGGTGCGAGGGGCTGTCGGGTCGGATGAGTTTGGGAAAGCGCGCCTCGATCGCTTCGTTGCGTTTTCGCAGCTCGTCGTAAGCGGCATCCGAGATAAGGGGCGCGTCTTCGCCGTGATAGCGCCGGTCGTGCTCGGCGATGTCTTCGGCGAGCCTTGCCAGCTCTTTTTTGGCTTCGTCAGCCGTGAGCTTGTCGACGGTTTTTTTGGCAGACATGAGAAAGCGATGGGGACGGGAGATTTGCCATCCCACTTAAGCCGGAGATTCGACGAGCGGCAAGCGTTTGCGGCAGCGCGGCAGACGATGATTGGCGTAAGAAGTCGCAGAGGAACGACAGCGCAAGCAGCACGATCAGAAGCCCAGAGCGCTGCAGCTTGCGGGTCTATACACCCTCCCTCGGGAGGGTCGAAAAATTCGGAGCGTAGCGAGGAATTTTTCGGGGAGGATCAGGACGACCTAGCTTTCCACATCCTC
>JACQDN010000039.1 GCA_016201105.1 Pseudomonadota bacterium
CGCCGCCCCTCTCTCAATATCACGGTGCACCCTCCAAAGTGATTCGGGTGCTCGAAAATGAATCACAACCGATTCATCCGATTCAAGAAATTGCGAGATCGACCGTACTCACGAGGCGGTCAAATTGTGGGTAATCGAAAGTCATGCAATCCCATCACGCCAGCATGATCGCCAGTCGCGAAGCGATTATCTTGAGCATGATCGATATCGACGTGACGCGGGCGGTTCTTTCGCGCGTGGTGAACGATCGCGGCAAAGCGGACACGCAGGTCGCGGCTCCGGAACCGTCCCGCATTCTATGCCTAAATCGTAACGACATATTGTTGAACTCGCGGGCGGGAAAATTTATGCTCGACCAGGTGAAGGTGCTGACCGCCGAAGCCGAAGCAGAATTCAAGGTGCGCAGCGATCAATTCACGCAGGAAGCGAAGAAATTGAACAGCGAGCCGGATCACGCCGATCCGCAGGTTCAATCCGAGATCGACGACTACAATCGTCGAACGGACGCTTTCCAACGGGACGTGTCCCAACGGCAAACTGAAATTGATAATGGAGTTGCCGCCGCGCGCTCCCGCGTGGAACAAGTTCTCGCGCCAATTGTGACAAAAATTATGCGCGATCACGGCGCGAATATTCTGGTTGACCGAAATGCCGTCGTGATCGGGATGTCGGACATTGATATAACAGCAGAAGCGATTGAAGCTCTTGACGTGGTGCTGCCCGCGCCGCGTGTTGAGCGGCTTAAGGCCGCGCCTCCGAAATAGAGGTTCCAGGCCGACAATGCTGATTTCCCGCTACACGATGTCAGTGTGGAGCGCTGCCTGGGCGGCAACCATGGTTGCCATGATCGCTGGAGCACTCGGCGCGCCATCGCACATGGACGCCGACGAGTATCGAAAGCCCATCCATCGCATCCAATATAGCACGGGTTCGGGAAATCAGTCGTCCAGCCAGAGCGATGCTTTAAATCCAGTACTGAATTTCCCCAGCACGAACGCTGAACCGTGGAAACACGGAATTCTGGGAGCGCCCCAGAAGGAGCAAAAGGTTGATACGCCGCGGATCCTGACCATCGACTACAAGCAATTGATCGACCGCTACGACAATCCAAATCTTATCGGCGAGGCGGCGCAGAAGGCCCATAAAGAATTTTCAAAAACGGTCTGGCCGCTCTTGCAGCAGCTGGTAGCCGAAAATGGGGGCAATCTGCTCTTGGATCGGCGGATATTCCTCACCGACACCACGAGCACCGACATTTCCGACCTGGCATTCGAAAGGCTGGACGCGGCTTATCCGCCAGCGAATATCCCTCAGCCTCCCACAGGATCACCTCGGCGGCCCATTGCGGCTCAGCCGCTTATGCTGGTGGCCGACTTGAAGAAACTCCGAGAGGCAGCCAAAGCGGTGTATGGGACCCAGACCGACCCCCTGATCGCGGAAGCGCTGTACGCGGTCATGCAATCCCGCCACGCCAGTCTTGTTGTTGATCGCGAAGTAGTCGTCTCGGGCCTGATCGATATAGACGTGACGAAGGACGCCCTGTCACGTTTGGCTGGCGATCAGAGCCAAGCTGAGTCGAACGATCTGACCCCCCAACTGTCCGTGGTGGTCAGTATCGACCGTAGTGCGATTTTGAAAAGTTCACGCGCCGGAAATTTCGTGGTCCGGCGCATCATGGCAATGACAGCGGAGGCGGAAGCGGAGTTCAAGCTACAAGGGGATCACCTCAGGCAGGAGGGCAACCAGTTGATGCAAAAAGTCAGACACATCAGACACATGAGTGTCGAGGTGGAATTAGAAATCCACGGCTTTGAGCTTCAGCAGAAGGCATTCGAGAAGGAAGTATCGCAACGGCAGACGGAATTGCAAAACGGGGCTCTTATGGCGCGATACCAGATCGAGAAGACTTTGGAACCCATTGTGGTCAAGATACAGCGTGACCATGGCGCGAATGTGCTGATCGATCGAAATGCCGTTGTCGTGGGGACGGCCGACATAGATGTCACAGCCGAGGCAATTGATGCCTTGGATGCCGCATTGCAAGAGCCGAAGGTGGAGCGGCTAAAGGACCCTCCGCCTCCATTGTGATTTGCAGCTGCGATGCCGCTCCCAATGGGCGGCGCGGGCCCTACGCCCTTCACCAAAGCAGCGCCATAGGCGAAGATGCGGCCCTCAATCCACCCCGCTTTTGATGTGAGCTCGCCCATGCCCCTTTCAAATGCCCAGATGCGCGACGTTCAAAGCGTCCTGCACCCCTACACCAATCTGGTGAAATTCCGCCAAACCGGTCCCTTGATCTTCGACCGCGGCAAGGGCGTGCATCTCTATGACGAGCAGGGCAAGGACTATATCGAGGCGATGAGCGGGCTGTGGTGCACGGCGCTCGGCTGGGGGGAAACCGTGCTGGCCGAGGTCGCGGCCGAACAGATGAAGAAGTTCGCTTACGGCCATCTCTTTGCCGGCAAGAGCCATGAACCGGCGATTGCGCTCGCCGAGAAGCTCAAAGAGGTGGCGCCGTTTCCCGTCGGCAAGGTGTTCTTTGCCAATTCCGGTTCCGAGGCGAACGACACCCAGATCAAGCTGGCGTGGTACGCGGCCAACGCCCGGGGCACGCCCCAGAAGAAGAAAATCATCTCGCGCACGAAGGCCTATCACGGCGTGACGCTCGCCAGCGCCAGCCTCACGGGCCTGCCCAACAATCACAGAAGCTTCAACCTGCCATTCGAGTTCGTGCGGTTCACCGAGTGTCCGCACTATTACCGCAGCGCCGCAGCCGGCGAGAGTGAAGCGCAATACTCTCAGCGTCTGGCCGGCCTGCTCGACGAACTGATCCAAGCCGAAGGTCCGGACACCATCGCCGCCATGATTGCCGAACCGGTGCTGGGCGCGGGCGGCGTCATCCTGCCGCCGAAGGGTTATTTCGAAGCGATCATGAAGGTGCTCGATTCCTACGGCATTCCCATGATCGATGACGAAGTCATCACCGGCTTCGGCCGCACCGGCAATTGGTTCGGCTGCGAAACATACAAATTCACCCCCGACAGTATGACCATCGCCAAGGCGCTTTCGTCGGCCTATCTGCCGATCTCCGCCGTGCTGTTGTCGCCGGAACTGTCGGAGATCGTCGAACAGGAATCCGGCAAGATCGGCACCTTCGGACACGGCTTCACCTATGGCGGCCATCCGGTGCCGTGTGCGGTGGCGCTGAAAACCATCGAGCTCTATCAGGAGCGCGACATCGTCGGCCATGTGCGCCAGGTCGCGCCGGCGTTTGAAAAGCGGATCGCCAAGTACATCGATCACCCGTTGGTGGGTGAGGTGCAAAGCGTCGGTCTTCTGGGCGGAATCGAACTGGTCGCTGACAAGCAGGCCAGGATACCGTTCGAAGTCGCTCGCGCGGTGGCAGCCACCATCGTCGGCTTTGCGCAAGAGGAAGGCGTGATCTTAAGACCGCTGATGGGAGATCGCATCGCGTTCTGCCCGCCGCTCGTCATCACCGAGAACGAAATCGACGAACTCTTCGCCCGCTTCGATCGCGCCATGGCGCGCGGATTGGATTGGGCGATGAAGGAAGGACATCTGTCCCTCCCTCGATAAAGCCTGCGTGCAGGGCAGGCGCAACGCCCGTATCTTGGATAGAGTTCCTCCTTAACAGATTGGAATAGATAAGTAATTTTGTAGTTGATTTTCAAGTCAACCTGACGTATATTCTGAGGGAGATCAGAAGTGGTCGGTGTTCCGCGAGACCATGCGCTGCTGCAGAACCTAAGAGCAGCCTTTGGCACTCTTCCGGCAGTAGCCGTAGACGAGGTCTTGAACTATCTGGCTCAGGTCAAGCGCTACGGCGCGGACAAGGAAGACAAAGTGGCGATCCTCAACGGCCGTTTTGAAGTGTATTTCAGGGAACTGGCGGGGGTCGTAGTTTTGTTCACGAGAGATCTTATCGATGGAGCCTTCACCCTTGTCAGCCTCGAAGGACGCGTGCCCCAAAAGCAGGTCGCGGTGGATCGATGTGCTCTCGCGCTGGGAGTAGTGATCGAAAGCACGCATATCTTCAGTGAGAGATATTGATGCCCATTGAACGCATAGTCCTTGGCTTGAATAAAATAGCTGCCAAAGATCAGCTGCAGGAACTGCAGAACGAAGTTCTCGCGGAACGCGACGATTTCAGGCTTGCGCACGAGAAAAGCCGCTTCAAGCGCGCGATCGCAATGGCACTGGTAGGAATTCGCAAAGGAGCGGGCTTGACCCAGACGGAGCTGGCCAATCGCGCGGGATGGGACAAAGCCTATGTCTCGCGGCTGGAAGGCGCGTCGGGAGGTCTGCCTGAACTCGAAACGCTTATGCATTATGCGAATGTCTGCCGCGCACCTCTTCGACTTGCAGTAGGCGATCCCGTCTATGGCAATGTTATTGAACTCGTGCCGGATAGGGCCGAGAAAGCGAAAGAGACTATCAAGCAAGAGGAAGTTGCCGCTTTCTACGAAAACGATACGCGGAACTATACCTCCGATATTTGAACCTTTCCGTCTGAAACACGCATGGAAGTGGCAGCAAATATTCTCGGACTCTTGGGAGCGCTTTTGCTGGTATTCCCAGCCTTCTACGGCGCACGCATCGTTTACCGCGCCTCGCGTTTGGCGAGGAACGCAAACCTAATTCCGGATGTGGAAATCGAAACCCGACGCGTGCAAGCGGTCGACGAAATTCTCGCGCTACAAAATAAGTGGAACAAGCCGCTGGCTCTATGCCTTTTCGGCGGCATGGGCCTTGGCATTTTGTCTTACATTATGCTGCTTCTGAAAGAATTGACTTGACGGTCCACCTTATCGCCACGATTGGATTTCATACGGCTCATCCAACCAACGCGTCAGCGGCGTAAAGGTGAGCCCCTGCACGCAAATCGAAAACGCGACGACGACATAAGTCGCCGCCAGAATCAGCGTGCGCTCTTCGCCTTGCGGCAGCGACAGCGCGAGCGCGAGCGAAAGCGCGCCGTGCAATCCGCCCCAGCCGAGAATGAGCGTCGGGCCTCGTTCGGCATGTCGTAATCGATAATACGCGCCCCATGGCAGTACGACGGCGAAGCGTGCCAGGAGCACTAACGGAATCGCGATCAGCAGAAGGCCGGCCTGTCCCGGCAGGAACGGCACCACCAGCATTTCCACGCCCAGCAGCAGAAACAGCAGGGCGTTGAGGATTTCGTCCACCAGCGTCCAGAACGCCCGCAGATAGGCTTCCGTCTCGCCGGCCATGGCGGCCTTGGCGCGGTTGCCGCCGAACAGCATTCCGGCACCGACGACCGCGATTGCGCCGCTCAAATGCAGCGCTTGGGCGCCCGCGTAAGCGCCCATGGCCAATGCGATCGACATCGCCACTTCGATCACGAAATCGTCGAGCGTGTGCATGGCGCGGATCACGAGCCAGCTGGCCGCAACGCCCAGCGCCAAACCACCCGCCGCTTCCAGAATCACTTGTCCCACTGCGCCGAACGCGTTCATCTGGCCGTTGCCGGTTGCGAGCGCCAGCAGCGCGGTGAAGGCGACAATCCCGACACCGTCGTTGAACAAGGCTTCACCCTGCAGAACGATTTGCAGCGTCTTCGAAAGTTTGCCGTGTTTCACAGTCGCCAGAACCGCGATCGGATCTGTCGGGCTGATGAGCGCGCCGAACACGAGGGCCCAGGACAGCGACAACGGGATGGAAAGCGCGCGCGCCGCAAGCCAGAGGCCGACACCCACGATCGCGATGGACGCGGCGACCCCGAGAGTTGCCAGCACGCCGACCGACAGCCAGCGCCGGCGCATTTCGGCGAGATCGATCTGCATCGCGCCCGCGAACAGCAGGAATGCGAGCATGTAGTTCAGGACCGCGGAGGTGAAATCGATGCCGTCGACCAGCGCTTTGATCTGACGCAGCGTCTGCATCTGCGGCCACAGAAATTGCAAGCCGAACAGCGCGAGCGAGCCAAGGATGCCGAGCAGGAGCATCGCCACGCCATTGGGCATATGGAGGGTTTTGGCGTTCAGCCATCCGGCCAGCGCCACCAGGGCCATCAGGATCGCGACGAGCTCGAAAGCGGTCATGCCCGCTTATACCGGCGCGAAGCCAATCCGGCTCTCGGTTTTTCCGAAAAATCCGCAGAAAACTGCGATTTCCCACAGATTGACGTTCACGTAAACGTCAATTACGAATCTACCTCGGAAACATTGGGAAGGACTGGAAGAGAGGCGAACAGCCCCTCCAGAAAACGAGCATGAGCCGCACATATTCCATCCGCGATCTGGTGAAGGAGTTCGGGATCACCTCCCGCACGCTGCGCCACTACGAAGACGAAGGCTTGATTGCGCCGGAGCGGCGCGGGCAGGCGCGCGTCTATTCCGCGCGCGATCGCGCCCGCGTCACGCTGATCTTGCGCGGGCGCCGCGTCGGTTTCACGCTGGCCGAAATCGGCGAGATTCTCGATCTCTACCATTCCGGCGACGGCGGCACGACACAGCTCCAGCATTCGCACAAGAAGTTCAAACAGCGCATCACTGCGTTGGAGCGCCAGCTTCACGACATCGAAGAAGCCATTTCCGAGTTGAAGCTTGGTGTCACCTTCATCGAAACGAAACTCGCTGAACGCGCCGCCGATCTCGAGCCCGCGCCGCGCATGAAGATGACGGGCTACTCCGTCATGCCGGCGGAAGAATGATGGTGTCACCTCCCCCTCGTGGGGAGGTCGATCCGCCTTCGCCAAGGCTACGGCGGACGAAGTGATGCTCCTGACCCGCCGAAGCTTCAGCGTAGGCGGGAATTTGCGAAGCAAATTTCGGGTGAGGGGAAGCCTCGACACTGCCCCTCACCCGAAAATCCTTCGCTGCGCTACGGATTTTTCGACCTCTCCACAAGGGAGAGGTGATTGGAGAGACAAATGACCGAATGCTTCATCTATGACGCCGTGCGCACGCCGCGCGGCAAAGGCAAGAAAGACGGCGCGCTGCACGAAGTGACGGCGCTGGAGCTGGGCACCCAGGTGCTGAAGAACATCCGCGACCGCAACAAGCTCGACACCGCGATCGTCGACGACGTGATATTCGGTTGCGTCGATCCGGTGAACGAACAGGGCGCCGACATCGCGCGCCTGGCCGTGCTCAATGCCGACTATGCCGAAAGCGTCGCCGGCGTGCAGGTCAACCGCTTCTGCGCCTCCGGCCTGGAGGCTTGCAACATTGCGGCCGGCCAGGTGATGAGCGGCCAGTCGGAGATGGCCATTGGCGGCGGCGTCGAAAGCATGAGCCGCGTCGGGATGGGCGCGTCGGGTGGTTCGTGGAGCGTCGATCCCAACATTGCGTTCAAA
This sequence comes from Pseudomonadota bacterium, assembly GCA_016201105.1. Taxonomy (GTDB): domain Bacteria; phylum Pseudomonadota; class Alphaproteobacteria; order Micropepsales; family Micropepsaceae; genus Rhizomicrobium. The sequence continues at coordinate 7,343 of JACQDN010000039.1, forward strand.
TCCTATTTCGCACCCCAAGGCATCGGCGCCGATCTTATCGCCACGATGGACGGCTTCAGCCGAGACGACGTCGACGCTTTTGCGGTGGAGAGTCAAAAACGTGCTGCGACCGCCTGGAAAGAGGGCCGCTTCAGCAAATCCGTCATCAAGGTGAAGGACATCTTGGGTCAGACCATCCTCGACAAGGACGAGCACATGCGTCCCGACGCGACGATGCAGTCGCTGGCATCGTTGAATGCGTCTTTCGCGCAGATCGGCGAGTTCGCGGGCTTCGACGCGGTGGCGCAGCAGCGCTATCCGCAGGTCGAAAAGATCAATCACGTCCATCACGCCGGCAATTCCTCCGGCATCGTCGACGGCTCGGCGGCCGTGCTGATGGGCAGCAAGGATGCCGGCAAGTCGCAAAGCCTGAAGCCACGCGCGCGTATCCGCGCCTTCGGCTCCATCGGATCGGAGCCGAGCATCATGCTCACCGGTCCCTCTTACGTGACAGAGAAGGTTCTGAAGCGCGCCGGCATGACGGTGAAAGACATCGATCTCTTCGAGCTCAATGAAGCTTTTGCGGCGGTGGTGTTGCGCTTCATGAAGGTGCTGAACATTTCCCACGATAAGGTCAACGTGAACGGCGGCGCCATCGCTATGGGCCATCCGCTCGGCGCCACCGGGGCGATGATCCTGGGCACGGTGCTGGACGAGTTGGAGCGGCGCAACTTGACCACGGCGCTCGTCACGCTCTGCGTCGGCGCCGGCATGGGCACCGCGACCATTATTGAAAGGGTGTGACGTGAACCTCCGACCCTCCCCTTGAGGGAGGGTCGATCCGCCTTCGCCGAGGCTTCGGCGGACGTGGAGACACGCAAGACCCGCCGAAGCTTTAGCGTAGGCGGGAATCTGCGGAGCAGATTTCGGGGAGGGGTCATGCCGAGAACGTCACGGCCCGACCCCTCCCCGAAAAATCCTCCGCTAACGCTTCGGATTTTTCGACCCTCCCTCAAGGGGAGGGTGAATGGAGAACTCAAATGGAACTCAAGAACTTCAAGTGGGACCAAGACGCCGACGGCATCGTGACGCTGACCTGGAATGTGCCCGGCCGCACGATGAACGTGCTGACCGGCTCGGCGATCGCGGAATTGGCGAAGACGGCCGAGAAAGTCGCCGGCGACGCGTCCATCAAAGGCCTCGTCATCACTTCCGGCAAAGCGAACGGCTTCTGTGCCGGCGCTGCGCTTGACGAGATGGAATCCGGCGCTAGCGCCCCAGGCGGCGCGCCCAAGACGCAATCGCCCGAGGAAATGGTGGCCGCGCGCTACAACGGCGTGATGCAATTTCATCATGCGCTGCGCAAGCTCGAAACCTGTGGCAAGCCGGTGGCGGCTGCGGTCAACGGTCTTGCGCTCGGCGGCGGCTTGGAAGTGACGCTCGCCTGTCACTACCGCGTCGTCTCCGACAATCCGAAAGTGCAGCTCGGTCTTCCCGAATCCAAAGTCGGCCTGCTCCCCGGCGGCGGCGGCACCCAGCGTTTGCCGCGTCTGATCGGCGCCATGCAGGCGCTGCCGCTTCTGCTCCAGGGCGGCAATGTCGATCCGCAGAAAGCGGTCGCTCTCAAGATCGTGCACAAGATGGCGCCCGCCGACACGCTGGTCGCCGAAGCGAAAAAGTGGATCAAGGAAACGCCCGATCCGGTGCAGCCCTGGGACAAGAAGGACTACAGGATTCCCGGCGGCGGGCCGTACTCGCCCGGCGGCGGCCAGGTTTTCACCATGGGCAACGCGATGTTGCGCAAGGAGAGCTACGGCAACTATCCCGCACAGCGCTACATCCTCTCCTGTGTCTACGAGGGCTTGCAGGTGCCGATCGACGCGGGCCTGCGCATCGAAGCGCGCTATTTCACCAAGCTCATGATGCAGCCGGAGAGCCGCAACATGATCCGCTCGCTTTTCCTCTCCATGCAAGAGCTGGGCAAAGGCGCGCGTCGTCCGGCGAGCGAACCCAAGACGGATGTGAAGACGCTGGGTGTCATCGGCGCCGGTGTGATGGGTTTCGGTATCGCTTATGTCTCCGCGCTCGCCGGCATCGATGTGGTGTTGATCGACGCGACGCAAGAAAAGGCACAAGGCGGCAAGGACGGCGCGGCCAAGATCCTCGACAGGCAGATCGAACGCGGCCGCTCGTCGCCGGAAAAGAAGGCGGAAATCCTCTCCCGTATTCAACCCACCGCCGACTATGCCGCGTTGAAGAATGCCGATCTTGTCATCGAAGCGGTGTTCGAGGATCGCGGCGTGAAGGCGGACGTCACCAAGAAAGCGGAAGTCGCGCTCGGCAACAAAGCGATCTACGGTTCCAATACCTCGACGCTGCCCATCACCGGCCTCGCCGAAGCCAGCGAACGTCCCGAGAGTTTCATCGGCATTCACTTCTTCTCGCCGGTGGACCGCATGGGCCTCGTCGAGATCATCATGGGCAAGAAAACATCGACACGTGCGCTCGCTGTTGCCATCGATTACGTCGCCAAGATCAAGAAGACGCCGATCGTGGTGAACGATGCGCGCGGCTTTTACACCTCGCGCTGCTTCGGCACCTACACGCGCGAAGGCATGGCGATGCTGGCGGACGGCATCCATCCCGCGATGATCGAGAATGTCGGACGCATGGCCGGCATGCCGATGGGCACGCTGGAAGTGCTCGATAGCGTCGGCCTCGACACCCCGCTCAAGGTGATGCGCCAGACCAAGAAGGATCTCGGCGTCAACACGGGCCCCGACGATTCGGAAAAATTCCTGATGTGGGTCGTGGAGGAAAAAGGACGTCTGGGGCGCAAGAACGCCAAAGGGTTCTACGACTACGACGACAAGGGCAAGCGTGTTCGCCTGTGGCCGGAACTGCTCGCCTACAACGGCGGCAAGTGGAAGACAGACGCCAGCGTCGACGAAATGAAACAGCGCTTCCTCACGTTGCAGGCGCTGGAAGCCGCCAAGTGTTTCGAGGAAGGCGTCATCACCGATCCGCGCGATGCCGACGTCGGCGCCATTCTCGGCTGGGGCTTTGCGCCCTTCACCGGCGGGCCGATCTCCTACATCGACTCCATCGGCACCAAGAAGTTCGTCGAACGTCTCGACGCCTTCGCTGCGAAATACGGCGACCGTTTCAAAGCCAACAAACTCCTGCGCGATATGGCGGCAAAGAACGAAAGCTTCTACACCCGCTTCGCACCGGCCAAGCAAGCAGCGTGATCAATCGCCTCTCCCTCGGGAGAGGTGACGACGCTAGCGACTTCGATACAGGAGACACGCATGGAATACGGCCCCTACGAACAGATCAAAACCAATATCAAAGAACAGATTCTCACCCTCACGCTGAACCGCCCTGAGAAGCTCAACGCCTTCACCGGCATCATGATGAACGAGATGATCGACGTGTTCACCAAGGTGAATTCGGACGACGACGTGCGCGCGGTGATCGTGATCGGTGCCGGCCGTGCCTTCTGTGCCGGCGCCGATCTTTCCGGCGGTGCCAATACCTTCGATGCAACGGCCAATCCGGCGCGCGCCGAGCGCAATGCGGGCCCGATCGACAGTGTGAATTTCAGCGACGAGCGCGTGCGCGATGGCGGCGGGCGCCTGACGCTGGCGATCTTCGAATGCCTCAAGCCGGTGATCGCGGCGGTGAACGGGGCGGCCGTCGGCATCGGCGCCACCATGCTGCTGGCAATGGATATCCGCGTCTGTTCGGACGACGCGCGTTTCGGTTTCGTGTTCTCGCGGCGCGGCATCGTGCCGGAAGCGGCCTCGAGCTGGTTTCTACCCAGGATCGTCGGCATCTCCCAGGCACTGGAGTGGTGCTATTCCGGCCGCGTGTTCGATTCCAAGGAAGCGCTGGCGGGCGGATTGGTGAAAGCCGTGCTGCCTGAGGACCATCTCATGCCCTATGCACGCCGGATTGCCGCCGAGATTCGCGACAACACATCGCCCGTTTCCATTGCTCTCATTCGTCAGATGATGTGGCAGCTCTCCGCTACCGATCATCCGATGGAGGCGCACAAGATCGACTCGCGCGGCATCTATACGCGCGGCGCTTCGGCGGATGTGAAAGAAGGCGTCGTTTCCTTCCTGGAAAAGCGCCCCGCCAAATTCCCGCAGAAAGTCTCGGTCGACATGCCGTCCTGGTTTCCGTGGGGCAAGAAGCGGACTTATTCGTGACTGCTCAGTCGAACGAAGCGTTCGAATAACCTCTCCCTTGTGGAGAGTGATACGTAGCGTGCGCATCAACCATGCTATTGTTCCGGGAATATTCGAAGGGGTAGTCCATGTCGTTCCCTTATTTTGCAATCGTCTGCGCGGCCGTCTGTTTGGCGACACCGGCCTTTGCCAACGACAGTTCGGCCTCTCTGGGCGCCGGCGGATTGATGCTGACCAAGACGGCGGACGTGCGCATGGCCGCGGAAGATCTCTTCATCAGTCCCCGGCAGATCCGCATCCGCTACGAATTCGTGAACGACGCGCCCAAAGACGTCGACCTTCTCGTCGCCTTTCCGCTCCCCGACATCGATGCTTACGAATTCTTCGAAGAACCGCTCGGCACCGTCACCGCTGACCCGCTCAACTTCGTGAATTTTGTCGTCAAGCAGGACGGCAAGACCGTGCCGGTGCAAGTGGAGCAGCGCGCGTTCTTCCAGAACCGCGATGTGACGGCGATCGTCGTCAAAGCCGGCGCGCCGCTCAATCCCGTGCATCCCAAATACTGCACCTCGCTCGACAAGCTTCCCAAAGCGCAGACGGCCGCGCTCATCAAGGCCGGTATCGGGGAAATGGAAGGGGAGTATTTGCATCCGCACTGGACCACCCGCACGAAGTTCTTCTGGACGCAGCATTTTCCAGCGGGAAAAACGGTTGTTCTGGAGCAGAGCTATCAGCCGGTGACCGGTCAGGCGTTCTTTTCGCGATACGATGTGCAGACCGATGAGAAATCCAAGGACTCCGACGCGAACTACTGGCAGAAGACGTACTGCATGGACAAAGCGACGCTTTCCACATTGGCGCGGATGATCAAGGCGCGCGGCGCCAAGGGCAGCGAGGGCGCGGCTCCCGGCCTGCTCGCCACCTATTCGACCGATTACATTTTGAAGACGGCGAGCAATTGGAAGGGCCCCATCGGCAAATTCCATCTCACGCTGGACAAACTTGCGCCCGCCAATGTGCTCTCGCTGTGCTGGGACGGCGATCTCAAGAAGACAGGCGCCACGCGCTTCGAGTTCTCGCGCGAAAACTTCGCCCCAGCGCAGGACATCAAAATGGTGGTGATTAAGTAGGCGAGCCTAGTGGCGCCTGAAGATCGCGCGCAGGACCCGCTTCAACCAGCCGGCTTCGCCGCGGGTAGAATGATCGCTCTCAGCGTCCATGGCCGCTAATGCCAATGCCGCGACAGCCGCTCGCCCCAGGAATCGAGCACGCCGCCGACGCATTCGCCGGTGGAGAGCTGGCTGGTTTCCAGCCTTGTCCAACGCTCGAGCCCGCCGCCGAGATCGGTGCCGATCGAGGTTGTAGCGCGACGGGCACGCTCCACCGCGAGAACGCGGCAGGGATCGACCTGGCCGTAGGCGAAGTAGACACCGCCGACCGCCAGGACGATTGCGATCAGCGGAATGCTCATCAGCGCGCGCATCATCGTATCCCCTCGTTTGGCTCTCTCAGTGGCCCGGGCTCACTTCCGGGATCGGGTTACCCGGTTGCGAACCCGGCGGCGAAATCGTGCGCCGGCAAGTCTGAAAGCCGTTGGCGTAGCCGGCTTGATAAACGCGGTCGTTCTTGTAGGCAGGATCGACGCCCGGCTCACGGCGATAGTCGGCGCCGATGTTGGTCGCCGCGGCGCAACCGTCCGAATAGCCCTCTTTGAACGACGGTGTGCGGCGCAGCGCCTTGTCGCGCGGTCCGCCGAACACGGCACAAGACGCCACGGCCAGAGCGGCGATGGCGATCACGGAAAAACGCAGGATGGTTTTCATGTCTTTACTCTACCAGAGCACCCCGACGGCACGAAATGAACTCGCGGAGAAGATGAATGGGAAGCTCCCACCCTCCCTCGGGAGGGTCGAAGCGCGAAGCGCTTCGGGGAGGATGTGCGAAGGAGCACTCCCGTCATACATCCTCCCCGAAAAATCTTCGCTGCGCTCAGGTTTTTCGACCCTCCCGGGGAAGGGTGGTCAGACGCAGCAAGTATTTGTGTATCCCGTCCAGCACCAACTCCCGCTTCTGATTGTGCACGGTTGCGCGCATGGCAACGATGCCGGTCGTCTTCTGCGGCGTTAGCTCGCTGATGGTCAGCGCCGGATAAAGCGTGTCGCCCGGAAAAACGGCCTTGAGGAATTTCGCATTCACTTCGATGAATCCGATCAAGGCTTCGCCGATCACGTGCGGGAACAGTCCGGCGCCGGCCGCGGTGAAGCTCAGCACCTGCAGCCCATGCGCCAGCGGCGCGGGATAGCCAAGCTTCTTGCAGTATTCGACGTCGTAGTGGATCGGATGATTGTCCAGGCTCACCGTCTGGAACGCGGCGAAATTCGCCGTGTCGATGGTGCGCGAGGGCAGGGCGAAGACCTCGCCGAGCTTCAGCTCTTCAAAGCCGCGTTGCGGAACGACGCGGTGTTTCTCGGGATCGAATTCCGTCGGCATTGGCGCGCGGTGGGGAAGGTTTCGCCGCCATTGGCTCGCGCCTTCCGGCGCAAGTCAATCTTGCCAATTCGGTCAAAGCGATGAGGGCGGCCATGGCGAGCGGGGGATGGGGAAACATCGCCATGGCCGTCAAACCCGGGCCCTTCTACCCGGCGTGTCCTTTACGAGCGCGCTTGTCGGCTTCGATTTCGGCCTTCACTTCGGCCAAGCCGCGCAGCGCGATCGTCTGAAGCTGATCGAGGGTCTGGATGCCGCCGCAATCGGCGTTGCGGTCTTTGCAGCCCTGGCTGACCGTACTGCCCGCCTGCATCCAGCTCATGATGTTGAAGGGAAGCGAAATACCGCCTGGACGTCCGAAGCCGAGATCCGGCTCGCGCGGCATCAGGAAAGCGACGATCCCCAGGAAGAACAGCGCTCGCACGATCATCGGACATCCTTCTTGCCGTCACGCGAGGAAGTGTGCCCGAGGCGCTTTTCCGCCTGCTGAAATCAATCCCTAAAAATCGAAGCAATCGGGGTGAAGAGCGGCAATTGAAGGGATCAGACCTAACACCCGCTTCCTCAACCGCGCCGTTTTCGAATCAAGACAAATTCAAATGCGCGGCGGATTTAATTCAAGTTTCTCGAAAATTTTATCGATTCCCGCTCGCGGCCGGAATTTCCAGCGTCGCGGTAAAGCCTTCGCCGAGTTCGCTTTCGATGGCGAGCGAGCCGCCATGCAACTCGGCCAGCGCCTTCACCAGCGGCAGGCCAAGACCCGCGCCGCTGGCATGCTCGAGCGAGCCGCGGTTGATCTGCTCGAACGGTTCGAGGATGCGCGGGATATCTGCGCGCGCCACGCCCGGTCCGTTGTCGCCGACGCGGATCTGCACGAAATCTTCGTCGCGCCAAGCCGACAGGCGCACTTCGCCGCCGGGTTGAGTGAAGTTGACGGCGTTCTCGACCAGATGTCCCACCATGGCGATCAGAGCGTTCTCGTCGGCGTGGGCGACGATGTCGTCCTCGCAATGCTCAAGCGTCACCGCCACGTTCCGCGTTTCGGCGCGATGGGCATAGGCGTCGAACATGGCGTTGAACACGGCGCGGACATCCACGTCCGCGCGTCTCAACGGATAGCGCTTGGCCGCCAGCTTGGTCAGATCGAGGATCTGATTGATGAGGCGCAGAAGATTTCCGCCGGCCAGGTGAATGAAGCCGGTATATTCCGCGATTTGCTCGGGCTTGAAACGGTCGGGCGCGGAACGCAGCAGATCGGCGAAACCTAGGATCGCGTTCAGCGGTGTCTTGAGTTCGTGACTCATGGTGCGCAGAAGCGTGGTCTTTGTGGTATCGGCCTCGGATTCCGCGGCATCGAGCCGGCGCGCCAGGTCGGCAAGATAGCTTTGCTGCTTTCGCTGCTCGCCGCGGCTCAAGACCAGTTGCCGCTTGGTCTGTTTCAGCGCACGCGTTTGCTCATTCAGGGCGTTTTCGGCGCGCTGGCGGTCCGTCACATCGGTAAAGACGCTGACGCTTCCGCCGCCGCGCGTGGCGCGTTCGCGCACGAGGAAGGCTTCGCCATTCGAGGTGGTCACGGTCAGCGCTCCGGCCGGCGCCTGGTGCGCGTCGATGCGCTGATCCATCCAGGACTGGGAATGCCCGTCGGTCGCAAAGCGATCGCGCGCGACCGCTTGGCGCAGGAGATCGGTGAAGTTCTTGCCGGCCAGTTCGTCGGGCGAGCCGCTGCCGTGCAGCTCGGCGAATTCGGTGTTGCAGAGAAGAAGCCGGTCGCTTTTGTCCCAGAAGGCAAAGGCGTCGGCGGAGAGCTCGATGGTGTCTTCCAGGCGCATGGTCATCTGGCGCGCCTGCGTCACGTCCGTCCACAACAGAATCCAACCGCCATTCGCGGCGCTGCGGACCTTGATTTCCACCACGCGGCCATCGGCCGTGCGCACGTCGAGCGGTTTGTAGTCGGCGGCGTGCAGTTGCTTGCGCCGGCGGGCGATGAAGAGATCATCGCCGGCGGCGAGTTCGCATTCCGACACTTCATGGCCGGCGATCTCCAGCCGAATCAGTTCATCGTAGGAAAGGCCGAGCAGCGCGTCGTGATGGGGCAGCGAACGGAAGAGATAGTTGAAATGCTGATTCGCGTAGATCAGCCGCTCGCTCGAATCATAGAGCGTGATGGCGGTGCGCAACCCGTCCAAAGCGGCAAGCACCGTGGCCGCGAGATCGGCCCCGGTTTCGCCCACAGTTTTGCCCACGATTTCGCAAGCCACATTCTGTGCATGCGCGAGTTTCAACAGAAAATCCCCCAACACCGGGGCAATCCTCGCAAATCGCGCTTGCATAAATCTTTCTTTGTTTCTCCACGGGTGCGGAATCACGCCATCATCGTTAAGAAGCGGTAAAACAGGCTTGCCTTAAATCTTGAGAATTAACGAACGAAGTTTCCGGAGATTCAAACTTCGTTAAGTTTGGCAACGCAGGATGCACCCATCACCAGCATCGACAAGAGCACGCGGTTAATGGCGGTTAAGGGCAACATAATCGCAGCGCCGGGAACCGATTCCAACGCGCGCCGCCGCTTTGTCCTGGTGCAGGGCGGCAAGGCCGCAATCGGTGCCTGCCTCGCCGCCGCATTCGTGCTTCTCGTGGGCCGGCTCGACGTCGCCGAAGCCATTGCCGTGGTGGGCCTCGTCGCACCGGGAGCCATAGCCCTGCTCGGTTTCACCCGCATTTCGCTGCCCGCGCTGGAAACTGCGGCGCTCGGCGCATTCGCCGCGCTGATCGGCTATCTGGTTGCACTCACCGGCGGCATGAGTTCGCCGTTGATCGTGTGGTTTGCCTTGGTTCCCGCCGAGGCTGCCCTCGCCGGCGGCCGCCCCGCCGTGCTGCGCGCGGCAGCGGCGGCCGCCCTGGCGCTGCTCTCGGTCGCCGCGCTGCAGGCGCTCGGCATGCTGCCGGCATCGCGGCTGCTCCTGCCGATGTGGGAAATCTATGCCGGTTCCGCGCTCGCAGCCGTCGTGCAATCGGCGTTGGTTGCGGCCGCCGCGCAAGACCGCCAGCGCACCGCCGACATGGCCGCGGCGGAAGGCGCTGCCATGTATCGCTTCCTCGCCGACAACGCGATGGATCTGATCACCCGGCACAGCGCCGACGGGCGCATTCGTTTTGCCAGCCCGTCCTCGCTCGCCATGCTGGCCCGTGCTCCGGAATCGTTGGTGGGGCTTGCGCCGTCCGCGCTTGTCCACGCCGACGATCTCAAGATCATGCAGGCCGCGTTCATGGAGGCGAGCTATTTCGGCCGCGCCGCCAATGCCGAAGTGCGCCTGAAGCGCGCCGACAATCGCTTTGTCTGGACGGAAATGCGCTGCCGTCCCGCCACGCCGGTGGACGGCAAGCCGGCCGACATCGTCGCCGTCACGCGCGACATCACCGAACGCAAGCGTCAGGAAATGGCTTTGATCGAGGCGCGCGACGCGGCGCAGGAAGCCTCCACCGCCAAGTCGCGCTTCCTGGCCAATATGAGTCATGAGCTGCGCACGCCGCTCAACGCCGTCATCGGTTTTTCCGAAGTGATGACGCACGAGATGTTCGGACCCGTGGGAAGCGCGCGTTACCTCGAATATGCCAAGCTCATTCATGAAAGCGGCAGTCATCTTCTGGAACTCATCAACGGCATTCTCGACATGTCGAAGATCGAGGCCGGCAAGTTCGAACTCTCCGAGGAACTCTTCGATCTCGAAGACGTCGGCGGCCAGGCGGTGCGCTTCGTGAAGATGCAGTCGGATCGCAAGGGCGTCGGCATCAAGCTTGCCATCGGCAAGGACGCCAAGACCGTGTTCGCCGACAAGCGCGCCCTGAAGCAGATGCTCATCAATCTCATCACCAACGGGGTCAAGTTCACCCCACGCGGCGGCGAGGTGCGGGTCAAGGCCTGGCGCGACGCAAGCGGTATCGCCGTTGCAGTGAGCGACACGGGCGTGGGAATTTCCGCCGCGGATCTGAAGCGCCTCGGCAAGCCGTTCGAGCAGGCGGAAGGCGCACTCACCCGCACCCAGGAAGGCACCGGCCTGGGTCTCGCGCTGGTCAAGGCGCTGGCGGCCATGCACGGCGGCGAGGCGAAAATCGAATCCACGCTTGGAGAAGGCACCACCGTCACGCTGCGCTTGCCTTACGCGGCCGTGGATGCCGAAGGCGCGCGCGTGGCGCCGGTGGAGCAGGCGGTGCGCACCTTGAAGGGCGCGGCTTAGCTGCGCGCGAGTAGCGAGTGGCGAATGGTGGGCTTGCTATTCGCTATTCGTACCTCACTATTCGCCCTACCATGCTTCCCCGCCTCAAAGCCGGAATCTTCGTCAGAGCCCTGATCCGCCGCGCCGAAGTGGCCGGGGCGCAGGCCTATATCGCGCGCATGGGTTCGGAAGAGGCCGGCGCCGTGATTCTCAAGATCGCTCGGCTCGACGGCACCTGCACCGTGCTCAATCAGGCGCGGCGCGGTAGCGAAGGCGATCTCGTCTGGATGAAGGCGCTCGGCGATTCCGCGAGTGACGCGGCGGCGGAGGCCTATTTCGAAAAGCAGATCAAGTTCGATCCCGATCTGTGGATCGTGGAAATCGAAGACCGCGAAAGTCGTGCCTTCGTGGACGAACCGATCGTTTGAACCTAACGATTTCGCTTTGAGCTGAATCACCTGAACACGTCATCGCCCGGCCTGTCCGGGCTACCCATCTTGTTTCGCGTCGAAGGAAAATGGATTGCCCGGACAAGCCGGGCAATGACGAATTTGGAGTGGGTAGTCCCAAACCAACACCACTCTACTCCGTGATCTCCGCCGTGAAACTCCCGCCGATCCAGGCGCTCGCGTCTTCGGAGGTGCAGAGATAGACGCTGCCTTCGATCGTGTTGCCCTTGCGCTGCCCGAAATGCAGCTGCAGCGAGTGCGCTTCGGTCATCACAGAGTCGATATGCGTGTCGCTGGCATCGTCGGCGAACGACCAGCCCTGGACTTCCGGCAATCCTTCGGAGGCTTTGGGCTGCGCGTCGATATCGCCCGGCACTTCGCGGAACGTGCGCCCGTCCGGTTTCTTGCCCTTGGCCACCAGAAACGTCACGTCCGCCATGGCCTCATCCAGGTCGCCTTCGGGCTTGGAGAACTTCAGCGTCCAGTCGTTGAACTTGTCGTCGCCCATCTCCATGCCGCCGGAAATCCGCAACGTCGCTTTCTCGGGAACGAAGACGCGATGGGCGATTTCGCCCTTGGCAGAGCCGGGAGGGACGGGCCCTTTGCTGCAATCGGCCGCAATGCCGGCGGCAAGAGCAGGCGTCGCGATGACGAGCGCGAATGCCGTCATGCCCACGCCAAGAGTGTCGAACCTCATGAGGCCTCCAAAGGTCGGTTTCAAGCAATCTTATCAGCATTCCCGCTCGTGGGTGACCGCGAAAGGATGTTCCGATAAAGTCCCCCATCGAGCGCGCCGATCCCCGTTCTGCCGATAGGTCCCGCTTCGCAGGGTTGTCTCCGTTTTTGGGATCGATTCCGTGCACATCGTCGAAATTACGCGAAACAAAGGCGCCGCCTGCGCGGATATTCTGGCCGCGCTGCCGCACTGGTTCGGCATTGCCGAATCGACCGCGGCCTATGTCCGCGACGTGGAAGCCATGCCCATGTTCGGCGCGGAAGAGAACGGCGCTGTCGTGGGCTTTGTCGCGCTCAAACTGCACACGCCCTTCGCCGCCGAGATCCACGTGCTCGGCGTGGTGCCGGATTTTCACCGCCGGGGTTTGGGCCGGGCCCTCGTTCTTCGCGCCGAGGATTTTCTGCGCGAGCGCGCGATCCGCTTTTTCACGGTGAAGACGCTCTCGCCCGCCGATCCCGATCCAAGCTATGCCGCGACGCGCGCATTTTATGCTGCGCTTGGTTTCGTGCCGCTTGAGGAGTTTCCCACGCTGTGGAGCGCACAGAACCCGGCGTTGATGATGATCAAAGTCCTTTGACGCGGTCAGTCTCTCTCACAGGAGTTGCATGAGCGCACTCCACAGCGCCTGACCGATTGCGTCGATCCATTCCGATCCGGCGCTCAAGGCGTGGCGCATCAAGGCTGTCAATTCCCCGTCCGAGCCCACGACATGCGCAATCCCCAATATCGTCGCGCTCACGATCGTCACGCCCGTCAGAAACGGTATCGCTGTTCGCATCGCGTCTTCTCGCCGCGAAGCCCCGACTTCGTCATCTCCCTTGTTTCACCCGCGATACTACGTGGGATGTTTTGAAGAAGCTCTGACGGCGCCTGTGCGGATTGATTCAAACCGCGCGCAGTCCTCATCTCGCGGAACGAACATGAACGGCGAAACCCGTCTTCCGCGCCGGTCTTGAAAAACCCGGCGTCGCTTCTGCCGTGGGTCCAGAAAGTTTTAAGCAATAAGAACCGGCGGAGTCGGGCTGTTAAACTGCCCAAACGAATCGCCGAGCCAAACCATTGCCGAGAAGGCCATGACCACGACTTACAACCGCATCGCCGGCCAAAACCTGGATCGCCTCGCCGCGTTGTCCGATGGCGTATTTGCCGTCGCCATGACGCTGCTGGTGCTGGATTTGCGCACGCCCGCGGCCGCGGCCATCCACAGCGAGGGCCAGCTCTGGGCCGCGATCCAACATATCGCGCCGAAGCTGCTTACCTATCTCATGAGTTTTTTGACGCTGGGCATCTTCTGGGTCGGCCAGCAAACGCATCATAGTTTCCTCTCGCGCAGCGACCGCGCCTATAGCTGGATCAATATTGTCTTCCTGATGTTGATCTGCCTTGTGCCGTTCTCCACCGCGCTGCTTTCCGAGTTCATCGATTATCGTCTCGCGCTCGTTTTGTATTGGCTCAACATCCTGGCCATCGGCCTTGCACTGGCCGCAGCTTCGTACCGTGCCCGCAATTTCGGATTGGTCAAAAAGGACATGCCGCCGGATTTCGAAAGCGCGGTCATGCGCCGCATCGTCGGCGGCCAGGTGCTCTACGCGTTCGGCGCGGCGCTCTGCGTGTTCTCGCCCTATTGGAGCATCGGCTTCATCGTCGCCGTGCAGCTGATGTTCGCCATCGGCCCGCGCTTCAAGCCGTTTTCTTGGATTTGAGCTATCCCGGTCAAGCGTGGATTAATCCGCTACTACCGAGCGAATATCTAGCTGGCGCGATTCAACAGATATGCTATTTTGCTTTTCGGCATAAGCGACAAAGCCAATGAAGCACGAACGCATCGAGATCAATCCTGAAGTGATGGTCGGCAAGCCGGTTGTCAAAGGCACGCGGCTGACGGTGGAGTTCATCCTTCGCAAGCTTGGAGCCGGGATGACCGAAGATCAGATCATCGCGGATCATCCACGGTTGACTCATGAAGACATTCACGTCGCACTCGCATTTGCTGCCGACTATATGCGCAACGACGAAGTCATCTACGGCTGACTCTGTCCTTCATGCCTTCTATGGCCGCGATTGCAGCAGGCTATCGAACGTTACGGCGATTCACTATTCGGCCAGCTCACCGTAGTTGAGGAAACTCGCTTTCGCGCGTATCTGTTAAATAGGGAGTAGCCGCGGCGCTTCGTCTGCGTGGATGGCTACGCGCTCTTAGCCACGCTGAACGTGCCCGCCGGCCAGTTTCCACCGGACGCGCAACAAGGTGATTCTGCCCGGCAGCATGGCGCCCTTGAAGGTCGAACTTGAACCGCCAGTCGCCCCCTGCTACTCCCCGCCGCCTTATGAACGACGCAACCACAAGCCAAACCGGAACGCCCGCCGCGGAGGCCGCGCCCAATTCTCCCGCCGCGCAGGCGGCGAGAAGGCGCACGTTTGCCATCATTTCGCACCCAGACGCCGGCAAAACGACGCTCACCGAGCACCTTTTGCTGCTAGGCGGCGCCATCCGCGCGGCGGGGCAGGTCAAGGCGCGCGGCGAGGCCAGGCGCGCGAAATCGGACTGGATGCGCATCGAGCAGGAGCGCGGCATCTCGGTCACCTCCGCGGTGATGACGTTCGAATATGCGGACGCGATCTTCAATCTGCTGGACACGCCGGGCCATGAGGATTTCTCGGAAGACACCTATCGCACGCTCACCGCGGCCGACAGCGCGGTGATGGTGATTGACGCCGCCAAAGGCATCGAAAACCAGACCCGCAAGCTGTTCGAAGTCTGCCGTTTGCGTGACATCCCCATCGTCACCTTCATCAACAAGATGGACCGTGAGGCGCGCGATCCCCTGGAACTGATCGACGAAATCGCCGATCAGCTTCAGCTCGAATGCGCGCCCATGATGTGGCCAGCCGGCATGGGCCTCAACTTCAAGGGCGCGCTCGATCTCTACAAGGACGAGTTCGTCGTCTTCGGGCGCGACGGCAAACACGGCGAGCGCATCGGCGGCAACGCCATGCGCGAATTCCTCCCCGCCGATATCTTCGCCAAGCTCGAAGAGGAAGCCGAGCTGGCGCAAGCCGGGCTGCCGCATTTCGCCGCTCACCGCTTTCATGAAGGTCATTTGACACCGGTCTATTTCGGCTCGGCGCTCAAGAATTTCGGCGTCAGGGAATTGATCGGCGCACTGGCCGAATTCGCGCCGCCGCCGCGCACCCAGGCCGCCAAAGGCCGCGAGATCGCACCCGGCGAAGAGGAAGTCACCGGCTTCGTCTTCAAGGTGCAGGCCAACATGGATCCCAACCACCGCGACCGGGTCGCCTTCTTGCGCCTTTGCTCGGGCCGTTTCCGCCGCGGCATGAAACTCAAGCAGTCGGGCACCGGCAAGACGCTGGGCGTGCACAACCCCATCCTCTTCTTCGCGCAGGAACGCGAGACGGTGGACGAGGCGTTTCCCGGCGACATCATCGGCATTCCCAATCACGGCGTCCTGCGCGTCGGCGATACGCTTTCGGAATCGGGCGAGGTCGTCTTCACCGGCATTCCCAATTTCGCGCCGGAAATCCTGCGCCGCGTGCGCCTCGGCGATCCCATGAAGCAGAAACACCTGACGCGCGCGCTGGAAAGCCTCGCCGAGGAAGGTGTGACGCAGGTGTTCAAACCGATGCTGGGCGCCAATTGGGTGGTGGGTGTCGTCGGCAACCTGCAGCTGGACGTGCTCAAGGCCCGCTTGCGCGACGAATACGGCCTGGAGGCCGAGCTGGAGCCGTCGCCTTACGACACTGCGCGCTGGGTCTCTGGCGCCGAAGACGATATCGAGAAACTGACTACCACCTATCGCAACCAGCTGGCGCAGGATCGCGATGGCGCGCCAGTGTTCCTGGCCAAAAGCGCCTGGGAGCTCGGCTACGTCGCCGATAAATTCCCCAAGATCAAATTCGCCAAAACCCGCGAACGCGCGGATGTGCATTCGGAAGAGTGATCTTCGTATGCAAGCAATGAGACAGTCAGTGCTCCGACCCCGTCAAAGACCAGACGATCATCAGCGGAATAATCGTCTTCACTTTTTCGCCTGACAGTTTTGCAGCTTCCAGCTTCCAACGCGTTGCGGCGATGTTCATCGCGGCGCTATCGAGATCGGCAAAACCACTGGATCTTATCATTGCGCCGTTTATGACGGTTCCAGTTTCATCGACAAGCAAGAAGATGAGAGTTGTTCCTTGTTCGTTGCGCTCATAGGCGCCGGGCGGATAGTCGGCCTTGCTCATCGAAATGAAATTTGTTGTCGCTCTGGCTTCGTCGGCAACGTCACCCGTCAGTTTCCAGATGATGCGCATTTCTTTGGTACAGGCAGCAGGCTTTCCATCCAATGTCGCCGGAGAATAACGCCAGGACTTGACACCCTCGAGCGAGGCATCGTCGAGGCGCGGATATCCGCTCGAAGTTTCCACACGAGCATCTGTTACGTTTCCGTCTGTGCCGATGGTAACCCTCAAGATCGTCGCGCCCTCCTCGCCCAGTGCGACGGAGATGAGTGGATACGTTTCTTCTCCCATCGTCTGTGTCGTCAACGCTTTTGGCGCCGTGAGCGTCGAGCTGCGACATTCCGGCAAGGCGGCGGACTGAGAAGCGATGGGCGCGGCCAAACTGACGCAAGGAAGAACCAACACGGCGCATATCGGCCCAAACAAGAGCGCCCGGAGGATCGTATCCAAAGCCACCTCTCCCGTGTTCGTACGTGCAAATCTCATTTGTAGAGAAGTTGCCCACGCAGCTGTCCGACTGCGCGTCGCAAATCCGGTTCAATCTTTGCGTAATATTCGGGCGTGCAAGTGGCTTGCGGATGCTCCGTCCTCAGCTTGGTCGTGGCGTGCACGATATTCGGGGCCGGCTGATCGTAGGTCAGGCTCATCGCGATATCCTGCACATGGAAATCCACTGGCCGCGGCAAGGTCGTGACTTCAGTGCCTTGCGGAAACGTGATGGTCACGATCTCCTCTGCGTCGAACGACCCGCAAAGATAAGGGCTGGTGCGCGTTGGCGGCAGCGATCCCGCCAGCAAATCGGTGAAGAAGAACGGCTTATAGCCGATCCATGGCGGCATAGCAGCCGGTCCCGGTATCGTTGCGACGCTGGGAATGCGGTAGTGCGCACCGAAGACATAGGTCGGCGCCAGTTTCATTGGTTCGCCGCGCGTCAGCGTGCCTTCCGCGCCCGGTCCGAGATACAGGCGGAAATAGTCGGCTTCTTTCGTTGCCGGTATCGCGGTGACGATCTCGCGCATTTCCTGCGCTGCGACGCCTGTTGCGGTGACCTGCGTATCGCCTTCTACATCGCCGGTCTCGGTCACCTTCAAGGTTTCCATGACGCGCATTGTCGAGCCATTCGCGGTGATGGAGGGTGTGCGGTCGACTTTGCCACTTGTCACGATCACCACAGGCTTTCCCGCATCGGCAAAGGGCAGCACGCCGAAGGAAGCCGTGCGCGCCGTCGAGTCCAGATACATCTGAAATTCCGGAACGTAGGTAATCAAATGGTTGAACAGATATGTCGACGGGACTTTCGAAAGCTGAAAACCGTTGCCGGCGTTGATCAGCACCGGTGAGCTCTGAATTCCCTTCGCCCACAGCAACGCCTGCAACAGTATCACATGGTCTTTGCAGTCACCGTAACGGTTGCGCAAAACGTCCTGCGCTTCATGCGGGACGAACCCGCCGGCCCCCAGAACGATGTTCACATAGGCAATGTGGCCGGCGACCCAGTCATAGAGCGCATGCGCCTGCTCGCGCCGGTCGGCAATGCCTGCGGTCAATTGATCGGCAAGCTGTCGGATTTCGGGGGTCGTTCCGGATCGTTCGCGGAAAATATCGTCATAGACCTGAGCGACCGCCGCATAGTCGCGAAACGAACTCACATGCAGATGTGGTCCGAAGTCGGATTCGGCAACCGAGTCCGCGGCAAGCGGAATCGAGATGTCGTTCTTGTAGGTCCACACCCAACGGTATTTGTCCCCGTAGGTCTCGCGCGCTCCTCCCTCAAGACCTGAGGCATCGATCGAAGGTGCAGATACGTTGGCTGGAACACTCAACGTAATGCGCACGTCATGCGCCAAGACGGAACGGCTGAAATTGAATTCGCGGGCAAAATGGGTGCCAAACCAGGGCCGATCCTGGTGGAACAGCGTCACCAGGACGACCTCGTCGCCGATCTCCACATTGGGATAAACCACGGTCATGGTTTGCAGATCGTCGAAGCCGCCCGGTCCGGTGGAGGCGCCGCGGCCGTAGAGAATTTGCCCCGGCGGCACGTCGAGCCGCGTGCCGTTCGGCTTCAGCGTGTAAGCCGATTTGATCTGCGTGGTTTCATAGCCTTGTGTATTTGTGAGCGTCATCTGCTGCAGACCGTGGCGTCCCTGCTCGTTCAGCACTCGGAATGCCATTTCATCGGCTTCGTAGAACGTGCCGTCTGTGCTTATTTCAATGTCGACGTGCTGCTTGACGATTTCGAAAGACGGGTCGGTCGATGCGGTCCCGAGTTGCACCGTCTGGGACGACGCCGGAATAACGGCTGCTGCCATGAGCAGCAGTCCCGCCACAACGAATGTCCGCATGACCGCCTCGCCCGTCACTCAAGCCCCGGAGGCCATTGTCATCGAGAGGAGAGGCGGGGTGTCAAGTCAATGAAGCCACCAATACTTGCGCTTTCTCACAAAAATCCGAAATCGGATGAAATAGTCACGGTCTTTTTTTCAAAATGTGTCGTTCCACCAAGACGATGGACGGGGTTCACTCCTTCGTCACCCGCCACACCGTATTGCCGGCATCGTCGGCCACCAGCAGCGCGCCGGTTTTGTCGAGCGCGATGCCCACCGGGCGGCCTTTGGCTTTGTCGTCGGCGGTGAGAAATCCGCTCAGCACATCAACCGGCATGCCGATCGGCTTTCCGTCCGCAAAACGGATGAAAATCACGCGATAGCCGGCAGGCGGATCTCTGTCCCAGGAACCGTGCTGACTCACAAACACGCCGTCGGAGAACGCGTTCCCCAAGTTTGCGCCGCGCGAGAAGGCGAGGCCGAGCGAGGCGGTATGCGAACCGGTTGCATAGTCGGGCGCGATCGCCTTTGCCACGAGCGCCGGATTCTGCGGCTGCGGACGCACGTCCACGTGCTGCCCGTAGTAGGAGAACGGCCAGCCATAGAAACCGCCGTCTTCGACATGGGTGATGTAGTCGGGCACCAGGTCGCTGCCGATCTCGTCGCGCTCATTCACCGCCACCCACAGTGTGTTGCTGCCCGGCGCGAAACTCAATCCGTTCGCGTTGCGCAAGCCGCTCGCAAAGATGCGGTGCGCGCCGGTCTTGAGGTCGATCTCCCAAACCGCGGCACGGTCCTTTTCGATATCCAGTCCGTTCTCGCCCGCATTGCTGTTGGAGCCGACGCTGACATAGAGCTTGCTGCCGTCGGGGCTCGCGGCCATGTCTTTCGTCCAGTGATGATTGCGCGGACCTGCGGGCAGATCGACGATCTTGGTACCGGGGCCGTCGATGTTTGTTGCGCCCGGCGTATAGGTGTAGCGCATGACGGAATCGGTGTTGGCGACATAGAAGTCGTTGCCGATCAGCGCCATGCCGAACGGCGAGTGGAGCTCGGAAAGAAACACCGTCTTCACATCGGTCACGCCGTCGCCGTTGGTGTCGCGCAGCAGCGTGATGCGGTTGGCGCTGCCCATATGCGATCCGGCAGCGGAGAAGAGAATGCTCTGGACGAAGCCACGAAAACCTTTGCCTTCGTCGGGCTGCGGCGGCGCATCGGTTTCCGCAACGAGGACGTCGCCGTTGGGCAGTACGTAGGGGCGGCGGGGATTGCGCAGGTCTTGCGCGAACGCGTTGACCTTCAACCCCGGCGCGGCCGTCGGCCCCTCGCCGTTTTTCCATCCGATAATGCTGGCGATCTTGATGGTGGGGATCGGTGTCGGATCCGGCGCGGGCAATTGCGGATGAGGTCCGTAGCCGGCTGCCTCGGGCAATTTCGCGCGCTCGCCGCATGCCGCCAGCAACAACGCGGCGGACAAGGAAATCACCGCCAGATTCACAATTTTGTTCTGAAATCTCATAAGAACACCGCGTGGCTGCCGCGCCCGCGAAAGCGCGGCCGCGCGAAAGCGATGCTAGCGCAATGCGTCTCTCAAGTCAGGGTTACTCGGCCGCGAGGGGCTCGCTCTTCGGCGCGGCGTCATAAATCTGCAGCATGCGCGCGATGTCTTCGGGCGGGCGTCCGCGCCCAGGGCCCATCAGCAGCACGATGGACGAGAACGCCGCGCGGCTCATCTGTGCCTGGTGGCACAATGCAGCCAGCTCTTCGCCGCTCTCATTGCCAAGCGCGTGCCAAACGATCTCCTCGCCTGCATTCGCGGTCTGCGCCAGCAGCGCAATGAAACGATCGCGGTCTTCGGCGCGCAGCGCGGCCATGATTGCGCGCTCGCCGCCTTCTTCGCGCGCACTCCGCGTGACTTTCTCCAGCAACATGATGAAAGGCGCGCGTGAGCCCTCGGGGTATTCGCCCGGCCAGTGAGAGAGCAGCGCCTCAAGTTCATTCTTCAGCACCGCGCGCGTTTCCGGCGCGGGATCGGCGGCGAGCTCAAGCAATTGCCTGAGTTGGTCCTTGGGCGAGGGCATCGACCAGCTATAACGCGGGAGCATTAAAAAGAGGCGAATAGCGAATGGCGAATAGGGATACGAAATAGTGAACGTAGCAACGAGTAAAAACCCCCACTCGCTATTCGCTCAATTCCCCACAATCACCCATTTGTCGGGATAGAACCCGTTGAAATTGGTGCGCAGGGCCACGGAATAGGCGCCCATGGCGTCGAACACGATGTAGTCGCCGGCTTTCACATTCTCATGCAGCATCAGCGGGCGCGGCAGCACGTCCAGCGTATCGCAGGTCGGCCCGTAAATGCGGAACGGCGCCTGTCCGATCGGACGCGACACCGCTTTGCCTTTTTCGAGGCTGAAGGCGCGCAGCGGATAGTCCGCCGTCCAACCCGTGATCGCCAGTTCGTCGAAGCTGCCATAGATGCCGTCATTGATATAGAGCTTGTCACCCTTGCGCAGGATCACCTGCGTCACCACCGACAAGCCTTCCGCGATCAGCGCGCGTCCAGGTTCGCACAGAATCGGCAGATCGGGTTGGCCCATGGTCATGAGCGCTTCTTTGATCGTGTCGAAATACCAATGATAGGGCGGCACGTCGTTGCCGGGGTAAGTCACCGGAAATCCACCGCCGAGGTCGAGCGCGACGATGGTCACGCCGGCCATCAGGCTGGTGCGCCGCGCCATTTCGATCGCTTGCGCGTAGGAGAACGGCGACAGGCATTGCGAGCCGACATGAAAGGTGATGGCTGGTTGGGCGCCGCTGCCGGCCACGCGCTTGAGCAGCCGCGCGGCATCGGCCGGTGTGGTGCCGAATTTGCTCGAGAGCTCCAGCATCGCGCCGCCGAGCGGTGTGGCGATGCGCACGAAGATGCGAAGCTTCTTGGCATCCTTCACTTCGGAGAGCAGCTTGTCGAGTTCGAAGTCGCAGTCGACGACAAAATCGGTCACGCCGTGCTTTTCGAAGGTGAGCTTGGCCGCGCCGGGTGAGCGCACCGGCGCCATGAAATGGCAATGCGCGTCGGGAAAGCGGCTATGCACATACTCCACTTCCGGCACCGAGGCGGTGTCGAAATGGCGGATGCCCGAGGCGTAGACGAGGTCGAGGACGTGCGGGGCGGGATTGGCCTTGATCGCATAGAGCGTGTCACCGGGAAACGCATCGAGAAAACGCTTGGCGGCAGCGTGGTATTTTTCCGGGTGCAGCACATAGACCGGCGTGTCCGGCTGCTCGCGCGCGATGAGTTCCTCGACGCTGGCAAAACGCGGAAGGTTGAGATCGATCTTCGCGGGAGCGTTCATTGCGCCGGGACTCAAAACTGCGGCGCCTCTTTGGGGCAAAGGGGGGAGGGGGTCAAGCGGTACGTCCGGGTATCAAGCTAGCGCCTGACCGTTTTCGCCTGGCTGCTCTCCAGAAGTTTCAAAAAGGACTCTCTGACGCGCTCGAACAACGTTGGCGGCAGAGCGCCATACGCAAATACACCTCGCCGCCCCGCAACAGCAGACAGCCCAGGTGTCGGCCACTCATCCACATTGCATTCGGAAACGATGATCCACGAACGGGCGTCGTCCAAACCGAGCGCTTGTTTGACTGCAGGTGGAATCTCAATGCCAAGCGCCGGGCGGACCGGCTTGCGGTGTGTGATGGGCAGGATAACAACAAACCGAGGATTGGGAGTGTCGTCACTCGCAGCGATGAGGCAAGTAGGACGCTCCTTTGCGGGGTCCCGGCCTTTCGCGGCTTCGTCGTTCCACAAATAGTCGTAACGGATTATCAGTCCCGGTTGCGGTTTGGGAAGTGCCAACGCTCACTTCAACAATTTGTTGAGATGCGCATGTTCAGGACCCATCTTCGCGCGTCGCACCGCTTCGACCACAACCTTCGGCACGTCGACAGTGCGATGAGTCCGCTTCGCGGCCGCCATCATCCAGTCGTAGTGATCGGCAGACATCAGAACCAATTCCCGGCGCCCATGGCGGGTGATTTCCACTGGCTCGCGCTGTGCGCGGTGTTGAAATTCGCCAAATTTGCGTTGAAATTCCATCGCGGTGACTTTGGACATGGCTTTATCCGGGTGCGGCCTGTCCGGATTATACGTATAATGCGGATAACGCAAGGCCGCTCGGCGCCTAACCCGTTCGCAACTGCCGGATCGTCTTTTTCCCGTCCGCGCTCGGCTGGTACACATGGCTCATCTCGCTCATCGCGCGAGAGAACTGCGCGGGCGTGAAACCGTCCTTGACCTCCCAGGCATCGAAGCCGACGCGTGCCATGAAGGCGAGCTGGTCGTAGAGGAAATGTCCGGCGGCGCGGATTTCGCCGTGGAAACCGAGCCGCGTGCGCAGCATGCGCGCCCAGGAGAAGGCACGGCCGTCGCGGAAAACCGGAAATTCCAGCACGATCACCGAAAGCCGCTCTAGATCATCGCCCAGGTTTTCCGGCGACTCCGCGCTTTTCAAGCGAACGCCCAGCGGGGCATTGCGTGCCAGCAGCGTCTCGCGATCCTTTTGAAAGCGCGCCAGCGAGACGATGGTGCCGTTTATGGGCAGCGGCGCGTCGTCCGCGATGGTCTCGAAGCTGTCCTCGGCAATGGTGCCGTTCCTAATGAGCGGCATGGCTCAGCTCCCGATTGGCTTCGTAGGCGCGCTGTTTGAATGGCTCGATGCCGATGCGCCGCACCGTGTCCAGGAAGCGCTCGGCGCCTTCGCGGCGGTCGAGATAGACATCCACCACACGCTCGACGGCATCGACGATTTCATGCTCGCCGAAAGCGGGGCCCAGAATCTCGCCGATGCTGGCATCTTCAGCGCCCGAGCCGCCCAGCTGCAGCTGGTAATACTCCACGCCTTTCTTATCGACGCCGAGAATGCCGATGTGGCCGGCGTGATGATGCCCGCAAGCGTTGATGCAGCCCGAAATCTTGATCTTGAGTTCGCCGATGTGGTGCTGGCGATCCAGGTCGGCGAAGCGCTCGGAAATCCTCTGGGCGATGGGAATGGCGCGTGCATTGGCGAGATCACAATAGTCGAGGCCGGGACAAGCGATGATATCGGTCACCAGTCCGGCATTGGGTGTTGCGAGATCCTGTGCCCGCAGTCGTTCAAAGATCGCCGGCAGATCGCGCTTTCTCACATGGGGCAGGATCAGATTCTGCTCGTGGCTGACGCGGATTTCGGGAATGTCGAATTCATCGGCGAGATCGGCGAGCTCATCCATTTGTGCATCGCTCGCATCACCCGGCACGCCGCCGATCGGTTTGAGCGAAACCGTGACGATCGCATAGCCGGACTGTTTGTGGGCATGCACGTTCGTCTTCACCCAGGCCGCGAGCGCAGCATCTCGCTCCACGGCGGCCTCCAGCTCCGGTGCATCGTCCGGCAGATCGTCGAACGACGGCGGCGTGAAATAGGCGCCGATCCGCGCCAGCTCCGCAGCCGGCAATTCCAGCGTGCCGCTTTTCTTGATTTCGTCGAACTCGCGCATCACTTGCTTGCGCATTTCGTCCGCGCCGAGCGCGTTCACCAGGATCTTGATGCGGGCCTTGTAGATATTGTCGCGGCGGCCGGACTGATTGTAGACGCGCATCACCGCTTCAAGAAACGCGAGAATATCCTCGCGGGCCACGAAGTCGCCGACGACATGGCCGACATAGGGCGTGCGGCCCATGCCGCCGCCGGCATAGACGCGATAGCCGATCTCGCCCGCCTCGTTCTTCACGATCTCGACGGCCATATCGTGGAATTTGAGCGCGGCGCGATCGTGCCTGGCGCCGCTCACCGCGATCTTGAATTTGCGCGGCAGGTAAGTGAATTCGGGATGCAGCGAGGACCATTGCCGCACGATTTCCGAAAGAATGCGCGGATCTTCGATCTCGTCCGCGGTCGCACCGGCGAAGTGATCGGCCGTGACGTTGCGGATGCAATTGCCGCTGGTCTGCAGGGCGTGCATTTCCACGCTGGCGAGATCGGAAAGAATATCTGGCACGTCCACCAGCTTGGGCCAGTTGTATTGAATGTTCTGCCGGGTGGTGAAATGGCCGTAACCTTTGTCGTATTTGCGCGCGATATGCGCGAGCATGCGCACTTGTTTCGAGGACAGCGTGCCGTAGGGAACGGCGACGCGCAGCATGTAGGCGTGCAGCTGCAGGTAAAGCCCGTTCATCAGGCGCAGCGGCTTGAATTCGTCTTCGCTCAGTTCGCCCGAGAGCCTCCTCTCCACCTGGTGGCGGAATTGCTCCACGCGTTCGCGCACGAAGCGCGCATCGAATTCGTCGTACCTATACATGGCTGTTCGCGCTTCGCGCAGTGGCTGCCTGCTTGCCGAGATCGCGGCGCACGCTCGGTCCTTCGCTGCGCACGATTTCGCGTTCTTCGGTGGGACGAACGCGCCCGTTCTCCACGCGAACGGGGAAGAGGTATGGGTTCACGACAAACCGTGCGGCCACGAATTTCTCCGCCGCCTTGAGCGCGGCATCAGCCCCGGACTTCGTCTCAAACACCTGCGCCTCGCTGAGCGCTTCGGCCCACGTGCCATCGCGCCAATAGACGACGTCGCCGTCGCGAAGACGGTTCGCAGTAATCGCCTGGGTGGAAGGTGTGGCTGCCATCCCTGATAAGTCGCACTGCGGCGTGGAGATTTCAATAGATTACATTGTTGCTATGTATAATTTATTAAATACCGTATTATATGTGTGAAAATGGCTTGGAAAACAGCCGATCGCGGCTTAGAAGGGCACTGGGCGAGCAATTCCGGGAAAAACCATGAGTGAAGTTCTGACGGGCGGCGTGTCCGTGCGCCTCGGCATGGAGCGGCTGCTTGAAACCAGCAAGGAAGGTAGGGCCGTTCTGGAGTGCCGGGCCACAGAGGATAACTGCCATTCGGGCGGAACGGCGCTGCAAGGCGGGTTTATGCGGCTATGGCTTACGCCACGATGGCGGCCAGCGAATTCACAGCCTCGCCACTCTCGCTGGAGATCAAGATCAGCTTCCTGCGCAGCGCTGGGCCGGGGCATTATCGGGCAGAAGCTTGGATCGAGCGCATGGGCAAATCCACCGTGTTCCTCGAAGGCCGGCTGCTGAATGAGGCAGGGGAAGTCGTGGCGAAGGGAAGCTCGACGGCCAAGCTGATCCGAATGTCGGACAATACATCCTGCGCCGAATAGTTGCGGAAATAGACGCGCCAGACATCCGCTGCTTGCGCTACAGATCCGGTGAAGGTCACTGGCGCATTGTGCGCCGCGAACGGGTGTCATTCATTTGGTCGCCGGTCGAATTCGCAAGCGCCGGTTTATCCACAAGCTTGCGATATTTCACGTCCAGCCTACGGCCAGACACCAGCCCGCGAAAGTTGTACCAATTCGATTAGAGCAAACGCGAGAAGCGGGGGAAGCTGATGGCGTCCGAACAATTCGATGCCTATGAGTATATCGGTGTTATTGCACCCGGTGCCGTGTTGTTGGTCGGCATTGGGCTCGTCGTTCCTGAAGCGAAGAGCTTAGTGGGAGACGATATCAGTCTTAGCGGCCTCGGCATCTTGGCCATCGTGGCGTTCGTCGTAGGTCACCTAGTGCAGGCCGGTGGTAGGCTTGTGGAACTAAGCTTTTGGGGCCGCAAGGGCATGCCCACAAATTGGCCGCTCCAGGCCGCACCGGCACCGAGCCTTACGGAGCAAGGACGGCCTCTGTGGAAACGCTGGCGCATGCCTGCATACTGGCCGTTCCGACCAGCACCACTCATCTCCGAGGATCAAAAGACTCGGCTTTTCGAGAAGGTCAAAACTCAACTCAAGCAGAGCGGCCTAACTCAAATTAGCCGTGCCGAATGGTACGGCGTTGTGCGCGAAATCTATGCGCAAGTCCAAGCAGCGCAACGAACGCAACGCATCGACGCGTTCAACCGCACCTACGGAATGCTTCGCGGCGTCGCGGCGAGCTTCATGGTGCTCGCCACGGTGATACTAGTCCGCGATCTGATGCAGACTCACGATCTACACAATTGGCGGCTTATGCTTACGGCGATCGTTCTGGCACTCATTTCCATCGATCGTATGTACAGCTTCGGCGTCGACTATGCCCGCGAGCTGTTCGTCCAATATCTGCGGCTGGCGTAGCGTCCACATTAAATTCCAGCGATGGCGGCCCGGTCGCGCTTTTTGTCCGTTTGATGTTTGGCGATCTGTGCCACACTCCGCCAGTCAAAACGGGGGCAAGCCGGTGGGCACTGTGGCTGCGAGCGCGTCGCTTGGCGACGCCTCTTCCCCCCGAAGGGTCCCCCTCAAGCACGTTTTCGCCGTCTTCGTCGGCAACGGGCTGGAATTCTACGACTTCCTCACCTTCTCCTATTTCGCTGTCTATATCGGCAAAGTCTTTTTTCCAGCGGACTCGACCTTCACCATCTATATCAGCCGTGTCTTCTTCCCCTCGTATGCCCCCAGCACCAGTCTGCTGCTGTCGCTGTTCACCTTCGGTATCGGGTTTCTCACGCGTCCCATCGGCGCCATTGTGATCGGCCGCATGGGCGATCGCATCGGCCGCAAGCCTGCGATGCTGCTTTCGTTCTCGCTGATGGGCGCTGCCATCATCGGCCTCGCACTCACACCGTCCTATGCCCAGATCGGAAACGCCGCACCGATTTTGGTTGTCCTGTTCCGATTGCTTCAGGGCTTCGCGCTTGGCGGAGAAGTGGGGCCGACCACGGCATACATGGCCGAGAGTGCGCCCCCTCATCGCCGCGGGCTTTATCTTTCCATGCAATACGCGACACAAGACTCCGCCGCGTTGCTCGCGGGCGTGTTCGCCGTCGTCCTGGCGAACTATTTGAGCGCGGCGCAATTGCAGGATTGGGGCTGGCGCGCGGTGATGATCGTCGGCGCACTGATCGTGCCCTTCGGCATCATGGTCCGTCGCACCTTGCCCGAAACGCTGCACGCGGCCGACGATGCCGCGCTTGCGCCCGACGCCACCAGGGGAACGGTGAGCCTGCGCACACGCATCAGGCCCTTCCTTGCGATCACCATTTTGGGATTGATGATGCTCACCGCCGGCACCATCGGGTCCTATTCCATCAACTACATGACGACTTACGCGCTGGACACGCTGAAACTGTCCGCGGCCTTCGCTTTCGGCGTCACGGTCATCAATGGCGGGCTCTCGGTGATCTTCGAACCGATAAGCGGCTGGCTCTCCGACAAGTTTGGCCGCAAGGTGATCATGATTACTCCCGGCATCCTGCTTGCGCTCGCGATCTTTCCCTGTTTTTGGATCATCGATCACTTCCGCACCTGGCAGGCGCTCTATGGTGCGGAAACCGTGATGGTGATTCTGGCTTCGCTCAGTTCGGTGCCCGTCATCGTGACGATTACCGAACAGCTTCCACCGTCCATTCGCTCAGGCGCGGTGGCCACGATCTACGCTTTCGCCATTTCAATCTTCGGCGGCTCGACGCAGTTCATGATCAAGTGGTTGATCTCGGCCACAGGCAATCCGCTGGCACCCGCCTACTACTGGACGGGCGCGATGCTGCTCGGTCTTGTCGCGATGATGCTGGTGAAAGAGTCGGCCCCGGCGAAAATAGCCAAGCACTAATTGCGGCCAAGCCGTTCGCGAAAGCTGCGGCTTGCGCGCAACTCGGTTCCGTTCTTCAAACGGAGCAAAGCATCGCCCGCACCTCGTGGAGCGATTTCGCGGATGCGGTCCACTGCGACGATCAGGCGGCGATGCACACGCACGAACTTTGCAGGATCGAGTTGTGATTCAAGGCGTGAAAGACTTTCACGGATCAGGTGTACTTTGGTTTCGGCATGAAGCGCCAGGTAGTTTCCCTGCGTTTCGATCCAGTCGACCGCTTCGAGTGAGATAAAACTCGTTCGACCGCGTTCTTTGATTGAAATTTGGGAGAGAAAGGTGTTTGGAACGGCAGGTGTTTCATTTCCACTCGCGCGCTGCTTCGCCTGTCTCGCAAACCACACAGCATGCGCAATCGCATCGAACCCGGCGATGCAATAGACCAGCAAGAGCCAGTTGGAGACGAATTCCTCGCGTAACGCCTGCAAAAAGGGTCGATGTTCCGACGCCAAGAACCAATCAGCCAGCACGCAGGAAACGAAGACCAATCCGGCAGCCATGACCGCGCTTATCGCACCGTGGAGGGCGGCGTTGCGCCAGCGCTGCTCCCCCAGGATGGGGAAACGCCTGACCAATACCAAAACCATGGGCATGGCAGAGGCGCCCAGAACGCTCGCGCCCGCGATGCGGAAAATCTCCTGGCTCCAATTGATCGCCGCGCCGGCATGCAGAGCGCGTGCGACATTGTCCGGCTCCAACACCAGAAGCAGCACCAGCCAATAGAGAAAGCCGAACGCAGCTTCACGCGCGAGCGGCAGGCCCATTTTCTCGAACGCGTTCGGGTCCATGGCATGAGCGTGGGTCATAGCCGGAATATGGGAGCGAGGCCGTGGCAGGTCCAGAGCGCACCGGTTTGTGACGGGCTGTACCGGATCTGGGCTGGACCGCAGGCGTCTGGTCTTTCGCCGATGCCCGCAGATTTCCAGATTGTGGGGCGAGGGAAGCACCGGCGTTTCCCACATCGCATCGCAGAGGGTGACACATGCGGCTTTCCTGCCACATCGCAGCGATCTTATTTCTTCTCGCGCCTGGTGCGGTCGCACAGCCCGTGCGAACGCAATCGGGATTGGTGGAAGGTGTCCGCGCGAATGGGCTTTCCGTCTACAGAGGCATTCCTTTTGCCGCCGCGCCCGTAGCAAACCTTCGTTGGCGCCCGCCACAGCCTGTTGCGCCTTGGCGGGGTGTGCGCGCGGCGACCACTTTCGCCCCCGCCTGCATGCAGAAAGGAGTCTCGATACCAGGCGAGACACCGCCCAACGTCAGCGAAGATTGTCTCTACATCAACATCTGGACTTCGGCCGCACACGCAAACGCGAAGCTTCCCGTCATGGTGTGGATTTATGGCGGGGGTTTTACGAACGGTTCTGCGTCGATGCCGCTCTATTGGGGCGACGAACTGGCGCGCAAGGGCGCGGTAATCGTCACCTTCGGCTATCGGGTCGGGCCGTTCGGGTTTCTCGCGCATCCCGAACTCACGCGGGAATCGCCGCAAGCGTCCTCGGGCAACTACGGATTTCTCGATCAGATCGCGGCACTCGAATGGGTGCGCAAGAACATCGGCAATTTCGGCGGCGATCCCTCCAACGTGACCGTTTTTGGCCAGTCAGCCGGGGCGATGTCGGTCAGCATTCTCATGGCCTCGCCTCTGGCAAAGGGTTTGTTTCAGCGTGCCATCGCGCAAAGCGGCGGCATGTTCGAGCCGCTGCAACTTGCCCCGAACTATCTGCTCGCAAACGCCGAGCGGGACGGAGAGGCGTATGCCGCATCGCTCGGCGCAAAGTCTTTGCGCGATCTGCGCGCGCTTCCGGCCGAGGCGCTGCTCACTGAAAAATCCGGCGAGATCTCGCATCCCGTTATCGAGCCGTTGGTGTTGCCGGCGCCGCCCTACGACGTCTTCGCTGAGGGTCGCCAGAACGACGTGCCGGTCCTCGTCGGGTCGAACGCCGACGAAGCACGCTCGCTGATTCCCGATCTCGGCACGGTGAAGGCTGCGACATTCGATGCGGATATTGTCAAACGCTGGGGCCCGCTCCCGCCTGCACTACTTTCGGCCTATCCGCATGCCACCGACGCGCAAGCGCTGAGAGCGCGGCTCGATTTCGAGCGCGATCTGCGTTTCGGCTGGGACATGTGGGCATGGGCGCGGCTGGCGGCCAAAACCGGCCGTGGCGGGGTCTACTACTATCACTTTGCGCATACGCCGCCTTTCCCGAAAGGATCGGTCTACGAGGGTTGGGGTCCGAGTCATTTCGCCGAGCTCTGGTACACCTTCGATCATCTGGGACAGGAACCGTGGCGCTGGACCGCCGCCGACAAGAAGCTCGCCGATGCCATGTCCGGCTATTGGCTGAATTTCGCAAGATCCGGAAATCCCAACGGACCTGATCTTCCGGCTTGGCCGGCGTTTTCGGAGGAGAAGGATAACGCGCTTGTGCTCGACGACGTGATTGCGCCGCGCGAGATGCCGAACCTGGGCACTCTCGAAATCTTCGATGCGGTCTATGGGCAAGTCCGCGGTACGCCGTTCGGAATAGTTTCACACTAGGGTCTGTACCTAATTAGCGTCCAGTGATTCTCTGGCTGCGAATTGATTCGCAGGGGAGAAGAATGCGCCAAGGTCTGTTCTGGTTGAATGACCGCCAATGGCAGCG
>JACQDN010000031.1 GCA_016201105.1 Pseudomonadota bacterium
CCACCCGAAATTTGCTTCGCAAATTTCGACCTCCCCGCAAGGGGGAGGTGAAGAATTTGATCGTGTGCGCTCAATCATTAGCGATAGCACACCGCTTTCGCCGCCGCGACGATGTCGTCCACTGTCGGCAGCGCGAGTTTTTCGAGATTGGCGGCGTAAGGCATCGGCACGTCCCTGCCGGTGACTTTAAGCGGCGGCGCATCGAGATAGTCGAAGGCTTGTTCGACCACTTGGGCTGCGATTTCCGAGCCGATCGAGCAGATGGGCCAACCCTGCTCCACTGTGACGATGCGGTTGGTCTTCTGCACCGAGGCGATCACCGTCGGAATATCGAGCGGGCGCAGCGTGCGCAGATCGATCAACTCGGCATCAATCCCTTCAGCGACAAGTTTCTCCGCCGCCTCCAGGATCATGCCGACGCAGATCGAATGGGCGACGAGGGTGACATGCGTGCCCTGCTTCACCACCCGCGCCTTGCCGATGGGCACGATATAGTCGTCCACTTTCGGCACCGGAAAGGACCGTCCGTAGACGATTTCGTTTTCCAGGAAGATGACGGGATTGGGATCGCGGATCGCCGCTTTGAGCAAGCCCTTTGCATCGGCCGCGAAATAGGGCGCTATCACTTTCAAGCCCGGCACCTGGGCGTACCAGCTTGAATAATCCTGGCTGTGCTGGGCGGCTACGCGCGCCGCCGGACCGTTCGGCCCGCGGAACACGATGGGACAGCCCATCTGGCCGCCCGACATGTAACGCGTCTTGGCGGCGGAGTTGACGATCTGGTCGATCGCCTGCATGGCAAAATTCCAGGTCATGAATTCCACGATCGGCCGCAGCCCCCCGAACGCCGCGCCGACGCCCAGTCCGGTGAACCCATGTTCGGTGATCGGCGTATCGATCACCCGCATGTCGCCGAATTCTTCGAGGAGGCCTTGGGAGATTTTATAAGCGCCCTGATATTGCGCCACTTCCTCGCCCATCAGGAACACGGTCTTGTCGCGGCGCATCTCTTCGGCCATCGCATCGCGCAAGGCCTCGCGCACCGTCATGGTGATGAGTTCGGTACCGGCGGGAACGTCGGGCTCGGCCAAGTCATCCTTCGGGGCCCGCTGCGCGGGCACCTCAGGATGACGCGCTGGCGACTCCGCCATTGTTGGTCTGGATTTACCTTGCGGCTTGGCGTCGTCATCCCGAGGAGCGGCCGCAGGCCGCGTCCCGAGGGGCGAAACATCCTCGCCATTCTGAACCAGTGTGGCGATCGGTTGATTGACCTTCACCCCTTCGGTACCTTCCGGCACCAGCAGCTTGCCGATACGCCCTTCATCGACCGCTTCGAATTCCATCGTCGCCTTGTCAGTTTCGATCTCGGCGAGGATATCGCCGGACTTCACCGTGTCGCCTTCCTTGACGAGCCACTTGGCGAGCTTGCCCTCTTCCATCGTTGGAGACAGCGCGGGCATGAGAATATCGGTAGCCATTACGCCAGCACATCCGTGTAAAGCTCGCCCGCGGCGGGCTCAGGGCTTTCGGAGGCAAACTCGGCCGCCGTGTTGATGATGGCGCGGATGTCCTTGTCCACCGCTTTGAGGTCTTCGTCCTTGGCGATACCTTTTTCGACCAGGTGCTGGCCGAAATGGTCGATGGGATCGCGCTTCTCGCGCACGCTCTGCACTTCTTCGCGCGTGCGATACTTGGCGGGATCGCTCATCGAGTGGCCGCGATAGCGATAGGTTTTCAACTCCAGAATGATCGGCCCCTTGCCGGAACGGCACCAGGCGATCGCCTCCAGCGCGGCTTCGTAAACCGCTTCCACATCCATGCCGTCCACTTCGCGGCCGGGAATGTTGAACGAGGCACCGCGCTTGTAGAAATGCGTTTCAGCGCTGGAGCGCTGGACGCTGGTCCCCATGGCATACTGATTGTTCTCGATCGCGTAGACGATCGGCAGCTTCCAAAGCTCCGCCATGTTGAAGGATTCGTACACCTGTCCCTGATTGGCGGCGCCGTCGCCGAAATAGGTGAGGCACACGTTGTCGTTCTTTTTGTATTTGTTGGAGAAGGCGAGCCCCGTGCCGATCGGCACCTGCGCGCCGACAATGCCGTGTCCGCCGTAGAAATTCTTCTCGGCGGAGAACATGTGCATCGAGCCGCCCTTGCCTTTGGAATATCCGCCGGCACGGCCCGTCAATTCCGCCATCACGCCCTTGGGGTCCATGCCGCAAGCCAGCATGTGTCCGTGATCGCGATAGGCGGTGATGACCTCGTCGCCGTCCTTCAGCGCGGCCTGCATGCCGACGACGACCGCTTCCTGGCCGATGTAGAGATGGCAAAAGCCGCCGACCAAACCCATGCCGTAAAGCTGGCCGGCCTTCTCCTCGAAACGGCGGATGAGGAGCATGTCGTGGTAGAATTTCTTGAGCAGATCGGGGCCGGCCGCGCGGGCGGCGTCGGATGTCCCGCCCTTTTGTGCCGCTTTGGCATCGGCCATTGAAAAGGCTCCTGTTTGCGGGCGGTTGTGGCAAGGCCCCCAGCTTTTGGCAAGCGTTGACGCTCCGTCAGCGAACAGTGTTCGGAATGGCGCTAAACCCTACCGATTTTTGGGAATTCAGTGCTTCTCGCGAGGCACGGCAACCTGGCCCGGAACGCTGTCCAGCATCTCTTCGCGCGCGGTCTCTTCGACCATGTCGCGATCGCCCTTGCGCAGCAGCTCGATACGGCGCTGCAGGCGTTCGCGGCTGTCTTTCAGCTGAGCCAACTGCTCCTGCTGAACGCTCAGATGCGCGTTGGCGTCGTACAGCGCGAGCAGTCCGCGGGTGCCCCAGATCGTGTAGTAGCCAAAATAGGCAATAGACGCGGCGGCGATGGCCGGCATCACGCAAGCGGCAAAAACTCGGGTCACGCTGCGCCTGATTCGCATGACTGCGAACGAATCACGGACTGATTCGCACGGTCAAGCGCAAAGACGTTAACTTCGTTCAATTCTTCCGCCCTCAGGTCCTATGGCCGCTCGCCTTTCATGGCGGCGTGGATCGCGTCTTCGCCTTCCGGACTGTGGATCCAATCTTCGGCGGCTTTCTTGGTCGGGAATTGCTGCGCCAGGCGATGCGGCTTGACGCGATCGGGCACCGGCAACAGGACTTCGTAGGTGCCCTCGAAGCGGGTGTCCCTGGTCAGCGCCGCAAAGGGCTGAGGCTTTTCGTATTTTTTCTTGGCTTTCATGACACATGACCTCGAGTTCGAAATTTTCTAGGCGCGCAACACGCTGCGGCCTGCATAGTGGGCCTGGTCGCCCAGCATCTCTTCGATGCGCAGAAGCTGGTTGTACTTGGCCAGGCGATCCGAACGCGACAGCGAGCCGATCTTGGCGAAGCCGCAATTGGTCGCTACCGCGAGATCGGAAATCGTGGAGTCCTCGGTTTCACCGGACCGGTGAGACATCACCGCGCGATAGGCCGCGTTGTGCGCGGTGTCGACGGCTTCCAGCGTTTCGGTCAGCGTGCCGATCTGGTTGACCTTGATGAGGATCGCGTTGGCGACCCCCTTCTTGATGCCCTCTTTCAGCCGCGCGGTGTTGGTGACGAAGAGATCATCGCCCACCAGCTGCACTTTCTTGCCGAGTGTTTTGGTGATCTGGGCCCAGCCGTCCCAATCGTCCTCGGCCATGCCGTCTTCGATGGAGGCGATGGGATAGCGCGCGCAGAGATCTTCATAAACCCTCACCATGGCAGCGGGATCGAGCGTCTTGCCCTCGCCTTCCAGCACGTATTTCCCGTTCTTGAAGAATTCGGTCGAAGCCGGATCAAGCGCCAGGAAAACATCCTGGCCCGGCTTGTAGCCGGCCTTCTCGATCGACTTCATGATGAAGGAGAGCGCTTCGTCGGCGCTCTTCAGGTTGGGCGCGAAGCCGCCCTCGTCGCCGACATTGGTGTTGTGGCCGGCATCGCGCAGTTGCTTCTTCAGCGTGTGAAAAACTTCCGCGCCCATGCGCAAGCCTTCGCGGTAAGTCGGCGCGCCCACCGGCATGATCATGAATTCCTGGAAGTCGATCGGATTGTCGGCATGCACGCCGCCATTGATGATGTTCATCATCGGCACCGGCAGCAGGCGTGCATTGGGTCCGCCGACATAGCGATAGAGCGGCAGGTTCGCCGATTGCGCGGCAGCTTTGGCGACCGCGAGCGACACGCCCAGAATGGCGTTGGCGCCAAGGCGCGCCTTGTTCGGCGTGCCGTCGAGCTTCTTCATCATACCGTCGATGCGGGTCTGTTCTTCGGCATCGATGCCGGAGATCGCATCGAAGATTTCCGTGTTGACGGCGCCCACCGCTTTCTCGACGCCCTTGCCGCCGTAACGCGTGCCTCCGTCGCGCAATTCGACGGCTTCGTGCGCGCCGGTGGAGGCGCCCGAGGGCACCGCGGCGCGGCCGAAGGAGCCATCTTCGAGGCGGACATCGACTTCGACCGTGGGATTGCCGCGGCTGTCGAGAATTTCCCGCGCGGTGATGTCGACAATGGCGGTCATGGCGAAGGCTCCGGCGTTCGGGCCCTGCTTCTAGGCGAAGGGGTTGGCCCCTTCAAGGCGGCGCATTGGAGCACCGAATCGCAGCGGATTTCCCGCGAATCTCACTACAGTCAGCCACAAGGCGCAGCCGATCTTGGCGGCCGCCATCGAAGGGGAAATGTCATGACGGCCGTGCCCGCAACGCTGTGGACCTCAATGGTCACCATTCTCGCCATCCTCGTTTATTTCATGACCAGCGGCACCGTGGCCCGCATGCGTGCCAAACACGGGATCAAGGCGCCCGCGATGACCGGCCATGCGGAATTCGAACGCGCCGTGCGCGTGCAGATGAACACGCTGGAGGCGATGCCGATCTTCCTGGTGCTGCTTTGGGTAGCGACAAACTATTCGCCTTGGATGGCGTGGCTGCCAGCGGCGTTCGGCGTCATCTGGACGATTGGCCGCGTTCTCTACATGCAGGGCTACATGGTCGATCCCGAAAAGCGCGGCACCGGATTCACGATCAGCATGATCGCCAATCTCGGCCTGCTGATCCTGTCGGTCTGGGGAATCGTGAACGCCTGGATGGCTTTGAGCGCTACCACCTAACCAAGGAGAACACGATGGATCCTCGCACAGTCTATTTCAGCGAGATCATCACGCTGCTCGCGGTCGTGCTCTATTACTTTGTCATGGGTGCGCGCGTCGGCATGTTGCGGGGAAGGCACGGCGTAAAAGCGCCGGCGACAACGGGTCATCCCGCCTTCGAACGTGCCTATCGCATTCATTGCAACACGGGCGAACAATTGATCGCTTTCTTCCCGGCGTTGTGGCTCGCGACGATCCTGTTTCACGGGCAGTACTGGTTGCCGGCGGCGTTCGGGGCGATCTTTCTCGCCGGCCGCGTGCTCTACATGCAGCTCTATACGGCCGATCCCGAGAAACGCACCGCCGGCGCCTTCACCACCATGGCCGGGATTCTCGGACTGATCGTGCTCGCGGCCATCGGGCTGGTGCAGAACTGGGGCGCGATGGGTTAGCGCTTCTTCTTGGCGATCTGGTCGAGCGCGACCAGATCGCTGAGAATTCCGGGCATGTCTTTCAGCCGGATCATGTTCGGTGCGTCGGACATCTTGGTGTTGTCCGGATCTTCGTGCGTTTCCATGAACACGGCGGCGACGCCGACGGCCACGGCCGCACGCGCGATGTAGGGCGCCATTTCGCGGTTTCCCCCGGACGACGTGCCCTGCCCGCCGGGTTTCTGCACAGCGTGCGTCGCATCCATCACCACCGGCGCCCCGAACTTGGCCATTTCCGGCAGCGACGTCATGTCGACGACGAGCGTGTTGTAGCCAAAGCTCGCACCGCGTTCGGTGACGAGCACGTTGGGATTTCCCGCGCCGGTGACCTTCTCGATCACATTCTTCATGTCCCAAGGCGCGAGGAACTGCCCCTTCTTGACGTTCACGATTCTGCCGGTTTTCGCCGCGGCGACGATCAGATCGGTCTGGCGGCAGAGAAAAGCCGGTATCTGCAGAATGTCGACCGCTTCGGCAACGGGCGCGCATTGCTCGCGCTCATGCACGTCGGTGAGCACGGGCACGCCGAAGTGAGAGCGGATCTCCGCGAAGATCGGCAGCGAATCTTTAAGGCCCAGCCCACGCGTGCCGCCGGCGCTGGAGCGATTGGCCTTGTCGAAGCTGGTCTTGTAGACCAAGCCCACGCCCGCTTTCGCGGTCATCTCTTTCAGCGCCGACACCATCTCGAAGGCATGGGCGCGGCTTTCGAGCTGGCAAGGCCCGGCAATGATCGTAAGTTTGAGATCGTTGCCGAATTCGACCGATCCGGCTTTGACGTGTGCGTTGGGCTGGGTCATGGGCGATTTCTAGAGCAGACCTCGCCGTATTTCATACTCTTTTCTTTCCGTGGCGGCCCCATTTGGCGCCCGCTTTGGTGAACGGCCCGGCGAAAAACGCCGGATCAGCCCTGCTCTTGCGCGGCTCTGCTGTTTGCGGTTTCTGCGGCGCAACGGAGACAAATCATGGATAAGAACCGCAAGCGCGAAATGCTGCGCGAATACAAAGAGCGCAAACAGCAGCAAGGCGTTTACGCCGTTCGCTGCGCGGCGACGGGCGCGGTGTGGACCGCCGTCAGCCGCAATCTCGACAAACAGCACAACACCACCTGGTTTCAGCTGCGCCAGGGCGGCCACCCCAACAAGGCGATGCAGGCCGCGTGGAATGCCCATGGCGAAGCGGCGTTCGCCTACGAAATCCTGGAAGAGGTGAAAGACGACAATCCGCTTCTGATCGCATCGCTGCTGAAAGATCGCGAAGTGCAATGGCGCAAGGAATTGAACGCCGAGAAGGCGGTCGGTTGACGCGAAAAGGTCTGCAGAAAACCCAAACGACACACACCGGCCTATGCGGGAGCGCTCGCGATCCGCGGCCGGTCGCTCGCCGGGCGCAAGGGCCGCTTCGACTACTTGCTCGCGGGGTCGCCGTTTGCCGCTTTGACTCGCCTGGGCCGGCGGACCGCTCTCACCTTCCCGCTCCTTCCGCCGCCGCAAAAGAACTGATCGCCGCCATCGGACTCGAGGCCCGACACGCTCATGCCGGCCGGCATCTCGAGCCTCTCCAGGACTTCTCCCGTTCGAGGATCGACTCGGCGCAATTCGCTCTCATCATTTTCCAAGGCGCCGTGCCAGAGTTCGCCGTCACTCCAGGTGACCCCGGTCACGAAGCGGTTGGACGCGATGGTTCGAAGTATCGTCCCTGTTTCCGGATCGATCTGATGGATCTTGCGGTCCCGATACTGGCCCACCCAAAGCGTCCCTTCGGCCCACGCAAGCCCCGAGTCGCCGCCACCGCCCGGCGCCGGGATCGTGGCGAGCACACGGCCGGTCTTCATATCGATCTTCTGGATACGATCCTCGGCGATCTGAAACAGGTGCTGGCCGTCGAAGGCCGTTCCGGCATGCGCGGCGACATCGATCGAGCGCACGGTCTTCCCGGTTGCAGGATCTAACGCGTTCAGTTTGTCTCCGGACGCAAACCAGACTTGCCGACCGTCATGCGTGACCCCACCCACTTGGGCGACACCCGGGAAGGGTCCATACTCGCGCACGATTTCGGCTGCCGATCGTTTCATGCGCCCATCCTAGTCACCCGGCATTGAAGCGGGAAGTAACAAGGCTGTCGTGAATCCCGGCACCGGCGGGGTCATCCAACGGCGCGTTCGCCCGCGACCAAACGACTGCACCTTGCCTGCTGCAGCAAGGTCGTCGAGGGCTCGCTGCACGGTGCGCTGGCTGGCGCCGAGCGCGAGAGCCAGGGCCGAGCTCGACCACGACTCACCGTCGGCGAGAAAAGCGAGCACCCCCGCATGCTGCTCTTCGACGGGCCGCGCCAGCACGACGATCTCGCGTGCACCGCGCGGCGCCAGCGCAAACCCGCCGCTCGTCGCGCTCACATCGGCCAACGTCCGCAGCATTCTGCGAAGCCGTCCAATTTCGACGCGCAACCGCGCGCGATGCGATTCATCGGCGTGCTTGGCTCGGAAGGCGCGCGCGACAAGCGCACCCCTCGACACGTCCGCGGGCCACGCTTCGCCCAACGCACGGGCGAGCGCGAACAACACCGGACGCCTTGCGAGCGAGATCACCGTGCCCGCGTGACGCACGGCATGACGGCACGCGTCCACGACAAGCGCCTTCGACGCCAGCAACGCTTCGACCTCCGCGAGCAGGAGGGGCCGCTCCTCGCTGCGCGCAATCAGGCGCGCGGCCGGCGTGTTCAGGACGAGGGATGCGCTTTCGACCTCGGCGCTCAACGCCGGGATGCCGGCGCTGAGCGCGGCACGTTCTGCCCGAGCGAGAGCCGCGCGCGCCGTCTTTGTCCGCAAACGTCGCATCGCGATCCCCGCAACGACCAGTTCGTGCGCGGCCATCAATGCGGGCGGGAACGGCGCAGGATCGAGTTCGGCAAGGGCCCGCTCGGCCTCGTCGAGGCGCCCAATCAAAAGCAAGCGCCTGACCTCGAGATACCGCGCGTGCGCCGCGTTCACCCGGTCCCCGTGCGCTTCGAGCGTCGCCCTTGCTGCGTCGAGCGCTTTCGTAGGCCAGCTCAGGTCGCGCGAGACGAGCGCGATTTCAGCCTCGGCGACAACACACCTCGCGCGGGCTACAGCCTCCTTCGGACCGAAGGCACGCGCCGCGCTGCGCACGAGCGCCTTCGCTCGAACGAAATCGCCGAGCTGCGCCATCGCGATGCCTCGAAGCGCGAGCGCCGGCGCGTCGGTGCGCAGGGCGACCCGGTTGAGTGCACCGAGTGGATCACCCGCCGCCAGCGCACGCGCCGCCGCCGTGATCAACGAGTCCATCTGGTTCCCGCCACACTTGTCACTCCCACCTCTCGATACCCGCTCCTAATTTATCTCACGACCATCAACCAGCAGTTCGTACCGGGGACGGTACGGGCGGCAACGGACACAACGGAGAGAGTACGATGACAGGACACAAGACCGGAACACGTGCAGAGTGGCTGGCAGCGCGGCTCGAGCTGCTCCCGGCGGAGAAGGAGCTGACGCGGCGCAGCGACGAGCTGGCGCGGCAGCGTCAAGAGCTGCCGTGGGTCCGGGTCGACAAGAAATATACGTTTGAGACCGACGAAGGCAGCGTCTCGCTGGCAGACCTCTTCCAAGGGCGCTCGCAGCTCCTCGTCTATCACTTCATGTTCGGACCCGACTATAAAGCAGGGTGCGCGACCTGCTCGACCATCGCGGACGGGTTCAACGGCTTCGCCGTCCATCTGGCGAACCACGACGTCACGCTGTCGGCGGTGTCGCGGGCGCCGCTCGCCAAGCTGCAGGCGTTCAAGCGGCGGATGGGGTGGACGTTTCCCTGGGCGTCTGCGTCCGGCGGCGACTTCAACTTCGACTTCAACGTCTCGATCACCGAAGAGCAACAGCGCAAGGGCGGCTTCGAATACAACTACCGCCCGAGCAAACAAATGCCGAACCCAAATCCGCAGAGTCCTCCCTCCAAATTCGCGGCGATGGCTGGAACCGACACCGCCACCTACGCGCGCGAAAGGCCGGGCATGAGTGCATTCGCGCACGAGGACGGCGTCGTCTATCACACGTATTCCACCTACGCGCGCGGGCTCGACGGCCTCTGGGGCATGTACCAGTGGCTCGACCGCGCACCTAAAGGGCGCAACGAAACAGGCGGCTGGTGGCGCCACCACGACGAGTACGAAAAGCGTTGAGCCAAGCCGCGGGCGGAAGATCTGAGCGCATGATTTCGGAGCGAGCCTTCTTCGGCGTCTCGGCGCTGCTGTTTGTTGCCAGCGCGGCGCTGACGATCGTCTGGTGTGCGTCCATGCCGGCGATGGACGAAATGCCAATGCCCGGCGGCTGGACGATGTCGATGGCGTGGATGCCTGGACAGGCCTGGCCCGGCGCTGCGGCTTCGTTCCTCGGCATATGGGTCGTGATGATGATAGCGATGATGTTGCCATCCTTGACACCAATGCTGTGGCGCTACCGTCAGGCCGTCGGCAAAACAGGCACGAGGCATCTCGATCGGCAGACCGTGCTGGTGGGTGTGGGTTACTTCTTCGTCTGGACGTTGTTCGGGGTGATCGCGTTTCCTCTGGGCGTTGCGTTGTCGGCGATCGAGATGCAGCAGCCGGCGCTAGCCCGCACCGCTCCGATCACGGTCGGCGTGGTCGTCTTGATCGCCGGCGCGTTCCAGTTCACCGCGTGGAAGGCGCGT
Organism: Pseudomonadota bacterium; assembly: GCA_016201105.1. Taxonomy (GTDB): domain Bacteria; phylum Pseudomonadota; class Alphaproteobacteria; order Micropepsales; family Micropepsaceae; genus Rhizomicrobium. The sequence goes on from JACQDN010000031.1 coordinate 10,277, forward strand.
CACCTCGCTTGCTGCCGGGGGGCGCCAGGGAGCGGCTACGCGTTACCGGCGACCGCCGGCGCGGCCTGGCGACACGGCCTGCGCCTCGGCCTCCACTGCAGCTCCTGCTGTGCCGGTCTGATGGCGATCCTCCTGGTCATCGGGGTCATGGACCTTCGCGCGATGGCTGTCGTGACGGCAGCCATCACAGCCGAACGTCTCGCACCGGCCGGTGAGCACATCGCGCGAGCTACCGGAGCCGTCGTCGTCGCGGCGGGGTTGGTCGTGATCGCGAAGGCAACCGGGCTTCTTCAGCCAACTTAATTGAACTGGACCCTAGTGCCGCTGCATTCCCGTGTGTTGTCCACCGGGCGCGACGACAGCCGTCAACGCTTCGCCGACGGTGGACGGCCCATAGGCAAGTGCTGCATCGGCGATGGAGATGACGCCGATCAGTCTCTTGTCGCGGCTCATCACCGGCAGCCGGCGCACCTGAATCTCGCCCATGTTCTGCACGACGTCGCCGATGTCGTCGTCTTCGAAGCAGTATTTGACGTCCTTCGTCATGACGTCGCGCACCCGCACCTCCCCACCTTTGCCCTGCGCGAGGCAACGCACCACGATATCGCGGTCGGTGATCATGCCGATCAGCCGGTCGTTTTCGTGCACGGGGAGAAAACCCACGTCCTGCTGGGCCATCAATTGGGCCGTTTCTTCGATCGAGGCGTTGGCGGGGATCATGTGAACGCCATACGTCATGGCTTCATTGACCTTCATGGCCATGCTCCTTGTTTTGCGAGTTAGGGCAGATGGTTCCGGTTCGCCGCCAGCCATCTCCCATGCTGGCAACAACGCCAGTGGAAGGCGGTTCCCGCGGAATCGGACTATTTCATCAATGTGATCGGTGGCGTCAGACCAACCGGCTCTGATGCACTGCCGCATTGATGAACGAGGCGAACAGCGGATGGGGATCGAAGGGGCGCGATTTCAGCTCGGGATGGAACTGTACGCCGATGAACCAGGGATGATCGGGAAACTCCATGATTTCCGGCAAGCGGCCGTCCGGCGACCAGCCCGAAACCTTCATGCCCTTTTGTTCGAGCAGTTTTGTGTACTCGGTGTTCACTTCGAAGCGGTGGCGGTGGCGTTCTGAAATCGTAGTCGTGCCGTAGACTTCCGCAACCCGGCTTCCCGGCGTCAGGACGGCCGGATAGGCGCCAAGGCGCATAGTGCCTCCCAGATCGGCGTCAACCGAGCGCACTTCCCTTTGATTGCCCTTCACCCATTCCGTCATCAGGCCGATGACGGGATGTTTGGGCGAACCGTTCTCCGTTGTGCCCGCGCCTTCCAATCCCGCCAGATCGCGCGCCGCCTCAATCACCGCCATGTGCAGTCCGTAGCAGATGCCGAAGAACGGCACGTTGCGCTCGCGCGCGAAGCGCACGGCGGCGATCTTTCCTTCCGTGCCGCGCTCGCCGAAGCCGCCGGGCACCAGAATGCCGTTCACGTTTTCGAGAAACGACGCTGCGTCCGAACGCTCGAAGATCTCGCTGTCGATCCACTCCATGTGGACCTTCACATTGTTGGCGAGCCCGCCATGGGTGAGCGCCTCGGACAGCGACTTGTAGGAATCTTTCACCTGCATGTATTTGCCGACGACGGCGATCTTCACCTCGCCTTCCGGATTCTTCACCCGGTCCACCACCCACTGCCAGCGCGACAGATCCGGCGCCGGCGCATCCTTGATGCCGAACACTTTCAGGATCTGGGTATCGAAGCCGACCTTGTGATAGGCCAGCGGCGCTTCGTAGATCGTCCGCAGGTCGAGCGCCGGAATGACGCGCTCCGCCGGCAGATTGCAGAACAACCCGATCTTGCGGCGCTCTTCGTCCGGAACGGGATGGCTGGCACGGCAAAGCAAAACATCGGGTTGGATTCCGATGGCGCGCAGCTCCTTTACCGAATGCTGCGTCGGCTTGGTCTTCAGCTCGCCCGCGGCCTCGATGTAAGGCACCAGCGTCAGATGGACGAAGGCGTGGTGCTCGCGCCCCAGATCGTTGCCGAGCTGGCGAATGGCTTCGAAGAACGGCAAGCCTTCGATGTCGCCCACCGTGCCGCCGATCTCGCACAGCAGGAAATCCACATCGTCGCAATTGGCGAGCGCGAATTCCTTGATCATGTCGGTGACGTGCGGGATCACCTGCACGGTGCGGCCGAGATAGAGGCCTTTGCGCTCCTTCTCGATGACCTGCTGGTAGATGCGGCCCGACGTGATGTTGTCGGATTTCGCCGAAGCAACGCCGGTGAAGCGCTCGTAGTGGCCCAGATCAAGATCGGTCTCGGCCCCGTCGTCGGTCACGTAGACTTCGCCGTGCTGGAACGGCGACATCGTCCCCGGATCGACGTTTAGATAGGGATCGAGTTTCCGCAAGCGGACTTTGTACCCTCGCGCCTGCAAAAGCGCGCCGAGTGCGGCGGACGCAAGACCTTTTCCCAAGGAAGAGACCACGCCGCCGGTGATGAAGATCAACCGGGCCATGGGAGTTCACCATAAGCATGTGGTGCGGGACGGCTCAAGCGGAAAGATTCCATGCGCAAACGCTTGAGGTTTCCCGCGGAAAACAACGCCTTGCCGCCGCGAGTTCAGATTTTGGTTTTGCCCGCGCCGCGACGGTTCTTGTTTTTCGGTCTCAACCGATTCGGGGCGGCTGGCGCTTCGTCCAGGGAAACCGGCAAGGAAAGCCCGACTTTCACCCGGTCGAGCACCACATGGGTCTCATAGCGCGCGACATGCTGGCTCATCTCGAACCACTCCCTCGCAAACTCGCCATAGGCCTCCATGCTCGGCGCGGTCACCACCAGCACGAAGTCCTGGCTGCCGGTGACATGGTAAATCTGCTGCACCTGCGGCAGTTCGCGCATCTGACGCTTGAAGCGGTCGAGATGCGGCGGCGGCGCCGCCATGCTGAGCGTGACGATACAGGCAATGGGCACGCCGACCGCCGCGCCGTCGAGCTGCGCGACTTCGGCGCGGATAGCTCCGCTCTCGCGCAAGCGCTTCAGGCGGCGCTGCACGGCGGCCGCGGAAAGCCCCACCGCGGCGCCGATCGACTCCGCGATACGGCGCGTATCGCCTTGATAATGTGCGAGGATTTTGCGGTCGATCCGATCCATCGAGGCCCCAGATGCGGGAAAACCGCAATTATTCCCTCAAGAATGCGGCAAGACGCGTTGACGGTGCGGCTAACCTACCACGGCAATGGTTTGAGGCGTCCCCCATGTTGCGTTTGTCCCCGTTGGTTGCCGGCGTTTGGTTGATCGCGGCTGCCGCCCAGGCGGCGAGCCTTCCCTCGCCACCCGATCTGCACGACGGCTTGCCCGTCGCCTCCGCGGTCTTGTCGGGCTTGCATCCGGCCCCGCTCGCCGCCCTCGCAGGCGCCATCGCGCGCGGTGACTATCCCAAGACCACCGCCGTGCTTGTGGTTCGCGACGGCAAACTCGTGTTCGAGGGATATTTCGGCGAGGGCTCGCGCGATCTGCTCAACAACACCCGCTCAGCCACCAAGTTCTTCACCACCCTCGCGCTCGGGGCCGCGATTCAAGACGGCGCCATCGCGTCGCAACGCGCGCCGGCCTTTTCCTACCTTGCCGGGCTCAAACCGTTCCGCAACGACACGGCGGACAAGCAAGCGATCACGATCGAGGACATGCTGACGATGTCGTCCGCGCTCGATTGCAACGACAACGACGACAACAGTCCCGGCAATGAAGACAAAATGCATGAGCAGCAAAACTGGACGCGCTGGGCCGTCGACCTGCCGACCATGCCGGGATATTTCCGCGACACAGCCGGTCTTGGACCCTGGCGCTACTGCACGGCGAACGCTTTTCTCGTGGGCCAGATCATCGAGCGGGCCACGCACACGCCGGCCGATCGCTACGTCGAGAGCAAAATCCTGCATCCGCTTGGGATCGCAAAGTGGAACTGGTCCTATTCGCCTTCGCACGAAACCATGATGGGCGGCGGGCTAGAACTGCGCGCGCGCGATCTGGCGAAGGTCGCCTGGATGCTGGTCGATGACGGCCGCTGGAACGGCACACAGATCGTTGCCAAATCCTGGGTCGATTCCGCGTTCACCGTCCGGCGCGCGTCACGGCCTGACCAGAACTACGGTTATTTCGTCTTCGAGGGAAACTACAGAACCGCCTGCGGAGCGCATCCGGTTTGGTACATGGCCGGCAATGGCGGCAGCCAGATTCTCATGTTGCGCGACATGCGCACGGCGATCATCGTGACGCGCCAAGCCTACAATGTTCATGGCTCGTCTTTTCAGACCGTGGATCTGCTGGAGAAATACGTGCTGCCCGCGCTGCCCTGTACGGCCGCGAACAAGTCCTGACTTAAGGCGTGCTGGGCACGGACGGTTTCTGATCCTTTTTGGGCGCCGGCTGCAGAGGCAGGACCTTGGCCGGACCCGCAGGCTGCGTGTCGAGGATGGATGTCGGGGCCGTCGAGCCGCGCAACGCGAGCACGGTCAGACCGAGGCTGCTCAAGAAAAACAGGATGCCCAGAATGGCGGTGGTGCGCGTCAGCGTATCTGCGGCGCCGCGTGGACTGAAAAGACCTCCAAGGCCGGAACCGCCGCCGCCCATGCCGAGCGCTCCGCCTTCGGAGCGCTGCAACAGCACCACGATGATGAGCGACACCGCGACGATGATTTGGATAATGAGAAGAACGGTCTGCATCGGTTGACTGAAGGGCCGGGGCGGTTTCGAGGGGCGGGTCTTAAACGAAACCGCGCCTCAAAGAAAGGCTCGCCAAAGGCCCGCGGAAACAGGCGGAAAACCTAGCTCGCCATCGCCGTCTGGGTGCGGGCGGCGACCATGGCAACCGTTGCGTCGATTTCCGCCAGATGGTCGCTAGTGGATTTCTCCGGCGCGAACACCTGATGCAGGTTCAGCGCCGCGTGCCCCAAAAGGTGCATGGAGGCGTTGCGGTCGACCCCCGCTTCCAGCCCTTCGATCGCGGCCAGAATGGATTCGCACCAGTCGACCGCGGATTCGACTTCGGTGCCCAGGCAGCGCCGCGCCACCGATTTGGTGACGTTGCGCAATTTCAAAAGGTCGACATCGAACTTGGACGTTCCGGGCAGGCTCGCCTGCATCAGCCGCCATAGCACGCAGATCTGAAACGCATCGCGACGAAGCTTCTCCGCCGTCAGACGCTCGCGCGCCACGCGCAACTGCGCATCGAGACGTGCGGTGATCTCTTCGGCGGAAAGCCGTTCCAGCGCTTTCAACTTGAGCGAGTTGGGAGGATCGAAGAGCTCGACATTGCTTTCGCGCCCCGGATCGCGGCGGCGATCAGGACCGACATATTCCGAAGTGACGACGAAACCCTTGCGCCGCTCGATGTGGGTGCGGATGCGCTGGCCAATCACGGCGGTCGAGAACGGCCGCAAGATGAGATCGTCGGCGCCCGAATTGATAACGCGGCTGACGAGCGAATTGCTGTTCTCCCACGCCGTCACGATGATGACGATGAAGGGATTGTAGCCGCTGGTGCCCTGGCGAAGATTCTGGATCGAGGCGCAGAGTTCGTTCTCGGCGCCTTGCGCTTCGCACACCGCCAGATCCGGCGGGCGGCGCTTGATGGAATCCTCGAAGGCTTCGATGGTCGAGGCCACTTCGAAATGACGGAAGCCGAGATTGTAAAGTGCAGCGCGCGTCGCGGCGCGGTTGGCCGACACCGGATCGTAAATCAGCGTTTCTGCGCTGTCGTAGGCGAGCCGTGTCATGCGCGGCCGGATTCCCAAATTGCGCTAACCGGCGGTAATCATTGCCTGACGCGAGTTAATGAAGCGTGGGCCGCTCAAAAGATGGGATGGAAGCGTTAAGAATTTCGCGCCGCGGCTTCGAAAATTGGCTGGAAATCGCTCGCCTTCAGACTGGCGCCTCCCACCAGTGCCCCGCCGACTTCCGGCAAGGCGAGGATTTCCCTGGCGTTGGAAGGTTTGACGGAACCGCCGTAGAGAAGGCGCACATCCTTGGCGTGCGCGCCCAGGCGTGCGATCAACCGCTTGCGCAGATGGGCGTGCATCTCCGCAATTTCCGAACTTGTGGGCGTGCGGCCGGTGCCGATCGCCCAGACCGGTTCATACGCGATGACGATCGATGAGATGGGCGCTTGCTGCGGAACGCTGCCTTCGATCTGACGGGCAACGACGTCGAGCGCTTTGCCGGCGTTGCGCTCGGCTTCGGTCTCGCCGATGCAGACGATGGCGACGAGACCGGCGCGGTGCGCGGCGTTCGCCTTGGCCGCGACGGTCGCGTCGGTTTCCTGGTGATATTGGCGGCGCTCGGAGTGCCCGACGATGACAAAGGCGGCGCCCGCATCCTTCAGCATCTCGGCGCTGACATCGCCGGTGAACGCGCCGGAGATTTCCGCCCGACAATCCTGGCCGCCGATGGCCAGACACTCCTTCGCCGTCGCAACCGCTCGGGCAATCAGTGTCGCCGGCGGACAAATCAGAATATCGGCATGCGGCGGATGCGAAGCCACATGATTTGCGATGACGTCGAGCTCGGCGAGCGAGGCGCCAAGCCCGTTCATTTTCCAGTTGCCGGCAATCAGCTGACGCATGGGATATTGGTTAGCGGAGAAATTCGATCAGAAGAAGTCGGGCGCTGCGACTTATGCCCAATCGGGGTGCGGATCATGCGTCCCGATGCCCCCAAACCGGCCGTTTCCCTGCCTTGCCCGGCCCCTGCCCCATCCCTATCATCCGCCGCCTTTTGCCGCCACGCCATTACCGCCACGCTTGGGATTTGCATTCATGCTTCAAGAATTGCGCAAGTACACGCGGTCCTGGGTGGCGTCACTCTTCATGGGGGCGCTGGCACTCAGCTTCGGACTGTGGGGCATCAACAACTATTTCCAGGGCCGCACGGACACCAGCGTGGCCGTCGTCGGCGGCGTGGAGATTCCGATTCCCGAATATCAGCGCGACTTCCAGAATATGTTGAAGCAGCGCCCCAATCCCGACGGCTCGCCGATGACGGTCGATCAAGCGCGCAAACTCGGCCTCCCGGCCCAATCGCTGGAGGCGATGATCTCGCGCCAGGCGCTGGACAATCAAGTGCGGAAGCTGGGCCTGATTACGAGCGACGAGCGCATCGTCGAGCAGATGCATGCGATTCCCATTTTTGCCGGGCCCCAAGGTACGTTCGATCGCCAGACGATGGTCAGCGTGCTGCAGCGCTATGGATTTACCGAACAGCAATTTATCGAGAACTCGCGGGCGGACGTCACGCGTTCCCAACTCCTCGATGCGACGAATAACGGCTTCTCGTTTCCTTACGGCTATACGCGCGCGCTGTATGCCTACATTTCGGAACTCCGCGCGGTGGAATATATCGTGATGCCTGCATCGGCCGCCGGCGCGATTGCGACGCCCGATGACGCAACAATCCTCGCCTACATGAAGGCGCATGCCGATCGTTTCAGCACGCCGGAATATCGCGTGCTGACCTATGCCTCGATCGGCCCCGAAGATCTTCTCAGTCGCGTCCAAGTCACCGATCAGCAGCTCAAACAGCAATACGAACTGGATCAAGCGAAGTACCAGGTGCCGGAAACCCGCGACGTACAACAGCTCACCTTCCCGGACGAAGCGTCCGCAAAGGCTGCGAGCGCGAAGATCCTGTCGGGTAAGAGCTTTGCCGACGTCGCCAAAGACGAGAAAAAGACCGACGCCGACATTGCACCCAGCACCGTGGTGGAAGCAGACCTCGGCGGCGAACGCGGCAAGGCCGCCTTCGCGCTTGCCGAAGGCGGCACTTCGCTACCGGTCAAAGGCACCTTCGGTTGGGTGATTTTTCACATCGCCAAAATCACGCAAGGCGTGAACAAATCCTTCGACAGCGTGAAGGACGATATCCGCAAGGAAGTCGGTGTTCAGCTCGCCCAGTCGAATATCAGCGATATGATAAACGCCTTCCAAGATGCACAGGCTGCCGGCGAGACGATTGACGAAGCGGGCAAGAAAACCGGCATGCACATCACCCATATCGCTGCGGTGGACCGCAATGGCCTGGGTCCCGACGGCCAGAAAGCGAACGTGCCCGCAGATCCCGATTTCATGAAGCAGGTCTTCACGGCCGAAATCGGCGAAGACGGAAACGACTTTCAGACCAAGGACGGCCACACTTACGTCATCAAAGTGACCGGCGTGACGCCGCCCAAGCTGAAACCGATCGCGACGGCGAAGGCCGAGGTTATTGCCGCGTGGCAGAAGGAACAGGCCCGCAAGCAGCTGGACTCCAAAGCCAAGCAATTGGCGGCGCAGGCGACCATGCAGCAGAGCCTGGCCAGTGTCGCAAAGATGTTGGCGGCGACTCCGAAGATTCTCGGTCCTCTCAATCGCGCTAGCAAGGACATGCCGCTGACCTCACAGCTCGTCCAGAAAATCTTCAGCGCGAAGCCGGGCACGGCGGTTTATGACGCCAGCGCCGACGGCAACGGCATCGTCATCGCGCGCGTGATCGGCGCCATCCATCCGCCGAATACCGGAGCCGATCCGCAAGTGGCCGCCATCGGCCAGCAACTGGGCAGGCTCATCGCCGACGACTTCTCGCGCACGCTGGCCAAGAACGCGCGCGATCTCGAAGGCGTGACGATCAACCAGAAGAACGTCGACGGCGTGACGGGCGAAGGTTCGTGAGCAAAGACCGATGGCGATCGAACCTGATTTTGCGGCCTTCGAGCGGGTCTATGCTTCGGGGCGTCCTCAAGCGCTTTACGCGCGACTGATCGCCGATCTGGAAACGCCGGTCTCGGCGTTCCTGAAACTCGCCGAAGGACGCGACAACGCCTTTCTGCTGGAAAGCGTGCAAGGCGGCGAAACGCGCGGGCGCTATTCCATCATCGGACTTAAGCCCGATCTCATCTGGCGCTGCCGCGAGGGCAAAGCGGAGATCAACCGCAACGCGCGCGCCAATCCCGGCGCGTTTATGCCGGCCGATAATACGGAGCGCCCGCTCGAGTCCTTGCGCACGCTGGTGAACGCGACGCGCATGGATTTGCCCCCCGCCCTGCCGCCCATGGCAGCCGGCCTGTTCGGCTATCTCGGCTACGACATGGTGCGTTTCATCGAGAAGCTCGGGCCGCCGCCGCCCGATCCGCTCAACCTGCCCGACGCCATTTTGTTGCGCCCGACGATCGTGGCCATTTTCGACAACATCCGCGACGAGATCACGGTGGTATCCCCGGTTTGGCCGGAAGCGGGCGTCGATGCACGCGCCGCTTATGCGCGTGGCTCGGAACGGCTGATGGATGCCATCGGCGACATCGAGCGGCCTGCGCCGGCCGCGGCCCCGCCGCCGGAAAACCTGCCGGCCTTCAGCGCCATCGATTCCAACATCAGCCACGACGACTATCTCGACATCGTGCGCCGCGCCAAGGAATACATTCGCGCAGGCGATGTCTTTCAGGTCGTGCCGAGCCAGCGATTTCGCAAACCCTTCGCGCTGCCGCCTTTCGCGCTCTACCGCGCGCTGCGCCGCCTCAACCCCTCGCCCTTTCTCTATCACTTGGCGTTTCCCGGATTTTCCATCGTGGGTTCGAGCCCGGAAATCCTGGTGCGCCTGCGCGACGAGGTGGTGACGATCCGTCCCATCGCCGGCACACGCAAGCGCGGCAGCACGGCGGAGGAGGACGAAGCGCTCGGGCACGAATTGATGGAAGATCCCAAGGAGCGCGCCGAACATCTCATGCTGCTCGACCTCGGCCGCAACGACGTGGGCCGCGTTGCCGCCGTCGGCAGCGTCAGGGTCACCGACAGCTTCTTCATCGAGCGCTACAGCCATGTGATGCACCTGGTCTCCAATGTCGAAGGCAGGATCCGTCCCGGCCTCGATGCCATCGATGCGCTCGCGGCCGGACTTCCCGCAGGCACGCTTTCGGGCGCGCCGAAAATCCGCGCCATGCAGATCATCGACGAATTCGAAAGGGAAAAACGCGGCGGGGCCTATGCCGGCGCCGTCGGTTATTTCGCCGCCAACGGCACCATGGACACCTGCATCGTGCTACGCACGGCGGTGGTCAAAGACGGCATGATGTATGTGCAGGCGGGCGGCGGCGTGGTCGCCGACAGCGATCCGGAAGCCGAATATCAGGAGACCGTCAGCAAGGCGAAAGCGCTGATGACGGCGGCCGACGAAGCGGTGCGCTACGCTTCAGCCGCGCGGCGCGGGCAGTGAGCGAAGGCCACCAGGCGCTTTGGCGAGAGTTCTTCGCTTGTTTTGGGCGAATCAACGGGCCTCGCTCAATGGGCCGATAGGAAACCCGTCCCCGCACCTGTCAACGGACGGGGGGCGTGCTAGAAACCGCCCTTCGCGAGGCGAGCATGATCCTGTTGATCGATAATTACGACAGCTTCACCTACAACCTGTTCCACTTCCTGTCGGAACTGGGGGCAGAGGTGCGCGTCGTGCGCAACGACGAGGTTTCCGTGGCCGGCGTCAAGGCGATGCGGCCCGAGGGAGTCGTGATTTCGCCGGGACCCTGTACGCCCAACGAAGCAGGAATCTGTCTCGATCTCATCGCGCAAGCCAAAGGCGATCTGCCGATCCTAGGCGTCTGTCTCGGCCATCAAGCCATCGGCCAAGCCTATGGCGGCAAGGTCGTGCGCGCGCCGGCGCCGATGCACGGCAAGATCAGCCGCATCCATCACACGGGCAAAAGCGTCTTTCGCGGATTGAACAACGATTTCGAAGCCACGCGCTATCATTCGCTCACCATCGAGCCCTCCAGCATGCCGAACGCGCTGGAGGTGACGGCCACAACGAAGGACGGCGTCATCATGGGCGTGATGCACAGGAACCATCCCGTGCACGGCGTGCAATTCCATCCCGAGAGCATCGCCTCCGAACAGGGGCATGCTTTGCTGCAGAATTTCCTCAACATCGCGCGCGAGCATGCGCGCGCGCCGGCATGAGCCGTGAAGATTTCGCGCCTGCTCTAGACTTGGTGTTGAGCGGCAAGACGCTCGACGCCGAGCAATCCGCGCATGCCTTCGAAGCGATCATGACCGGCCGCGTGCAGGAGAGTGATCTCGCAGACTTCCTGCGCGCCATCGCCAAACGCAATCCGACCGTACCCGAAATCGTCGGCGCCGCGCGCACGATGCGCGCTCATATGCGCTCGCTTGAGGCGCCCGCCGACGCCATCGATCTCTGCGGCACCGGCGGCGATGGACACGGCACACTCAATATCTCGACTGCCACCGCGTTCGTCGTGGCGGCTTGCGGCGTTCCAGTCGCCAAGCATGGCAATCGCAGCGCGTCGTCGCGCACAGGAACAGCCGACGTCCTCGAAGCTTTGGGCGTCAACATTCAGGTCACACCAGCCGGTGCGGAAGTCTGTCTGCGCGAAGCCGGGCTCTGTTTTCTCTTCGCGCCCGCCTATCACACCGCGATGAAGCACGTCGCCGCTGTGCGCAAGCAACTGGGCATCCGCACGATCTTCAATCTGCTCGGGCCGCTGTGCAATCCGGCGAAAGTGAAACGGCAATTGCTGGGCGTCTATGGCCGCGAATGGATCGAACCTTTGGCCCATGTGCTCAAGGAGCTCGGAACGGAGAACGCCTGGGTTGTGCATGGCAGCGATGGGCTCGACGAATTGACGACGACCGGTGTCACCCACGTCGCCGCGCTGGAAGGCGGCAAAGTTTCACTGCGCGAAATTTCACCGGAAGAGATCGGTGTGAAGCGTGTTGCGCTGGCCGAGCTTAAAGGCGGTGACGTACAGGAAAATTCGGACGCCTTGCGCGGCCTCCTGAGCGGTGCAAAGGGGGCCTATCGCGATATCGTGCTGCTGAATGCGGCCGCCTCGCTGGCGATTGCGGACAAGGCCGTCGATTTGAAAACCGGCGCCGCCATGGCTTCCGCGACCCTCGACAGTGGCCGCGCGAAAGCCGTGCTGGAAAAGCTTATTGTGTGCTCCCAGAGGGCCGCCCCATGACGATCCTCGACAAGATCGCCATCTACAAGCGCGAGGAGATCGCGGCGGCGAAAGCGCGCGTGCCGCAAGCTGAAATCGAAAAGCGCGCGGCCGCCGCCGATGCCCCCCGGGGATTTCGCAAAACCTTGCTGGCTAAGCGCGACAAGAAGCAAACCGGCCTTGTCGCCGAGATCAAGAAGGCGAGCCCCTCCAAAGGCCTCATCCGCGCCGATTTCGACGTGCCGGCCTTGGCGCGCGCCTATGAGCAAGGCGGGGCTGCGTGCCTTTCGGTTCTCACCGATGTGCCGTCCTTTCAGGGCGCGCCGGAATATCTTTCGGCCGCGCGCCAAGCTTGTGCCCTGCCCGTCCTGCGCAAGGACTTCATGTTCGAGCCCTATCAGGTGGCAGAAGCGCGCGCTTGGGGCGCGGATTGCATTCTCATCATCCTGGCAAGCGTGACAGACATCGAAGCGCGCGCGCTGATCGACGAAGCCCGGCGCTGGAACATCGACGTACTTGTTGAAGTCCACGACGACGCCGAACTCGATCGCGCGCTCAAACTGGGCAGCGACCTAATCGGCATCAACAATCGCGACCTGCACACGTTCCACACCGATCTTGCCGTCACGCTCCACCTTGCCCCGCGCATTCCCAAGGACATTCTGGTGGTGGCGGAAAGCGGACTTTCGACGCAAGGCGATCTCAAGCGCCTCTCCGATATGGGCGTGACCACATTCCTGATCGGCGAGAGCCTGATGCGCCATGCCGACGTCGCCGCCGCGACGCGCGCCCTGATTGGCGCTAACATCCGGCCATGAACAAGCTTTCGCATCTCGACGAACACGGCGCCGCGCGCATGGTGGATGTCTCTGCCAAGGAGACAACCGACCGCGAGGCCGTGGCCGAAGCCTTCATCGTGCTCTCGCAAGAGGCTTTCGAGGCCGCGCTCTCGGCCGACGCACCCAAGGGCGATGTGCTGGCGGCCGCGCGCCTCGCCGGCATCATGGCGGCGAAGAAAACGCCGGATCTCATTCCGCTCTGCCACCAGATCGCGCTGACGAAAGTGGGCGTGGACTTCGAGCCGGACGCCGAACGCAACGCCTTGCGCATCGTGGCGACGGCAAAGACCTCGGCGCAAACCGGCGTGGAGATGGAAGCGCTGGTGGCGGCAAGCGTGGCGGCGCTGACGGTCTACGACATGGTCAAGGCCATCGATCACGGCGCGACAATCGAAAATGTCCGGCTGGTGACCAAGACGGGCGGCAAGAGCGGTACCTACATCGCAACCAAACGCGCTGTTGGCGCTCAACGTCCTAGACCCACGACGCCCCGGGGGCGCGCGGCGCCGGCCACCTTGATGGGCGAAGTTGCCGGTCCCCGACAGACCGACGGCGCGAAAGAGCGCGAAGCTTTTCGCGCTTTCATGACCAATCATCGCCTGCGCGCCACCGATTGGGCGAAACAGGCCGGCATTCCCGCCGCACTGATCTACGCCTTCCTTACCGGACGCGCGCGCTCTCTTCCCGCCGACGCGGCTGAGAAACTTGCGCGCGCCGCGCGGGTACGCATCGAAGACCTATTCGGCAAAGGCCGGAGATGATTTCCGTCGACGAAGCCGTTCAGCGCATCACCGCGGCCTTCGCAGCGGTGCAAAGCGAGACGGTGGGAATCGCGCAAGCGGCCGGCCGCGTGCTCGCGAAGGATGCGTACGCCCGCGCGATGCAACCGCCCTTCCCGGTCTCTTCGATGGACGGCTACGCGGTGCGTGCGAGCGACGTCGCCAAAGTCCCGGCGACATTGCGCGTGACCGGTTCGGCGCCTGCCGGACATCCGTTCGGCGGGAAAGTCGGCGCGGGCGAAGCGGTGCGCATCTTTACCGGCGGTGTGGTGCCCGAGGGCGCCGATGCCATCGTCATTCAGGAGGATACCGAGACGAGCGGCGGCAACGTCATCATCAAGGAATCCTCGAAGCTTGGCCGTCACATCCGCGTCGCCGGATTGGATTTCAAACCGGGCGACGTGCTTGCGGCGGCAGGAAAGCGGCTTTCAGCGCGCGATGTCAGCCTTCTGGCGGCGGGCGACGTTGCGGAAGTCTGCGCGCGCCGAAAACCGCTCGTGGCCGTAGCGGCGACAGGCGATGAGCTTTCCCGGCCCGGCGAACCGCGCAAGCCGGGCGGCATCGTCGCTTCGACCGGCTATGGCCTGAGCGCGCTCATCGAAAAATGGGGCGGCACGCCGATCGACCTCGGCATTCTTCCGGACAAAGTGGAAGAGATCGCGCGGCTGCCGAAACTCGCGGCGGGCGCCGATCTCATCGTGACCTTGGGCGGCGCCTCGGTCGGCGAGCACGATCTGGTTCAGCGCGCGCTCGGCCCTGAAGGTTTCGAACTCGATTTCTGGAAGATCGCGATGCGCCCGGGAAAACCGCTGATCTTCGGACGGCTGGGGAAAATTCCGTTGCTCGGGTTACCGGGCAATCCGGTGTCGAGTTTCGTCTGCGCGGTTTTGTTTCTGCGCCCCGCCATCGCCGCGTTGCTCGGGACCGAGATGCGCACAGATATCCTTTCTGTCCGCGCGGCGAGAGATATCGCCGCAAACGACAAGCGCCAGGACTACATGCGCGCGCGCCTTGAAATCCGCGACGGCGAAATCTGGGCCGAGCCTTTCGCCGTTCAGGATTCCTCGATGCAGCGCGCGCTCGCCGAAGCCGATGCACTCATCATCCGCAAGCCGAATGCGCCGGCCGTGAAAGCGAGCGGGCGTGTGGATGTTCTTCACTTGGGCGACATCTGATCTCGCGTCTGCGCCTCGCCCCAGATTTTGTGCATTGACCCCCCTGGAGAACTAAAGTAGAACGATTCTCCATGTTTCGGCTTTGTTCAGGCTGCTTCGGGCGGCCGGATTCGAGCCTAAACCCCAAGGGAGACATGGCATGCTGACCCGCAAACAGTACGAACTCCTCATGTTCATCCATGAGCGCGTGCGGGAGAGCGGTATTCCCCCCTCCTTCGACGAAATGAAGGACGCGCTGGATTTGAAGTCCAAATCCGGCATTCACCGCCTCATCACGGCGCTGGAAGAGCGCGGCTATCTTAGGCGCATGGAAAAGCGCGCCCGTGCGCTCGAGATCCTCAAATTGCCGGAGAACATGTCCGACACCCAGCGCCCTGCCACGACACGCAGCCAAGCCCAGAGGCTGGTCCATCCCCCTGGCGCCCGCGCCCCGCGCGGCGACACCCGCATCCCCGCCGATACACGAGGCGGCACAACGCGGCGCGGCGGCGACGGCGAAAGCTCGGTCGGTGTTCCCATCCTGGGCCGCATCGCGGCCGGCACGCCCATCGAGGCGCTGCAGAACAAGGTCGGCGAAATGCCGGTGCCCGGCAGCATGATCGGCCGCGGCGATCACTATGCCCTGGAAGTGACCGGGGATTCGATGATCAATGCCGGCATTCTGGACGGCGACACCGTGGTCATCCAGCAGATCGACACTGCCAACACCGGCGACATCGTGGTGGCCCTCGTCGACAATGCCGAAGCAACCTTGAAGCGGTTGCGCCGGCGCGGCGATTCCATTGCGCTGGAAGCGGCGAACCCCGCTTATGAAACGCGGCTCTACGGCGCAGACCGCGTGCGCATCCAAGGCAAGCTCGTCGGCCTCATTCGCCGCTACTGATCCGGTTTCGACTTTCGACTCCACGGCCGCTCGCCACGCGCGGCTTGCGCGGTTTCGACGCGGAGATCGCCGCCAAGCCACACGGCAGTCGCGCCGTTTGTCGCCAAATCGAAACGGTCGATGATCAGGCGCGGACCGTTGCAGCGATCCCGTACCGCAACGGCGCTGACGACGATGGCGACGCGGGAGCAGTCTTCGCTGAGCGCGTCGTCGCGGGTCACGGCGGCAACGAGGTCGCCGGACTGCGCTTTGGCGATGCAACCGTTGTCGTCGCAGCGCACGCCTTCCTGGGGTTTGCCGACGGCATCGAACGGATCGCGCGAATCGCCGTCGCGCTTCAGCCAGTTTTCGGCGGCATAGTCGTCAGTGGGCTCGCGCAGGAAGGCGAGCCGGCCGTCCGCGATGCGCACCGCAACCGTTTTGGCATCTTGCGAGATCAGAAGATCGGGCGGACGCGTCAGCAAGGCGCCGATGACGGCGATGGCCACGGGCGCCAAGCCGAGCCAGCGCCATTCCTTGCGCCAAAGCGCGATCCACAGTCCACCGGCGGCCGCCGCGATCACGGCCCAAGCCGGCCACACCGGAACGACAGAGGCCGCACCCGGCAGCTGCGCCACCCACTGGGCAATCGCCAGCATGAGGCCGACACCTTTGCCCATCACGATCAACGGCAAACGGTCGAGCCCGAACGGCATCAGGATCATGGCCACGGTGGCCGCCGGCATGATGACGATGCCGATGACCGGCTCGGCCAGGAGATTTCCGAGCAATCCGAATTGGGAGGCGCGATCGAAGTGGAAGATCGCGAACGGCGCGGTCGCTAGCGTCGCGACAATGCTGGTGACGATACCCGCCAAAACATAGAACCCGATCTTCGCAAAGATCGTCCGGGGCAACCCGCTTTCGCGTCTCGCCTGTCGCGCCCGCTGCCACTCGGCGAGCGCAATGAGACCAATCACCGATGCGAAGGACATTTCGAAACCGGGGTCCACCAGACTCTCGGGGGCGAAGAGAAGAATGAGCGCCGCGGCCAGCGCGACCGAGCGCATCGATATCGCGGGCCGGTCGACCAGGATCGCCGTGAACATCATGAAAAGCATGATGTAGGAGCGTTCCGGAGGCGCACCCATCCCGCTGACGATGAGATAGAACGTGGCGCCTAACAGCGCAGCAGCAGCCGCCCACTTTTTGATGGGATAGTTGAGGGCGATGGCCGGAACAAGCGCGAGCAAGGCACGCACGATCCAGAAGAAGAACCCTCCGGCCAGCGCCAAATGCAGGCCCGAGATCGAAAGGACGTGAGCAAGACCGGAATCGCGGAAGGCGTCCTGTGCATCCTGGCTGATGGCACCGCGTTCGCCGGTAATAAGAGCGGCCGAAATCGCTCCGTTCTCGCCCGGGATCACCGAGGCGATGCGCGCCGTCATCGCGTCGCGAAGGTCTTGGACTTGGGCGGACAGTTCTTCACGCCAGGTGTTCGGCCGGGGTGGCGCAATCGCGCGCGGTTTGCCGTAGACATAACCAACCGCGCCGATCTGTTCGAAAAAAGCCCAGCGCGCGAAATCGTAGTCCGCCGGCGCGGAAGGTTCAGGCGGAGGAAGCAGCACGGCCGTCACCTGCACCCAGGTGCCCGGCACGAGCGGCTCGGTGCCGTAGCGTTGCGAAATGCGAATTCGTGCCGGCGTCCGGTCAGCGGCCAATCGCGCGATGGACAGATTGGACAGCATCATGCGCGTGCCCTCGCCGTGCGCTTCGGCATTTTCGATGCGCCCTTCGATCGGTACCGGTCCGATGCGGTAGGAAAGGACCGGCGCGTCGAGCGTGTCTGTTCTCAATTTCGCGACTGAGAAGCCGATCAGCGACGCGGCCAGCAACCCCAGAAACAGCCGGGGCCACGGTCGGTCGCTTCCCGCCGCGGCGATGGCGATAAGGAGGCCCGCAAATCCGAGCGGGGCAGCAAGCAAAAACGTCGGCTCGACTGGCAAAAGGAAATAGAGACCGATGCCGGCGGCGAGCGCTGCAGGAAGCCACAGCGCCCAGCGGTCGCGTTCCTTCAGCACAGCCTCACGCAAACCCGAAAGCGTGAGTGTGGCGGGCCACGAAAGAACCGGCGGGCGAAACCGCCGCAGCGATGGAAACGGGCCTACCCCCACGTTACCGACTTTGCTAGACGCCATCGCTCCCGGGTCCTATCAGAGCACTATGTCCAACGAGAAGAAACCCGTCCTGCGCTTTGCGCCCTCGCCCACCGGATATCTCCATATCGGCGGCGCCCGCACGGCCCTGTTCAACTGGCTCTATGCGCGCCACACCGGCGGCACCTTCCTGCTGCGCATCGAAGACACCGACCGAGCGCGCTCCACCCCTGAAGCGATCGAAGCGATCCTCCTGGGCATGGACTGGCTTGGGCTCAATTGGGACGGCCAGACCATCTATCAGTTTGCCCGCGCCGGACGGCACCGCGAGATCGCCGAGCAATTGCTGCGCGAGGGCAAGGCCTATCGCTGCTACGCGACCGCCGAAGAGCTGGAAGAGATGCGCGCCAAGCAGCGCGCCGAAGGAAAGCCCGTGCGCTATGACGGACGCTGGCGCGACAAAGCGCCCGGTCCGGCCGAGGACGGCAAGCCTTACGTCATCCGCCTGCGCGCGCCGCAAACCGGCGAGACCATCGTGCACGACGCGGTGCAAGGCGACGTGCGCTTCGGCAACGATCGGCTCGACGACATGATCCTGCTGCGCTCGGACGGCACGCCTACCTATATGCTTGCCGTCGTGGTGGACGATTTCGACATGGGGGTGACGCATGTCATCCGCGGTGACGATCATCTGAACAACGCCGCGCGCCAGTTGCAGATCGTCCAGGCGATGGGCTGGCCGGTGCCGGTGTACGGCCATTTGCCGCTCATCCACGGCCCCGATGGCGCCAAGCTTTCAAAGCGCCATGGCGCGCTTTCCGTCGATGCCTATCGCGATATGGGATATTTGCCGGAAACGATGAGAAACTACCTGCTGCGGCTCGGCTGGAGCCACGGCAACGACGAGATCATCTCCACCGAGCAAGCGATCGTCTGGTTCAATCTCGAAAATATCGGGCGCAGTCCCTCGCGCATGGATTTCAAGAAGCTCGACAATCTCAACGGCCACTACATCCGCGCGATGGACGATGGAGCCTTGGCGGATATCGTTCTTCAGCACCTTGGGCGGCAAAATCCACCGGTGCTGTTGGATGCAGAAAAGAAAGCACGATTGATATCCGCCATGCCGGGCTTGAAAGAGCGTGCGAAGACGGTCCTCGAACTCGCGCAGGCCGCCGAGTTTCTCTACACGGACGGACCGCGCACGCTGGACGATCAGGCCGCCAAGCTCCTCACCGGCGAGGCCAAGGCCGCCATCGCGGCACTGATCGACACTTTCGGCTCCACGCAGTGGACGGCCACCAACCTGGAAGAAAAAGTGCGCGCCTTCGCCGAGGCCCAGGGCCTGAAACTCGGCCAAGCGGCGCAACCGTTGCGCGCCGCGCTCACGGGAAAGACGACCTCGCCTCCGGTATTTCAGGTTCTGGAAGTCTTGGGCCGGGAAGAGTCCCTTATTCGTTTAAGGGCTTGGGCTGGGTGAAATTGCCGTGAGAAAGGCGGGGAAATCGTGCCAGATAGGTGACGGCGTTAACTGAGCCGTCTTATAATTGCTGCAGTGCGAAATAAGCGGCGCGGGGGCTCGCGCCAGACAGGAGCGCCCATGAGCATGAGGGAAAGCAAGGCTGTACCCGCCGGGAAAGCCACTCTGAACTACAACGGCAAGTCGGTCGACCTGCCGGTGTTCTCCGGCAGCGAAGGGCCGAACGTCGTCGATATCCGCAAGCTCTACGGCGATGCGGACATTTTCACCTACGATCCCGGCTTCACTTCGACGGCCAGTTGCGAAAGCGACATTACGTTCATCGACGGTGACAAAGGCATCCTGCTCTATCGCGGTTATCCCATCGATCAGTTGGCCGCACATTCGAGCTTCCTGGAAGTCTGTTATCTCCTGCTGCATGGCGAGCTCCCGAGCAAGGCGGAGATGCAGAAGTTCGATCGCGCCATTACCATGCATACGATGGTGCACGAACAGCTGGCCGCATTCTTCCGCGGCTTCCGGCGCGACGCCCATCCCATGGCGGTGATGTGCGGCGTGGTCGGAGCGCTCTCGGCGTTTTATCACGACTCCACCGACATCAACGATCCGCGCCAGCGCGAGATCGCGAGCCATCGCTTGATCGCGAAAATTCCGACGATCGCCGCGATGGCCTACAAATACACCATCGGTCAGCCCTTCGTGTATCCGCTCAACAACCTCGGCTATACCGAAAACTTCCTGCGCATGACCTTCGCGGTGCCGGCGGAAGAGTACAAAGGCAATCCCGTGCTCGCCAAAGCGCTGGATACCATCTTCATCCTGCACGCCGATCACGAGCAGAATGCTTCCACGTCCACCGTGCGTCTTGCCGGTTCGTCGGGCGCCAATCCGTTCGCCTGCATCGCCGCCGGCATTGCCTGCCTCTGGGGCCCAGCCCATGGCGGCGCCAACGAAGCAGCGCTGAAGATGCTAGAAGAGATCGGATCGGTGGAGCGCATTCCGGAATTCGTGAAGCGCGCGAAGGATCCCAACGACGACTTTCGCCTGATGGGCTTCGGCCATCGCGTCTACAAAAACTACGATCCGCGCGCCACCGCGATGCAGGCCCAGACGCACGCCGTGCTGGACGAAGTCGGTCACCAGGACGACCCCCTCTTGAAGGTGGCGATGGAGCTGGAGCGCATGGCGCTACAGGACGAATATTTCGTCAAAAAGAAACTCTATCCGAACATCGACTTCTATTCCGGCATCACACTGCGCGCGCTTGGATTCCCCACCAGCATGTTCACCGCGCTGTTTGCGCTGGCGCGCACTGTGGGCTGGATCGCGCAGTGGAAAGAGATGATCGAGGATCCGCACCAGAAGATCGGACGGCCGCGCCAGCTCTACACCGGCGTGAAACAGCGCGATTACGTGCCGCTCGCCAAGCGCTGAGCGTGGACGAAATCGAGAAGCGCACGGGCCGCTCTCAGGCTCGGCGCTTCTTCGCCCCGTCCTAAGAGCTTCGCCGCTTCGTCCAGGCTTTCGAGCTGGACTGCCCGCGCCTCAGAATCCAGGAACAGCGGCTTTAGCGCAGCCACGATATTCTCCGGCGTGCAGCGCGATTGCATGAGTTCGGGCAAAGCCTCGCGGTCGAGCAGAAGGTTGGGAAGCGCCGCATATTTCACGCTGATCAGCGGGCGGTAAAGCGCGTAGGTCAGCCACCCAAGTTTATAGACGACTACCATCGGCTTGCGTGCCAGTGCCAGCTCCGCCGTCACCGTGCCCGATTTCGCCAGCGCCACATCGGCGGCATCGAACGCCGCAAAACGGTCTTGCTCGCCCTCGATGACATGGAGCGGCGTGGGCCAATCTTTTGTCTGTTCGCGCACGGCCTGGGCAACATGCGCTACGGCCGGAAGGATCGTCGCGAGGCCCGGCACCTCTTTCGCCAAGCGCTCCACCGCTTGGCGCATGACCGGTAGAATGAAGCGGATTTCATTGATCCGGCTTCCCGGCACCACGAGCAACAACGGTGCCTTCGACGCGATGCCGCGCTGTGCCCGCAGCAACGGGCCGTCCCTCATATAGACGGCACGCTCGATCACCGGATGGCCGACAAATTTGGTGCGGATGCCGTATTTCTCGAAGAACGGTACTTCGAAAGGAAAGAGCGCCAATACCAGATCGATATATCGCGCCATCTTGCGCGCCCGGTATTGCCGCGACGCCCATACCTGCGGCGCCACATAGTTCACGGTCATGATCCGCGAATCCAGACGCTTGATGCGCTTGGCGATACGATGGGTGAAGTCGGGACTGTCGATCAGCACCACAGCATCGGGACGCGACGAAATCGCGAAATCCGCGGCCACGCGCACGCGTCTGAGAATTTCCGGAATTTGCGGCACCACCTCTGCCAAACCCATTACGGCGGTGGCATCGAGCGGATAGAGGCTCTTCAAGCCTTGACGCTCCATGGCGCGGCCGCCGACGCCGGCAATCGTGACGCCGCCCCCCGCGATGGATTTGAGCGCGGACATCAGTTCGCCGCCGAGCTGATCGCCCGATGGTTCGCCTGAGATGAGCATCAGCGAGACCGGTTTGACGAGCGCCGTGCCCTCATTCATCGGCGAAGCGACCGGGGGCGTATCCCATCACAAACAGACCGAGCCGATCGGCTGTCTCGATCAGGCGCGATTTTCGCATAATGAGCGAGGAGCCCGCTTCGACGGCGATGCCGGCAAGGCCGCCTTCCGCCGCCAGCTCCACCGTGCGCACGCCGATGACGGGAAGATCGACGCGACGTTCCTGCCTGGGTTTGGGTGACTTGACCAGCACGCCGCGGCGGGTCTTTTGCGAGCCTCGAACAACGAGCGGCAAATCCTTGAGCCGCGCCAGCATCGCGTCCGTGCCTTCCGCGGCCTCCACCGCGAGCACGAGGCCATCGGCAACGGCGGCCGCCTGGCCAATGTCGAGTTCGCCCATGCGGCGCACGACCTTGGCCGCCAAGGCCATATCCTTTTCGGCCTGAGTGTCAGGCCTCAGGCGCCCATAGACGCCTTCCGGGGCGATGAGATCGGGGGCCGCTTCGGCCGTGCCGATCACCTTGAAGCCTTCCTTCTCGAAGAGGCCGAGAGCCGTGCGCATAAGATTGTCGTCGCCCAAAAGCGCCGACGCGGCGACCTTCGCCACGGCCATCATTCCGCGCCCATCCAGGCTGATGGATTTCCACTCGGGACGTGTGACGCGCCCTGCAAACGTCAACCGGTCGCAACCGGCCTTCTTCAGCAGATCGAGCGTCTTGCCGAGTTGGCCGATGCCGGACCACGCATGCGGAACGGCGTCGAAAACATCTTTATCCGCCATGCCTTCGATCGCGACGACGAAGTAGTCTTCGCGACGGTCGCGTACGGATTCCGCAATCGCGATGGGTAGTTCGCCGCCGCCTGCAATGATGCCAAGCGCCGCCATAAATTATTCTTCGCCTTCATCGTCGCTGCCGTCGCGCCGGGCTGGACAGATCGGCCGGCCAGGCCTGGCGAGAACGAACGAGACGACGTCCTGCACTTCGGCGACATCGGGCCATTTCTCGCCGGCCCGTCTTGCTTTGTCGGCGATCCTGCCCTCGCCCTCGAGAAAGATCGCGCGGAAGGCTGCTCGCAGCGCATGAATGTTGGGACGCGGAACGCCGCGGCGGCGCAAGCCGATAATGTTGAGGCCACCCAGGCGCACATGCAGCCCGATCGCCATGCCGTAGGGAATGACATCGGTGCTGATGCCGGAGAGACCACTGATAAACGCGTATTTGCCGACGCGGCTGTGCTGCTGGCCCGCGGCGAGACCGCCGAAGATCACCCCATCGCCCACTTCCATGTGTCCCGCCAGTTGCACGCCATTGGCCATCGTGACGTCGTTACCGACGACGCAATCGTGCCCGATATGGCTATAGGCCATCAGATAGCAGCGCTCGCCGACTTTGGTGACCTGATGGCCGCGCTTGCTGCCGGCACTGATCGTGACGCTCTCGCGGATTTCGTTGTCCGCGCCGATATCAAGACGCGTGCCGGCCGCGTCGCCCTTGCGGATCTGCGCATCGCCGCCGAGAACGGCGAAAGGATGCACGATTGTGCGCGGGCCGACCTTCGTCGTTCCGCCGACGACGACATGCGAAATCAGCCGCGAGCCCTCGCCAAGCTCCGCGCCTGAGCGAACGATGCAAAAGGGACCGACCTCGACACCCGCCGAAAGCCGCGCGCCGTCTTCAACGATCGCTGTTGGATGAACCGCCATTGGAATCCGATGAGCCGCTGATCATGGCGCTGAATTCCGCTTCGGCACAAAGCGTTTCGCCGACATAGGCCTTTCCTTCGAAGCGCCAGACTGGCCTGCGATGCTGCAAGAGGTTCACCGTCATGCGCAATAGATCGCCCGGAACCACCGGTTTTCTGAAGCGAGCTTTGTCGATGGCCATGAAATAGACGCGCCGGTTTTCCACTTCGAGGCCAAGCGAATGCATCACCAAGGCACCGGCGGCCTGTGCCATCGCCTCCACGATGAGAACGCCGGGCATCACGGAGAATTCCGGAAAGTGACCGCGAAAATGAGGTTCGTTGTAGGAAACCGCCTTGTAGGCCGTCGCGCTCTGGTTGGGCACGATGTCGGTCAGCTTTTCGATGAAAAGAAACGGTTCGCGATGCGGCAAGATCTTCTTGATCTGCTCGACATCGAGCGTAACGCCGCCGACAACTTCGGTCTTTTCAGCTTCCATCTTATCCATTCTTCGACTTTTTACCCTGCCGGGCGGCCACCGCCATATCCCTAAGCCATTCCTTCACCGGCCGCGCCGGCACGCCGCCGTAATCCTGTCCGCCGGCAAGTTCGCCCGGGAAGACGCCGGTGCGGCCCGCCAGCCGCGCGCCGTCGCCGATTTTTACGTGATCCGCCAAGCCGGCTTGGCCCCCCAGTACTACAAAGTCGCCGAGATCGCAGCTACCGGAAATGCCGACCTGCGAAACAATGATGCAATGCCGCCCAATCCGGGTGTTGTGGCCGATCTGGACAAGATTGTCGATCTTGGTGCCCTCGCCGATTACTGTATCGCCGATGGCGCCGCGATCGATGGTCGAGCATGCGCCGACCTCGACCTTGTCCTGAATGATGACTCGGCCCAATTGTGGGATCTTTTCATGACCTTTGGCGCTGGAGGCAAAGCCAAACCCGGGCGAGCCGATTTGCGCTCCGGGGAGAATCAGCACGCCGTCACCGACATAGGCGTGCGTGATGGTCACATTGCTGCCGATCTCGCAGTCACGTCCGATCGCGACGCCGCGTCCGATGACCGTGTTTGGACCGATGCGCGTTCGTTCGCCGATTTCGGCGAGCGGTCCGACCACGACACCGGGACCTAGAACCGCATCTTTGCCGACGCGCGCGCTGGGATCGATCGGCGCTTTCTGTGGCCACGATGCCAAACCGTTTTCCAGATAGAACGATCGCGCCGCGGCCGCGAAAGCGTGTTGCGGCGAGGCACAGACGACAGCGACGGTGGAACTGGGCACAAGACCCAAGGCCGCCATATCTGCGGTTATCAGGCAGGCACCGGCCTGCGTCTTGGACAGTGCCTGCTTGGCAGACTTGCCGATGCAAAAAGCAAGCTGGGTCGGCCCGGCGCCTTCCAGCGTGGCAACGTCGTCGATTTTGGTGTCGCCGTTTGCGCCCGCGGGAAGCTGCGCGCCTATGCGCCCACACAAGTCCGCAAGCTTGAGCGGCCCGCGATTGTCGTAGAAGCGTGGATCGGCCATGAACCGATGAGCGCAGGCGTTTCTAGCCGCCTGCGCTCACTTTCCATTATTGTTGCTGGCGCGGCAGCTGCACGCCAGGCGGCGGATCTTGCGCCACGACTTTGACGCCCGGCATTTTCTGGTCGAGTCGCTGAATCGCGGTGCGCGTGATGTCGATATCGATCGTGCCCAGAACGATCGCATTGCGATCCAGGAGCAGGTTTGCGCCCTTCTCCTTCATGATGCCCTGAAGGATCGGCGCCAAGGCTTGCTCGATCTTAGAGCGCGCAATGAGCACGCCATACTGGATCTGATCCTGGCGCTTCTGAACGGCTTTCTGGAAACCCGCTTGCTTGTTCTCGAAATCCTTGATCTTCCGTGCCTTCACGTCGGGCGCGAGAATCGCGATCTGGCGCTGAAGATCGGCGCCGTCACGGCGCAACTGATCACCCTGCGCCTTGAACTCTTTCTCGGCCTGCTGTGTCATTGCGGTGACCTGCTCGACGATATTCGCGCCGACTTTGGACGCACGCAAAATCGCGTTGCGGTCGATCGCCACAATTTTCGGTGCGGGCACGCCGGTATTTGCCGGCGGTGTGTTCTGCTGGGCCATTGCAGCGGGCACAAGGCCCGCGACGGCAAGACCGGTGGCGAGCAAGGCGGCTTTTGCCACCTTGCCCAGGAAAGCTTTGTTTGTCATGGAGTTAGAGTCCTGTTCCTGCGCTGAATCGAAGAATTTCTGTTTTGTCGTAGCTTTGCTTGATCAAAGGCACGCCAATGTCAATCTGAACCGGTCCGAATGGTGACTTCCAGCCCACACTGAGACCCGCCGACATGCGGAATCCCATGTTGTCTTTAACACAGCTTATGATCGTACAGGGAGGGACACCCTGGTCGATATGGCCCAAAGTGCCGAAATCGGTAAATAGCGACAGGCTGATGCCGTAGTCCGTCGGCAGGAAGTCCGGCAACCTTGCTTCAGCAGAGCCAATGACATAGGCGTCGCCGCCGATGGCCGAATTGGGGCCGCCATGGAGATCGCGGGGGCCGATGCCCGCGACCTTGAAGCCGCGGAAGCTGTCGCCGCCCTTAAAGAAGCGTTCGTTCAACCGGACACTCTGGCCGCCATAGGCCTGAATGTATCCGCCACGAATGACGATTTTACCGATCAAATCGTCCCAGATCAGCGGAGCATATTTGCCAAAAACCGATTCTGTGCGGATGTATTTGAGCGATCCCCCGAAGCCAGCGAAGTCCTGACTGAATTGGAAGACGATACCCTTATGCGGACGGATCGGGTCGTCCACCGTGCTGTAGGAATAAGAATAGCCAAGCAAGGACGTCTGCGCAGTTCCCGCGGCCAGACGCACGGCGAGAGGCGCGTTCGTGAAGGGGTGGATCGTATCGGTGCGATAAGTGTAGCGCAGACCGACGCTCCCGTATTCCGATGTGGGAAAACCCAGGCGAAGGCCGGCGGCGCTCGAGTCACCCTGGTAGCCCGCCTGATCGAAGTTCGAGAGCACTTTATAGAGGTCGAAGCCCGCCGAGACCGGACGATCCAAAAAATATGGTTCAGTGAAGCTAAGCTGGAACTCCTTGCTGATCTGCGACGCCGAGAGGCTGACGCGCACAAACTGGCATCTGCCGAAGAGGTTTCGTTCGGTGTAGCTGAACTGGCCAACGAACGAACTCGTCGAGGAATAGCCGGCGCCGAGAGAAAGCTCGCCCGTCGACTGTTCGGTGACGGCGACATTCAGAACAGTCTTGTCGGGCGCCGAGCCTTGCGTGGGCTTGATGTCGACATCCTTAAAGAAGCCGAGGCCGCGGATGCGGGTGCGGGAGCGGTCCATCAACACGCGGTTGAAGGCGTCGCCCTCCACCATGCGGAATTCGCGGCGGATGACCTTGTCCAGCGTGCGCTGATTGCCCGTGATATTGATTTTTTCGACGTAGACGCGCGGGCCCTGCTCGATGTTGAAGATCACTTCGATCGTGTGCGTGGCGCGATCGCGTTTGATACGCGGGTGGATCTCGGCAAACGCGTAACCTTTGGTGCCGGCCGCGTTGGTCAGCGCGTCGATCGATTTGTCGATCTGTTCGGCGTCGTAGGTCGAGCCGTCCTGGATGGGAACGCTGGGACGCAACGTCACGGGATTGAGTTCGCGGATCTTGGAATCGATCGTCACCTTGCCGAATTTGTAGAGCTCACCTTCGCTGATCGTGAAGGTGATGTAGAAATTCTGGCGGTCGGGGGTCAGCTCGGCGACGGCGGAGACGACGTTGAAGTCCGCATAACCGCGTTTGAGATAGAAGCGGCGCAGCTGCTCGCGATCGAATGTGAGCCTGTCCGGATCGTAGTTGTCGTTGGAAGAGAGAAACTTCCACCACTCCGACGTTTCCGTCGCAAGCTGGGAGCGCAACGTGTCGTCGTCGAACGCTTTGTTGCCGAGGAAGGAAATGCGCGCGACACCGGTGGTCGGACCTTCCATGATCGAGAAAATCAGATCGACGCGATTTTGCGGACGCTGGATGATCTGCGGATCCACGGTCGCGGCGAACTTGCCGTTACGGCGATAGAGTTCGATGATGCGCTGGACGTCGGATTGGACTCTGGCGCGGGTAAAGACCTGGCGCGGCTTGAGCTGGACTTCCTTGGTCAGATCCTTTTCGGAGACTTTGCTGTTACCCTCGAACACGACCTGATTGAGGATCGGATTTTCGACGACGTTGATGGTGAGCGCCGAACCGTCCCAATTGAACTTCACATCCGAGAACAACCCGGTCGCGAACAATGTCTTGAGCGAACGGTCGGCAGTCTGCTCGTCGTAATTGTCGCCCTGGCGGAACGAGAGATACGAAACGACGGTGCCCGCTTCGATACGCTGCGTGCCGCGCACGACGATCTGCTGGATCACCGGACCCGCGGGTTCGGCGGGTGTGGTTGTCTGCACCGGTTGCGATTTGGTGTCCGCCAACTGGGCGAACGCGGCGGCCGGCGTCAAAAGCACAAGGGCGGCCAGAACGGTTGCCGCGCGCCAAGACCGGGCGAAAAGAAGGGCGTTGAGGCTCATCCATCCGTCTCAAAAGACCGTGCAGGAGGCTTTCCGGCAGCGGCGTGTGTTTCAGAATAGATTTGGCCGGACGAGATCGTTCCAGGTCGTCAACAACAACAACCCCAGCACAACCGCCAACCCCAGCCTAAACCCGACGTCCTGAGCCCGTTCCCCGAGCGGCCGGCCCATCGCCGCTTCGCATCCATAATACAGAAGGTGTCCCCCGTCGAGGATAGGAATCGGAAAAAGGTTTATCAGCCCGATGCTTACAGAAATGAGAGCTGCCAGATAGATCAGCGCATAGGGGCCCTGTGAGGCCGCACTTTTCGAGACCTTGGCGATGCCGATAGGGCCGCTCAGCTGGGTGGTGTCGGCCCGGCCTGAGATCATCCGGCCCAGATAGGTAAACGTGGTGTCCACGATCGCCCATACCTCGCTCACAGCCGCTTCGGGAGCCTTTGCCAGAGGTACCGGCACGTAGAGGGTGTTTTGCGGGGTCATTGCGTAGGCAACGCCGATGCCTGTGAATGTTACAGGCGTTCCATAGATATCCTTGGTCAAGATGGATCGCGGCTTGATGGTGACGTCAAATGACTTGCCACCGCGCAGTAGCTGAACATCAAGAGGCTTTCCTTTGCCGGCCGCTACCGCATCACGGACATCGCCAAAATAAGTGAGCTTCTTGCCGTTGACGGCGACGATCTTGTCGCCAGCTTTGATGCCCGCTTCGGCCGCAGGCGATTTCGGCGTCACATCGCCGACATAAGTTGAAGCCGTTCTGGCGCCGACAAATGCAAAGAGAATCGTAAGAATAACGACTGCAAGAATGAAATTCGCGACCGGACCGGCGGCGGCCACTGCGGCGCGCTGATAAACCGGACGCAGAGGATAAGCGAACTTGCGCTCGTCTTCAGAGAGGCTTTTCACGTGCTCGCGATCGGGCACGCTGGCCGCATCGAGATCGCCGAAGAACTTCACGTAACCGCCCAGCGGAATCCATGAAATCTTCCATTGGGTGCCTTTGCGATCCATCCATTTGACGATCGCGGGGCCAAAGCCGATCGAGAACGTCTCCACGCGAATACCGAAAGCGCGCGCCATCGAAAAATGGCCGAGCTCGTGAAAAAACACCACGACGGTGATCACGAAGAGAAAGGCGGGCAAGCCCAAAGGCGCCCAATCGATCAGGCCGCGCAACGCTGAGAACATTTCAACTCCCACACCTTTGTTTCGTTATGCTGC
The DNA here is from genome assembly GCA_016201105.1 of Pseudomonadota bacterium. GTDB lineage: Bacteria > Pseudomonadota > Alphaproteobacteria > Micropepsales > Micropepsaceae > Rhizomicrobium. The sequence continues at coordinate 39,605 of JACQDN010000031.1, forward strand.
CATCGTGCGGCAGATGTCTTTTGCGACGCTGCGTGCGCGCCCATCGACGGCCAGCACCGCATCGAGATCGCTCGTCTCGCCGTTCGACGCGTTGCGGTCCGTGGCCAAGGTCTCTTCCACGACGCGTGGAATGTCGAGAAACCCGATCCGCCGCCCCAGGAAGGCCTGGACCGCCACTTCGTTGGCGGCGTTGAGGATCGTAGGCGCATGCCCCCCTGCCCGCAAACACTCTGTCGCCAAACCAAGGCAGGGAAACCTTTGCGCATCGGCATTCTCGAACGTCAATTTTTGCAATGCGGCCAGATCAAGGCGCCGCGAAGGGGAGGAAATGCGCTGCGGCCAACCAATGGCGTGCGCGATGGGCGTGCGCATATCGGGCGCAGAAAGGTGCGCCAACGTCGAACCGTCGATGTAGCTGACCAGGCAGTGCACGACGGATTGGGGATGCACCAGGACGCCCAACTTTTCCGGCGGCAGGGAAAACAGGAAATGCGCCTCGATCAACTCCAATCCTTTGTTCATCAAGGTGGCGCTGTCGACGGAGATCTTGGCACCCATCGACCAATTGGGATGGGATATGGCTTGCTCGGGCGTGGCACTTGCCATGCGTTCGCGCGCCCATTCGCGGAACGGCCCGCCGGATGCCGTCAGCGTGAGTCTTTCGATCGCATGCGCCTGGCCGGGATCGAGCACTTGAAAGGCGGCGTTGTGTTCGGAGTCGACGGGAATGATGGTGGCATTCGCTTGCGCAGCAGCTGCCCGGAAGAAATCGCCCGCGGCAACGATGCATTCCTTGTTGGCGAGCGCGATGACGGCGCCGCGCTTCACGGCAGCGAGCGCCGGCGCCAATCCTGCCGTGCCCACGATCGCCAGCATCACGATATCGGAAGGCCGTGATGCCGCTTCGATCACCGCATCGCGTCCGGCCGCAACCTCGACACCGGTTCCGGCGAGCGCCTCTTTCAGGGCTTGAAATTTGCTCTCGTCGCCGATGACGGCCAGGCGCGGATGGAACTCGCGCGCCTGCTGTGCCAGCGCCGCGACATTGGAGTGCGCCGTCAATGCCTGAAGCGGAAGCGCGTCTTCTCCATATGTGGCGCGGGAGTGGCGCACGATGTCGAGCGTGCTCAAGCCAACCGAACCGGTGCTGCCCAGAACCGTAAGCGAACGGGCAAGCGTACGAGCGGTTTGAGGGATCGTCATGGTGCCGCCCCGAACAAGGGATCGATACCGATCGCAAAGACCAGCAACGCGACGGCAGGAGCCACGAAGAGCGTTGAATCGATGCGATCCAGCACGCCGCCATGGCCGGGGATCATGTGGCCGCTGTCCTTGCGGCCGAAAATGCGCTTGATCCAGGATTCGAAGAGATCGCCGGCATGCGCGACAAGGCCGAGGCCCACGCCGTAGATCGCCGCCGAAACCGGATGCCCGCCCAGCGCGAAAATCAAAATCGCCTCGGCGGCCGATGCGCAGACGATGCCGCCGAGAAAGCCGGCCCATGTTTTGTTGGGCGAAATAACGGGCGCGAGCTTCGGGCCTCCCAGAATGTTCCCGGTGAACAAGGCACCGGTGTCGGTCGCCCAAACGGCAGCGAACAAACCGACCACCACCCAAAATTCGCCAAGACCGTGCATACGCAGCGCGACGATCAAGAGCGCGGGAACGGCGATGTAGACCACCCCGAAGGCCTGCCACAGCGGCGCCTTGCGCAAGATAAGACCCAGGAGAAGATTTATCGCAGCACCCGCCCCGATCACCGCCAACGGCCAAAACGCCTGCGGGGGAACGATCTGCGCTGCTTCAGCCAGATAGATCGCCACACCGAACATCGCCACGATGGTCAGCGCCGTAACGAGGAAGAACGGCAGATAGCTTTCGCCGGTCACCATGCGGTGCCATTCGCGCGCCGCCGCAATCGTGACGACCGCGATGAAAATTGCGAAGGGATCTCCCCACCACAGAAGTCCCAGCGCCGCGCTCGCCAACAGCAGGCCAAAAAAGGGCCGCGTCAGCCAATCCACGTTCGGCCTCCAAACGGATACGCGTTTGGCCGGCCGGCCTTTATCGGAGCCCACTTTGCTTGGGCCGAATTTCGCTTGGACGGTTTCAGGGGTGGTACTCAAGCGACAGCTTCCGGCGAGACCGCACCAAACCGCCGCTCGCGCTGGGCATAGCTTTCCAGAGCGTCGAGAAATTGCTTGGGCGAAAAATCCGGCCACAGCGTGTCGACGAACAGAAGTTCCGCGTAAGCCGATTGCCACAAGAGAAAATTGCTGAGGCGGCGCTCACCACTGGTACGGATGATAAGATCGGGATCGGGCAGATCCGCCGTGGAGAGCTTCGCGGAAAAAGACTGCGGCGTGATGCTGGCCGGATCGAGGGTGCCATCGCGCGCTGCCTCAGCGAGCGCGCGCGCGGCCGCGGCGATTTCTTCCTGCGAGCCGTAGTCGAAAGCGAAGGTCAGATTGAGGCCGGCGTTGGCAGCGGTGCGGCGCTCGCAATCTTCGATCATTTCCAGAATATCGGTCTCGGCACGCGAGCGATTGCCGATGATGCGAAGACGCACATTGCGCGCGATCAGTTCGTCGACGTCGCTGCGGAAATAAGAACGGAAGAGACCCATCAGATGGTTCACTTCCGTCGGGGGCCTTTTCCAGTTCTCCGACGAGAACGCGTAGAGGGTCAGATTTTGCAGACCGATGTCGGTTGCGGCGCGGACGATGCCGCGGACCGCCGAAACACCTGCGACATGGCCGGCCGCGCGCGGCATATGTCGCGCGCGCGCCCAGCGCCCGTTTCCATCCATGATGATGGCGACGTGTCGCGGCAGGTCTGCCGTTTTGGCGAAGTCTGCCTTTTGGGCCAACTCTGCCTTGGGGGCCAGCTCTGCCTTAGAAGAAGGGGCGCTCATCGTTGCCACTCTAGACGTATCCTTACTCGGATCGCTTAACGCCGGATATCAGACCTGCATGATTTCCTGTTCTTTGCCATGCAGGGTCGAATCGATGTCCTTGATATGGACGTCGGTCAGTTTCTGAAGTTCATCACCCAATTTATGGTGCTCGTCCCGGCCGATCTTGTGGTCTTTCTCGGCCTTTTTGAGGATTTCCATGCCGTCGCGCCGCACATTGCGGACCGCGATGCGGGCCTGCTCGGCATATTTGTGAGCGAGCTTCACCAATTCCTTGCGGCGCTCTTCGTTCAGCTCCGGGATCGGAATGCGCAAAAGCTGGCCGTCGATCTGCGGATTGAGGCCAAGCCCCGCATCTCGGATCGCTTTGTCGACGGACTTTACCAACCCCTTGTCCCACACCTGCACCGTCAGAAGGCGGGATTCGGGCGTGGAAACCGTGCCGACCTGATTGATCGGCATCTCGCTGCCATAGGCGTCCACCGAGACGGGATCGAGCAACGCCGCGCTGGCCCGTCCGGTGCGCAGGCCGGAGAATTCGGTCTTCAGCGTCGCCACGGCACCCTGCATGCGGCGGTTCAAGGCGTCTTTGTCATAACCGGCTACATTTGCCATTTGACCCTCTTGCGATGCCCCGAGATACCCTTCTCGGAATACTTGGGGCGATTCCGGTATTTTAGCTCCGTTCCTCGATGATGGTGGAGCGGCCTTCGCCCCTTAAGACCGCAGCCAGTGCGCCCCGGTTGTGGATCGAGAAGACCACGATGGGGATCTTGTTCTCACGCGACAAGCTCACGGCAGATGCATCCATCACTTGAAGATCCCGAGCCAAGACCTCGTGATAGCTCAGGGAATCGAAGCGTTCCGCATTGGGCACCTTCTTGGGATCGGCGGAGTATACGCCGTCAACTTGAGTGCCTTTGAACATGGCTTGGCAATTCATCTCGGCGGCCCGCAGCGCGGCGGCGGTGTCCGTCGTGAAGAAGGGATTGCCGGTGCCCGCAGCAAAGATCACCGCCCGGCCCTTCTCCATGTGGCGAATGGCGCGGCGGCGGATGTAAGGCTCGCAGACCGTGCTCATGGGGATGGCCGACTGCACGCGGCTGGGCACGCCGGAGCGCTCAAGCGCCGCCTGCATGGCCAGCGCGTTCATCACCGTGGCCAACATGCCCATGTAGTCGGCGGTGGCGCGATCGATACCCTTGGCGGCACCCGAAAGGCCGCGAAAGATGTTGCCGCCGCCGATCACCATGCAGACCTGCGTGCCGCCCGCGACGGCGTCGTGCACGTCGGCTGCGATACGATCCACCGTTTCGACGTCGATCCCGTAGGATTGGGCGCCCATGAGGGCTTCACCGGAGACCTTCAGGAGTATCCGGCGAAACTTCGGTTCAGCACCCATGCTCGCTCCCCGTATGGCGGGACTAGTGACCCGCCATCGATTTTACTTCATCGGCAAAGTCGGACTCGACCTTCTCGATGCCCTCGCCCACTGCGTAGCGGACAAAGCCCGAGATCTCGACAGGCGCGCCCAAATCCTTCGATGCTTTTTCCAGTACCTTGGAGATCTGAGTTTCGCCATCAATGACGAAGGTCTGCGAAAGAAGAACGGACTCCTCATAAAACTTGCGCATGCGCCCTTCGAGCATCTTCTCGATGACGTTTTCGGGTTTTCCGGACTGGCGCGCGATGTCGGCCTGCACGGCGCGTTCGCGGTCCACTACGTCTTTGGACAGATGGGCCGGCGTCAGCGCCAGAGGGGCGGCGGCCGCGACATGCATCGCAAGCTGCTTGCCGAGTGCGGCGAGCTTTTCCTTGTCGGCCGAAGATTTGAGCGCCAGCAGCACGCCGATCTTGCCGAGTTCCGGTGACGCGGCATTGTGCACATAGGCCGACACGACGCCCGGCGACACCGCGATCGCGGTCGCGCGGCGCACGTTCATGTTCTCGCCGATCTTGGCGACGAGATCTTTGAGCGTTTCTTCCACCGTATTGCCGGTGGAATGTTTCGTTTTCAGCACCGATTCCACGTCGCCGCCGGCCGCCAGCGCATAGCGCGCGGCGTCTTTCACGAAGTCCTTGAACTGGTCGTTGCGGGCGACGAAATCGGTTTCCGAATTGACTTCGACAAGCGCGCCGGCATCGCCGCCGACGGCCACGCCGATCAGACCTTCCGCCGCCACGCGGCCGGCCTTCTTGGCGGCCTTGGAAAGCCCCTTCTTGCGCAGCCAATCGATGGCGGCTTCCATGTCGCCAGACGTCTCGTTGAGCGCGCTTTTGCAGTCCATCATCCCCGCGCCGGTCTTGTCGCGCAGGTCCTTGACCATGTTCGCGGTGATATTCGCCATCTTGAACTCCGTGGCTTATGCGGTGGCGCCGGTTTCGGCGGTGGTTTCGGGCGCAACCGTTTCTGGCAGCGTTTCGGCCTCGCCGACATCGACGCCCTGCTCGACCTGGCTCTGCGACAGCCCGTCGATGATCGCGCGGGCGACGAGATCGCAATAGAGCGCGAGCGCGCGGGCTGCGTCGTCATTGCCCGGAATCGGATGGGTGATGCCGTCCGGATTGCTGTTCGAATCCAGAATGGCGGTGACCGGAATGCCCAGCTTCTGCGCTTCGGCAACAGCAATGGCCTCCTTGTTCGTGTCGATCACGAACAACATGTTCGGCAGGCCGCCCATTTCCTTGATGCCGCCCAGCGCGCGTTCCAGCTTGTCGCGTTCGCGCAAAAGGCCGAGCAATTCCTTCTTCTTGAGGCCCGAGCTTTGCGCCGAAGTCAGGGTCTCTTCGATGGTGCGCATGCGCTTGATCGAGTTCGAGATCGTCTGCCAGTTGGTCAGCGTGCCGCCGAGCCAGCGGTGGTTCACATAATACTGCGCGCAGCGTGTCGCGGCGGCCGCGACCGGCTCGGAAGCCTGGCGCTTGGTGCCGACGAAGAGGATGCGCCCGCCGCCGGCCGCCACGTCGCGCAGCGCGACGAGCGCCTGATGCAGCAGCGGAACGGTCTGCGTCAGATCGAGGATGTGGATGTCATTGCGCGAGCCGTAGATGTAGTGCTGCATCTTCGGGTTCCAGCGCTGGGTGCGATGGCCGAAATGCGCGCCGGCCTCGAGCAGCTGACGCATGGAAAAATCTGGCAATGCCATTGGAAAACGTCTCCTTTTCCGGTTAGCCAAGCGCGAGGAGTCACCCTTTCGGGCACCGGACGGGGATGGAGCAACTCGCCCCACGAACCCACCCTCGCGCGCGGAATGGCCGGGCTTATAGGGGGGCTATTCCCGATAAGCAAGGCGGCCGCCGGTGGAGGGCGAAAAAGCAAGAGGAATGGGGCCTTAACCCTCGCGGAACGGCCATGCGCGTATGTCTTCTTTCAAGGTTCTGCCTAGGGCATAGATTGCCGCCATGACTCTCTCTCCGCGCATCACCAAGTCCCCTCTTCGCCCGACAATCGTCAACCTCGTCCCCAACGGCATCGGCGCGGTGTCGTCGCTGGCGCTGGGCGAGCCCGACATCATTCCTTTGTGGTTCGGCGAAACCGATCTGGTCACGCCCGATTTCATTCGCGACGCGGCCAAGCGCGCGCTGGACGAAGGCCGTACCTTCTATACCAACGCACGCGGCATCGTTCCTTTGCGCCAAGCCATCCGCGCCTTCCACAAACGCACCGTGAACGTGGACGTCGATCTGGAGCGGATCACCATTCCCGGCGCCGCCATGATGGCGGTGGTCACCGCGCTGCAATGCGTGGTGGAGACGGGCGACAACATCGTCTGCGTCTCGCCGGTGTGGCCGAATATTTTCCAGGCGGCGGAAATGTGCGGCGCGGAAGTGCGCTTTGCACGGCTGGAAGAAGACTGGACGTCCGGAAAATGGCATTTCAATCCGCAGACGTTGTTCGACGTCTGCAATGCGCGAACGAAAGCCGTCTTCATCGCCTCTCCAGGCAATCCCACCGGCTGGACAGTGACGCGCGACGAACAGAAGGTCGTGCTCGATTTCTGCCGCGCCCGCGGCATTGCAATTCTCAGCGACGAAGTCTACGGCACGCTCACCTATGACGGCAGTCCGCATGCGCCGTCTTTCTTGCAAGTGGCTGAAAACGACGACGCGGTGTTCGTCATCAACAGTTTCTCCAAGCCCTGGGCGATGACGGGCTGGCGCATCGGTTGGCTGGTGCATCCCAAGATGTTGAGCGAACAGATGTGGGTAATGTCAGCGGCGAACAACACGGGTGCCACCACTTTCGCGCAATGGGGAGCGCTGGAAGCGCTTTCGCCGCGCGGCGACGCATTCAGGGGCGAACTGCTGGAGCGCTGCCGCATCGGACGCGACACGACGCAGAAATTCATCGATTCCCAGAACCGCATACGCTGGATCAGGCCTGAAGGCGCGTTCTACGGCTTTCTCCACGTCGAGGGGATGCGCGACAGTTTGGGCTTCGCGAGCAACCTGGTACGCAATGCGCGCGTGGGCGTGGCGCCGGGCTCGGCGTTCGCCCCATCGGACGACACGGCCACGGATTCCTATATTCGCATCTGCTTTGCGCAGGACGCAGAGCGCCTGACGAGCGGACTGGAGCGGCTTGGCGCCGCCGTTGGCCGCCTTTAACGTTTTGCCAATGACAATTCCGCAATGATCATACGGGATTGTGACCACGCCCGGCCTTTGCATCTAAGAGCCCGGAACGCCAAATGCGCGGGAGTTGCTTCGGCTGGGGGATGCGTTTGCGTCAATTTACTGCGCGCCGTGCGGAACGACTTGCACTCGTTCTCTTTGCGCTGATCGCCCTTGGCGCACCCACGCTCGCGCGCGCAGATAATGTCGTGGCGCGCGATTTTTCGACCTATCGTCCTAGTATCGCCGCGACGCGCATCTCGTCCAAGGATGCGCCGAAGATCGACGGCGATATTTCCGATGCCGTCTGGAGCAAGGCACCGGTCATCGACGAGTTCTATCAACTCGAACCGCATGAAGGTCAGCCTGGCAGCGCCAAGACGGTGGTTCGCATCCTCTATGATGAGAATAATCTCTACTTCGCGCTGCGCGCCTACGACGATCCTTCGCAGATCACCGCCAAGGTGAAAGTGCGCGACGGCGAGATCGACCAGGATGACGTTTTCCGCATCTATCTCGATCCGAACATGACACGGCGCGATGCGTACGTCTTCGAGGTCAATCCTTTGGGCGCGCGGCGCGAAGGCTTGATCCAGAACAATTCGGATGTGCTCTACGAATGGAACACGCTGTGGGACGCGAAAGCGAAGATCGTATCGGACGGCTGGGCGGTGGAAGTCGCCATTCCGTTCCGCAGCATTTCCTATGAACGCGGGCGGAAGGATTGGGGCTTCGATCTCTTCCGTTTGATCAGGCGCAAGAACGAACGCATCCGTTGGTCCGCGATCGACATCCGCATTCCGTCGCGAGACGTGTCGCGCTCCGGCACGCTGACGGGAATCGAGGATCCCGCGGAAGGCTTGGGCCTGGAAGCCAGGCTCTTCGGCACGCTGAGATATCGCCGCGTCTGGGACAAACCGGGCGATGCCGATGCCAACGCGCGGCCGAGCGGCAACTTCTACTACAAGCTCACGCCGGATCTGACGAGCACGCTGACGTTCAACACCGATTTCTCGGATGCGCCCCTCGACGCGCGGCAAGTGAACATCACGCGTTTTGCACTTTTCTATCCCGAGACGCGGGATTTCTTCCTTCAGGATGCCGCCGCTTTCGAATTCGGCGGCAACAACATGAACAACGACCAGAACGCGCGGCCGTTCTTTTCCCGTAATATCGGTTTGGTGAATGGAACCGCGACCGATTTGAATGCGGGGCTGAAGCTCTCCGGCCGGTACGGCGGCTTCGATATCGGCGCACTTTCGGTGAAGACCGCCGATTCGCCCGGCGCACCGGGACAAATCCTTTCGGCGGTGCGGGTGACCACGCCGGTGCTCGAAGAATCCAAAGTCGGCCTCATCTATACGAACGGCGATCCGACGGGCGAAACCAATAATCAAGTCGGCGGCGCCGATTTTCAGTACCGCAACTCTCATGTGTTCGGCAGCAATACGCTGGAAGGCGACGTCTACTACGAGCGCAGCAAATCGAGCCTGTTCGGCGACGACGATTCCTGGGGCTTCAGCGTCAACTATCCCAACGAACCGTGGAACGGGAATTTCCGCTTCAAGCAGGTGGGCGACAACTTCGCACCCGCGCTCGGCTTCGTCGCGCGGCCCGGCATTCGCGAATACAACGGCCAGATCGTCAACCGCACGCGTTTCTCCGACGGCTATGTGCGCTGGGTGGAAGCCGGGACATGGTGGGACATCTTCACCGGTCTCGACAACAACCTCCAATCCCGTCTCAACGGCGCGTGGACGGGCGCGTTTACGAACGACGGCGATTTTTTCCTTTTCGAAACCTGGAACGACAACGAAAGAGTATCGGCGCCGTTCACATTGCCGAGAAACGTCGTGGTACCGGCGGGAGACTTCACGTTCGAAGTTTTCCACGGACGCGTCGAGAGCTCCTACAGCCGCCCGGTTGCGCTCATCCTCGATGTGCAGTGTTGCGGTTTCTTCAACGGACAACTGCTGCAGACCGATACGACGCTCGATATTCGGCCGGACTCTACGTTCTCCTTCAAGCTGCGTCACATCATGGATGCGATCGACCTGCCTTCGGGCAAGGTCACGATCCACATCGGTTCGATCAACGCCGGCGTGAATTTCACGCCCGACATGCAGCTTCTGGCACAAGCCCAGTACGACAACGTCAGCGATCAGTTCGGGTTCTCGCTGCGCTACCGCTGGGAGTTTTCCCCGGGATCGGAATTGCTCGTGGCCGCGGGCGACAACGCGACGATTGCGGGCGGCCGCTACCTTTCGCACGAAAGCGCGCTCTCGATCCGGCTGGGGCACACGTTCAGGCTATAGCGCGTTCGCTTCCACCGGCTCCCCCCGGAACAGGTCCGGGGTCGCCGCCTCCCCGCTTTGCGGCTAGGGCATGCACAGATCTTTCAGAGTCTTTCCAATGGGTTGGCGAAAGAGTTCGAAGATACGCTCACTTTTTGACCGTCGACATTCGCAAAAATTTGGTGGGCGACATGAGCTAAGTCATTGATGACGATTCTTTTTTTGAACCGAAGAGAAGTGTGCATGCCCTAGCGCTTTGCGGGGGAGGAAACTTCAGACCGATTCCACGGCGGCCACGCCCGGCAGCGATTTGATTGCGCCTTTCATGGCCGCGGTCACCTGCTGCTTTTGCGGCAGCTTGATCTCGACTTCCCGTCCGGCGCTGCCGGGCACGACAATCGTGACAATGCCTTTGCCCGGCTGGCGCAATTGCCCGGCGATGGCGTTGAGCGTGCTGGTATCCTCCAGATAAATGCGCAGCCCTTCGCCGGCATCGGCGGCCGCCTTTTCCAGATCGGTGGCCGAAACGGCGCGCAGCTTGAGTTCGTCGCCTTCCCACGTCGCCGTTGCCTTCAGCAGCACCGATTTTCCCGCTTCCAGCAAGGGACGCGACGCCGAAAGCACTTCGGGAAAGAACATCACTTCGAACATGCCGGTGGGATCGGAGAACGAAACAAAGGCGTAGTTCTGGTCGTTGCGCCCGCGCCGTTCGGACTTGCGGATGATGGTGCCCGCGAGCAGCACCAGGAACGAGCTTCTGCGGTCCTCCAGGATTTGCGCGTACGTCGTGGCCTGCATGCGGGTGAGCGCGGTTTTCGAATTGTCGAGCGGATGACCCGACAAATAGAAGCCGATGGCGCTGAACTCTTCGCCAAGCCGCTCATGCGAAGGCCATTCGTCGACCTCGACCAGGCGCAGATCGTCTTTGTCGGATGCCACTTCGCCGAACAGCGTCGACTGGCCGCTTTCGCGCTCGCGCGTGGAACGCGCGGCATCGCCCAAAATGATGTCGGCGGATTCCACCAACTGGCGCCGATTGCGGCTGAGGCCATCGAAGGCCCCTGCCCGCACCAGGCTTTCGAAGGCGCGCTTGTTGACGAGCTTGGGGTCCACGCGGCGCGCGAAATCCGCGATGCTGCGGAACGCTCCTTCGGCGCGGCGCACCGCCACGACATGTTCCATCGCCTGCTTGCCGACACCCTTCACGGCCGCAAGCGCGTAGAAGATGAGACCCTTCTGCGCATCGCAAGCGAAATAGGATTCGGACCGGTTGATGTCCGGAGGCAGCACGCGCACGTTCAGCCGCTGCGCTTCCTGCTTGAAAATGTTGAGCCGATCGGTGTTGCCGATATCCAGCGTCATCGACGCGGCGAGAAATTCGACCGGGTAGTTCGCCTTGAGATAGGCGGTTTGATAAGCGACCTGGGCATAGGCCGCGGCGTGGCCTTTGTTGAAGCCGTAGCCCGCGAATTTCGCGGCCTGTTCGAAGATCTGCTCCGCAATCGACGGCAAAATGCCTTTCTCGCCCGCGCCTTTGATGAAACGGTCACGGTGCACTGCCATTTCGGAGGCGATCTTCTTGCCCATGGCGCGGCGCAGAAGATCCGCTTCGCCCATGGAATAGCCAGCAAGCTCGCGCGCGATGCGCATGACGTCTTCCTGGTACGTCATCACGCCGTAAGTTTCGTTGAGCAACGGCTCGAGCGCGGGGTGCAGATATTCCGGCGCCTCCTTGCCGCGCTTGCACGCGACATATTTCGGAATCGAATCCATCGGGCCGGGACGATAGAGCGCCACCAGCGCGACCAGATCGTTGATGTGGTCGGGCTTCATCTTGCGCAACAGATCGCGCATGCCCGCGCCTTCCATCTGGAAGACGCCGACACTTTCGCCGCGTGCAAGCATTTCGAAGGTAGGAGAATCCCCGAAATCGATATTCTGAGTGTCGAGATCGATGCCGCGGCGCTTGAGCAGTTCCTCCGCTTTGGCGATGACAGTAAGCGTCTTCAGACCCAGGAAATCGAATTTCACCAGACCGGATTTTTCGGCGTCCTCATAGTCGAACTGGGTGACCGGCATTTCCGAGCGCGGATCGCGATAGAGCGGCACCAACTCGTCGAGCGGGCGGTCGCCGATCACTACGCCGGCCGGATGGGTCGAGGCATGGCGATAAAGCCCCTCGATCTTGCCGACGATGGAGAAAAGCTGCTGCGCCAGCGGCTCTTGGTCCACCATGCCTTGCAGGCGCGGTTCGCTGTCGATGGCCTCCTGCAGATGAATCGTCTTGCCCGGCGGATTGGGAATGAGCTTGGCGATGCGGTCGACCAGGCCCAGCGGCATTTGCAGCACACGGCCGGTATCGCGCACCGCCGCGCGCGCCTGCAGCGAGCCGAGGGCAATGATGTGCGCCACGCGATCGCGGCCGTACTTGTGCTGCACGTAACGAACGACCTCGTCGCGCCGCTCCTGGCAGAAATCGATGTCGAAGTCCGGCATCGAAACGCGTTCGGGATTGAGGAAGCGTTCGAACAGCAGACCGAAGCGGATGGGATCGAGATTGGTGATGTCGAGCGCCCAGGCGACCAGCGATGTGGCGCCGGACCCGCGCACGCCGACGGGAATGCTCTGTTGGCGTGTCCACTTCATGAAATCGGACACGATCAGAAAGTAGCCGGGGAAATCCATCTTGATGATGACGCCGAGCTCGTATTCGAGCCGGTCGCGATAGACCTTCTCGTCGGCGAACATTCCATGTGCCTTGAGCCGCGCGGTGAGGCCTTCCTCGGCCTGCTTGCGCAACTCATCGGCGGGCGAGAGGCCGGACTCCGGTACGAACTGCGGCAGGATGGGATCGCGTTTTTTCGGGCGGAACGCGCAGCGCTTGGCGATTTCGATCGTGTTCTCGATCGCTTCGGGCAGATCGGCAAACTGCGCCACCATTTCCGCCGCGCTCTTGAAGCGGTGCTCGCGCGTCAGCCGGCGGCGGTCCTGCTGCGAGACAAAGGTGCCATCGGCGATACAGAGCAGCGCATCGTGAGCTTCGTACATGTCGGCCTTGCCGAAATGCACATCGTTGGTGGCCACGAGCGGAAGCCGTTTGGCATAGGCCAGATCGACCAGCTGATCTTCCGCCGCACGCTCTTCGGGCATGTTGTGGCGCTGCAATTCGACGTAGAGCCGATTCGGAAACATCTGGACCAGGCGGTCGAGCAATTCTCTGGCAGCTTCGGGCTGTCCCTCCACGACGAGGCGGTTGAGCGGCCCTCCCGGTCCCCCGGTCAGCGCAATCAGCCCCCCGGAATGGGCCGCCAGCATATCGGCCTTCACATGCGGATAATCGCCCGGCTCGGCGCCGAGATAGGCCGTACTCAGGAGTTTGATAAGATTGCGGTAGCCGAGTTCGTTTTGCACCAGCAGCGGCAGATAGGGCGGGCGCTCGCGCACCATTCCGGCCACGGGCTGTTGCATTTGCAGATCGACCGACAGCAGACAGCCGACGATCGGCTGCACGCCTCCTTTCACCAGCGTCTCGGTGATCTCGTAGACGCCGAAGAGATTATTGACGTCGGTGACGGCGACAGCGGGCATTGCGCCCGCGAGCGCCAGTTCGGCGATATCCTTGGGCCTGAGCGCGCCTTCGAGGAGCGAATAGGCGCTCTTGACCCGAAGGTGCACGAACGCAGCGGTCTTGCGCTCCTCCGCCATTGCCAAATCGATTCCCGTTCACGAAAAGCGCGTCCAGTATCGGCATGACGCCGCCAGGCGCGACCTCGGCCGCGCGTTCATCCACAGTCTATTGGCACAGCTCGTTGGAGAGCGGCCGTGTGGCCCGAGTTAAGCGGTGGCCAAGAACGCCTGCAGCGCACTTGCCACGTAGAACGAGAACGTCACGAAAACCACCAGCCCCAAACCGGCTGCGGTGTCCTTAGCCCAGGCCATGAATTCCTCCCTCAACATTCGAGGGGTAAGAGTGTTCTCTCTCCGTTCTGGCGTCAAGAACAAAGTAGGAACAACTCTGGAGTCCGGTCGCCTCTTGGCTAAGGGGCTGTTTTCGATAATAAAATCACCGTCAAGCTCCAGGTTTAAGCTTGCCGCCGTCGATCAGTTTGCCTTCATGCAGGATCAGCGTGCGATCCATCTTCACGGCGAGCTCGAGATTGTGCGTGGCCACCAGCGCGGCCACGCCTTCGGTTCGCACCAGATTGACCAGCACCTGAAACACGCCGGCCGCAGTGCGCGGATCGAGATTGCCGGTGGGCTCGTCGCAGAGAAGCAGACGGGGATGATTGGCGACGGCACGCGCCAGCGCGACGCGCTGCTGCTCGCCGCCGGAGAGCTGTGCGGGGCGATGCTCGAGACGCTGACCGAGCCCAACCAATTCCAGGAGCCGCTGGGCTTCCATCTTCGCCAGCTTCTTGCGCTTGCCGGCGATCATCTGGGGAATGACGACGTTTTCCAGTGCGCTGAACTCGGGCAGTAGATGATGCGCTTGATAGATGAAGCCGATACCATCGCGGCGGATGCGGGTGCGCTCGGCGTCCGGCATTTTCGACGCCGCATACCCGCCAACGAAGATCTCGCCGTTGGTTGGCGCTTCCAGCAGCCCCGCCATGTGCAGCAGGGACGATTTGCCCGCGCCCGATGGCCCGACAAGCGCCACCAGCTCTCCCGGCACCAGCGCGAGGCTGACGTTGCGAAAGACCTCCAGCGAAGCCGGGCCTTGCTTGTAGACGCGCGAGACGCCTTGCAGGCGCAACGATGCGGCGGCGAACGCGTCACTCATAGCGCAGGGCCTCCACCGGATCGAGCCGCGCCGCGCGCCAGGAGGGAATGATCGTAGCGAGAAAGGACAAAGTAAGCGCCATGATCAGCACGGAAATCACTTCATCCGGCTCCATCTTCGCCGGCATGCGGCTGAGGAAGTAGATTTCGGGATTGAACAGCGTCGTGCCGGAAAGCGACGACAAGAACTGCCGCAGTTCTTCGATGTAAGAGCAGAAGAGCACGCCAATGAGAAAACCGAGTAGCGTACCGACCACGCCGATGCTCGCGCCGGCGATGAAGAAGATACGCATCACCGCGCCGCGCGTCGCCCCCATCGTGCGCAGAATGGCAATATCGCCGCTCTTGTCCTTCACCAGCATGATGAGGCCGGAAATGATGTTGAGCGCGGCCACCAGGATGATGAGCGTAAGGATGAGGAACATCACATTGCGCTCGACCTGCAGCGCGCCGAACAGGCTGGAATTCACGTCTTGCCAGGACGTCACACGGTCATAGGGGCCGGCCGCGGCGGAAATGCTGTTGAGAAGGCGGTCGCCCAGATTGTCCGGATCGGCGACCATGATTTCCAGGCCGCTGACCGTATTGTCCAGATTGAAATAGAGCTGCGCTTCTTCCAGCGGCATGAAGACGAATGTCTGATCGTATTCGGTCATCCCGATGCGGAAGGTGCCGGCGATGGTATAGCTCTTCACCCTTGGCGTGGTGCCGAACGGCGTGACGTTGCCGCGCGGCGCGATCAGCGTGATCGTCATGCCGGGATAGAGGCGGAGCTTATCGGCCAGGCGCGCGCCGATGATGACGGACTCCCCACCCTGGAAACGCCCCAGCGCACCCGGCGACAGCGTGTTCGAAACCGTGGTGAGCGATTTGAGATCGGCCCGGCGCATGCCCCGCACCAGTACGCCCATGGAGACGCCATCGGATGAGGCCATCACCTGCCCGTCCACGATAGGTGCGACGCGCGTAACCCCCGGAACGGCGCGTACGCGCGCGGCCACAGCGTCAAAGCTGGGGAGATTGCCCGAAGCGCCCTGCACGACAACATGGCCGTTGAGGCCAAGGATGCGGGAGAGCAATTCGTGACGAAACCCGTTCATCACCGACATGACGATGATGAGCGTCGCAACGCCCAGCGCGATGCCAATAAAGGAAATAATAGAAATGACCGAGACGAAGGCTTCTTTGCGGCGCGGGCGCAGATAGCGCAGCGCGATCATCCATTCGAACCGCGAGAACGGCCGTGTCGAGCGGCCTGTCGTCGGCGCGCGCGCAACCCGCTGCGCATCGTGTTTCGGTGCGCCACCGAGGCGGGCGGCGATATCGATGTCGGCACGTTCGGCCATCAGGCGGCTACTTTGAGTTTGAGACCCAAGGCTACACCTCGACCCTCCCCTTGAGGGAGGGTCGAAATTTGCGAAGCGAATTTCGGGGAGGGGTCATTCCGTGCCGTCGGAATTGATGCTCCGTGAAATTCACGAACTTTGCTTTTGAAGACCCGGCATGACCCCTCCCCGAAAAATCTTCGGCTCTCGCCTCTGATTTTTCGACCCTCCCTCAAGGGGAGGGTTGATTGGAATTCAGACTTCGTGCGCCAGCCCGATATCACGCAGCCACCTTGAGTTTAAGACCTAAGGCTCGCATCACTTCCAAAACAGTCGTGAACTTAAGACTTCGATTGTGTGACAGCGCCCAGCGGAGACTTTTGCGTTTAAAACCAGTTTTCTTGGCAACAGCCGTTAAGCTCCGCGACCTTGCAATATCGGCTAAAACTTCTGCAATGAGTTTGGGATCGCCATCTTCCCAAGCCGCACTGAGATATGCGGCGGCATCCCTCTCAGTTTTTATGTACACCGCTGGATCCCAGAGGGTCGTTTTCACAGGGGTAGCTTTGCTCATTTCTCGCTCAACCCTTATTTGGCGAAGCGATTGATCGTCTCGGCGAGCGAAAGTTCTTCCTTCGCCCCGCTTTTGCGCACTTTGATCTCGACTGTGCCTTTTTCGAGGCCGCGCGGGCCCACCACGATCTGATGGGGTATGCCGATGAGATCCATGGTGGCGAACTTGGCTCCCGGGCGGTCGGACGTATCGTCGTACAGCACGTCTCGTCCGGCGGCGGTCAATTTCGCGTAAATCTCTTCGCAGGCCTTGTCGGTCGCGGTATCGCCGGCCTTGAGGTTGAGCACGGCGACATCGAAGGGCGCCACCGGCTCGGGCCAAACAATGCCGGCATCATCGTGGCTGGCTTCGATGATGGCGCCGACCAGACGCGACACGCCGATGCCGTACGAGCCGCCTTCGATCGGTACATCCTTGCCGTCCGGGCCGGTCACGGTCGCTTTCATCGGTACCGAATACTTCGTGCCGAAGTAGAAGATCTGTCCAACCTCAATACCGCGCGCGTTGACGCGCTTGTCCGGCGGGACCTCCCGCTCGAAGCGCGCGGCTTCGTGCACGTCCGACGTCGCCGCGTAGAGCTCCGTGCGCTGGCGCACGATGGGTTCCAGATCGGCGTCGAAATCCACGTCCTCGCCGGGGACAGGCATGTCGAGCAGGTCCTTGTGACAGAATACCTCGCTCTCGCCGGTGTCGGCCAGCACGATGAATTCGTGACTGAGATCGCCGCCGATGGGTCCGGTTTCCGCGCGCATCGGGATCGTCTTGATGCCCATGCGGGTAAAGGCGCGCAGGTAGGCGACATACATCTTGTTGTAGGACCGGCGCGCGCCCTCTTTGTCGAGGTCGAAGGAATAGGCATCCTTCATCAGGAATTCGCGGCCGCGCATCACGCCGAAACGCGGGCGCACCTCGTCGCGGAACTTCCACTGCGTGTGATAGAGGTTGAGCGGCAGCTGTTTGTAGGACTTCACATAGGCGCGGAAGATTTCCGTGACCATGTCTTCATTCGTTGGTCCATAGAGCAGCTCGCGATCATGGCGGTCCTTGATGCGCAACATCTCGGGACCGTAAGCATCGTAGCGGCCCGTCTCTTTCCAAAGATCGGATGGCTGCAGCGTCGGCATGAGGATTTCGATAGCGCCGGCGCGGTTCATTTCTTCGCGCACGATCTGCTCGATCTTCTGCAGCACCCGAAACCCGAGCGGCAGCCAGGCATAGATGCCGGCCGCTTCCTGGCGGATGAGACCCGCGCGCAGCATCAGGCGATGGGAGACGATCTGCGCCTCGGACGGCGTCTCCTTAAGGACCGGCAGGAAGTAGCGAGACAGGCGCATGGCGCATCGATTCCAAGTATATTGGTTATATGCACGTTCTACGGAACCGGCGGCACAAGGGCAATCGGCCTCTGACGAGCCAGCCGTGGTTCCGATTTTGACGGGCGGATAGACAGTTTTCTGCGAGGAGGGACATCATGACGACTTCGCGCCGGATCATCGTTCTCTTTGGCCTGACCCTTGCGCTGATCCTGCCCGATCTCGGCCCTACCCGCTTCTTGCCGAATGTCGCCGGTTTCGATCCGGCCTTCGTGCACGAATGGTTCTGGTGGGGTTTGCTCGCCGTCGTCTTGTTCTACGTTTTGTTGGTCGAGGCGCGGCCCCTGTCGTCGATCGGATTCAAACGGCCGGGCTGGGGTGTGCTTTGGGCGGTCCCGGTAGGCATTCTGCTCGTCGCCGGGATCGTCGCGATCTACGCGGTTGTGTTCCCCGCTTTGCATCTCGAGGCCAATGTGAATGCCGGCAAAGCCATCATGGCGCAGCCGTTTTGGTTTCGTTTCCTGCTCGTCACGCGCGCGGCGTTCATGGAGGAGACCTTGTTCCGCGGTTACGGCATCGAGCGATTGGACGAATTGACGGGCAATCGTTGGCTCGCCGGCTTGCTCACTTGGGCCGCGTTCACACTCGCGCATCTGAGCACCTGGGGTTGGGCACAGCTCATCGTGGCCGGATGGGGCGGGCTGGTGCTGACCGCCCTCTATCTATGGCGGCGGAATTTGCCGACCAACATGCTGGCGCACTGGATTACCGACGCGGCGGGTTTTTTGCTGCCGCACTGAGAGACGTCAGCGTCCCACCGCCGTCATACCCTGAAACGGCACCTGATCGCCCATGTTTTCGATCAGCGCGCGGATGTCGATAGGCGGCGGATCGTTGATGCCGGAGCCTTTGACGTGCTTGTTCAGCTCGTCGATCGAAAAGCCCATCTGGATGTCGTAGGTGCGGTCGGGCTGGTTGCGCAGACGCTGTTCGGCCACATACCACTTGCCCTTGTCCTTGCCGTCCGGGCAAGAGGCGCGCTCGTCGCCCTCCCCGCCCCAACGCAATTCGACGCAGTGATAGGGATCGAACGAGATCTTGAACATACGGCGGATCAAGTCGTCGAAGGTCATCGCCACCGGGCGCTTGCCGGAGCTGAGATAGGTGATGGTGCAGGTTTGCGATTTCTGATCGTAAGCCTTGAGCAGATCGCGCCTCAGATCGACGCCGTCATAAACGATACGCGGATCGCGGTGGATCCACAGATCGATCATCTCGGCCATGTCCTTGTAGAATTGCGCGGTGGCCGTTTTGATGCGCGCATCGCGCGAGGGTGTCGAATATTCCTCCCACTCCTCGTTCGCCGAACCGTAGATGTTGTCCGGCAGGCGCGAAGGATGCGCCTTGTTGGCGATACCGTCCTTGATCGCAAGATCGACATATTGCGCGCGATCGTTGAGATCGTTGCACAAGGTCTGCATCGTCATATTCATTTCGTAGATGGGGTTGTAATCCATCTTGCCGCCGGAAACCGCAACACGGACGTATTCATAGAACCCGAGCTCGATGTCGTTGTAGATCCATTTCGCCTTCTTCACGTCGAGCTTCGGGTTGTCCTGGGTGCCCGAATACTGAATCAGCGAATAATCGGGAATCTGATCGTTCTCCGCCATCGCGATATGCCCGCCGAGCAGAACGCCGAACTTGTCGCGGTGAGCGCCGACAAGCTTCATCGGCCGCCAATTCTTGAAGCCGCCGCCGAGGCGCGCGGGGCTTTGGCCGAACTGCGCTCCGTAGACGCTGCGGGTAATCGTGAAATCGGGATGCGCGTCCATGTAGTAGGCGCGGCCATCTCCATCGACCTTGTAGACGATGCCGACATGACCGTTCACGTCATAGACGATGGTACCGGGGTGGATGGAGCCCGGCTGTATTGCGGGCGAGTAGAAATCCGACAACACACCCTTCTTTTCGCTGGCATCGGTGCGATAGGTGCCGGAGAAAACGGTGCTCAAGAGTTCGAGCAGCGCATTGGGCCCGTTGATGCCGCCGCCGCGGTCGACGATGTCGTGCCGGGAGGTCGCCCGGTTTGCCGTCTTGGTATAGCGAAGATCGCCGCCCTCGCCGCTCACTCCGTTCACGAAGCCGAACGGCAGGCCATTTTTCCAGGCGTAATAGGCGCGCAGGAGATAGGGCAGCTTCGCGCAATCGACATCGATATCGACAAAGGATTGATCGGTGTTGCGGAAGGGATTGGCGGGATTGCGCAGGCAGCTTTGCGAGGAGCTGCAATTGGTTTCGCCGATGGCTTGCACGAAAGCGGAGAAGCCTTTCTCGTCGGCTTCGCTCCAATGGTCTTTCTTGATGCGCCACGAAGCGGCATCCGCGCTCGCCACGAGCACCGGACACAAAAGAAAAATCGCCGCGAAGAACGCCGCGCGCATTGGAAGACATCCCACCGCCACCGGAGTGAGCGTCCCAGCGGACTTACGCCCGGTCAAGCCGGAACAGCAGCGTGGTTAGTGGGTTTTCGAGTTCTCTGCGGGCGCCTGCGGAGGTTCCCCCGGACAGGTGGGATCGGGATTGAGCGCCTGGCTGATCCCGTTCACCGCGATTTTCACCCGGACCCGGTCCAGGTTGCGCGAATGGGTCAGGATTTCGGGGACAACGGTCTCGCTCGCCATGCCGACCGTGATGGAATCGGATGGAACATCGGCGGAAACGACGGGATTTCCGTACACATCCGAGCCGCCCACATAATCGACGCCGGTCGCCTTCTGGCAGGGTCCGTCCCAGCTATCGATGCCCGTGAGGATGGAATCCGGGCGGGTGGAGACCCCCGCGAGAGCGTCTCCCAGAAGGGGCATGACGAAGCAAAAGGCGGCTGCGACGAAGATCGCGCCCGAGGGAAAACGCCCCGACCAAAGCCGCCTCGTGAAATATTCGTGCGTTCGCCTCATTCACCCTTCTCAGAAATTGCGTGACTTCTCGGTCGAAGCCAAGTATGAACCTCGTCCATAAACAGACCGTGTCTTTTCGAGAGCGGCCAAGTTCAGGGAGTTGGCAAAGGCCGGGCAACCGGCCTTTTGCATTTCTCCACCCTCCCCTTGAGGGAGGGTCGAAATTTGCGTCAGCAAATTTCGGGGAGGGGTCATGCTGCGCCCTTCAAAAGCAACCGACCTATTTTCAGGAATCAGATCTTTTCAGCAACACGGCACGACCCCTCTCCGAAAAATCTTCGGCTGCCGCCTCAGATTTTTCGACCCTCCCTCAAGGGGAGGGTAAAAGAAGAATCGGGGGACGCGATGTTCGAAAAACTGTTCGGCTTGAAGGCGAATCACACGACGCTGCATCGCGAGCTGGTGGCGGGCGCGACCACCTTTCTCACGATGGCTTACATCATGTTCGTTAACCCGAAGATTCTGGCGGCCGCCGGAATGGATGAGGGCGCGGTGTTCGTCGCGACTTGCGTCGCTTGCGCCATCACGACGCTCATCATGGGCCTCTATGCGAATTTGCCGGTAGCGCTCGCGCCCGGCATGGGCCTCAACGCCTATTTCGCCTTCACGGTCGTGCCCGCGCTCGGCGGCGACTGGCGACTGGCGCTCGGCTGCGTCTTTCTCTCGGGCATTCTCTTCGTCGCGCTGTCGATTTCACCGGCGCGCGAATGGATGATCAATGCCATTCCCAAAAGCCTGAAACTCGCCATCGCCGCGGGCATCGGGCTCTTCCTCGCGCTGATCGGCTTCATCAATGCAGGCATCGTCGTTGCCAGTCCTGCCACCTTGATCCGGGAAGGTGTGCTAACCAGCCCGAAGGTCTGGATTGCCGCGGGCGCTTTCGTGCTGATGTTCGCGCTGGCGGCGCGCGGCGTGATCGGCGCGGTGCTGATTGGCATCGTGGCGGCGACCATCATGTCGGTGATTGCGGGGTTGCAGACCTTTTCCGTCATCGCCGGCGTGCCGCCTTCGATCGAACCGACCTTCCTGCAGATGCATTTCGGCGGCGCCTCGGGCGCGGCCATCGCCACGGTCGTCTTTGTGTTTCTCCTGATCGACATGATGGATACGTCGGGCACACTGACCGCCGTGGCCCATCAGGCCAAACTGCTCGACGCCAAAGGCCACCTGCCCAATGCGCGCAAGCCGCTGACGACCGACGCGCTCGGCACCGTGATCGGGGCTGTGCTCGGTACCTCGCCCGTCACCGCCTACATCGAAAGCGCAGCCGGCATTCAGGCCGGCGGACGCACGGGATTGACGGCTGTGGTTGTCGCCGCACTTTTTCTGCTGAGCCTGTTCTTCAGCCCGCTGGCGACCGCCGTCCCTGCCTACGCGACAGCGCCCGCCTTGGTGTTCGTCGCCGCGCTGATGGCGAAAGGCCTCAAGGACATCGATTGGGACGATCTGACGGAAGCTGCCCCCGCGCTTGTCACGGCGATGGCCATTCCCTTCACCTTCTCCATCGCGGCCGGCATCGGGCTCGGCTTCATCTCCTACGTGACGATCAAATTGGTGTCCGGCCGCGCCAAGGATGTGAACGCCGCCGTCGCCATCATCGCCGCGGCGTTTGTGGCGAAGATCGTGTTTGCGTAGCCCTCGCCGACGGAATCAGCGCTCGATGTTCTACTTGTGCGCTTTCTGCGGCTCCGCTTTCCGAATTGCCCTCAATTCGGAAACCAGGTTTAAATCCTTGAGATACGGCGCGATTTCATCGACGGGCAATACAACCTCTTCCGCACATGCTTGAACGGCATGCGGCATAACGGGAGAAACGACGAGTCCCTTTTCCGATTGTAGCCAGAGAACGACTTCGTCGGAAAACTCAAACGGATCTTGACCGTCGACCACTTCGCGGCAGTTGTCAGACTCGTCGACCAGCCCTTTGGCTACCTGGCGCTTGAATTTCGCCGTGTCGGCAACGGTCCAGGGATAGTGTTTTCTGTACAGTTTCGAGAGAATCGATGGCCGAGAATTGGCCGTGCCGTCGGAACTTTCCGTCGGAAGGAATCCCGGCTTGAACAGTTTTCCCCATACCAATTCGCTTCCCGTCGAGAGATCGAATGCTATCGGCGACAATTCACCGAAGTTCGGATGCGGGCCGCCGCAATTCTCGCTGGTATTCGTCTGGATGCTGAGATAGCGACTGGACAAATATACCACGTCCACTTCCACCCAATAACTGTCCTTGTCGGGTTTCTGGCTCGCTTCTTTGAGATCGCTCAAGCAGTCAGCATATTCCGTTCTCGCTTGTTTTTCCTTCGCGGCGAGCGCGGCGTTCACGCGCGACATGACCTTGGCATCGGGGAAACGGATCAAGCGAGGATAGACCGCCTTGGCGCCCGCGGAGTGCAGCGGCACCACCGTCATCGAAGGCGTTGGTACTGCAAAGCTAGTTTCGCATGACATTGTCGCAAGGATCGCTGCACACAGAATGCTGGCAAATGCTGATTTGAATTCTACGGTCATATCCATATCACCTCCACCCTGGTTACCGGCTTCTTGCCCCACACGTCGGCGGCTCTGCGGCGCGCGGCGCGGCGGACGGCTTCTTTGAGCGCGTCCTCGTCACCTTTCTTGGGATTGTAGCGGCGCACCGCTTCGGCGACAGCGTCGTGGATGTCGCCATGTACCGCTTCGGGAATGCCTTCGAGCATGATCGCCGGCTCACCTGCGATGCGCCCCTTCTGGTCCAGCACCAGCGTGATGCCGATGAACCCGGCGTAACCGATGGCGCGGCGGTTGCGCGCGACGCCGACGCCGGCTTCCACTTTCACCCGTCCATCGAGATGCACGCGCCCTGAGGGCACTTCGTCGATCACTTGCGCGCGCCCTGGCGCCAGGCGGAGCATCTGGCCGTTCTCGATCACCACCGCCTGCGGCACCTGCAGCGAGCGCGCCAGGCGCGCATGCTCCGACATATGACGAAGCTCGCCATGCACCGGCACAGCGACCTTCGGGCGCACCCAGCGATACATTTCCGACAGTTCTTCGCGGCAGGGATGGCCGGAGACGTGCACGAAGTGATCCTCGACGGTCAGCACTTCCACACCCAGCGCGGAGAGCTTGTTGTGCAATTCGTGGATGGCGATGTCGTTGCCCGGGATGATGCGCGAAGAAAAAATCACGGCATCGCCCGGCCCCAGCGCCACATTGGGATGGTCGCCCGAGGCGATGCGGGCGAGCGCCGCGCGCGGTTCGCCCTGGCTGCCGGTGCAGAGATAAAGCACGCGCGACGGCGGCAGATGCGCGGCATCGGCTTCGTCGATAGTGGTGGGAAAGTCGGCGAGATATCCGGTTGCTTTCGCGGCGCCCGTGATGCGGTGCATGGAGCGGCCGACCAGCGCCACGTCCCGGCCGTTGGCGCGCGCGGCTTTGGCGATAGTGTCGAGGCGCGCGACGTTGGAGGCGAATCCCGTTACCGCCACGCGGCCTTTCAGCGTGCCGATCAACTGAGAGAGGCTTTCCTTCACGCGGGCTTCGGAGCCGGAATGACCCTGCACCAGCGCATTGGTGGAATCGCAAACCAGCGCCAGCGCACCTTCGTCGCCCAATCTGCGAAACGCGTCGCCGTCGGTGGGATCGCCGATCAACGGATCGGGATCGAGCTTCCAGTCGCCCGTATGCACCACCATGCCAAGCGGCGTGCGGATGGCGAGCGCGTTGGGCTCGGGAATGGAATGGGTGATGGAGATGTATTCGATATCGAAGGGGCCGAATTTCAATTTTCCGCCCAGCGGCACGACGTTGACCCGCGCGCGATCGATGAGACCGACTTCCGCGAGCTTGTCGACGATCAACCGCGCCGTGAACGGCGTCGCATAGATGGGACATTTGAGATCGGGCCACAGATGGCCGATGGCGCCGATGTGGTCCTCATGAGCATGCGTGAGCACCATGGCGAGCACGTTCTCGCGCTGCTCGGCGAGGTAGCGGATGTCGGGCATGATGAGATCGACGCCCGGCGTATCGGTCTCGCGCCCGAACAGCACGCCGCAATCGACGATGAGCCATTTACGATCGTCGGGCGGGCCGAAGCCGTAGGCGTTGAAATTCATGCCGATCTCGCCCGCGCCACCGAGCGGGAGAAGCACCAATTCATCTTGCGACGGAAAATTCATCAGGCGGCTGGCTTACCGCATTTCGAAGCATTGCGGGCGTGAATCATGATGAGGCCGCGGATGGTCAAATCGGGGTCCAGATGATCGATGACGGAGGTCTGCTTGTAGAAGAGATTGGCAAGGCCGCCGGTTCCAATCACCGTCATGGGCTTGCCGAACTCTTCCTTGATCCTGGCGACCAATCCCTCGATGAGTCCGACATAGCCCCAGTACAGGCCGGATTGCATAGCGGGCACCGTGTCCTTACCGATGATGTTTTGCGTGCGTTGAATGGCAACTCGAGGCAGCATGGCCGCGCCCTGATGCAGCGCCTCGGCCGAAAGATTTGCACCCGGGGCAATGACGCCGCCTTCATAATCGCCCTTCTCGCTGATGATGTCGAAGGTCGTGGCCGTGCCGAAATCGACGACGATGAGCGCGCCTTTGTAGGTGGCGTGGGCTGCGACGGTGTTGACGAGACGATCGGCGCCCACTGCGTGCGGCCGGTCGGTATGGACCTCGATACCGAGATCGAGATTGGGATCGCCGACCACTAGCGGTTCGCACTTCAAATAACGGCAGCAGAAGAGGCGCAGATCGAACAACGCCGCCGGCACGACGGTCGCAATGATCGCGCAGTCGAAATCGTCGAAGTTCAGGCCTTGGATCTGCAGCAGCGGCACGAGCAAAACGGCGTATTCGTCGGCGGTGCGCGTCGTTTCCGTCACCGCACGCCACTCGGCGCGTATCTCCTTGCCGTCATGGACGGCGAAAACGATGTTGGTGTTGCCGGCGTCGATCGCGAGTAGCATGGTCAGCTCAAAAGAAGACTTCGCCGGCAGCGATCACGCGGGATTTCCCCGCGCTTTCGCGCAGGATCAACGCGCCGGAATCGTCAATGCCTTCGAACACGCCCGTGGTCTCCTCATTGGTGAGCCGCGCGCGGATACGCGAGCCCAGCATGGCGGCGCGCGAGAGCCAAGTATCGCGGATCGGCGAAAAGCCCTTAGCGCGCCAGATGTCATACCATTTCGCGAAGGAGGCGGCGAGTTGGGTAAGCGCGTCGCGCGCCGAAGGGGCCGCCACGCGAAGCGCGCTGAGCGATGTGGCGGGAAATTCGGTGTCGGTGGGATGCTGCGCCAGGTTGACGCCGATGCCGATGGCGAGCCATTGCGGCACCGCCCCGCTGCTCGCGCTTTCCAAAAGGATGCCCGCGATCTTGCGTCCGTCCGCCAGCACGTCGTTCGGCCATTTGACCTGCACGTCATGGTGGGGCGCGTAGACCGAGACGGTGTCGCTGACGGCGAGCGCCGCGGCAAAAGAAAGCTGAGCGCATTGCGCTACCGGTTTGCCGGGATCGATCAGAACGGTAGCGGCGAGATTGCCGCTGGGAGAATCCCAGGCGCGGCCGCGCCTGCCCCGCCCTGCCGTCTGACGATCCGCCGCAATCCACACGGGCGCCTTGGCCCCGGCGGCTGCCATGCGGCGCGCTTCTTCATTGGTGGAATCGATCACGTCGAAATGCTTGAGCGCATAACCTTCCGGCCATGCCGGCTTGGTGCTCACGGGATCAACGATTTCGAGGCCGTCGCGGCGATATCGACCAGGCTGTGCGGCCATACCATGAAGAGGACCGTGAACACGGTGGCCGCCGCAAGAATGGCGTTGAGGCGCGTGCCGAGTTCGCCGTCGAAGGCAGGAGCCGGATCGTCGAAGTAGATGATCTTGACGATGCGAAGGTAGTAGTAGGCACCCACCACGCTCGCGAGCACGCCAAGAACGGCCAGCCATACGAGCCCGGCCTGCATCGCGGCGAGAAACACGTAGAATTTCGCGAAGAACCCCGCCATCGGCGGAACGCCGGCGAGGCTCAGCATCAGGGCCGAAAAGGCAAAGGCCAGCGCCGGCTGCGTGCGCGAAAGGCCCGCGAGATCGTCAATCGTCTCCACCTGCTCGCCGTTGCGCTTCATGGCGAGGATGCAGACGAAGACGCCGGCATTGGTGATGAGGTAGATCGTCAGATAGATCAGCACGCCTTGCACGCCCTGAACGCTGTTGGCCGCCAGACCCAGCAGCGCGAAGCCCATGTGCCCGATGGAACTGTAGGCCATCAGCCGTTTGATGTTGGTTTGGCCGATCGCGGCGAAGGCACCCAGCACCATCGAGGCCAGCGACACCGCGATGATGACTTGCTGCCACTCGGAAGCCGCCGCGGGGAACGCCGAAAGCATGACCCGAAGGAACAACGCCATCGCGGCGATCTTTGGCGCCATGGAGAAGAAAGCGGTGATTGGCGTGGGCGAGCCTTCATAGACGTCCGGCGTCCACATGTGGAACGGCACCGCGGAGACCTTGAAGGCGAGACCGGCGATCAGGAACACGATGCCGAAGACGAGACCGATGTGCACGCCGGATGTCTTGACGACATCGGCCACGCCCGCAAACGACACCGTGCCGGCGAAGCCGTAGATCATCGAGATGCCATAAAGCAGCATGCCGGAGGAAAGAGCGCCGAGGACGAAATATTTGAGCCCCGCTTCGGTGGAGCGCGCATTGTCGCGATGGAAGGCCGCGAGCACATAGAGCGCCAGGCTCTGCAGTTCGATCCCCATATAGAGCCCGATGAAGCCGCCGGCCGAGACCATCAGCATCATGCCGACGGTGGCGAACAGCACGAGCACGGGAAATTCGAAGCGCGCGATTTTTTCCTGCTCCAAGTAACCGTGCGACATCGCCAGGGTGACGATGGAACCGAGCAGGATCAGCACTTTGGCGAAGCGCGCGAAATCATCGACGATGAAGGCGCCGCCGAACGCGACTTGACGGCCGACGCCGTAGGTGAGCATCACGAAAGCTGCGGCAACCATTACCAGACTGGCGAGGAGCGTCACCAAGCTCGTCGCGCGGTCGCCGCGCAGCACGCCGCCGAGCAACAGCAGCATGCCGGACAGCGCGACAATGAGTTCGGGCGCCAGAACGTTCAGATCGGCCGAAAGATGGGTCACCGCAGGCCCTCCCCGTTCCGTGCCGCTACATTTGTCTGGGCAAGCTTCGGCGCATGGTCGATGGCGAGCGCGATCTTGTGCTGCTGGATCAGGTTGGCGACGGAGACCGAGGTCACGTCGAAGATCGGCTTGGGGTAGACGCCCATCCAGATCGTGATGACGACGAGCGGCGCCAGGATCGCAACTTCGCGCAGGCTCAAATCCTGGATGGCCTGCAGGCTCGGTTTCACCAGTGCGCCGAACACCACGCGCCAGTAAAGGTAGAGCATGTAGGCGGCCGACAGGATCACGCCGGTGGCGGAGAAGATCGCCACCCAGGTGTTCACCTTGAAGGCACCCAGCATGGTCAGGAATTCGCCGACGAACCCGCCGGTGCCCGGCAGACCGACATTGGCCAGCGTGAACACCATGAAGCACGCGGCATAGATCGGCATGCGGTTCACCAGCCCGCCGTAAGCGGAGATGTCGCGCGTGTGCATGCGGTCATAGATGACACCGACGCAAAGAAAGAGCGCCGCGGAGACGATGCCGTGGCTCAGCATCTGATAGATGCCGCCTTCGACGCCTTGATGGGTGAGCGTGAAGATTCCCATCGTCACGAAACCCATGTGGGCGACGGAGGAATAGGCGATCAGCTTCTTCACGTCTTCCTGCGCGAGCGCCACAAAAGATGTGTAGACGATCGCCATGATGGAGAGCGCAAAGACCAGCGGCGTGAAGACTTCCGAGGCGCTGGCAAACATCGGCAAGGAGAAACGCAGGAAACCGTAGCCGCCCATCTTCAAAAGGATGCCGGCGAGGATGACCGAGCCCGCTGTCGGCGCTTCCACATGGGCATCAGGCAACCAGGTATGCACCGGCCACATCGGCATCTTGACGGCGAAGGACGCGAAGAAGGCGAGCCACAGGAAGTTCTGCATCCCGGGATCGAAATGGGTGTGAATCAGCGTCGGGATGTCGGTGGTGCCGGTGGTGTAATACATCGCCAGGATCGCCAGCAGCATCAGCACCGAGCCGAGCAGCGTGTAGAGGAAAAACTTGAAGCTGGCATAGACGCGCCGCTTGCCGCCCCACACCCCGATGATGATGAACATCGGGATCAACCCGCCTTCGAAGAAAAGATAGAACAGCACCAGATCGAGCGCACAGAACACGCCGATCATCAGCGTTTCCAGAAGCAGGAAGGCGATCATGTATTCGGCGACTCTGGTTTCGATCGAATTCCAGCTGGCGAGGATGCAGAACGGCATCAAGAGCGCCGTCAGCACGATGAACAGCACCGAAATCCCGTCCACGCCCATGTGGTAGGTGATGCCGAAGCCGAGCCAGCTTGCCTGTTCCACAAACTGGAAAGCCGCCGTGCTGCCGTCGAAATTCGCCCAGATGAGGAAGGCAATGGCGAGATCGACGATCGTGGTGACAAGCGCGACCCAACGCGCGGTGCGGGCGATGGAAGCCACGTCGCCGCGGATCGCCAGGATCAACGCGGCGCCAATGAGCGGCAGGAAGGTGACGACGCTGAGCAGATGATCGCTGAAGAGGCTCATGGTTCAGATCCCCACGAGCTTGAAGAGTTGGGCAATCAATCCAGCGAACGCGCCGTAGCCGCCCAACGTGAACCAGGTCGCCAGCCCCATGACGCCGATCAGCATGGCGAAGGCGTAGTGATAGACGTAACCCGATTGCAGGCGGATGGTCTGACGCGTCGTGTCGAGCACGCGCGCCGCAATGCCGTCGGGACCAAGGCCGTCGATGATCGTGCCGTCGCCGAACTTCCACAGGAAGCGGCCGAACCTCAAGGCGGGCTGCACAAACAGGAAATCGTAGATCTCGTCGAAGTACCACTTGTTGTAAAGGAACAGGTAGAGGAGCCCGCGCTTGGCCGCCATCTGTGCCGGAAGCTCGGGACGCAGGATGTAATAGTAGTAGGCGATCGCAAAGCCCAGGATCGTCAGCACGAACGGCGCGAATTCCACCCAGACCGGCACATTCTCGATGCCGTTCGGCGTGTGACCGGCGGCTACCGCCACGGCGCCCTGCCAGAAATTGCCCGCCGCTTCGCCGATGAAGGAGGCATGGAACAGCCCGCCGGCCAACAGCGCGCCGAGCGCCAGCACCGCCAGCGGCGCCAGCATGGCGAGCGGAGATTCATGCACTTCGGAGAGTTTCGGCGCGTGATGCGCATCGTGTTCCAAGGGCTCGTCATGCGCGTGGGCATCGGCGTCGGCGTGCGTGAGGTGCTGTTGCTTGTCGCCGCGATATTGGCCGTGGAACGTCATGAGGAACTGGCGCCAGGAATAGAACGACGTCATCGCCGCCGCGAGCAGCGTCAGCACGAAGGCATAGGTGCCGATTGGCGTGCCGGCCGAGAACGCCGCGTTGATGATGCCGTCCTTGGAATAGAACCCAGCCGTGCCGATCCCAAGACCGGGCAAACCAAATCCGGTCAGCGCCAGATTGCCGATCAGCATCATGGCCCAAGTGAAGGGAATGGCGCGCGCGAGCCCGCCCATCTTTCGCATGTCCTGCTCGTGATGCACGGCGTGGATTACGGCGCCCGCGCCCAGAAAGAGCAGCGCCTTGAAGAAGGCGTGGGTGAAGAGATGGAACATGGCCGCGCCATAGGCCGAAACCCCGGCTGCGGCGAACATGTAGCCGAGCTGCGAACACGTGGAATAGGCGATGACGCGCTTGATGTCGTTCTGAAAGAGGCCGGCCGAGGCGGCGAAGAACGCGGTCGTTGCGCCCACGAACGTCACCACCGCCAGCGCCGTCGGCGACAGTTCGAACATCGGCGACGCGCGGCAAACCAGAAACACGCCGGCCGTCACCATGGTGGCGGCGTGGATGAGGGCGGAAACCGGGGTGGGGCCGTCCATGGCGTCCGGCAGCCAAGTGTGCAGACCCAATTGCGCCGACTTGCCCATCGCGCCCACGAACAAGAGCAGACAGAGCGTGGTCAGAATGTCGACGTTCCAGCTGCCGAAATGCATCGTCTTGCCGACAAAACCCGGCGCGGCGTGGAACACGGCATCGAAATCGAGCGTGCCAAAGATATAGTAGACGCCGAAGATGCCGAGCGCGAAGCCGAAGTCGCCCACGCGATTGACGATGAACGCCTTGATGGCAGCCGCATTGGCGCTGGGGCGGGTATACCAGAAGCCGATCAAGAGATAGGACGCCAAGCCCACACCTTCCCAGCCGAAGAACATCTGCAGGAAGTTATCCGCCGTCACCAGCATCAGCATCGCGAAGGTAAAGAACGAGAGATAGGAGAAGAACCGTGGGCGATGCGAATCTTCGTGCATGTAGCCCATCGAATAGAGATGCACGAGCGAGGAGACGCCGGTGACGACCACCAGCATCACCACCGTCAGAACATCGACGCGGATCTTCCAATCGGCTTCGAAATCGCCGGAATGGATCCATGGCGCAATCGCGATCTTGAGCGGCGCGCCGTTGGCGCCCAGATGGCCGAGCAGCGCGACATCGTTGAAGGCCAGGATCGACAACGCCGCCGAAACGAAGAGCAGCCCCGTCGCCACGAGTTCGGAGGCGCGCGCACCGATCAGGCGGCCAAACAGGCCCGCAATCAGCGAGCCCAGAATGGGAAGAAAGACGATTGCCGTATACATGAGCGCCGCGATCAGCCTTTCATCAAATTCACGTCCTCAACCGCGATGGAGCCGCGGTTGCGGAAATAGATGACGAGAATAGCAAGCCCGATTGCCGCTTCGGCCGCCGCCACCGTCAAGACGAACAGCGCGAACACTTGCCCCACCAGATCGCCGAGAAACGAGGAGAACGCGACAAAGTTTATGTTGACGGCGAGCAGGATGAGTTCGATCGACATCAGCATCACGATGACGTTCTTGCGGTTGAGGAAAATGCCGAATACGCCGATGGTGAAAAGTATGGCGGCGATGGCGAGATAGTGGCTGAGACCGATCACCATCGCATCAAGCCCCCTGCCCCGGTTTGATATCGACCACGTCCATCGTCTCGGCCGGATCGCGCGCGTTCTGCCGCGCGATCGATTGGCGGCGCACGCCCGGGCGCCGGCGCAGCGTCAAAACGATGGCGCCGATCATGGCGACCAGCAGCACGAGGCCCGCGATCTGAAAGTAATAGACGTAGTCCGTATAGAGAATGCGCCCCAGCGCTTCGGTATTGGACATGTGGGCCGGCGTGGCGCTGGCCAACGCCTGCTGCGCTTTCGGCGCAAAAGCCCATACGCCGCCGACCAGAATGAGTTCGGCCGCCAGCACCAATCCGACTAATCCACCAAACGGCAGATATCGCAGCGCGCCTTTCTTCAATTCGGCGAAATCCACGTCGAGCATCATGACGACGAAGAGAAACAGCACCGCGACCGCGCCGACATAGACGATGACGAGGATCATCGCGAGGAATTCCGCACCCAGCAGCACAAACAGGGCCGCCGCGTTGAAGAAGGCGAGAATGAGAAACAGCACCGAATGCACGGGATTGCGCGCCGATATCACCATGAGCGCCGAGGCGATCAGGATCGCGGAGAAAATATAGAAGGCGAGGGCGGCGATCATATTTCGTCCGTTTCCTAGTGCGCCCTGAACGGTGCAGCTGTCTCTTCGTCGAGATAGCGGCCGCGTTCCAGAATTTCCAGCACGTATTGGCGATAGGTCACGCCCAGCGCTTCGGCTTTGCGGGCGCGGCGAATGCCGATTTCCATCGTCGGCGGCGCCCACGCCTTCTCCAGCGCCTTCTTCCAGCAGAACGCGATGAAGAGTTCGGCAACGTCCCAATCGGGTCCGTTGTTGTGCCCGAGCCATTCCGAAAGCGGGACGACGAAGCCCTCGGCTTTTAGATTGGCGATGCGGCGGGCGCTTTCGGCCGCCGCATAACGCTTGGCGCGGGCGCGCGGGTCCGATGCGCCAGCTTTGGCGCGCACGCGCGCTTCAATGTCAGCGAGAGACATGTTCACTCACTTCCACCCTCCCTTGGGAGGGTCGAAATTTGTGAAGCAAATTTCGGGGAGGATTTGGAAGAGGAAGCGTGCCCTTGCACATCCTCCCCGAAGCGCTTCGCGCTTCGACCCTCCCGAGGGAGGGTGGAACTGGGTCAAGGTTGGTTCCCTGGTCATCTGTACGGTGCGTCCAGTTCCAGGCTATGCGCGATCTCACGCTCCCAGCGGTCGCCGTTCGCGAGCAGCCGCGCCTTGTCGTAGTAGAGTTCTTCGCGCGTTTCGGTGGAGAACTCGAAGTTGGGGCCTTCGACGATGGCGTCGACAGGGCAAGCTTCCTGGCAGAATCCGCAATAGATGCACTTCACCATGTCGATGTCGTAGCGCGTGGTGCGGCGGCTGCCGTCTTCGCGCGGTTCGGCTTCGATGGTGATGGCCTGCGCGGGGCAAATCGCTTCGCAGAGCTTGCAGGCGATGCAGCGTTCTTCGCCGTTGGGATAGCGGCGCAGCGCGTGCTCGCCGCGGAACCGCGGAGAGAGCGGACCTTTTTCGAACGGATAGTTCAGCGTCGCTTTCGGAGAGAAGAAGTAGCGCATGGAGAGCCCGAAGCTCTTCACGAACTCCCAGAGGAATATTGAGCGCGCCGTCCGATCAAGCCATGCCATCAGTGCGCTCCTCCGTGAAAATAGAGAATCCAGCCGGCGCTGAGCACCACCCAGAACAGCGACAGTGGCAGGAACACCTTCCAACCCAGCCGCATCAGCTGGTCATAGCGGTAGCGCGGCACGAACGCCTTCACCATCGCAATCATGAAGAAGAGGAACATGATCTTCCCGAAGAACCATACGACCCCGGGAACCAGCGTGAACGGCCACATCTGCAGCGGCGGCAACCAGCCGCCGAGAAATAGAACCGACATCAGCGCGCAGAGCAGCATGATGCTCACATACTCGCCGAGAAAGAAGAGCAGAAACGGCGTCGAGGAATATTCGACGAAAAAGCCCGCGACGAGTTCGGATTCCGCTTCCAGCAGATCGAACGGCGGACGCTGGGTTTCGGCCAGGGTGGAAACGAAGAACACCACGAACATCGGAAAGAGAATGGTGAACGCGAACCAGCCTTGCTGGGCTTGCGCACGCACGATGTCGGAGAGATTGAGGGAGCCTGCGAACAGCAGCACCGTGATCATCACGAAACCGATGGAGACTTCGTAGGAGACCATCTGGGCCGCGGCACGTAGCGCGGAGAGGAAGGCGTATTTCGAGTTCGATGCCCAGCCGGCCATGATGACGCCGTAGACGCCGAGCGAGGACACCGCGAAGAGGTAGAGAATGCCGACATTGATGTTGGAAACCACCCAGCCATTGTCGAAGGGAATGACGGCCCATCCGGCAAAAGCGAGCGTCGCCGTCACCAGCGGCGCCAGAATGAAGATCACCTTGTTGGCGCCTGCCGGAATGATCACTTCCTTGAGCAGGAACTTGAACGCGTCCGCGATGGTCTGCAGCAGACCGAAAGCGCCCACGACATTGGGACCGCGCCGCATCTGCACCGCCGCCCAGATCTTGCGATCCAGAAGAATGACGGCAGCGACGCCGAGCAGGGCCAGAAACTCGCACACGCCGAGCACCAGGACCTGGCTCAGCGTCCAGGCCCAGTTGTAGGGCAATCCGAGTGTGTTGAAGTAGTGCGTGAGCAGCATCGCCCTACTCCGCCGCCATCTTGTGGGCAGGGTCCGAGAAGATGCGGCTGCACTCCGCCAACGTCTTGCTCGCGCGCGCGATCGGATTGGTCATGTAGAAATCTTTGATCGACGAAGCAAGCGGGCAAGACGTATCGACCTGTCCGGACAACCCGATCGCGTTCCAAACGGCTGGATCGGCGCCTTTGTGCGCCGCCGCCAAGCCTTCCTGCGCGAAATGCGGAACCTGCCGCACGATGGCGGCGCGCAACGAAGTGAGATCGTCATAGGGCAAGCGCTGGCCGAGTACATCGGAAAGCGCGCGCAAAATTGCCCAATCTTCCTTGGCCTCGCCCGGCGGGAAGGTCGCGCGGCGCGCTCGCTGCATCCGGCCTTCGAAATTGGCGTAGAGGCCTTCCTTTTCAGTGTAGGCGGCGGCGGGAAGAATCACGTCGGCGCGATGCGCACCCGCATCGCCATGCGTGCCCTGATAGACGACAACCGCCTTGCCGAGTTTCGCGGTATCGAATTCGTCGGCGCCCAGCAGATAGACGAATTCGATTTCGCCCTTCGACGCGCCGTCAAGAATGCCGGCCATGTCGCGGCCGCCTTGTCCCGGCACAAAACCGAGATCGAGGGCTGCGACGCGCGAGGCCGCGGTGTGCAGCACGTTGAACCCGATCCAACCGCCTTCGGCCACAGAACCTGCAGGCCCGATCATGCCGGTGTCGCCGGCGATCTTTGCGACCAGATTGAGGATCGCTGCGCCGTCGGGACGCGCCACGACACCCGGCCCGACGATCACCATCGGACGCTTGGCGTCTTTGAGCACTTGCGCGAAAGCATGCGAGCCATCGGCGATCTTGGAGAGGGCCGAGAGATCGTTGCCGAGATTTTCCACCGGATAGGTTTGATCCCGTGTCACGCCAAATCCAGCGATCTTGAGCGCGCCGCCGAGCCAGGTCTTGCGGATACGTGCGTTCAGCACCGGGGCTTCCCAGCGCGGATTGGCGCCGATCAGCAGCAGGGCATCGGCGGCATCGACGCCGGCAATACCGGAATTGAAGAGATAAGACGGACGCGGACCGCCGAGCTTGGCGCCATCCTGCCGGCATTCGAGATTGGCGACACCCAGCGACGTCATCAAATCCTTGAGCGCCTTGATTTCTTCGGCCGCCGCTAGATCGCCGACGATCGCCGCCATCGCCTGCGGTCTGGTCGCTTTTGCCTTCGCGGCAATCGCCGCAAAAGCTTCCGCCCAGGAAACGGGTTCAAGTTTGCCGTTCTTGCGCAGATAAGGTTTGTCGAGACGCTGCGTGCGCAAGCCGTCGCAGGCATGACGCGCTTTGTCGGAAATCCATTCCTCGTTCACGTCTTCATTGACGCGCGGCAACACCCGCAGCACTTCCGGCCCGCGCGCATCGACCCGGATATTGCAGCCTTGCGCGTCCATCACGTCGACGGATTCGGTCTTGCGCAACTCCCACGGCCGCGCATTGAAGGCGTAAGGCTTCGAGGTCAGCGCACCCACCGGGCAAAGATCGACAATGTTCCCGGAAAGCTCCGACGAGAACGCTTTCTCGAGATAAGTCGTGATTTCCATATCCTCGCCGCGGCCGGTAGCGCCGAGATCGGGCACGCCCGCGACCTCGGTCGCAAAGCGTACGCAGCGCGTACACTGAATGCAGCGGGTCATGATCGTCTTGATCAGCGGGCCCATATATTTGTCTTCGACGGCGCGCTTGTTTTCGTCGAAGCGATAAAATGCGGCGCGGCCATAGGCCATCGCCTGATCCTGCAGATCGCATTCCCCGCCCTGATCGCAGATCGGGCAATCGAGCGGATGGTTGATGAGCAGGAATTCCATCACCCCTTCGCGCGCCTTCTTCACGTAAGGCGACTTGGTGTTGATCTTGGCGGGCGTGCCGTCCTTGTTGGGGAAGATGTCTTTCACTTGCAGCGCGCAGGAGGCCTGCGGCTTGGGCGCGCCCACCCATTCCACTAGACACATGCGGCAATTGCCGGCCACCGAAAGCCGCTCGTGATAGCAGAAACGTGGAATCTCGGCGCCCGCCTGCTCACACGCCTGCAGAAGCGTGAGGTTGTCCTCCGCTTCGATTTCCTTGCCGTCGATGATGAGTTTGCGTGCCATCAGGCGCACTTCTTCTCAAGAAAGGATTTCGCGGACGGCAAGTCTGCCCAACCGAAGGCAAATTCACTTGGCCCATGAGTGTTCAAATGCTCGAGTCTTTCCTCGGCTTCGTCCAGGGTCGGGATGTGGCCGGCCGGGATCCACCACATCGCCACGGTGCTCTCCGCCGGCATCTCGAAGAATTCGTGCTTGCGCACATAGATGCCCCGATGAACCGTCTGGAAGACGAACTTGCCGAGCGCTTCGGCGCTTTCCCACACGGACATGTTCACGTTCATCGTCGGATCGCCAAGCCAGTGGAGCGAAAGCGCATTCGTCCCGCTGTCGTCCTTCAGCCGCCACACGAAGCCCGGCATGCGTTCGGCCAGTGCGTTCACCCGCGCGAGATTGGCATAGAAATCCGCCATACGCGGATCGTCCATCCCTCCGCGCAACCTGCCAATATTGACCTGGGCCAAGTGGAGATTCATGCAGATCTCCGCTGCTTTTCGATCAGCGCACGCATCCGCGAGGAATAGTGCGGCAGATAGTTCTGTTTCGCGTAATAATCCGATGCAAAATAATCCTTGTGGTTGGCGAGCTGGGTATCGGCCACCGCGACCCATTGCGAACTCGGCCAGAACCGCAGCGCTTCATCCAGCACATAGACGAGCCGGGCGACGAACCATTCGTAGGATTCAAAGGCGTCGCGGTCTCCGTCAGCGGTCTTGTCGCGCAGATCGAGCTTCATGAGCGCGGGGTTGGAAAAACGCGGAAACTTGATAGCCACGTCGCACTGACCGAGGTAGACCAACTTCGCTTGCAGCGAACGCCAGCGCAACGCCTGGCCGACGGCGATCACCATCAGCACGAACAGCATCAGCGCGATCATCGTCTGTGTGGTGGCCAGAGATTCGAACATCGCGCTACTCCGCTGCCTGTTTGCGGGCGGCGATGCGCCGCTCAAGTTCGGGACGAAAATGACGGATGAGGCCCTGGATCGGCCACGCGGCGGCATCGCCCAGCGCACAGATGGTGTGGCCTTCCACTTCCTTCGTCACTTCGTACAGCAGATCGATTTCGGACGAGCGGGAGTCGCCCTTCTGCAGCCGCGTCATCACGCGCCACATCCAGCCCGTGCCTTCGCGGCACGGCGTACACTGCCCGCAGCTCTCGTGCTTGTAGAAATAGGCAAGCCGCTGGATCGCCTTCACCACGTCGGTGGACTTGTCCATCACGATGACGGCGGCGGTGCCGAGGCCGGACTGCACGTCCTTCAACGAATCGAAATCCATCAGCACAGTGTCGCAGATGGATTTTGGAAGGAGCGGGACCGAGGCGCCGCCCGGAATGATGGCAAGCAGATTGTCCCAGCCGCCGCGAACGCCGCCCGCATGTTTCTCGATGAGCTCCTTGAGCGGAAGGCCCATCTCCTCTTCCACATTGCACGGCTTGTTCACATGGCCCGAGATGCAGAAGACTTTCGTGCCGGTGTTGTTGGGTCGGCCGATACCGGCGAACCATTCCGCGCCACGGCGCAGGATGGTGGGCGCGACCGCGATGCTCTCCACATTGTTAACCGTCGTGGGACAGCCGTAGAGCCCGACATTCGCCGGAAACGGCGGCTTCAGTCGCGGTTGGCCTTTCTTGCCTTCCAAGCTTTCGAGCAGCGCGGTTTCTTCGCCGCAGATATAGGCGCCCGCGCCGTGATGGACGTAGAGATCGAAATCCCAGCCGTGGACATTGTCCTTGCCGATCAGCTTGGCGGCATAGGCCTCGTCGACCGCGCGCTGCAGCGCCTCGCGCTCGCGAATGAACTCGCCGCGCACATAGACGTAACAGGCATGCGCACGCATCGCGAAGCTCGCGATGAGACAGCCTTCGACCAGTGTGTGCGGATCGTGGCGGAGAATATCGCGGTCCTTGCAGGTGCCCGGCTCGGACTCGTCCGCGTTGACGACGAGATAG
Source organism: Pseudomonadota bacterium (assembly GCA_016201105.1). Lineage (GTDB taxonomy): Bacteria > Pseudomonadota > Alphaproteobacteria > Micropepsales > Micropepsaceae > Rhizomicrobium. The sequence goes on from JACQDN010000031.1 coordinate 78,247, forward strand.
TGCGGCCGCTCCTTCACTTCCTTGGGCATGAACGACCATTTGAGGCCGGTCGGGAAACCTGCGCCGCCACGGCCGCGCAGACCCGACTTCTTCATGATGTCGACGATCGCTTCGGGACCGAGTTCGATAATCTTCTTGGTGCCTTCCCAGTTGCCGCGCGCCTTCGCAGCCTCAAGGCCGGGGCTCTCGAAGCCGTAGAGGTTGGTGAAGACGCGGTCGCGATCAGAGAGCACGTGCGCATCCTTTGAAAATCTCCCTCGCCCCCGCGTAGCGGGGGAGAGGGCGGGGTGAGGGGGCGCGTGAAGTCGGAGCGGCCAACTCAAACGGGCAGCGGAGATGCGAATACAATGCGCCCACGCTGTCGCACTCCGAGGCGCGTCGAGACCCCCTCACCCTGCCCTCTCCCCCGAGGGGGGAGAGGCAATGTTTCTGTGCGAGCAAAGAGGAAACATGTGAGCGCATCACGACGTGCGCTCCTTCAATGTCGTCGCGCCGCCCGCCGGCTCAGAGGAATGCCTGCCGTTCTGCGGCCCGGGCTTCGGCGTTTCGCCGCGGCGGAAGGCTTCAAGGAGTTTCTCGGTCATCGGACCGTCGAGATCTTCGTAAAAATCCTTGCCGATCTGCAGCATCGGGGCGTTCACGCAAGCGCCCAGACACTCCACTTCCATCCAGGAGAATTTGCCGTCGGCGGAGACCGTGCGCGGGGTCGGCGCGATTTGTTTCTTGCAGGCGGCGACGATGTCATCCGAGCCGCGCAGCCAGCAAGGCGTTGTCGTGCAAACTTGTACCAGATGCTTGCCGACCGGAGCGAGGTTGAACATCGTGTAGAAGGTCGCGACTTCCAGCACGCGGATGTAAGGCATATCGAGCATGCGCCCGACTTGTTCGATCATCGCCTTGGTGACCCAGCCTTCCTGTTCCTGGCCGATCCAAAGCAACGCGATCACCGCACTGGCCTGACGGCCGGCAGGGTATTTCGCGATCCATTGATCGCAGCACGCTTTGTTTTCGGCGTTGAACGCGAAACTTGCGGGCTGCTCGGGATGAAGACGGCGCAAACTCATCGATCGACCTCCCCGAACACGATGTCGAGCGAGCCGATGATGGCGGAGACGTCGGCGAGCATGTGGCCCTTGGACATGTAGTCCAGCGCAGCCAGATGCACGAAGCTGGGCGCACGGATCTTGCAGCGATAGGGCCGATTGGAGCCGTCACCGATGAGATAGACGCCGAACTCGCCCTTGGGCGCTTCCACTGCCGCGTACACTTCGCCGGCGGGGACGCGATATCCTTCGGTATAGAGCTTGAAGTGATGGATCAGCGCTTCCATCGACTGCTTCATCTCGGCGCGGCGCGGCGGAGAGATCTTGTGATCTTCGGTGACGACCGGTCCCTTCGGCATCTTCTCGATGCACTGCTTCATGAGGTGCGTGGACTGACGCATCTCTTCCATGCGCATCAGATAGCGGTCGTAGTTGTCGCCGCTCTTGCCGACCGGGACTTTGAAATCGAGCTCGCTATAGCATTCGTAAGGTTGAGCCCGGCGCAAATCCCAGGCGACGCCCGTCGAGCGCAACATGACGCCGGTAAAGCCCCAGGCTTCGGCGTCGGCGCGTGTGACGACGCCGATGTCGACATTGCGTTGCTTGAAGATGCGGCTCTCAGTCAGCAGCGAGTCGATATCGTCGATCACGCGGGGAAATTGTTCGCAGAACTTGTAGATGTCGTCGATCAGATCGGGCGGCAGATCTTGATGTACGCCGCCGGTGCGGAAATAGGCGGCGTGCATGCGGCTGCCGCTGGCGCGTTCGTAGAACACCATCAGCTTTTCGCGCTCTTCGAAACCCCACAGCGGAGGCGTCAACGCGCCGCAGTCCATCGCCTGCGTGGTGACGTTTAAAAGATGGTTCAGCAGCCTACCGATTTCGCAATAGAGCACGCGGATATATTGGCCGCGCTTGGGCACTTCGAGACCAAGCAGCCTCTCGGTCGCCAGCGCGAAGGCATGCTCCTGATTCATCGGCGCGACATAGTCGAGCCGGTCGAAGTAGGGCAGCGCCTGCAGATAGGTCTTGTGCTCGATCAGCTTCTCGGTGCCGCGATGCAGGAGCCCGATATGCGGATCGACACGGGTGACGATCTCTCCGTCCAGGTCCATCACCAGACGCAACACACCATGCGCCGCGGGATGTTGCGGGCCAAAATTCAGGGTGATGGAGTTTTCGGATGCCGTGTCAGACATGGCGCTACCCACCCTCCCCTTGAGGGAGGGTCGAAAAATTCGCAGCGTAGCGAAGAATTTTTCGGGGAGGGGTCATGCTGTGGTGAGTAGGTTGAACGCCGTCATATTCGCGCGTGCATGGAGAGGTCTCGGCATGACCCCTCCCCGAAATTTGCTGCGCAAATTTCGACCCTCCCTCAAGGGGAGGGTGGAAAACCTGCTCGGATGCACGCCTGGACAACATCGCTATTCGCCGCCCACCTTTTTCACCGCTTTTTCATCTCCGGGGAGGATCGTCTTCGCGCCCTCCCACGGGCTCATGAAATCGAAATCGCGATATTCCTGCACCAATTGCACGGGCTGGTAGACGACACGCTTTTGCTCGTCGTCGTAACGGACTTCGACGTAGCCGGTGAGCGGAAAATCCTTGCGCAGCGGGTAACCGCTGAAACCGTAGTCGGTGAGGATACGGCGCAGATCGGGATGGTCGGTGAAGGAGACGCCGTACATGTCGAAGGCTTCACGCTCGAACCAGTTGGCCGCCGCATAGATCGCGACGATGGACGGCACGGCCGTGTCTTCATCGACCTGCAGCTTGACCCGCAGGCGGAAATTGTTGGTCAGCGACAACAGATGATAGACGACGTCGAAACGCTGCGCGCGCTGTGGCCAGTCCACGCCGCAGATGTCGACGAGAATCTTGAACTGACATTTGGGATCGTCGCGCAGCACTTTCATCACGCGCACGACCTCACCGGGCTCGATCTCCAGCGTCAGTTCCTCGAAGGCCGCTGACTGGCCGCGCACCGCGCCGGGCAGCGCGAGCTGAAGATGTTTGCCGAGTTCGGTCAGCCGCTCTTCCATCGCCGCTACCGATCAATCGTTCCGGTACGGCGGATTTTCCGCTGTAGCAGCATGATGCCGTAGACCAGTGCTTCGGCCGTTGGCGGACAGCCGGGTACATAAATATCCACCGGCACGATGCGGTCGCAGCCGCGCACGACCGAGTAGGAGTAGTGATAGTAGCCGCCGCCGTTGGCGCAGGATCCCATCGAGATCACGTAGCGCGGCTCGGGCATCTGGTCGTAAAGCTTGCGCAACGCGGGCGCCATCTTGTTGGTCAGCGTACCGGCGACGATCATCACATCGGATTGACGCGGAGAGGCGCGCGGCGCGATGCCGAAGCGTTCCAGATCGTAGCGCGGCATGCTCGCCTGCATCATCTCGACGCCGCAGCAGGCGAGCCCGAACGTCATCCACATCAGCGAGCCGGTACGGGCCCAATTGATGAGGGCGTCGGCGGAGGCGACAAGGAACCCCTTGTCCTGCAGCTCCAGATTCATCGCCTTGAAATAGGGATCGTTGTCGGTGACGGGTCTTCCACCTTCAACGCCCGCGCGTGCGCCCTGCCCGGCCAAAGGACCGGTTCCCACTACTCCCATTCGAGCGCGCCCTTCTTCCACTCATAGATGAAGCCAATGGTGAGCACGGCGAGAAACGCCATCATCGACCAGAAGGCGAAGACGCCGGTTTTTCCCAGCGTGATCGCCCAGGGAAAGAGGAAGGCCACTTCCAGATCGAAGATGATGAAAAGCAGAGTGACGAGATAGAAGCGGACGTCGAACTTCATGCGCGCGTCACCGAAAGCATTGAACCCGCATTCATAGGCCGAAAGCTTTTCCGGATCGGGCTTGGAAGGGGCTACCAGGAAGGGAACGGCGATCAACGCGACGCTGATGGCCCCGGCGATCGCGATGAAGATCAGGATGGGGAGATATTCAATAAGGAGCTTTTCCATCGCTTGATCCCGCGGAATTTGACTTAACACCAGTTCGGCACCGGCCCTGCGCTGGCGCGCCGGCAAAAAAGTGCGAATCCGGTGCCATTTCGCGGGCGCAGTATAGGTATCGAGCCCCCGCTTGCAACGCGCCGTTTAGACCAAGATTCGCCGCGGGAAAACAGGCTTTTTCGCCTTGTTGCGAACCATTCCCAAATTACGAAACAGCGTCCGGAAACGGTGGCTTTAGTGCAACGCAATGGGAGCAGCTGGGACGATGGAAATCTGGTGAGTGGCGGCTTGCCGAGCCGTAGCTCGCGGCAACCGGCCCGCCTTCGCCCGTTGGGCTTCGGCGCGGCAGCCTTCTCTCGCTTCGCGAGCGAAGGCTGGCGGGAGCGACGGGGCTCGAACCCGCGACCTACGGCGTGACAGGCCGTCACTCTAACCAACTGAGCTACGCCCCCGCGGGCGTTTTCGCGCCATACGTGCGCGAAAGGGGCCCGATTTAGGGCCGCCACCCCACAGTGTCAAGAAACGATCGGACGGGTCGGAACCGTTGGCCAAACTGGAGTGCCGGCACCGAAATCGATAAATTCGAAGATCGACGCCGTTTCATAGAGCAGCGGACTGTCTCGGGAAGACATCGGCCGGAGTAGAGTTTCCACCGGCATCAGAATGCCTAGAAGCTGAAACGCACGCCGTTCGCCGAAACGCAGCGGGAAAGCAGTCACTCCCATGTGTCGCGCAAAGCCGCGGCGATAGTGAACCGGGCTGATTTGCCACAAGCCGCAGGGATGCTCGATCATCAGTCGGCCGGACTCCACCGCGCCCGCGTGAAGTTCGTCCGGCATGAATTCAAGATAGTC
>JACQDN010000032.1 GCA_016201105.1 Pseudomonadota bacterium
ATGATGCGCGCGCCCTTTTTCATTTTGTGGATGGCGTCCGCCGAGAGGATGTTGCGCGTTTCGTGGGTGAGCGGGGTGTGCAGCGTGATGAAATCGGCGCGCGGCAGAAGCTCGTTCAGTTCGACCTTTTCGATTCCCAGATCGGCGGCGCGTTCGGCCGAAAGATAAGGATCGAACGCGATCACCTTCATCTTCAGGCCCTTGGCGCGATCGGCGACGATGGAGCCGATGTTGCCCGCCCCAATCAGGCCCAGCGTCTTGCCGTAGAGCTCCACGCCCATAAAGCGGTTCTTTTCCCACTTGCCGGCCTGGGTGGAGGCGTTGGCGGCGGGAAGCTCGCGCGCCAGCGCCATCATCAGCGCGATGGCATGCTCGGCGGTGGTGATGGAATTGCCGAACGGCGTATTCATCACGATCACGCCTGCCGCCGTTGCCGCCGGAATGTCGACATTGTCGACGCCGATGCCGGCGCGGCCTACGACTTTGAGTTTCTTCGCCGCCTTGATGACATCTGCCGTAATCTTGGTCGCCGACCGCAAGGCGATGCCGTCGTAGTCTCCCACGATGGCGAGCAGTTCTTCCTTGCTGAGCCCCGTCTTGACGTCGGCCTCGACGCCGCGCTCCTTGAAGATCCCAAGGGCGGCAGGTGAAAGTTTGTCGGCAATAAGAACCTTGGGCATTGTCGCTAACCTTTCACCTGCGCCCAGGCCCAATCGAGCCAGGGCGTCAACGCTTCGAGATCGGCTTTGTCGACCGTGGCGCCGCACCAGATACGCAAGCCCGGCGGCGCGTTGCGGTGCCCCGCGATGTCGTAGGCGACCTGTTCCTTCTCCAGCGTGTTCGCCAGCTTCTTCACCATCTCATAGCGTTTTTCTTCATCGAGCTTGGTGAAGGCCGGATCGGTGATCTTCAAACAGACGCTGGTGTTGGACCGCGAACCCTGTTCGCGCGCGAGATTCTCCGCCCAGCCGCATTCGCGCATCCAGCGTTCGAGCACTTGGGCGTTGGATTGCGACCGCGCAATCAGCGCGCGCAAGCCGCCGATGCCTTCAGCCCACTTCAAGGCGTCGAGATAATCTTCCAGCGCCAACATGGAGGGCGTGTTGATCGTCTCGCCTTCGAAAATACCTTCGTTGAGCTTGCCGCCTTTGGTCATGCGAAAGATTTTAGGTAGCGGGCGATCCGGCACGTAACTTTCCAGCCGCGCCACCGCGCGCGGCGACAAGACCAGCATGCCGTGCGCGGCTTCGCCGCCCAACACTTTCTGCCAGGAGAATGTCGTTACATCGAGCTTGTCCCACGGCAGATCCATGGCGAAGGCCGCGCTCGTCGCATCGCAAATGGTGATGCCTTCGCGGTCTTTCGCAATCCATTCGCCGTCCGGCACGCGCACGCCGCTGGTCGTGCCGTTCCACAGGAAAACGACGTCGTGTGCGGGATCGGCTTGGCGCAGATCGGGAAGTTCGCCGTATCCCGCCTTGAAGATGCGCGCGTCCAGCTTCAGCTGCTTGACCGCGTCGGTCACCCAGTCTTCGCCGAAACTTTCCCAGGCAAAGAGGTCGACTTGCCTTGCCCCCAGCATGGACCACATCGCCATTTCCACCGCGCCGGTGTCGGACGCCGGCACGATGCCGACGCGATAGTCGGCGGGAATGCCGAGAATTTTCTTGGTGCGGTCGATGGCGTCCTTCAACCGCGCCTTGCCGTCCTTGGCGCGGTGGGAGCGTCCCAGAAATCCCTGTGCGAGAGCTTCAGGCGTCCAACCCGGCCGTTTGGCGCAAGGTCCGGACGAAAAAAAAGGCCGTGCAGGGCGCACGGCCGGTTTGATACCGGTCATCAGTCATTCCTTCCAGAATGAACGCACCTCGTTGGGGAGGTGTGGCCCGCAATCAAATTAGGGATTCGCGTGAGAGGGGTCAACCGCGATAGCGTGTGCCATTCTGTCATGGGGGAAATGCAATGCACGCTCGTCTCTTCGCGATTGCCGCTTTTGTGAGCGTTTTGCTCGCGCCGAATTTTGCCGCTGCGGCGACTGTGATTTCCGATCCGGTGAAATTTGTGAATGGCGTTTACGCAAACATGGTCAAGGCCAATGCCAAAAATTCCTACATGGCGCCGGAGGATATCTATACGCCGCGCCTGTCCGCGCTGTTCGCTCTCGACACGAAGGAAGCGGGCGGCGAGGTCGGTCGCATGGATTTCGATTTCTGGAGCAATGCCCAGGACTGGCAGATCAGCGGCGTGAAAGTGAAGGGCCTTGACGTTGAGAGCGCCAAAGACCGCAAGATCGTCGTCGCCAGATTCAAGAACGAAGGCAAGCCCGAAGAAATTCATCTCTATTTCGAACGCGGCAAAAAGGGCTGGCTGCTCGACGATGCGCGCTCGACGGGCAAGGACAGCTGGACGCTGTCTCTCATCCTGAAGTATGGCTGGGCCGACGCGCCGCAGTAAGATGTTTCTCTCTGAACTTTCCCTCTCCCCCTCGGGGGGAGAGGTGATTTATGCGTTCGCACTGACGGCGAGCTTGACGAACTGCTGCAAATATCATCACGGCACCGAGCAAACGAACGCGCAACGCCTCCCGCGTGAAAGGCGAGATCCGTTTTCGTCGACGACCTCGATCTGCGACGGAAGGGCGGCTTTGAAGAACGCGAACTCGTCCATGGGCAAGCCAAGAGGTAGCGCCGCACGGCCATGCAATCGGCGAGCCGACGCGCGGTGACTTTGGCCATCGTCAGATCGCGCGCGCGACAGGCGGAGACGATTGCGCCGAGCATCGGCGTTCCCTCGAGGGACTACATCTTTTCCAAGATGTCCTCGACCTGCTCCATGTTGTTGACCTGGTAGACCTTGCGCGCGCCAGCGCGCTTCAACTGCGAAGTCCATTTGTCGATTCTGCGGAAATAAGCTTCCGGATCTTCGTTGTCGCCTGATGTCTTGCTGACATTGGCGAGAATGACCGTCAACCCCGACAGATGCGCTTGCTCAAGAGACGCCGGTCGAACGCAATCCGGCGCCAGGTCCTGGACCATGTCCGAAAAGATGATGAGCGCCTTGCGGTCCGATCGCGACGGTTTCAGATATTCCGCAGCCAAAAAAATCGCGCCCGTGATGTCGGTGTGCTCCGTCTGACGCAGTTTGGGTATGCCATTGTGCAAGTAGTTCAGAATCTCGCCCTGTTGTTCTTCCCGCGGCGTCTGCTGATCCGCCAAGCGAACGTCGATGACTTTTGCAGCATCGCTGAAGCTGCAGCTTTGAATGTACGCCAAGGTAAATGTGTCGCCTCCAGCCATCGGAATCACGATCAGACCCAACTCGTGCATGCTCTTAACGGCGCGGGGAAAATAGCTCGCCGAGATATCGATCAAGACATATACGTCGCGCCCGCTGCCTGCGGTATCGCAGGACATAAATGGCAGGCAGAGGACCATTGCGGCAATGGCGCGGAACTCTCGCCAGCCCGGCAGCTTTTGTCTCGACATCATGACAGCGCGCAGCCGATGTGCGGTTACGGCTGGCTTCTGGACAGCCGCCGCGCCAACTCCGTCAGCGGCCACATCACCGTCTCAACGACGGTCATGATCAGCTCGAACAGGGCAAGCACGGCAGTCTGCAGGCCTTTGACCAATTCGGTCGCAAGGAAGAACGGCGCCTGCACGACCAGCGCCACCGCCCCGACGAGGAAAGTGACGATCGCGAATGAGGCAGAAAAAACCGACAAGATCAGATCCGACGAGAGCATGAGAATCCACGGCATCATGAAGCCGAGGATCGCCTGATACATGGTGGGGATTGTCTGCATCTGCGCGATCCCCGGCAGAGTTGAAGACTCGGCCTGCGCGGGTGCATTTGCTTTCTTCGTCAGCCTGTCTTCACTCGACGATCCTATGACGGTGCTAATGGTTTGCCGAAATTTTTCTTCCTGCTCGATGAGTAGTTCGCGGTGATAAGCAATGCCTACCTCGACCAGCGACAACGCCAGCAACCCGACAAACAGACTGCGGCGAAGGAACGGATGGGCCGCAGAAGGCTTCTTCTCGGCGCGCGGAAAGAAAAGTGACAAATTGAGCTGCGCCATCAGAAACAGGCCGAGCAGGAATTCCGCCGCGACGATGGCGAAAGCGGCCAAGTTGGCGATCGCGAGCGGCCCCACAAACGGCAGCACAAAGCGGATTCCACCAAACAACTCCTGCAGCGGTCTCTGCATGAGATAGAAATTCACCGCGGCCAACGCCAGGGCTATCACCGAGATGGGGATTGCGATCGCCAGTGTGGCGACGACGCTTTTGCCGTACTCCTCTTGGAAGCCCTTCGCCATCTCGCCCGCCACATTGAAGGCGGCCGTGCTCGATGAAGCGGCGGCGTCGGCTGGCGCCTTGACAACGTTGACAAAGAAATTGCCGACGGTATCGATGAGCTTGCCGACTTGCTTCCGACCGAGATAGAGAAAGAGCAGGGTCGCCGCGATCTTCAGAGCCTGATAGTCGGAATAGAACGCGGAGACGACGTCCAAGAGATCAGAGGTCGCACCAATAGCTTTATGGAAAATATCCCACATCTTGAAATCCCCCGAGCCGCTCAGCGCGGTCTTATCAAGCAAGCATAGCGCAAACCGGCATAATCAAGAAGCCCAGGAACTTTGGGCTTTTTGCGGTAAGAAACAGGGTGGCGCTGCTCGAAGTTCGTGGGATAAGTTCAAACAAATATTTCAGCTGTCATATACAGCGCGCAAGGTCCGGACAGCACCGTTCGCGTGCCGTCCTGCGTGCAAATGAGATCGCCGCCGCGCGGCGAGACTTGCCGGGCTTTCAATGTCTTCTTGCCCAGCCGCTTGGCCCAGAACGGCGTTAGCGCGCAATGCGCCGAACCGGTGACCGGATCTTCGGGTACGCCTTTGTCGGGCGCAAAGAAGCGTGAGATGAAGTCGTATTCGCCGTCACCCGGCGCCGTGGCGATCAGACCCCAGCTGTTCACCGAGCGAAGCACGCGTGCGATCTCACCGGCGCCTTTGAGGCCGCGCACGATCTTGGGATCGCTCCACACCGCCATGACATAGCGATCTTTGAGCACTTCGTCCGGCGCCGTTGCCCCCAACGCGTCGCCGATCTGTTTGGCGAAATCTTTTGGACCTTCGAACGGCGAGACGAAATCCGACGGCATCGACATCACATGCCGCCCGTCTCGTCCGCGTTCCACACTCAGCGTGCCGGAGCGGGTCTCGAACGAGACCGCCTTCAACTCGGGATCGATCGTGTCGAACACCAGCCAGGCGCTGGCGAGCGTGGCGTGGCCGCAAAGATCGACTTCGCCCTCCGGCGTGAACCAGCGCAGATCGTATTTCCCCGGGGCGGTCTTCACGAAAAAGGCCGTCTCGGCGAGATTGTTCTCGTTGGCGATTTTCTGCATCAGCGCAGCGTCGAGCCATGTCTCCAAAGGCACGAGCGCGGCTGGATTGCCTTCCAGCGGCTTGGCCGCAAACGCATCGACCTGCCACATCTTCAGTTTCATGGCCGTGTTCTCTTGGCGTGACGCGCATTCATATCGTCTGTTCGGTGTGCGCGAGAACGCACGCAAATGCATAACGGCTCATAGCGGGGCGACGGAACAATGAAGGAAGGGCTCACGCAGGCGCGACTGCGTCGCGCCGCAGAGGCGCAGAGAAAGCGAGTGTTCGGTGGCTATCTTCTCGACAGAAGCTGGCGCGCGAAGCGCGCCACGCCTGTTCCGACGGCTCAGCTTGAAAGGCAAAATCTGCTCCGCCGTCTCCGCGGCGCGGCAACGCCGCGCCCGCGGCTCCGCGTGAGCCCTTTTTTCTTCTTCTGCTGCCCGTCCAGGAAGAGGCTTATGTCACGCCTTCGAGCGTGTGACTGCGCTTTTCCTTGAGCGCGCTCTTCATGGCGTTCTGAAGCTTTTCGAAGGCGCGCACTTCGATCTGGCGCACGCGCTCGCGGCTGACGCCGTATTTCTGCGAAAGATCTTCCAGCGTCGCCGGTTCGTCGCGCAGCCGGCGGGCGCGGATGATCTCGCGCTCGCGGTCGGTCAATTCGCCGAGCGCGGTTTCCAGAAGTTCATGGCGCTCGCCCATCTCTTCGCTTTCGGCGAGGCGGGTTTCCTGGTCGAGCGTGTCGTCGGCAAGCCAGTCTTGCCATTCGGATTCCGATTCCGAACGCAACGGCGCATTGAGCGAAGAGTCCGGCGCCGAAAGGCGGCGGTTCATGTTCACCACTTCACTCTCGGGCACCGCAAGTTTCTTGGCGATCTCGCTCACATGCTCGGGCGTGAGATCGCCTTCTTCCAGCGCGTTGATCTTGCCCTTGGCTTTGCGCAGGTTGAAGAACAGTTTCTTCTGCGCCGCCGTGGTGCCCATTTTCACAAGGCTCCATGAGCGCAGGATGTATTCCTGGATGGCGGCGCGGATCCACCACATCGCGTAGGTCGCAAGGCGAAAGCCGCGGTCGGGCTCGAAGCGCTTGACCGCCTGCATCAGGCCGACATTGCCTTCGGCGACGATTTCGGAAACCGGCAATCCATAACCGCGATAGCCCATCGCGATCTTGGCGACGAGACGCAAATGGCTGGTGATGAGCCGGCGCGCGGCGCCGGGGTCTTCATGCTCGCGCCAGCGTTTGGCGAGCATGTACTCCTCTTCCGGCTCCAGAAGCGGAAACTTCCGGATTTCGGAGAGATAGCGGGAAAGGCCGCCTTCGCCTTGAAGGGCAGGAAGCCCGCGGCTGCTCATGATCTAAACCCCCAAAGACCCCCGACGGACGCCCAAGCGCGTTCGTGAAAGGCCGCACCTTCTAACAACGCGCAAGCCCCGCTGCTTGATGCGGAATGCACTACAGTTAGCGAAGTAATAACTAAGCAGGATTATCGGATTTTCAAGCCTCGTAAGGCTTTGACAAGATTGGAAAAATCTTCTGGCCAGGAAGATTCGAAGCGTACGGTCTTGTGCGTGGAAGGGTGCTGAAACCCCAAAATAAAGGCATGCAGGGCCTGTCGCGGGAATTGCGAAGCCGTCCGATAGGCCTCCGCTTCGGCCTCGGTTTTGGCGCGGGGGGCCGCCCGCGCCCGCCCGTAGGAGGGATCGCCGATGAGCGGATGACCCAGATGGGTCAGGTGCACGCGGATCTGATGCGTGCGCCCGGTTTCCAGCCGGCATTCGATCAGGCTGGCGAAGGGGCGTTTATCGTCGCCGAAGCGTTCGATCACGGAATAGCGTGTGCGCGCGCGTTTTCCCTGTTCGCCTCTGAGCACCGCCATGCGCTTTCGGTCGAAGGGGTTGCGCCCGATCTGGCCTTCGATCATGCCCTGACCCAGTCGCGGGCTGCCCCATACCACCGCGTGATAGGCCCGTTCGATGGTGTGATTGGCGAATTGCTTGGCGAGGCTTGCCATCGCGCGCTCGTTCTTCGCCGCGACCAGCAATCCGCTGGTGTCCTTGTCGAGGCGGTGCACGATACCCGGCCGGGCCACGCCTCCGATGCCTTTCAAGCTCGCGCCGCAATGGGCGATCAGCGCGTTGACCAGCGTGCCGTCCGGATTGCCAGCGGCGGGGTGCACTACCAGTCCTGCCTGCTTGTCGATGACGATGAGATCCTTGTCTTCGTAGACGACGTTGAGCGGAATATCTTGTCCTTGCGGCTCTGCGGGCGACGGTGGCGGCACGCGCACATGATACGTTTGGCCTTGTTTGACCCTTGTATTGCCGTCTTTTATCGTCGCGCCGTCTCGCGTCACCTCACCCGATGCGAGCAACCCTTGCAGCCGCGCGCGCGAAAGTTCCCCGAGCGTGGCGGCAAGAAAACGGTCCAGGCGCTCGCCCGCCTGCTCTGCGGCGACGCAGGCGCGATGCGACGTTCCGCCCGCGGGATCGGGGCTGAGAAGAAGGGATTTTGAAGTGTCCGATTTGCCCGGCACGCTGCCTGCCAACGATGAGGTGAAACAAAGCGCAGCCTATCGCGGGCTGAAGGCTGTCGTCATCATTCTTGGCGTGCTGATCGTTCTGGGCCTAGGCGCACTGGTTACCGGAATGATCCTCAAATTCAACGGCAAGAGCAGGCCGGCATCGGGCGAAGGCGAGACGTTTGCGCTGGCGCCCGGTTCGGCGATCGTCTCCAGCGAAGTCTCCGGCAGCCGCTTGATCCTGCGTGTGAAAAACGAGACGGGCGAAGAGATCGACATCGTCGATACGCAAGACGGTCACCTGATCAGCCGCATCAAGGCCGCGCCGCCGCAAGTGCCCTCGCATTGACGCTCCGGCTTTCCATGGCCGCTTCTTTGCGCGAGCAGATCGCGCGCGAAGCCCGTGCCGCTTTCCCCGGTGAGTGCTGCGGCCTGATAGAAGGCGATTGCGATGGCGTGCGCATTCGCGTCACCGCCGTTCATCCCACACGCAACCTTGCCAAGGAAAACGACCGCTTCGAGATCGATCCCATCGAGCAGTTCGCCCTGCTGCGCGCCGCGCGCGCGAGGGGAGGCGAGATCGTCGGCTGCTATCACTCCCATCCCAATGGGCGCGTGGAGCCCAGTGCTCGCGATCTGGAAAACGCGGCTGAAGAAGGATTTCTCTGGGTCATCGCTGCTGTAGACCGGGGGCGGGACGTCGTGCATTCGGCCTTCCTCAGAGCGAAGGTCGGCTTTGAGGAATTGCCGGAAACCAAGCCCCTTGGTCCAAAGCCGATCCTTCGTTAACGTAATGGCCAGGGGGACCGTCATGGGGATTTTTTTCAAGACAAGCGCATCTTTCGCCATTGCAGTGGTTTTTTCGCTTTTTTTCGCGGCTTTATGGGCAGGGGCTGCGTCAGCGGATGATGCGTCTTATGAACCGCCCAAAGTGGACCGCTCCAAGCTGACTCCGCCGCCAACCTATCCGCCCGCTGCACAGTGGAGCGGAGAACAGGGAACCACGACGATAAAGCTGCGTATCACCTCGAGTGGCAGAGCTGTGCGTCTCGGCGTCGAACGCTCGAGCGGTTTTGCAGACCTCGATAATGCCGCCGTCGCGGCAGTATTGGAGTGGCACTATCTGCCCGCGATGCGCAATGGAGAATCCGTTTCAGACTGGATGACTATCGATATCAATTTCCGGCTCCCAACCGTGGTAGAAGTGCCGGCGCCAACTCAGGTCGAAAACGACCCCGGCAAATTGATTTGCCGCAAGGACTTCGGCATCACCGGAACGCACATTCCTTCGGGACCCTTGGTGTGTCTCACGCAACGGCAATGGGACAAGAACCGCCAGCAGGAACAACAGAATAAGAATGAGGCCGATCTGAAGGCGTTGGAGTGAGGCCGGATGCATTGACGCCGCATTCTGCCAAGATTTTCCGATCTCGTTGTCTGCCGTCCCCGCTGACGCTATAAGCGCGAATTCTCCGCTTGCTCCCATCGTCTAGCGGTTAGGACGCGGCCCTCTCAAGGCTGAAACCGGGGTTCGATTCCCCGTGGGAGCGCCACCCTTCGCCGCTGCGCGGCTTCGGGTGGCAAGCCGCCGCCGCAGAATTGGCGAAGGGTGTCTGCCGAAGCTCCGTTAGGAGCGTAGGAAGACCGCTGAAGTGTGATACGCAAGTGTTGCGACCTTCGCCTCATTGACCAGCCAGCATGCGGACATTGGATCAAAAAACAGTCTGGCGCTATTTCGGCCTCGTCTTTGTTTTGTCGTCTCCGGCGTGGCTCGCCGGTGCGCTGGCGCCGGACGCTCTTTCGCACATCCTTGGCATCAGTCTTCCGCTCAGCGCGGTGATGGCTTTTCTTCCGGCCGCGGTGGCGTTGTTCTTTTCCTATCGTGCTGGCGGACGCGCAGCGGCAATGACTCTGTTGCAGAAGCTGTTCGAGAAAAGCGCAAGATCGAAACGGTATTGGTTTTTGACCGCGCTGCTCTTTATGCCTGCGGTGCTCGTCGCTTCCTACGGCCTTCTGCGCGTAACCGGCGAGCAGCTTCCGGCTTGGCATTTTTCCGTGCTGAGTCTGCCCGGATTCTTCTTGATGTTCTTCGTGGGCGCCGTGGGCGAAGAGCTGGGTTGGCAGGGTTATGTTTTTCCCCTGCTTCGGCAGCGCTGGAACGCGCTTGAATCGGCGCTTTTGTTGGGATCGGTGTGGGCGCTGTGGCATCTCATTCCGTTCTTTCAAACCGGTCACAGTGTGCAGTGGGTGGCGTGGCATTTTCTGGTCACGATTCTCCTGCGGGTCGTCACGGTGTGGTTGTTCGCCAATGCCGGCGGCAGCGTGCTGGCCGCAGTCCTGTTTCACGCCATGAGCAATGTCGGGATGTTTCTCTTCCCCAACTACGGCTCGCACTACGATCCATTCACCACTTTTGTGGTTCTCGCCCTTGCGGCCGGCGCGATCGCCTTTCTTTGGGGACCTGCGACTTTGGCGCGGTTTCGCTATGGGCGGCACGGGTTGGCCTGACCCAGGCTCGCGCGCGTCAATCTGACATACGCAATCCTACGTAATGACGGCCGGGCCGTTGGCGCCGATGATTTGGGCTGCGTTGCAGGGTAGGGCTGAGCATGGCGATCGCGACCAATGTCTATAGTAAGGGCTCTCGTCAGGGCGAAGGCGTTTCGCCGGTTCCCGCGGCCTGTGCCAGCAGCGGCTGCGAATTCTTCGAGAGGGCGGCACACAACAAGCCGCTGGGCCCCGTGCTCAAGTTCGATCGCAATGGCACGGTCTACCGTCGCGGTGAAACGGCGCACTATTGCTACAAAGTGCTGGAAGGCGCCGTGCGCATTTCGCGCGTGCTCGTCGATGGTCACCGGCAGATCCTCAATTTCGTACTCCCCGGCGAAACGTTCGGTATCGAGCTCGCCGATCACTACACGGCCGATGCCGAAGCGGTACGCGGCGCGATGCTGCTGCGCTGTCCGCGCGGCTGCATCAGCCATCTGGCGGCGCACGAACCCGTCCAGTGCCAGAAATTGATGGCGATGCTCAGCGACGGGATGTCCGCCGCGCAGGATCACGTCATTCTGCTCAGCCAGCAGAGCGCGCTTGAGCGCGTGGCGGCGTTTCTGCTCAGGTTGGCCGCCAACAATTCGGAGGATTCTGGTTCAGGCAATGCGCGGGTCATCGAAGTGCCGATGCAGCGCCAGGACATGGCGGACTATCTCAGTCTTACTTTGGAGACGACGTGCCGCTCGCTGACGGAGTTGAAGAACCGGCATTTGGTCTCTATTCCCAATCGTCGGCAGATCCGCATTCATTCGATCGGCGGCTTGGAAGCGTTGCTCGCGCCGCAAGACTGAGACGGCTGGTTCAAAGCGCAGCCGGCATATCGGGGCGAACGAACCTGGTCGGCAATCCCGCCTCGCGCCACGCTTTCAATCCGCCGGCCATGTGATTGTGAACATCCAAACCTGCCGCCTGGCATAGCGACAGCGCTTTGCGCGAGCGCATGCCGCTGCCGCAGTGAAAGATCAATTCGCGGCATTCGCAGACCGGGAGTGCCGCAGGGTTGAAGGTCGAAAGCGGAAACAGCAGTGCCCCCTCGATCCGTTCGGCTGCGAATTCGTTGGGCTCGCGCACGTCGATGAGCAGCACTTCGCCTTTTGCCAGCAGTTTCGCGACTGTTTGCGGCGCAACATCGTTGATCGCCATGTGCCTCTCCATGGAAAGACATTGAAGCCTACCGGACCCGGCCGTCGGCAAACGTTGACGTGAATCAGCAAGCAGTGGGAATTTGATCAATCACCTCCCCACAAGGGGCCCACAAGGGGGAGGTGATATTGCTGCCAAGTGAAATCGGACCGGCTCTAAACCGCCACGGCATGAACCGCGGCGCTGGCCGGCAAATAAGTATCGAAGGCCGCGCAAACCAGGCGAGCCGCAGCTCTGGCGTTGCCGGGTATTTCGAGCACGGAGCCGGAAACCTTAACGGCGCCCTTTGCGGCAAGAGGCGCCAGCGACGTCACTTCGCGAGAAAAATCACGACCGCTCCGGCCGAACGGCGCGGCGACGAAATCCAGATCCACCCTCATGTCGCACATCAGTCGCTCGATGATCGCACGGCGCAGCCGGTCTTCGTCGCTCAGCCGCACACCGCGCGCGGTGGGAAGCTTTCCCTCATTCAGGGCCCGGCGATAGGCGGGGACATCCGCAATGTTCTGGACATAACCTTGCGGCAACGCGCCGATCGACGAGGCGCCGAGGCCGATGAGCGCGGGCGCGCTGTCGGTCGTATAGCCCTGGAAATTTCTGGCCAACGTTCCGTTTCGCTGCGCGATCGCCATGCTGTCGCCCGGCAGCGCGAAGTGATCCAGACCGATGGACTGGTAGCCCGCTTCCTCCAGCATCGCATGCGCGGCATCGAATTGCTCGGCACGTTCCGCCACGCCGGGAAGCGCCGACCGGTCGATCAGTTTCTGATGTTTCTTGAAATGCGGCACATGCGCATAACCGAACACCGCGATGCGGTCCGGCTTGAGCGTGAGAACATCGCCGATCGTGCGTTTCGAATGCGCCAGCGATTGGTGCGGCAAGCCATAGACCAGATCGATGTTGATTGCCTTGATCCCGCTGGCGCGCAGCCGTTCCACCGCGCCTTGGGTGACGTCGAACGGTTGAATGCGGTTGATCGCTTTCTGGACCCGTTCGTCGCAGTCCTGCACGCCGATGCTGGCGCGATCGACCCCGATCCCGGCCAAGGCGGCGATGGTTTCGCCGCTCAGTTCGCGCGGATCGATTTCGATGGCGTAGCCCGCGAGCGGCGCGATTTCAAAGCTCGCGCGCAGCTTCGCATTCAGGGCGCGAATATCGTCCGGGCTCAACATGGTTGGCGAGCCGCCACCCCAGTGAATATGCGTCACCGGATGACGGGGGCCGAGGACCGCGGAGACGCGTTCGATCTCCTGAAAGAGGAGCTTCAGATAATGCGTGACCGGCGTGTAGAAGTTTACCACGCTCGTGTGACAGCCGCAGAACCAGCACAGCGTGTCGCAGAAGGGTATGTGCAGATAGAGCGAGATCGGTGTTCCGCCAGGCAGTTCCGACAGCCATGCGCTGTAAGTCTCGGTATCTACCCCCGCGTGAAAATGCGGCGCGGTGGGATAGCTCGTGTAACGCGGCACGCGCGTTGCCAACAACTGCAGCTGTTCGTTCATACGCGTAGATCTAACAAGGTGCGGCGGACGCTTCTTTGATGGGGCGCAAATAAAAAAGCTCCCGGTCCACGGGCGGGACCGGGAGCAAAAGCGCTCCCCGAGGGAGGGCGGGGGGAACGCCTATTCGGCTGCCATAAGTTGCGGGGCGCCTCCTTCCATCGCATGCAGAATGTGCAGGTCTTCAGTAACGGGAATTCCGATTTCTTCGTATTTCTTGCGCACGCGCGGCGTGATCAGGCCGACACGGGCGAGCGCGGGCAGCATCAGATCCTTCAGCGAATGAATCTGTCCGGGGGGCAATTCCTGCATGAGACCGGCATCCGCGGCTTCCTGCATCCCTTTGAAGAAATCGTTCTGGTCGATACCGGAGTTTTCAAGCACTTCCAGGAAGCCGGCATCGACGCGGCTGGCAAGGCCTTGCGCGCCGTCTTTCATCGTGGCCTGCACGATGATGTTGATGGCGTCGAAGGCGAACTCGGCCAGTTCTTCGCGCTCGGCTTCTTTGAGCTTCTTGATCACGGGGCCGAGATAGACATGGCCGAACGAAACATGCCGCGATTCGTCACGCATCACGTTGAAGGTGATCGCTTTCAAAAGCGGGCAGGTGGTCGAATGGTACATGTTGTTGAAGGCGCCCAGTGCCAAGCCTTCCACAATCATGTTCATGCCGATCATCACCTTTTCGTAGCGATCAGACTTCAACGTGGTGTCGATCAACGTCTTGAGCCACGGCGACATCGGATAAATCATCGCGATCTTGTCGCAATATTTGGAATAGACTTCGACGTGACGCGCCTCGTCCATGGTCTGCGTCGCGGCATAATATTTCGCGGCCGTATCCGGAACCGAATGCGTGACGCAGGCCGCCGTCATCAGCGCGCCCTGTTCGCCGTGCAGGAATTGGGAGAGCAGCTGGGCGGTGGAATGCGCGATGAAGGTTTCGCGCTGCGTTTTCGACAGCCGGTGGAAGAACGGCATCTTGTGATACATCGAAGATCTGTCGGTGATCAGCGGATTGGAGGGATCGACCTTGGTGTCCCACGGAAGCAGTTCGTCGGAGTCCCACTGATTCTGCTTGGCGCGTTTGTAGAGGTCTTCGACCTTGCCTTTGCCGAAGTCGTAGTTGAACGTCCACGCGATTTCCATCGGATTGCGATAGAGATCGTCGGGCGTCATGGTCACTTTCCAATCGCCCTTTTTTACGGTCTGGCCCTTCACGCTTTGCCCGGTCACTTTCGCTGCCAAGATTTCCTCCCGTTGAACGACTAACGCGCGAAAAATGACGCAAGCGCCATCTTGGGTAATTGATCCGGATCAGCAAACGGACGCAGCGCCGTTTCGCCGCGGTTTTGCAAGAGATTCTCAGTATTGGTGCCGCTCAATATTGGTGTTCGGGCAGACGCACGGTGAGACCGTCCAGTTCGGGCGTCATTTCGATCTGGCAGGAAAGGCGGCTCTGCGAGGTCGGATCGACTGCGAAATCGAGCATGCCGTGCTCCAATTCGCTCTTGGGCGGTATTTTCTTGGACCAGGCGGGATCGACGTAAACGTGGCAGGTGGCGCATGCACAAGCTCCGCCACAGTCCCCGTCGATACCCGGAATCTGATGGCGGATCGCACCCTCCATGACGGAGAGCCCGGCGGCGACGTCCACGACGTGTTCGGTGCCGTTGAATTCGATGTATGTGACGCGAGGCATGCGGTGAAATCTAGGCATCGCCGGCGCTGAAAAAATTGACGGCAATCAACGAACCGCCCAAACGCGGCCGCTAAGAACATCCATGTTCTGTTGCGCTCTTCTTGCGTCGCTTGTGGCTCAACCCGTCCTGATGTCCGCAGACGGCTGGTTCGCCAAACTCGGAAGCCTTGTGTTCATCGCGCGGCCCGCGGTTGCGTTCGAAACGCTGCAGCCTCGCTGTATCGCAGACTCAAAACAGCGGCGAATAATCATTGCCGCAGCCATTGCGGTTGGCGAGATGGTTCTCGTCGTCATCGTCACGCTTGGCTATTTCGCAGATGTGAATTCCGCCGCCGCGCATACGCAGTTTCCCCTATGGCATATCTGCCACGCCTTCGTGCGCTGAGAGCACAGCGAGGAAACCTCGGGCTTTTTGATTTAAGTCAGCGAAGTTGGACGGCTCTGAACGCATAGAGCAGGCGAGAACCTTCCTTGGATCCGCCATGCTCTCACTTAGATCAGAGATTCCTGCGCCTTCGCCGTCTCCCTCCGGATGGGAAAGCTACTGCGCTTGGGCGCGCGCTCAGCGCGACCGCGACGATGAATCGGCGCGAGAGTTCCACGAGACCCGCGACGCCGCGGCCGAAGGACGTTCCTGATGCAAGCGGCCGTCTCTCCTGGTCCTGGAATCCGTCTCGACCTCGTCTTGGTTCCGACTCTGCTGGCGCTCGCTGCGGTCATCGGCGTCGTCGAGGCGGCGCGCTCGCCCGATCCGCTGATGGTGATTCAAGCCTGGACGTTCCTGGCCTGTCTGCTCGGCGCCGGCGTGTGGTTCATGAAGCGCTATGGCGGCGGCATCCCGGCCGATGAAGCCGGCGCCTACCAGAACGACGTGGTGAAAGCCGGCGTGATCGCCGCGATGTTCTGGGGCATTGCCGGGATGCTGGTGGGCGTCGTCATCGCGCTCCAGCTTGCGTTTCCCGCGACCTTCTCGTTCCCCGATCTACCCTATTTCAATTTCGGACGGCTGCGGCCGCTTCACACCTCGGCGGTGATCTTTGCTTTCGGCGGCAACGTGCTGATCGCAACCTCGTTCTATGTCGTACAGCGCACGTGCAAAGCGCGACTGGCGGGCGGTGCTTGGCCGTGGTTCGTGTTCTGTGGCTATCAAACGTTCATCGTGCTTGCCGGCACCGGCTATCTCCTCGGCATCACCGAGGGCCGCGAATATGCCGAGCCCGAATGGTATCTCGACATCTGGCTCACCATCGTGTGGGTCGCCTATCTGCTCGTCTTCCTCGGCACGATCTGGAAGCGCAAAGAACCGCATATCTATGTGGCGAACTGGTTCTATCTGGCCTTCATCGTCACCATTGCGCTGCTCCACGTCGTCAACAATCTCTCGATGCCGGTCTCACTTCTGGAGACCAAGAGCTTCTCGGCCTTTTCCGGCGTGCAGGATGCGCTGACGCAGTGGTGGTACGGCCACAACGCGGTGGGTTTCTTCCTCACCGCGGGCTTTCTCGCCATCATGTACTACTTCATCCCCAAGCGCGCCGAACGCCCGGTCTATTCCTATCGCCTCTCCATCGTCCACTTCTGGACGCTGATCTTCATCTATATCTGGGCCGGCCCACATCACCTGCACTACACCGCGCTGCCGGAATGGGCGCAGACGCTCGGCATGACCTTCTCGGTGATGCTGTGGATGCCCAGCTGGGGCGGCATGATCAACGGATTGATGACGCTGTCCGGTGCTTGGGACAAGCTGCGCACCGATCCGGTTTTGCGCATGCTCGTCGTCTCCGTCGCGTTCTACGGCATGGCGACGTTCGAAGGCCCGGTGATGAGCGTCAAGGCAGTCAACGCGCTATCGCACTACACCGACTGGACCATCGGTCACGTGCATTCGGGCGCGCTCGGCTGGGTCGGCTTCGTCAGCTTCGGCGCGCTCTATTGCCTCGTGCCATGGCTGTGGAAACGCGAGCGTCTCTACTCCAACACGCTGGTGGAGTGGCACTTCTGGGTCGCCACCATCGGTATCGTCTTCTACATCACCGCGATGTGGGTGAGCGGCATCATGCAGGGCCTGATGTGGCGCGCCTATAACGACTACGGCTTCCTCGAATACTCCTTCGTGGAAACCGTTCAGGCAATGCATCCCTATTACATCATCCGCGCGATGGGCGGTTTCCTCTATCTCTCCGGCGCGCTGATCATGGCCTACAATCTGTGGCGCACGATCCGCGGCGATGTCCGCGAAGCGGGTGCACAACAGATCGCCACGGCGCCGGCCCTTGCAGTGCAAGGAGCGGTGTCATGAACCACGGAACCCTTGAGCGTCACTCGCTGCTTCTGTTGGTCGCGATCTTGATCGTCGTCTCGATCGGCGGCCTCATCGAGATCGCACCGTTGTTCTACATCGGCAGCACCATCGAGAAAGTGCAGGGCATGCGCCCCTACACGCCGCTCGAGCTGGAAGGGCGCAACATCTACGTCCGCGAGGGCTGCTATCTTTGCCACAGCCAGATGATCCGTCCGCTGCGCGACGAGGTCGAACGCTACGGCCATTACAGCCTCGCGGCCGAAAGTATGTACGACCATCCCTTTCAATGGGGCTCCAAGCGCACGGGACCGGATCTGGCGCGTGTCGGCGGCAAATATTCCGACGAATGGCAGCGCGCGCACCTGGCCGATCCGCGCTCTGTGGTGCCCGAATCGGTGATGCCGCCTTACGCGTTCCTGGAAAAGACACCACTCGACTACCGCAACATCGCCGATCAGCTCAAAGCCAATCGCGCGGTGGGCGTGCCTTACACCGAAGCGGACATCGCCAACGCCAAAACGGATTTGGAAGCACAGGCCGATCCCAACAGCGATGGCGCCGACGCGATCGTCAAGCGCTATCCCAAAGCGCAAGTGCGCGATTTCGACGGCAATCCCAAACAGGTCAGCGAAGCCGATGCGCTGATCGCCTATCTGCAGATGCTCGGAACGCTGGTGGATTTCTCCAGCTATAAGGCCGACGCCCCCGAGAACAAGAGATAAACATGGAAGGGCTCAACTACGAACAGGTTGCCGGTTTCGCGCACAGCTGGGGCGTCCTCTACTTCCTCGCGCTCTTTGCCCTCGTCTGCGCTTACGCGTTCTGGCCGTCGAATCGAAAGACGTTCAACAACGCCGCCTCCATTCCGCTTCAGGATGACGAGACAGAGTCATGAGCAAGAAAGACGTCGACCAACATTCCGGCACGGAAACCACCGGCCATGAGTGGGACGGTATCAGGGAGCTGAACACGCCTCTGCCGCGCTGGTGGCTTGGCATCTTCTACGCCACCATCGTGTGGGCGGTCGGTTACTGGGTCGTGATGCCGGCCTGGCCGCTGGTCAACGGCTACACGCACGGCGTTCTCAACCACTCTCAGCGCGCCGATGTCGCCAAGGCGGTGGAGATGCTCAAAGCCTCTCGCCGTGCTTCCGAAGCCAGATTGAGCAAAGCCGGCCTCACCACAATTCAAAACGATCCCGACCTTCTGCAGTTCGCGATGGCCGAAGGTAAAGCCGCCTTCGGCGACAATTGCGCGCCGTGCCACGGCTCGGGCGGGCAGGGACACAAGGGCTATCCCAATCTCAATGACGATGTGTGGCTATGGGGCGGAACGCTGGGCGACATTCAGCACACCATCACGGTCGGCGTGCGTTCGGTCAGCCCCGACACCCGACAATCGCAGATGCCGGCATTCGGGCGCGATGGAATCCTGAAGGACGCGCAGATCGGCGATGTGACGGAATTCGTGCTCTCGCTGTCGGGCCGTTCCGCGGATGCGAAGGCCATCGCGCGCGGCAAGAAAGTCTTCGCCGACAATTGCGTGGCGTGCCATGGCGAGAGAGGTTTGGGGAACCGCGCGTTCGGCGCGCCCAATCTCGCCGATCGCGATTGGCTCTATGGCGGAACCCGCGAAGACATCCGCAGCCAAATCGAACTTGGCCGCGGCGGCGTGATGCCGACCTGGGGCGGCCGTCTGTCGCCGGAAACCATCAAGGCGCTAGCCGTCTATGTGCACAGCCTCGGTGGCGGCGAATAAAGCAAGCACGCGCCAAATACGGGCGAGGGCCAAAGCGTGCGAGGGCCAAAGCGTGCAAGGGCCAAAGTTGAGAGTGAGTGACGTGAACGCACCGCAGTTCCTTGTGAGCGGGAAACCGGTTCCGATGCCATCACTTATGGCCGCGGAAGGTGTTGCGCGCTCGGATGCGCAAGCCACCAACAGCGCGGCCGCGCGCCGGTTTTATAAATCGCGCGTTCCGATCTATCCCAAGCTTGTGCACGGCACGTTCCGCAAGGTGAAGTGGGCGGCGATGGCGGTGCTGCTCGCCATCTACTATCTCGTGCCATGGATCAGGTGGGATCGGGGTCCCGGTGCGGCCGGCCAGGCCGTGCTGGTCGATCTCGCGCATGAGCGCTTCTATTTCTTCTTCATCGAGATCTGGCCGCAGGAAGTCTACTACGTCACCGGACTTCTCATTCTGGCAGCGATCGGCCTCTTCCTCGCCACCGCGCTGTTCGGGCGCATCTGGTGCGGCTACGCCTGTCCCCAGACAGTGTGGACCGATCTCTTCATCTATGTCGAAGATCTGATCGAGGGCGACCGCAGCGCCCGCATCCGCTCGTCGAAGGAACCGCGGACGGCCACGAAGATCGCCAAGCGCGCGTCGAAACATGCGGTATGGCTGTTGATTGCGTTGGCGACCGGGGGCGCTTGGATTTTCTATTTCGCCGACGCACCCACGCTGGCACGCTCGCTGGTGACGGGCGAGTCTTCTCCCATCATTTATGCCTTCATCGGGCTTTTCACCTTCACGACTTACTCGCTCGCCGGCCTCATGCGCGAGCAGGTCTGCATTTATATGTGCCCGTGGCCGCGCATTCAGGCGGCGATGACCGATGCCGAAGCACTGTCCGTCACCTATCGCACCGACCGCGGTGAGCCGCGCGGACCACACAAGAAAGGCCAGAGCTGGGAAAGTCGCGGCTCCTGCATCGATTGCAACCAATGCGTCGCCGCCTGCCCCATGGGGATCGACATCCGCGACGGGCTGCAGCTGGAATGTATCAATTGCGCGCTTTGCATCGATGCGTGCGACGAAGTCCTGCTCAAGATCGGCCAACCCAAGGGCCTCATCGGCTACGATACCGATCTCAACCTTCAGCGCCGCGCCAAAGGCGAGAAGGCGCGCTTCCGCTTCGTGCGCCCGCGCACGATCGTCTATGCCGCGCTTCTGCTCGCTGTCGGCGCCGTGATGCTGGTGAGTCTTTCCACGCGCGCCACCGTGGGTCTGGACGCCATCCGCGACCGCAACCCGAATTTCGTCGTGCTCGCCGACGGTTCAGTGCGCAACGGTTACATGATCAAGGTGCTGAATCGCGGCGCCGAGCCGCGCACTTTCCTGATCTCCATCGAAGGGCCGAAGATTTCCGCCGTTCGCATCATCGGGCTCGACGATGCGAAATTGCCGGCGCGTATTGCGGTGGAGGCGGACAAAGTTCGCACGCTTCGTGTGCTGATCACGGTGGCCGGCCACGATCTGCACACGGGTTCGCAGGAAATCGAATTCACCGTCGCCGATCCCAAGATCGGCGAACGCCACGAAACCGCGTCTGTCTTTGTGTCCGGAGAACCCCGGTCATGAAACGCCCGCTCACCGGACGCGCTTTTCTGTTCTGGCTGCTGGGCGCCTTTGGCGTGGTGTTCGCCGTGAACGGAATTTTCGTCGCCGAGGCAATCGGAACATTCCGCGGCGGCGACGAACAGAATCCTTATCTGCAAGGCATCGACTACAACCACACGCTGGCACGCCGTGCCGAGCAGGCCGCGCTCGGCTGGCGCGCGACGATCGGCGAGCAGGACCATCGCATTTTGGTGACTTTGCAGTCGCGCGACGGCTCACCGGTGCGCGGGGAAATTCTGCAGGGCGAATTGCACCATCCCAGCGATGCCAATCTCGATCGTGCGATCGCGTTTCGCGCCATAGCGCCCGGCCTCTACGCCGCGGAGATGAAAGACGCAAAGCCCGGCGCCTGGGATGTCGTCGTGCGGGCGGCGGACGCGAAAAAGCCCTTTGAAGCGAGCCGCAGACTATGGCTGCGCTGACGCTTTCACGGTCGTTGTTTGAAGGGGATGAAAGCTTCGATCCTGCACCTTTCGTGCGCCGCGACGCCAAAGGCATCGCGCGACTGGAATTGCTGGTCAAAGGTGCGCGCTGCGCCAATTGCCTCGCCAAGATCGAGAACGGCGTCAAAGCGCTCGACGGCGTGCGCGAAGCGCGCCTCAATCTGTCCACCGGCAAGCTCGCGGTGACTTGGACCGGCAACAGGCTCGCGCCCGCCGCGATTCTCCGGCGCGTCACAGAGCTCGGTTACGACGCGCGCGCTTACGATCCGGGGGCCTATCTCGAGAATGAGAAAGACGAAGGTCGCGCGTTGTTGACGTGTCTCGCGGTCGCCGGCTTCGGCAGCGTCTTCGTCGTCGGCCTGACCGACTCGGTCTGGTACGGCGGCGGCGACATGAGCGAAGCGACGCGCAATCTGTTCTTTTGGATTGCCGGTGCCGTTTCCATTCCCACCGCGCTGTTTGCCGGCCGTCCCTTCTTTCGCTCGGCGTTCAAGAGCCTGTCGGCCGGCCATGCCAACATGGACGTGCCGATCGGTCTTTCGATCCTGTTGTCCCTGGCACTCAGCGTCTATCTGACGGTGCTGCACGATAAGCACAGCTACTTCGATGCGGCGGTGATGCTGCCATTTCTGCTGCTGATCGGGCGCTATCTGGATTTCGCCGTGCGGCGCAAGGCGAAGGGCGCTGCGCGCGATCTTGCCGCCATGCAGGCGGTCACGGTGCGAAAACTCGATACGTCCGGACTGCCGCAGTCCGTCGCCGCGCGCGATGTCGCGGTCGGCGATCGCCTCCTGCTTGCGGCCGGCGAACGTGTGGCGGTCGACGGCGTGATCGAAGATCACGGCACAACGGCCGATCTTTCGCTGGTGACGGGCGAAAGCGAGCCGGTCGCCATCGGCCAGGGCGAAATGCTGCGCGCGGGCTCCATCGTGATGGGCCGCGCTATCGTGCTGAAGGCATCCGCGCGCGTCGAGAACTCGCTGGTGGCGGAGATTTCGCGGCTCATCGAAGCGGGCCAGCAAAGCCGCAGCCGCTATGTGAAGCTCGCCGATCGCGCCGCGCGGCTTTACGTGCCTGTCGTGCACGGCCTTGCGCTCAGCGTGTTCCTGTTCTGGTTTGTGGCGATGGATGCAGGGATCACGCTCTCGCTCAAATATGCGATCTCGCTTCTCATCATCACTTGTCCCTGCGCACTGGGTCTGGCGGTGCCCGCGGTGCAGATCGTGGCGACCGGCATTCTCTTCCGCCGCGGGCTGCTGGTGAAGTCCGGCGATGCGCTCGAACGTCTCGCCGAAGCGGACATCGCGATTTTCGACAAGACCGGCACGCTCACGCGCGGCCGTCCGGTTCCGGTAAATCTTCAAGCCATCTCCCAAAGCGATTTGAAAAAGGCTGCGCGCCTCGCCCGCGCCAGCCGCCATCCGCTCGCGCGCGCATTGGCGGGCGCTGCGGTCGTGGGTGATGTTGCCTCGGGCGTGCGCGAGACCGGCGGCGAAGGCATCGAGACGAGCGATCGCGGATTGAGCGAAAAACTCGGCAGCGCGATATTCGTAGGCGCCACGGCGCAAGACATGCATCAAAGTGAACTCTGGTATCGCGAAGGCACCGCGGCACCGGTGCGTTTTGCTTTCAGCGATCCTTTGCGCAGCGACACGCCGCAAACGCTGCGGACGATTGCTTCGCAAGGCCTCAAGATCGAGATGCTGTCCGGTGACCGCGATGGCGTCGCCGCAACGATCGCGCGGGAAGCCGGCATCGATCAGTGGCGTGGACAAACCGGTCCAGTCGAGAAAACCCACCGTCTCGAAGAGCTTCGCAAAGGCGGCCACAAAGTGTTGATGGTGGGCGACGGCCTCAACGATGCCGCCTCGCTCGCGCTCGCCCATGTTTCGATTTCGCCGGGAACGGCGGTGGATGCGGCGCAAGCCGCCGCCGATATGGTGTTGCAGGGCGAATCGCTGGCGCCGATTGGCGATGCGATCGCGATTTCCCGCCAGGCGAGGCGGCGCGTGTTGGAGAATTTCGCCTTTGCGATCGCTTACAACGCGGTTGCCATTCCGCTGGCCGCCTTCGGTCTCGTCACACCGCTGATTGCCGCGCTCGCCATGGCAGGATCATCGCTGATCGTCACGCTCAATGCGCTGCGGCTGGCCGCGTCGACCGGAGGGGCGCGCTGATGCCCGGCATCGGATTTCTCATCGCCTCGGCGCTCCTGCTCGGCCTCGCTGCACTGGCCGCCCTCATCTGGTCGCTCAGGAGCGGCCAGTACGACGACCTCGACGGCGCCTCCGAACGCATCCTCAACGACGACGATTGACGCTGCGCCAACTAAGGTTTCGCACCCCGTCACGGGCGCGTCCGGATATGCTATGCTTGTCCAAAGCCATTGCATTGGGTGAGTCATGACCAACATCACCAAGGACGTCATGTACGACGCCGTCGCGCCTGGCGATTTCGAGTCCTTCATCGAGCTCGACCGCTACAACGCCCGCTCCACCGCCTTCGACAAGATCATCTCGGCGACGCACGACCACTTCTGGGATCCGCTCGATCCCAAATACATCGATTTCTCAGAACCCTTCGATCTGGAAAACGAAGCGCTGATGCCGGAGGAGACGCAGCCGCTGCTGCGCCTTCCCTACATCGCCGAAACACTGAAAGACCAGAAAGACAGAATCCGCTTCATCAACTACATGCAGCTGTGGAATTTCTCTTCCATTCTGCATGGCGAGCAGGGCGCACTGAATCTCTCCGCCTCGCTCTGCCATGTGCTGAAGGATCAGGGCGCGCAAGAATACGCGGCCAACCAGACCCGCGAAGAAGCCCGCCACGTGACCGCCTTCGCGCGTTACATCCGCGCCCGCTGGGGACGGCCGGTCGAATGCGGTACGGTGCTGAAGGCGCTGCTTATCGAGATCATTGATGCGCCGGAGGTCTACAAGAAGATCATCGGCATGCAGATGCTGGTCGAAGGCCTCGCCATGGGCGCCTTCGCTTTCGGCTACAAGAACAATCGCGATCCCTTGGCGCGAAAGCTGTTCCAGCTGGTGATGACCGACGAAGCCTTCCATCACAAGTTCGGAAAGATCTGGGCGGACCGTACGGTGCCGCGGATGACGCAGGCCGAACGCGCCATCGTGGAAGACTGGGCGGCGCATTGCGCCCAGGCCCTCATCTTCAACACCAATTCGCCCGAGCAGCAGCACGTCATCTTCGGTACCTTCGGTCTCGATCCCGAGCGCGTCATCGCCGAGATCGCGGCGCGCAAGAAAGAGCGCGATCCCACCCGCCAGTTCAAAGGCGATGCCAACGTCTTTCGCGTGCTGATCAAGACGCTGCTCAGCGCAGGCCTCATCACCGAGCGCACGCGCAAATTCTACGCAGCGCATGTCGATCTTGAGGAATTGCGCGCCGAGGGCGACCGCATCGTGGGCGACTCCATCGCCGAAGACGGCATCCGCTATCTGCAGGCGATCAATTTCAAGGATCCAGGCCGCGCGGCGATCTCGGTGGCGGCGGAATAAAGCGCCGCCGCCCCATTCCCGCCACGCTTTGTTCTTGGCGCCGTTCCACACGGCAACTTTCCATCTGTGCACGCGTTTCCCCTCCAACCAGGAGGTCGACATGGCTGACTTGAGAGGATCGAGTGCGCCCCGCCGTGTGAGCACGGGCCGCGGCGGCAAGATTGTCGGAGCCATTATTGTAGTGGCGGCCGTGGTCGCCCTTGGCGCCTGGAGCTTTCAGGCCGGCATGTGGAACGCGCCAAAACAGACCGAGCGCGTGGCATCAAGCGATTTGCCGTCGCCCCCGGCCCTTCCGGCGCAACCGCTGATGAAGCCGACAACCGCACCGCCCGATGTGACGCCGCCGACGCTGGACACCCCGGCACAAACCCCGCCGAAGGCAGCCGTGAAAACCGCGCGCGTGGCGCCGAATAAGCGGGCGATCGAACGCGCCCCGACGCCGGCGCCCGCGGCGGCGGTGCAGCCGTCGCCAGAAACGAACAATGCGACGACCAATGCGCCTGCGCAAACGGTGCCGCCGCAATCGGCCCTGACCCCGCCGCCCGCGCAGACCACAACCGAGCCTCCGCAGACGACGCCGGATCAATCCACGCCGGATCAGTCACAGCAGCCGTCTACGCCGCAGCAGCCTTGAACGGCGATCCGGACTTGTAACGACCGAATGTCAATACCCGCGCGCTCTGCTATGGAGTGCGCTTGTGTTGCTCGTCCGGAGTCCGCGTGGATCACCGCCAATATTCTCCCTCGACCGCGCGCAATCGCGAGCCGATCCTCGCGGTGATGCGGCGCATCTTTCCGCAAATCGGAAAAGTGCTGGAGATCGCCTCGGGCTCGGGCGAGCACGCCGTCTTCGCCGCGTGCGCCATGCCGGGGCTGGTCTGGCAACCCAGCGATCTCGACGCCGAAGCGCGCGCCAGCATCGCAAGCTGGATCGCGCACGAAAAGCTTGCCAACGTTCTGCCGCCGCTGACGATCGATGTGCGCGAAGCGGATTGGACTGCCGAAGGCCCCTTCGATGCCGTCGTTGCCATCAACATGATCCACATCGCACCTTGGGAAGCGGCACTCGGCTTGTTCGGCGGAGCGGGACGATTGTTGCACAGAGGCGGAATTCTCTTCCTCTACGGACCTTACAAGCGCGAAGGCCGGCACACCGCGCCGTCCAACGAAGGGTTCGACCAATGGCTGAAGGCGCGCGATCCCGCTTTCGGCGTGCGCGATCTGGCCGACGTCACAGCGCTTGGCGAAGACAACGGTTTCGCGCTGCGCGAAATCGTCGAAATGCCGGCAAACAATCTGTGCGTGGTATTTGCAAAAAACTAAAAACCAAATTGTCATCCCCGGCGAGCTTCGCTCACGAAGTGAGCGGAGCGAGGTTAAGGGGACCCAAGTGGTTGTGGCATGCTCGGGGTTGAGAATGGCGCACCGAGAAAATCTTCGTGACCGTCCGATTGTCACGACATATGGGTCCCCTTAACCTCGCATCGTCCGCGTTGCGGCCGATACTCGCCGGGGATGACAATTTTTGGAGTGCTGACGCGTTTTAATTCGGCTTCTTGAAGCGATAGACGATCTGGTCCGTCTTGCCGCGGATGGACGGATCGAACACGATGATGGTGTGCGGATCGTTCGGATTGCGCAGCACGTCGCTTTCGCCGTCGAACACGAAGCCCGCGCCTTCCATTTCGCTCTTGATGAGCGCGGGGTCGATGCGGTGCAGCTTGTCCGCGGTTTCTGTTCCGGGCGAACCGGGAAGCGCCACGTGATCGACGATCACCACCACGCCGCCCGGCTTGAGCAGTGCGAACCAGCCCTTGTCGACTTGTGCCATGTCGGCGTGCACACGGCTTAGATGCAGGTCATGGTAGTTCCACGACGTCCAAACGACATCGAGCGGCGCCATCGCCGGCAGCGGCTGGATCGCCACGACGGCGATGTTGCCGTAACCGGGCAGGCTCGCGATGGCCGCCGCCGCCGGCTCCGCATCCGGTCCTTTGGGATCGGGTATGGCGACGTAGAGTTTGCCGCTGGGGCCCACGATCTTGGAAAAGATGCGGGTGAAATAACCGCCGCCGGGCAACAGTTCGAGAACGGTGTCGCCGGGTTTGAGCCCTGCGAATTCTGCCATCTCAGCGGGCTTGCGCGCGGCATCGCGTGCGACGTCGGCCGCGGGCCGGCTTGAATCGGCAATCGCGGCCGCAATCGCCGCTTTGTCGGCGTCCGCCCACGCCGGACTCGCGAGCAGCGCGGCGGCAAGCGCCGCGGCCATCAAACCAAGTTTCATGCCATTCCCCACTCATCAATATTTGGCGCGACGCTGCACCTTGCGCATCGTAGCATGGGACTAACGCCATTCTCGCACCGCTTGCCGACAGGATCTGCCATGCAAAGTTTGCTGCCCCTCGCCGAACGCATCGCCGCGCGGCTGAAAGAACGCAAGGAAACGATTGCCGTCGCGGAATCCTCGAGTGGCGGATTGATTTCCGCCGCCTTGCTCGCGGTGCCGGGGGCTTCGGCCTATTTCCTCGGCGGTGGGGTGATCTACACGGGCCGTGCCCTCAAGCAGCTCCTCGGCGTGGAGCGTGAACAGCTTTCGGGCATGCGTTCGTCGTCGGAACCTTACGCGCTCTTTCTCGCGCGCACTGTGCGCGAGCGCTTCCGCTGCAGCTGGGGGCTTTCGGAAACCGGGGCCGCCGGCCCCACCGGCAATCCTTACGGCGATGCGGCAGGCCACAGCTGCATCGCGCTCGCAGGCTCCGTCGAGCGGGTGATGACGCTGGAGACCGGCGAAGCCGACCGGGTCGAAAACATGCGCGCCTTCGCAGAAACCGCGCTCAAGCTTCTGCTGCAGGAGATGGGCTGACACGCTGCAAGCGTGCTCAATCCGCTTCGCTGTGTCCCTTCGGGCGATAGAGGAAATCGAAACCCGGCTGCCACGTCTTGCCGCCGTCGTCCGAGGTTTCGCCCAACTGCTCGACGCTGCCGTCCTTGGACGGCGTATAGGTCATGCGCGTGATTTGATTGGGCTTGCCGGGCTGCGGCCACACGCCTTGCAGCACCATGGCCTTGCCGTTCCAGCCGCCGGTGAAATCCACCGCCGAACCGTCGGAATCCACCCAGAACTGCCGCCATGCTTTTCTCTGCGGCACGTAGGTGCTCAGGCTCCCGCCGAGGTGCAGGCTTTTGGGGAGCCAGCTCTCCCGGATCGCACAGCCCGCATAGAGCTTTTCGATTTCGCTGTTGGCGACCTGTTTGTCGGAGCCCTTGGCAAATACCTTCCAGGTGCCCACCCAGAAATCGAATTGATGGCTTTGCGGTGCCGTGCATCCGGAAGGCGGCGAAACCGTCGCAGCCGATGCGGTGGCGGAACACACAAGCATCGCCGCAAATGCAAGACGTGTGATGGTCATGGCGCCCCCTCCCAATGCAAATCGCTTTGGAAGCCGCGATGGCTTCCTTAAGTCACAACGCGGTGACTTGCCGGCTATTTGGCGCGACGGCAGCCGAAAAAACAATTGCCAAAAAAGAGCCCGGGACGCTCTCGCGCCCCGGGCGAAGGGCTCAAGCGGAAGGGGGTTACGCCGCTTTGACGTCAATCTTGCGCGGATTGATCGCGTCCGCCGACTTCGGGATCGTGATCATCAGCACGCCCTTGACGTATTTCGCCGTCACTTTCGAAGCATCGGCGTATTCGGGAAGTGCGAAGCTCCTCTGGAACATGCCATAGGAACGTTCGGCAATGTAACGATTCTTCGACTTGTCTTCGCTGGTCTGCTGTTTTTCGCCTTTGATCAACAGTGTGCTGTCGGTGACAGAGACATCCACGTTCTTCTCTTCGACTCCGGGCAGCTCGACGCTGATCATGTAGGCCTTGTCGTCTTCGCTGGCATCCACCGCCAGCGGAGCAAAGCCGTCCAGCTGTCTGGAGAACAGATACTCGACGTTTGAGAGCGGCCGGAACGTGAAATTTTCAAAGCCGCTGGAAAAGCGGTCGAAAAGACGCTCGGCCTCATGGCGAAACGCGGCCCAGGTGTCGTTGACTTCGACAGGAACGGCGTTGTTCTGCCTGACTTCAACATGTTTACCCATAGTGGCCTCCTTCAAGAACCAAAATGAATTCTATAAGATTTTCCCCGAGCTTTCCTTGATCGGCATCAGTTTTCGAAAATATACGCAATCCGCAGCGGACAGATTCGGACGACGATGGGTGCGCTGCGGTTCGTCTTATTCGCGTTATCGGCTGTCGCCAACCTTGATCGTGCCGATGAGTCGAGGCCCGTCTTCTTTCGGCTTCAGTTCGACTTCGAGCGTTTTCACGCTCTCATCCGCTCGTCCATAGGCGCGATAGAGATGCACCCGGATGGTGACGGCGCCATTGGGATTGAGACTGTCCTGCCTGTAAATGTTGACGTGAACGACATAGGTCCCGGAAGGCGCCTTTCGCAGCAGATACTCCTCAGGCCCGTAGCCTTGCGTCATGTCGTGCGACAGACGGCCGCCGATTTTGGTTTTGGGATTGCTATAGATCGCACGCTCTCCGTCGGGTTCGTCCACCCACAGGTCCATGTCCGTGATGTTGGTATTCCACTCCAAAGTGACGCGAACATCGACATCGAGCAATGCAATGAATCGGTCGTCCAGCGGCAATTTCGTGACGCCCAGTCTGCGCAAGCGCGGAACGACGCGATTGGCCTCCATCAGGGAGATGAGCTCGATTCCGTCATAGTCCGCGCTCCAGGTCTTGGCGACGATTTCGGAAAGAAGCGTCAGGGCTCGCAGATAGTCCGCGCGCTGAGCCGTTTGTGACGCTCCGGCTTTGCCTGCCCGCTCGGCGCGTTCGATCAATGCGAGCGCGAGATTGCGTCTTGGCTGAGGCAGGTCGGGCTCTAGATATACGAGCCGCTCGTAGAGCCAGAAGGCGCGCGCCTCGTCACCATAGCGCATGAGCCGGTCGGCGAGGATCGTTAGCGTCGTCGTGTCCGCGGTGGGAAGCTCCAGGGCGTTTAGAGCCACATCGATGGCATCCTGCGTGCGCCCTTGCCGAAACAGGAATTCTGCGGTGTCGAGATAGAAGGCCGGAAGCGTGCCGAATTCCGCTTCCTGCTTCTCGAACGCTGGCCAGAAGCCTTCCTTTCCAACTTTCTTGAACGCTGTGAGATAGGGTCTGTTGGGATTCCAGGGTTCGACTTCGATCGTCATGTCCTGTTGAGCGTCCGCGTCCGCGGTTACGGGTGAACTTGAGACGCCTTGGGCGGGAATGCGCCTGGCAGTGACAATTGCGGGTTCGACACTCGCCGGTGCGTTCGATGGGATGCTGATATCGGGCGGCGGCACGAATGCGGGCGGCGGTGGCGCAGGAGGAGGTGGTGGTGGTGGTGGCGGCGGCGGCGGTGGTGGCCCTGCAGGCTCCACACGCACCGAATTCGGCGCCGGTGCAACCCCGATTTTTACGGGCTTAAATTTGGTATTCCACCAGGTTTTTTGTTCATTCCACTCTGCCAAAACTTTTTGAAGCCGCGCGTCCTGCGCTGCCGCTCTTTCCGCCTTTCGCTGTTTGGATATCGATGCATATTTCGTGACAAGTTCTTTGTCTGCGGACAGCGGCGGTTCTATGTCGGCATTCGCGTAATCTTCGGCCGTTTCCAGAACGATGAAGGAGGCTGCAGGATTTGCGATCGAATATCGTCGCGAAATTGCCAGAAGTTGATCCTGGTCGGGCCGATCGCTCGCACTGATGCGCGACAGTTGATCCATGCCCCACATGGCCCCGAGCGCGTCATGCGAAGGAATGGCATCCCGCTGAACCTTGTATCGCCGCGTGGCTCGAGAATTTCCGTTCAGTGTGACGACGATGTCTCCGGTATCGGGCAGCGGACCGACGATGCGGAAACGATTCTCTGCGCCAGGGAGCACCACGTAGTCGAGCGCGCGCCCTGTCGAGTCCTGCACGCTGGAGATACCGACGGGTCGATGCAGCATTTTTGAAACGGCGACGTCGACCTTATCGGAGGTCAAATCGACATAGTCTCCCGCTGTCTGCCGCGCCAATTGCGTCAGAAGTGCGCGGTTTGCATCGTTTGCGCTGGAAACCGCAAACAACGTCTCGCAGGGAAGGGCTGCCACGCGATAGGAATCGATGGTGATGTTTCCGTCCGAGAAATAGAGACAGACATCCGCGTCCGCTGCCCGTTGTACGGAAATTGCCGCCATCGACGTGGCGCCTCGATAGGTGACATTCCTCAATGTCTGAATCAGTTCGGCTGAAGAGCCGGCAAATGATCGCAGCTCCGGTTGGGCATCGGCGAATAGAACAAGGTCGATCGTGCTTGGATGCGTATGATCCAGATAGCTTTGCAACAGAGCCAACTCGGTCTTGAGGTCGTCATCGCGGCGGGACAGCGATTTGTCCCAATAGATGCGAACGTGACCGGGGTTCGCAGCTGCGCGGGCGTTGGCCACGACGTCGTCGATTTCGAAGAATGATTCTCCGCTCTTGTGTTGGCCGATCTGCAGCGGACTCCCCGCGGAAAGAGGGCCTATCTGCAGTGATCCCGAAAGCGTGCGATTGCTCGCCGAGCCGGTCGCTTCGAATTCCTTGCCGTCGTTCGTCCAGGCGAGTTCGATTCCGTCGGGCGCTTGGATATGGGGACGCGAAGCAAGACCG
Organism: Pseudomonadota bacterium; assembly: GCA_016201105.1. Taxonomy (GTDB): domain Bacteria; phylum Pseudomonadota; class Alphaproteobacteria; order Micropepsales; family Micropepsaceae; genus Rhizomicrobium. Next base: position 31,139 of record JACQDN010000032.1, read on the forward strand.
GAAGCGGTCACGTGAATATTTATAACACCGATGTTCTGCGACACCGAAAGTGGAATGATGAAGGAAGCGTCGGGATCGAGTGCAGAGACGAACTCCAGACGAACAGTCCGAGGTTTGTTTGCAACCAGGGGATAGACCCGCGTGTGGAATGCGTTTGTGCGCGTGACCTCGGCGAGTCCCGGATCGATGCCACGCCGTACCCGCGCTTCGTAGACTAGCTTGCCTTTTTCATGGCCGACGAGCACGCCATCGACGAGTTTGCCGCCCACGTCGAGCGCGTAGCCGGTAGCAATCGATTTCGCGGGCATGTCGAAGAAATAGTCCGCTTCGAAAACGCCGGTTCCGGGATTTTCGAAAGTGGCGGTTGTTGTCGTGCGCGCCGTATCGCCTTGAATTTCGACGTCGATATCGAGTTTGCTGATTGTCAGCGCACGAAACGTCGTTTTGTCGTCGACGTTGGTATAAATATGCGCGCGCAGTTCGGGGTTCTGCGCTTCGCTCGCCGCCGGGGAAGGTGAAAAGCACAACAAGACCGCGAGGTTTAGAAGTACCAATCGAATGAAGTTGATAGGATCAATATAAGTTCGGCGCATGGACTGTCCCCTTCGGCGAAAATGCTTTGCCGAAAAGCCGACCAAATTGTGACCGACAATCTACTCCGGCACGCTCACAGGCGATCGCCGCGCGCTCAATGCCAGCGAAATTGCCGGAATCACGATCACCGCCGCCATGTAGAACGGCGCGTTGACGCCGAGTTTGGAAAAACCGAGGCCCAGGAAAAAGGGACCCACCACGCGCGCCAGCGCGCCGGTGGCGTTGTTCAGTCCCAGATATTGTCCTTGATGTTCCATTTCCGCATTGCGCGAGATGAGCGCGGCGACGTTCGGCCAGGCGATCGATTGGCCGAACGCGGCAAGGGCCAGAAGCGGGACTGTCGTGACCGCGCCCACCGAGAGTGGCTGCAGGAACAGGCTCGTTGCCGTCAGCGCCATCCCGGCCGCCAGCACGCGCGCTTCGCCGAAGCGCCGCGACAGTCTTCCCACCAGAACGAGTTGGCAGGTGGCCGCCACCACGCCGACAACCGCGAAGGCGGCGCCGATCTCGCGCGGCCCCCAGCCGAAACGGGCCTGCGTCCACAAGCCGAAAATGGATTCGACGCCGATGAAGGCGCAGCCCGCCAGGAAAGTCACACCCATCAGCCGTGCGATCGTGTGATGGGTGAGAGCATTGCCGAGTACGGCCCAGCGGCTTGCCTGATTGGAAATGCGCTGGGTGCGGATGCGGCTTTCTTTGACGAAAAATGCCATCGCGATCGCCGAACATGCCGAAAGCCCGGCACACACGAACATCGGCGTCTGAAATCCGACATGGCCCGACTCCGGATGCGCCAGCAATCCGCCGAGCGCTGGGCCCACGATGAATCCGATGTTGAACGAGGCGCCGAGCAGCGAAAGGCGTCCGGACCTCTGATCCTGCGGCGTCACATCGGCGATATAGCCCTGGATCACCGAGCCGTTGCCGCTGGCAAGTCCGCCCAGGATGCGCACAAGGAACGCGACATACACGTTGGGCGCCAACGCCATCGCGATGTAGCAGATGCAATTGCCGCAAACCGTGCTGACGAGAATGGGTTTGCGCCCGATGCGGTCGGAGAGCCGGCCCCAGAACGGTTCGCCGAAGAAAGCGCCGATCGCATAGGCCGAAAAGACGAGCGCGATCTGCCAGGCCGGTGCGTTGAAAGACTTGGCGTAGAACGGCAACAGCGGCACGACGATGCCGAAGCCGAGCAGATTGATGAAGATCACCGCCAGCAGCGTGAACAACGCCGCGCGCGAGTCTGGTTCTGTTTTCTGGTTCTCGGTGGTCATGCAAGCCTTACCGTGATTTATTGAGAAGGCGGGGGGAGGACAACCCATGATTCGTGTGATTTCGCTGGCTCTTGTCGCAATTTTTGTCGCGGGCCCCGCATGGGCTCATGCACCGAGGCACGGGCACGCAAGACATCCGGTGCAGACCAGCGCGGCTGCAAGTGTCCAGACGAATGCGCAAACCGCCGCGCAAACAACGGCGCAGGCCAACGACTGGCACCCTGTCGATCCCGAAAACATGCTGCTGATCGACGTGAAATACGGTCAGATCGTGGTCGAGCTCGCTCCCCAATTCGCGCCGGAGCATGTCGCGCGGATGAAGGCGCTGGCGCGCGCCCATTTCTTCGACGGTACCTCCTTCTATCGGGTGATCGACGGCTTCGTGGCGCAAGGCGGCATCGGGGAAGGCACGGCATCGACGAAGGATCAGACGACGCAAGACGATCCGCGCCGCGCCAACTGGCCGAACCTCAAGGCGGAATTCGACCGTCCGATTTCGACAGAGCCTTCCTTCACGCCGCTCGGCAACGGCGATCTTTTCGCACAGCAGGTCGGGCACACGGGCGGATTTCCGGTCGGCCGCGACTTGAAGGAAAAGCGCACCTGGATCATCCACTGTCCGGGCACGTTCGCCTTCGCGCGCGACAACAAGGCCGATACCGCTTCGACAGAGTTCTACATCGTCATCGGCGAGGCGCCGCGCCGTCTCGACCGCAATCTCACCGCGTTCGGGCGCGTGCTGGACGGCATGCAATATCTGCAGAAACTGGAACGCGGCGATCCGGCCATTGCCAGCGGCGTCATTCAGGACAAGGACCGCGCCGACAAGATCGTCAAGATCCGCGTGGCCGCCGACGTGGCGCCGGCCGATCGTCCCGGTTTTGAAGTCATGCGCACCGACACCAAGGCCTTCGCGGAAACCAAGAAGCAATGGAAGAACCCCGCGCCGGACTTTTATGTCCGCACCCCGCCGCCGATCATCGATATCTGCCTGAAGCCGGTGCCGGTGCGCCGGGTCGCCTTGTCCGCGCCCGGCTGAGCCGCTATTGGTGCGCCCGCCGCGCGGGCCGTCTGCCCGCGCTCAAATCGTCAAAGAACCCTTATGCCCATTCTTCGCTTTATTCCGGAAGCCACCAAGATCGACTTCGTCGGCGTGCGTTATTTCGCGTTCGCCCTCGACGGGCTGTTGCTGCTCGCCTCCATCATTTCGATTTTCTATCAGGGCTTTAGCCTGGGTATCGATTTCACCGGCGGGCTGGCGATGGAAATGAAGTCCCCGCAACACATCGAGATTGGCGTGGTGCGCAGCGAGGTCGGAACGCTCGGCTTCAACGACCCGAGAATCCAATATTTCGGCGGCGGACAATGCGACCAGCCGAAGGAGAGCTGCGTACTTATCCGCGTGCAACCCAAGGCCAACCAATCGGGTGAAGCCGCCGCGGAAGCGATTAAGAACAAGCTCGGATCCAGCTACACCGCGCGCAACACGCAGGTGATCGGCCCGCAGGTCAGCCACGAATTGTTCCTCGACGGCATCAAGGCGACGGTGCTCGCGATTTTCGCCATCGCGCTCTGGGTCGCGGTGCGCTTCGAATGGCAATACGGCATCAGTGCGGCAGTCGCCACGGGTCACGACGTGCTGGTGACGGCGGGCCTGTTTTCGATCCTGCAGCTCGATTTCACGCTGACCTCGGTCGCGGCCCTGCTCACGCTGGCCGGCTATTCGATCAACGACACCGTCGTGGTGTTCGACCGTATCCGCGAGAACCGGCGCAAATACAAACGCATGCCGCTGGGCGATCTGATCAATCTTTCGACCAATCAGATGCTGACGCGAACCATCCTCGTCAGCGTCGCCACCGCGATTTCGATCATCCCCTTGACGATCTTCGGCGGACCGACCTTGCGCGATTTCTCCGCCGCAATCCTGTTCGGCATCGTCGTCGGCACCTTCTCGTCGATCTATGTCGCGTCCGCGTTGCTGCTCTATCTGCCTCAACCCTCTGGCGTGACGTCGGATACGGCGACAGCGGCGGGGGAATAGGCGTCATCCTGAGGTGCGTCGTGCGTGCTTCGGGGCTCCCCCGGATCAAGTCCGGGGTCGCACCTCAGCATGACGCGCACGGCGCCCCGAAGGACCAAACGCTAAAACGGATTGAGCGTGTGCTCGCGCGTAAAGGTGAGATAGCCCGCATTCGCGCCGGCGCGTAAACCGACGCCGGTGCGCATCGGTGCCAGCGTGATGCCGCTCGAACGCAGATAGTTCACGCCGATGCCGGCGACGACGTAAATCGTGCCTTCAACGCCCGGGAATTTCTGATAGAGCCGGTCTTCGTCGCGCAGATTGTAGATCAGCACGAAACATTTGGACGCGTTGCCGCCGAAGTCCCAACCGACCGATGGTCCCTGCCAATAGACCTTGACCGGGTCGTAGCCCTTGCGAATGAGCCAGCCCGATCCGTAACGCAGTCCGATCACGATCGCGCCGCTGCCTTCGTCGCCCTTGATGTAGGCATCGGGCAGTCCCTGATCTTTGAAGACGCGCTGTACGACCTTCGCGGCGGCCTCGGACGTGACTCCGAAGAAGTCGGCTGCGGACTGCACAATCTCGTTTTCGGTGAAAGTCTCGCCCTTGGCGAAAGCCGGGCTTGTCGCAAACGTGAGCGCTGCCAAGAGGAAGGCGGCGGCCATCGTGACGCGCGAAAGGATCATTTTGGGCTCCTCGGGGTTATCTACACGATACGCAATCGGCGGGCGGCCTTTTGGTTCGGCCCAGTCCGCAAAACAGAGGGAAGCCGTGAATAGCGACATTTTTTCGACTGCACCAACCCCTTGGATCCGCCCTATGGAGGGTCATGTCTTTAGACCGCCGAATTGGGACAATTTGGAACAACCGGGCCCTCACGACTCCCACAAGGACGAGGGTATGACCCAGAGTTCCGACCCCAGCAACGACAACAAGCGTAACAGCGAGAAAGGTCCCTCCGGCCGGATCGGCGGCGGAGGCTGGGTCGTCATATTTGTGCTTGGCGGCTTCTTGGTTCTGGCCGTTTGGTACGCGGTCGACATGTGGGGCAGGGTGCCGGACGTCGGCATTCCTGCGATGGGCTGGTTCATTCTGATTCTGGGCGCCGTCGTCACTTTGATCGCCGGTGCAGGCCTCATGGCGCTGTTGTTTTATTCCAATCGCCACAATCGCGATTTCTGATTGTCCCTAAGTCGTTGAACCCATGCAGGATTCCCAGCATGTGCATTGAATCGCGCGCGCCTTTTCCTAAGTCTCGATCCGTCGCATTCTTCTCCGCGACACCGTTTCGGGGCTCAGCTGTGGCATCGACCTATTTCGTCTTCGCCGTTCTTTTTCTCGCGCTCATCACCGTTCTCGCCGGCGTCAAATCCGTTCCGCAGGGCCGCGAATGGACGGTGGAACGCTTTGGCCGCTTCACGCGTGTGCTGAAACCCGGCCTCAATCTCATCATTCCCTACTTCGATCGCATCGGCAAAAAACTCTCGCTGATGGAAGAGATGCTGGTCATTCCAAGTCAGGTCGTCATTACCCGCGACAACGCGATGGTCACCTCCGATGCGATCGCGTTCTATCAAGTCATCGATGCGCCCAAAGCCGCGTATGAAGTCGGCAATCTGCAGGGCGGCATCCAGAATCTTTGTCTGACCAATGTGCGCACGGTGATCGGTGCGATGGATCTGGACGAAGTTCTTTCCAAGCGCGACGAGATCAACCTGCGCCTGCTGCGCGTCGTGGATCTGGCGACCCAGCCTTGGGGCGTGAAGGTCACCCGTATCGAGATCAAGGACCTGTCGCCGCCGACCGACATCACCAACGCCATGGCGCGCCAGATGAAAGCCGAGCGCGAACGCCGCGCGGTCGTGCTGGAAGCCGACGGCGAAAAGCAGTCGCAGGTTCTTCGCGCCGAAGGCGCCAAACAGGCCGCGATCCTGCAGGCGGAAGGGCGCAAGGAGGCTGCGTTTCGCGACGCCGAAGCGCGCGAACGCTCCGCGCAGGCTGAAGCCAAGGCGACGCAGATGGTTTCCGACGCCATCGCCGCGGGCAATGTGAACGCGCTCAACTACTTCCTCGGCCAGAAATATGTCGAAGCGTTTTCACATCTCGCTTCCGCACCGAACCAGAAATTCGTCGTCGTGCCGATGGAATCGGCCGGCCTGCTCGGCTCGCTCGCCGGGATTGTCGAATTGACGAAGGAAGCGGCCTCAGCCGCGCTGGCGTCGGCGCAGCTCCCGCGCGGCTCGGTCCCGCCTGTCGTTCCGCCACGGAGTTGATGCAGATGGACAGCATTCTCACCGGCATCGAACCTTGGCACTGGTGGGCGCTCGGCGCGATTTTGCTGGGCGTCGAAATCCTCAGCACGACGACGTATCTGCTGTGGCCCGGTATCGCAGCGCTGCTCGTCGGTGCGCTGAATTTTCTCATGCCGTCGCTCGATCCGCGCTGGAGCGTGTTTCTGTTCGCCGTCGTTTCGGTGGTTGCAACCGTGGTGTGGAAGCGCTCGCCATGGGGCAACGCGGATCGCGCGACGCACAGCACGCTCAACGAAAGAAGCGCGCAATATGCCGGGCGCCGCGTCGTCGCGATGGACGATTTCGACGGCTCCACCGGCGCGGTCCTGGTCGACGACACGCGCTGGAACGCCGTGACCGTGGACGGCTCCGCGCCGCACAAAGGCGATCACGTGATCGTCGTCGGCGCCGACGGTGCATTGCTGAAAGTCAAAGCGGCGTAGACTTTAGGCCGCGCCCCGCGCCACAAAAAACGGATTGGTGAACTTGTCGTCTTTCTTGCCGTAGAGAAACGGCGTGCCGTCGAGCCGCGCCACGCTTCCTCCCGCGGCCGCCAGCACGGCATGTCCCGCCGCCGTGTCCCATTCCATGGTGGGCCCGTGGCGCGGATAAATATCGGCTTCGCCTGCCGCCACCAAACAGAACTTCAGCGACGATCCCGCGGTGATGAAATCCTTCACGCGGTAATGGTTGAGATATTCCTCGGTCTTGGAATCGCGATGGCTGCGGCTCGCCACGGCCACCATGCCGTCTTCGGCCGCGCGCCGCGCGTGGATCGCTTTGGCGGCGGCGAAATCCGGCAGCACGCCGAGCTCGGTTGCGATTTCGAACGCGCCGCGATCCTTCTCGCCGATGAAGAATCGATTCTTTGCCGGCGCATAGACAACGCCGCGGACGGGAACGCCGTTATCGATCTCGGCGATGTTCACGGTGAATTCGCCGTTGCGGCTGAGGAACTCCTTGGTGCCGTCGAGCGGATCGACGAGGAAGAAGCGCGCGCCGATTTCGCGCACATGACCGGCCGCGACTTCTTCTTCCGCGATCACGGCAATTTCCGGGGCGAGCTTTGCAAGCCGCGCCAGAATGAATTCCTCGGCTTCCTCGTCGGCGGCGGTCACGGGCGAATGATCGGTCTTGCGCCGTGCTTGGACGCCCGCGGCGTAGTGCGCCAAGATGATTTCACCGGCGTGCCAGGCGATTTGCGCCAACTCGCGCGCGAAAAGCGAAGGACGAGCCGGTTCGGAACTCTTCACGTTTGTCTCCCCGCCATTGAAGCCCCTTTAAGCATTCCTTAAGACGCGGTGGCGATTGTAACCAAATGCAAACCATGACCGCCGCCTCAACGCCAACCCAGGCGCCATCGACCTCCGAGCCCCATTCCTTCGAGAAAGCCATCAGCGATCTCGAATTCGCGGCGCTTCTCGTCAGTCGCGTATGCCACGATCTTGTGAGCCCCGTGGGCGCGGTGGTCAACGGGCTGGAAGTGCTGGAAGACGAGCGCGATGCCGCCATGCGGGCCGACGCGCTCAAGCTCGTGGCGTCCAGCGCAGAGCAGGCCGCCGCCCGTCTCCAATTTGCACGCATTGCCTTTGGCGCGGCGGGTTCCGCCGGCGCGGAACTCGATCTCAACGAAGTGGGCCGCGTCGTGCAGGGCTTGCTGCGCGGCGGCAAAGTCGAAATCGATTGGCGGGCCGCCTGCGTCAACTGGCCGAAGGATTGGGCAAAGCTGCTGATGAATGCGGCGTTGCTTGCCGCCGATAGCCTGCCGCGCGGCGGCAAAGTCGTGGTGCAAACCTCCAGCGGCGCCGATGCCCCCGGCTTCACGATCAGGGCCACGGGCCAGAACGCGCGGCTCTTGGAAGAGGTTGAAAAAGCCGCCCGCGGCGAGCCCTGCGGCCCTCTCGACGGACGCAGCATCCAGGCTTTTCTGACCCACAAGCTGGCGAGGCAGGTTAACGCGGGACTTACCGTCTCCGTGGCGGACGGCAAAGTGGAACTGATCGCGGGCTGATCACAAAGATTCCCCGCTTCAGACCATATTTACCCGCTCAACCCTAAGCTGTCCCTTTGAAGCCGTGCCTGTCCAAGGGCGTCTTATGAAGCACTGTCTGGTCATCGACGACAGCAGGGTCATCCGCAAGGTGGCCTGCCGCATACTCGAGGATATGCATTTCGAAACCTCCGAGGCCGACGACGGTCCGGCGGCGCTCGAGATCTGCCGCACCAAGATGCCGGACGTGATTCTGCTCGACTGGACGATGCCGAACATGACAGCGACCGATTTTCTGCGCGTGCTGCGCCGCGAGTACGGCGGCAAGCATCCGATCGTCGTTTTCTGCACGACGGAAAACGATGCGGTGCAGATCAACGAAGCGCTGAACGCCGGTGCGAACGAATACATCCTCAAACCGTTCGACGGTGACGATCTTCGCTCCAAGCTCGCACAAGTCGGCGCGGTTTAATCCGCTTGGCGCTTGCCGTGCAGTCGTCGAACCTTTCCTTTCTCGCTGAATTCCTGAAGCGGCGCTCCGGACTGCATTTGACGCCGGACAAATACCGCCTGGTGGATTCGCGTCTGACGCGCGTTTCGCGCCGCTTTGGTTTTCGCAACGTGGAAGCCTTGCTCGCCGAGCTGCGCCACGAACCGGACGGCCTTTCCAAAGCCGTCAGCGAAGCGATGACGACCAACGAAACCTCGTTCTTCCGCGATTCTGCGACGTTCGACCATTTTCACCGCTTCGTGCTGCCCAGGCTCCTGATCGCGCGCGCCAGGACGCGCCGTCTGCGCATCTGGTGCGCCGCTGCGGCCACCGGACAGGAGGCCTATTCGCTGGCCATGGTGCTCGACGGCGAGCGGCGGCTTTTCGAGAACTGGCATATCGAACTGGTGGCGACGGACCTGTCGTCCGAAATGATCGCCCGCGCTGAACAGGGACTTTACTCGCAATACGAAATCCAGCGCGGCTTGCCGGTGGAATTGCTGCTCGGCAATTTCGTGCAGGAAGGCGAATATTGGCGCATCGCCGAACGCTTGCGCTGGATGGTGAGCTTCCGCACCTTCAATCTGCTCGAGCCGTTCGACGCCCTCGAACCGTTCGACGTCATCTTCTGCCGCAATGTCCTTCTCTATTTCGATCACGCCACGAAGGCGGCCACGCTCGACAAGCTTGCGCGCGTGCTCGCGCCCGATGGCCATCTCATCCTCGGCCGCAGCGAATCCACCAGCGCCTCGAGCAAGGCCTTCGTGCCGGTGCAGGCGGCACGCGGGTGCTACGCCAAAGTGCGCGCACCCGCGCTTGTTGCCGTCTAGATAAAGCGCAATCCGGCGAAGTGGATACCGGTTCGCCGTCAGATTGCGCGAAAATCTAATAAGCCGCCCGGATTCCCGCAAAGACGGCACGGCCCGGCGCGCCATAGCCCAGCACCGGTTCGTAGCGGGTATCGAACGCGTTTTCGATTCGTCCGAACAGTTCCAGTTGGCCGTTGAGCGCGTAAGTCCCATAGACATTGAAGACCGTGTGGCTGGGAAGGCGCGTGGAACCGAAACTGTCGTCGAAGCGGGCGCCGACATAGGTCATGCCCGCACCCAGCGACCAGGCGTCCGGCGATTTCCAAATCGCATTTGCGCTCGCCAGGATGTGAGGCCGCCGCGCCAGATCGAATCCGCTCTCCAGATTCTTGGCGGTCATGTTGGTGTAGGAACCGGTCAAGCTCAGTGCATCGCTCAGCCGCGCGTTGACTTCAAATTCAAAACCGCGCGAGCGCGCGCGGCCGACATTGTAGTAGTAGCCGCCCACTGACGCCCTTAGCGCGCAAGCCGGCGAGACAACGCCAAAGCAGGAAAAGAAATCGATCTGGTCCGTCGTGCGCCGCTCGAAATAGGTCAGCGACGCCAGCACCCGTCCGTCCAGAAGCGACTGGTCCGCTCCGGCCTCCCAGCCATGCGCGATCTCGGGGCGCAGCGCAGTGAGCGGATTGGAAAACTCGGAGAACAATTCAAACAGCGTCGGCGCCTTGAACCCGTCGCCATAATTCGCCCGCAAGGTGGTGCCGCTGCGCACCTGCCAGGCTGCGGCAAGCTTCAGCGACGTGTGGCTGCCGAACGACTGGTCGTTGTCGTAGCGCACGCCACCGGTCAACGTCAGCTGATCGAACAGTGTGGTCTGCCATTGCGCGTAGTATCCGTCGATGCGCGTGTGCCCTTTGTCGTGGGTAGCCGGAAAGAATGAGCTGAAACTGTCATCGGTGAACGAGGTGCGTTGGGTCTCCGCCCCGAAGGTGATCTCGTTGTCGGGCGAAAGTTCGACGATACCCTGGTATTCGAGACGTTGCGCCGTTCCCTTGTCTTCGAAATTCTTGTGAATCGCATCGAAGATCGAATCGAAGAACGACCGATCGCTGCTCGTGCCGATCGCGGCGATGCGATTGTGAAAAACGCCGCCGAACAGATCGAAGTTGAGCCCAGCATAGCCGGTCAGCAGCATATTGGTGTTGTAGGCGTGCGAATCTGCAACGGTGAAAGGCGGCACAAAGAGGAAATTGTCGTCATAGTCGCTGTGCGAGCGGGTGTAATAGCTGCGCAGATCCAGGCTGACCGTATCGCTGATCGACCATCGTGTATTGGCCGCCAGCCCGACATTTCCGTAGCCGTCCGTCTCGCGATTGCCGTTTCTGGAATCCGCGGCGGAGATCCCGTTGCTGTGAAAGACATTGGTGGCCACGCCATAGTCGAAATCGTCGAGGCTTCCGTGAGCCGCCGCGTTCACGTGCCAGGTATCGAAAGAGCCGGCTTCCGCACTGGTCTGCAGTGCGAAGGCGTTTTCTCCGCCGCGCTGGGTGATGATGTCGACGACGCCGCCGATCGCATCGCTGCCGTAGAGCGTTGATTGCGGCCCACGCAGGATTTCGATCCTGGAAATGTTGTTCACCAGCACATCGCCCAGAACAGCGGGTCCGTCTGGGCCGCTGGGATCGTTGATGCGCACCCCGTCAATTAACACCAGCGATTGCCCCGCCAGCGCGCCGCGGATTCCAATGGCGGTCGTCTGGCCCAGCCCGCCATTGCGTACGACGGTGAGTCCCGGGGTCTGTTCCAGCGCGTCGCTAACGGTGACGGTCTGGCGCTGCTTCAGATCTTCCGCCGTAATCACCGAAATCGAGGCTCCGGTTTTTTGCTTGGGCTGTTCGGTGCGAGTGGCAGTGACCACCACTGTCTCAACGGATGTCGCGGCCCAGGCAGGCGGGCTCAGAAGCCAAAGCGACAACAGGCTGCTGGAAATAAGGATGGATTTGGACATGGGTTTCTCCTGGTTGGGTTCCAGGAGCCGGCGCGCGGAGGAACGGCTTCGCAAAAGCCAATGGCTTTGCTGGCGCTCAACAGCTTTGCAGACAAACGACATGGCTCGGCGAACCCCGCGCGTGACGACTCCAACACTGTCGTCACGGCGGTCACCCCGCAGCCCACGGCACACCCCGGCCGAAAGCAGGACGACGGCGCGAAGCAGGTCTCCTGACTCCCGGTTCTTCGCTTTCGCCCGCCTTCCCAAGGTTTTGATGCCTCAGTGGCGTTGTGGACGATCGCTCGCCGGTCACAGTTGCGGGGGCAGCCGCGGTATCTCACCGCGTTCCCTTGAATCCCTTGCGGGAACCTCGCGCGCGCCCAAACGCTAATGTGAAGGCGGCGGTGCGGTCAACGCGTAGAGAGCCGGCAGGGATTCTCACTTGCGCTGCACAATGGGAAAAAGATTGGAAATTCAACGCGTCAGGCACTTTGTGGCACCAGCGTCACGTTGCCGGATCAATCTTGCGCCCGCCCCCAATGTCCGCCGAACGGTTGATCGATGGCGACGCAGCCGGTCATGGGCGCAATTTTGCCACCATGAAAATTTAGGCTTCAGGCAGCGAAAACATGAGTATGGAACGATTCGCCGCAGAGCTTGCCGGTCACCGGGATGGGCAAAATCTGTGTGCAATTCCTCCGCGCTGCGACGCCATGTCGGAACGCGGGGTGGATATGCAGAATTACCGAAAAATCAGGGTTTCCCGGCGTTGCGGGAGCGAAATTTTGATCCGTCGCTCGTCAATGACGGATTGTTGAGGCACATGATGAGCTTAGTTGTGTTGACAAATTCTCGATCTCGACGGCGTTTACCATTTGCGACGCTAGACCGCGCGGGGAACCGTGATTACGATGTATAAAAATATCGCATACCGGTCGCCGCAGTCGCGGACGAGCGGAGGGGGATACGGGGTGAGCCTGGTCAATCTGAACCAGACCCGGTGCTTTAGCGCCGGGTTTAGTTTTGTCCGGATAAGATGAGCTAATGCAGCAACCATCACACGACCTGAAAATGTTCCAGTCGAGCCCGGTCTCGCCGCGCCGCTTCATCAGCATCGGCGTTGTCGGGGCGCTCCATGTTCTGGCAGTTTACGCTCTGGCCACGGGTTTGGCGGCGCAGCTGTTGGAAAAACCGCTGGAAGAATTGAAGGCGGAAGTCGTTCGGCAGAAACCGCCAGACAATCCCAAAGAGCCGCCGCCGCCGCCGCCGGATCTGGCCAAGCCGCCGCCGCCCTTCGTGCCGCCGCCCGATATTGCGATCTCGACGGAAGTGCAGTCGACCAACGCGATTTCGCAGGTACAGACAAAGCAGGAGGTGAAGGTGGGCATTAGTGCGCCCGCCGCTGCCAAGAGCGCCAATTGCGCAAGCAAATACTACCCGGCATTGGCGGTTCGCTTGGGCCACGAAGGCGCCACGATCGTGACCGTGGCCGTCGATGCGGACGGCGGCGTCACGGGCGTGACCGTAGCGACGCCCAGCGCCTTCAGTGAACTTGATGACGCGGCGGTCAAATGCATAACGAACGGCTGGCGGTTTAAGCCCGCGATGCAGAACGGCACGCCGATCGCCGGCAGCAAGCAATACAAAATCGTCTGGAAACTAACCGGCTGAGGAAGGCCCTTACGCATTCTAATCCACGGAGTAGGCAAAACATGATCTCGAAGACACTGGCGGTCGCTGCTGCGATCCTTCTCCTGACGGGCATTGGCGCCGGTCAGGCGTTTGCACAAGCCTCGCAGCCTGCTGCACCCCAGCCGCAGATGACGAGCCCCGGCACGCCGGGCAACACGGCGACAACACCGCCTGGGACCGCGATGACTGCGCCGTCCAATCCCGCTGTGGCGGTACCGGCTCCGGCCGCACCGGCACCTAAGGCCAACCCGTACGGTCTGGGTGCCCTGTGGAGCGGCGGTGACTTCGTCGCCAAGACGGTCATCGTGCTTCTCGGCGTCATGTCGATCGGCACTTGGTACATCTTCTTCATGAAGTTCTTCGAACAGTCGCGCATGCTCGGTCAAGCCGGCCAGGTCGAGAAGCGCTTCTGGAGTTCGAACAACCTCAACGAAGGCATCGATAAGCTCGCCAAGAACAGCGTGTTCCGCTCTGTCGCGGAAAGCGGCGTGCGCGCGGCCTCCGGCGGCAGCGGCATGGTCAACACCAGCGACTGGATCGGCATGCAGCTGAACCGGCAATTGGAAGAGATCAACTCGCGCCTGCAGGGCGGCATCGCCTTCCTCGCCTCGGTCGGTTCGACGGCGCCGTTCGTTGGTCTGTTCGGCACGGTGTGGGGCATCTTGAACGCGCTGATCGCGATCGGCGTTGCCGGTCAGGCTTCGATCGACAAGGTCGCGGGCCCGGTGGGTGAAGCTTTGATCATGACCGCGCTCGGTCTTGCCGTGGCCGTGCCGGCGGTGCTGCTCTACAACTTCCTCGTCCGCCGCAACAAGGTGATCAACGAGAAGCTGCGCGCCTTCGCGTCGGACCTTCAGACCTATCTCGTCACGAAGGGCAAGTAAGAGCTAAGGCTGACCAGTAGGCGGAGTCATTCTTCATGTCCATGAACGTACACTCGCCCGAAAGCGATGAAGCGGAACTGAACACGGTCATCAACACCACCCCGCTGGTGGACGTGATGCTCGTGCTGCTGATCATCTTCCTGATCACGGTTCCCGTCATCGTGAAGGCGATTCCGGTTCAGCTTCCGAACGCGAAGAACATCGCGACCATCACCAAGCCGGAAAACATCGTGATTGCGGTGGACAAGGACGAAAACGTCTACTGGAACAATGAGCTCGTGACCGACAACAACGAGATCATCCGCCGCCTCGAGGAAAAGGCCGTCTTGAAGCCGCAACCGGAAGTGCACATTCGCGGCGACAAGGATACGCGCTTCGAGGCCGTTGGACGTATCGTCTACGACTGCCAGCGTGCCAGCATCGCGAAGGTGGGCTTCCTCACCGAACCGCGCAACGAAGCCCAGTAAGAGCACGCAGGCAGAGCAAAGGTATTCCCTATGGCCATGAATGTCGGAAATGAGTCGGGTGAAGGCGAGGTGATGGTGGAGATGAACACGACGCCGTTGATCGACGTCATGCTCGTTCTCCTCGTCATGCTGATCATCACCCTTCCGATCCAGACCCATGCGGTGAAGCTGGACATGCCGGTCAATCCGCCGCCGCCGCCGCCGATTCCGCCCACGGTCGTCAACATCAACGTGGACTTCGACGGTACGGTCTATTGGGATAGCCAGCCGGTCGATGCCGCGACGATGGACGGCTACTTCTACCAAATCGGCCAGTCCCCGCCGGAGGACCAGAAGGAAATTCACATTAGCGCGAACCGTCTTGCGAAATACGACACGGTTGCCAAGGTTATGGCCAATGCACAGCGTCGTGGTGTCGTCCATATCGGTATCATCGGCACTGAGACGTATGTACAGTAAATGAGGGGCGACCGCGGATTGGGCAAACATGCGGTCGCATGCCGCCCGAGACCCGCGCCTGTTTAGATAGAGGTCTCGACAATGATGATGAAATCACTCCGCGCTGTGTCTTTGGCGCTTGTTTTGGGCGCCGGCGCGGTTGTCGTGGTCGGTGTGTCTCCGATGTCGGTCGCCGAGGCGTCCGTCCGCGCTTCCGTGGGCAAGCCGCTGCAGGAAGCCATTGCGCTGGCCAAGAGCGGCAACGGCAGCGGCGCGATGGCAAAAGTGCGCGAAGCCGAAGGCGTCGGCTCGCTCACGGCGGAGGAGCAACGCACGATTTCCCAGACCAAGGAATTCATCGCCGCCAAGACGGGCGCCGGCGGCTCCGACACCGCGACCGGCTGCCAGGCGAAGTTCGCCAACGACTACAATGCCGGCCGTTATCACAATGTCGTCTCCGAGGACGCCGATTGCATGCGCAAATACGGCGCCTACAACGGCAACAGCCAGCTGATCGTGGCGCAAGCCTACTACATGATGGGAGAGTGCTCGACAGCGATCCGCATGCTGAACAGCATGGGCGACAGCGAGAACGTTTTGTCGTTGATCATGTCGTGCGCACACAGGAGCGGCGATTCCGACGCCGAACAGAACGCCGCCGAAAAACTCATCCGCAGAGGCAACGCGAAATACTGGACCTATGCACTGGGCGCGGCCGAGCGCACCAAGGGCCTCAAGGACCATCAGAACCTCGACATCTACCGCATCCGTCTGCTCACCGGGAACATGCGCAATGCCGATGATTACCGGTTGTTGACGCAGCTTGCTCTGCAGTTCGGTTTTTCAAACGAAGCGGCAACCGTCGCCAAGAAGGGTCTCGACGCGAAAATGCTCTCCGGCGACCGCGACATGAAGCTCTTGAGCGTCGCACAGGCGCAGGCCGCCAAGGACAATGCGAGCTTCGCCGCTCTGACAAAGCAGGCCAATGCGGCCAAGACCGGCGATCAAGCCGTGAAGCTTGGTGAAAACCTGTGGGGCGCGAACCGCGCCGCCGATGGCGTCAGCCTCATTCAGTCGGGCCTCCAGAAAGGCGTAACCGGCAAGGACGACGCGCAGATCGCGCTTGGCATGACGCTGTTCAGTTCTGGACAGAAAGGTGCCGCTCAGAAGGCGCTGGACGCGGTCAGCGATGAGAAGGTCAAGGTCGCCGCGCATCTGTGGTCGCTTTACTTCGGCACGCACTGAGGCCAGGAGATCAATCAACAACAAAAGGCCGCCGCAAATGGCGGCCTTTTTTGTTGGTTCTGCAGCCTTATGGCGCCGAAACCGGTGTCGGCGATGCACCGGCCACGGCGCCGCGCACCGACAGCAGATAGGCGCGCACGTCGATGTCGGGAGGCGTGGCAACGCCTTTGCCAGGCCCGGGCTCTTTCAGTCCGTCGAGGCCGAAATCCATCTGTGCTTCATAGGTACGGTCGATCTGGTTGCGCAGATATTTTTCCGCTTCGTACCAGGCGCGTTTCTCCGCCCCATCATTGCAGGTGATGAGTTCGCCGGGGTCATGCGCCCCCCAGCGATGTTCGGCGCACTGATAGGGATCGAACGACATCGCGAACAGCCGCTTGCGCGCCTCTTCATACGACAGCGTGATTGGCGAGCTGTCGCTGCGGGTGTAGCCGACCGAGCAAGCCGCGGCGCCCGCATCGTATGTGCGGATCAAATCGCCCACGAGATCGCTGCCCTGATAAATCAGCTTCTTGTCGCCGGCCTGATACATCTTCACGAAGCGTTCGGTCTGGTCGCGCAGTTCCTTGAAGGCGGTCTTCAGCCGCGCATCGCGTGAGGGCGTGGAATAGGTCTCCCAATCGCCTTCCGTGCCGTAGATGTTGGGCGGCAGCCGGTCCGGTTGCGGGTGTCGGTTGATGCCCGCCGCAATCGCGATATCCACGGCGAGGGCGCGGTAGTGCAGGTCGTCGCAATTGGAAGCGACCATGTCGTGCACTTCCTTCACCGGATCGAACTGAAGTTTTCCGCCGGCGAGCTTGGCGCGCACATAGTCGTAGTAGTCGAGCCGCTCGTCGTTGAGCACGAACATGCCCGCGCTCCAATTCATGTCGGCGGGGCGTTGGCCCGTGCCGAAGAACTGTTCTTCGGAATAATTGGGAATGTTCTTGTTGGCTGGCAGCTCCATGTGTCCGCCGATCAGAATGCCGTCAGCGCGCCGTGTCGCTCCCACCAGCGCCACCGAACGCCAGTTCTTGAAGCCGGCGCCCATGCCGGGCCGCGAGCGCACGAAGCGCACGTCGTAAAAGCCGTGCGTGACGGTGTTGTCGGGATGGGCGTCGATATAGGCGATGCGCCCGTCGGGATCGACGCGGAATACGGTCGCCAGATGCCCGTTGGGATCGTAGATGACCGTGCCCGGACGAATCGATTTCGCATCGATGGCCGGCGAATAGTGATCGGGCGGCAGCGGTGCGTCGAGATCGGGGTGAATGCGGTAAGTCGCCGATGAGATCACATCGCGAATGGTTTCCAGGAGCGCATAGCCCGATGTTGAGAGCGAAAGCACATCGTGGCGCTCCACCACGCTGTTGCCCTCGCGCGTGTAGCGGATGTCGCGCGAGGCGCCGCGCGGCTCGACTTCGCTTTCGTAGGAGAACGGAAGGCCCCGCTTCCACGCATAGTAAGCGCGCAGGAAGTAGGGAAAGTCGGCGCAGTCGGCTTTGAAGTAGATGCCTTCCACATCGCTGGCGCGGAACGGGTTGCCTGGCCCGTGCAGGCAATCGTCCACCGTCCGGCATTTGGATTCGCCCAAAGACGTGATGAATTCCCCGAAACCGCGCTCGTCTTCCTCGCTCCAGTGATCGAAGCGGATGACGTACATCACCGAGCTGGGAACGGCCGGCAGCGAGGCGAGCGTGGGAGGTTTGTTGGGAACCGGCGTGAGCGCAGACGGCGCCTTTTGCGACGCGACCGGATTCAGCTCCTGCGCCGCGCCGCCCACCATCACGGCGGCAAATGCGACGAGCCCCAGCATGGCCCCTTTGGTGCGCATCCGTCCCCCCGAACGATGAGCTCACAACCTTCATTGTGGCGACAGGATATGACGGGCGCAATCGAGGGATGTGAACTAGTCTTCTTGCCCTGGGCCGGTCCAATATTGCGCCGCTGTCACAGGGTCGCGGTAACCATACGGCAGGTCTAACCTGCGGGGGAATCATGCGAATCGATCGTCGCCGCGCGTTGTCATGTTGCTGACGCCCGCCGAAAGCCAAGCGCTGTTTTTGTCCCTGCGGGTGTCGCTGGTGGCGGTCGGTGCTGCCTTGCCGTTCGCGGTCGTGACGGCCGCGCTGCTCGCCAACCGCCGCTTTCCCGCAAAGCCCGTCGTCGATGGCTTGGTGCATTTGCCGTTGGTCTTGCCGCCGGTGGTGATCGGCTACCTGCTGCTGCTGATGCTGGGCACCCGCGCGCCGGTCGGCGCCTGGCTGCTCCACACTCTGGGCATCCGCTTTGTCTTCAGCTGGACTGGGGCAGCCCTTGCTTCGGCCATCATCACATTTCCCTTTCAAGTGCGTGCGATCCGCCTCGCGTTGGAATCGATAGACGCAGGATTGGGAGAGGCGGCCGAGACCTTGGGAGCGGGCTGGTTCGATCGCTTCGTCAATCTCACTTTGCCGTTGGCGCTTCCCGGCATCCTCGCGGGTGCGATCACCGCCTTCGCCGCGAGCCTCGGAGAATTCGGCGCCATCATCACCTTCGTGTCGAATATTCCCGGCGAAACCCGCACGCTGCCGCTTGCCATTTACAGCGCGCTGCAGGCGCCCGGTGGCGAGGATGAGGCGCTCAGGCTGTCGCTCATCTCCATCGTGCTGGCGCTGATCGGCGTGACGCTTGCCGAAATCGCCGACCGCCGCGTGCGCGCGAGCCTTGGACGATGACTGCGACGATGAGCGTCGACGTCTACCTCAGCCACGATTTCGCAGGCTTTTCGGTCGATGCGGCGTTTTCGATCGACAGCCCCGGAATCACCGCTCTCTTTGGCCCGTCGGGTGCGGGCAAATCCACCATCATCAACGCGATCGCGGGATTGCTGCGCCCGCGCGAGGGGCGCATTGTCATCAACGGGCGCGAAGTGTTCGACAGCGCCAAGAACCTTTTCGTTTCACCGCGTGCCCGGCACGCCGGTTATGTGTTTCAGGACTCGCGTCTCTTTCCCCATATGAGCGTGGAGAACAATCTGCGCTTCGGTTGGCGGCGCGCCGAGCAGCCCGCGAGCGAAACCGATATCGCCCACGTCGTCGAACTGCTTGGCCTCGCGCCATTGCTCGCGCGGTTGCCCGCCAGGCTTTCCGGCGGCGAACGCGGGCGCGTGGCGCTCGGCCGCGCCTTGCTTTCGTCACCCGAACTTCTCTTGCTGGACGAACCGCTCGCCGCCCTCGATGCCGCACGCAAATCGGAAATTCTTCCCTACCTCGAGCGGCTGCGCGACGAGACGCGGTTGCCGATGCTCTACGTCAGTCATTCGCTGGAAGAGGTCTCCCGCCTGGCCGACAACATGATCGTCTTGCAGTCCGGCCGCATCGCGGCGCAGGGCTCTGTCTTCGAACTGATGAGCGATCTTAAATTCGCGCTCCTGCTCGGCAGTCAACCGTTCGGCTCTGTCATCGACACGCGGGTGAAAGAGCATTTGCCGAACGGATTGACCGCGCTCGAATTTGCGGGCGGCATCTTCCTTGTCGTGAAAATCGCCCGCTCTGCGCGATCGCGCGTGCGCGTTCACATTCGCGCGGAAGACGTGATGCTGGCGCTGGAAGAGCCCAAGGCGGTCAGCGCCAACAATGTACTCCCGGCGCGTATCGCCGCGGTCGAAGCACAGGGCGCCGCGCACGCCAATATTCAGCTCGCGTGCGGCGAAGTCAGGCTCGTTGCGCGCATTACACAAGCCTCGCTAGCGCGCCTCGACCTGAAACCGGGCAGCGACGTCTTCGCGATCGTCAAATCGGTAACCGTCGATCCGCAGATCTCCGCCGTTTAGGCCGTTGCGGCAGTCATGCGGCTCCGCCATGGTTGTCTTGAGAAAAACCGGAGGACATCATGGCGCTCATTCCCTATGCCGATATCGAAAAATTGCCCGAGAAAGCCCGCGAGGCCTTTGACCGGCTGCCGCGCAAGCTCAATATCTTTCGGATGTGGGCCAATGCGCCCGATTGTTTTGTCTCCGGCATGCGTTTCGGCGGCAATATCCTGGCCCGCCAGAAGCTGAACGCGGCGCTGCGCGAGCTGGTCATCCTGCTGGTGGCGCGCATCGAAGGGGGCACCTATGAATGGGTGCAGCACGTTCCCATCGCCGAAGCAGCCGGTTGCAAGAAAGACCAAATCAAGGCGCTTGAAGCTTCCAGGCTCGACGATCCTGCTTTCGATGCACGCGAAAAGGTTCTTTTGCGTTTCGCCCGCGAAGTGATCGTGGACGTGCGGGCGAGCGGGGTCACGCTCAAGGAAGCACAGAAGCATTTTTCCCCCCAGGAGATCGTGGAGATCATTCTCACTTGCGGCTTCTACATGACGATGGCGCGCATGACCGAAACCACCGGCGTCGACGTCGACGCGCCCGCCGGCATGGAGATCGTCAAAAACCTGGATAAGATGCGATAAAAAAAAGAAAAGGGTTCACGCGGAGACGCGGAGCCGCGGAGACTGAGACTCGCTTGCCGGGACCGTGGCTGGCTCTAGAAAGATTTGTCGGCCGGGCTTCGCCCGGCCAATATTTCAATGAGCTGTGCCGAATTTGACGTCTAAGCTCAAACTCCGCGTCTCCGCGTGAATCCTTCTTGTTCCTACTTCTTCTCCCGGAACACCAGCCTGCTCGACATCGCGAAATTGAATGCCAAGCCGGCGATAGAACCCGCGGCAACCGCGAGATAGGGATTGTCGAACGGCTGCGGCGCGAGCGCCACCAGCGAGGCGTAGACGGCATAGTTGACCAGGCCGCCAAGCGCATTGGCGGCGAGAAACGCGATCCATTCCGCCACGATGCTTTTTGTACCGGCTGCCGCGCGATCGGCGAAAGTGAGCTGCCGGTTGGCCCACCAGGTAAACGTCGCGGCCACGAGATAGGCGATGAGCTGTCCGCTGTAGCGATCGAGGTGCAGCCCACGCAGCATCGCGGCCAGCACGACTTCGTTGACGATAAAGCCCCCAACGCCGACCAACGCGAAGCGCAAAAACCGCGACTGAAGGAACGCGCCGATCGTCACGGCAGCTTCAGATCGTGCGGGCTTTTGATCGCAAGATAAGCAAGGCGCTTCAAATCCCAGCGCCCGCGCGTCACCGTGTCGAGGATCAGCCCGCTCGCCAGCGACAGGAAGGCCAGCAGCATCATGCCGGTGGCAAGCACGGCGGTCGGAATGCGCGGCACCAATCCGGTGCGCAGATATTCCAGCACCACCGGTGTGCCCAGGAACAGCGACGCGATCACCAGTAGGCCGAAGATGATCGAGAAGAAAACCAGCGGCCGTTCTTCGCGCACCAGCGAGGTGATGGTGAAGAGAATGCGAAATCCGTCGCGCCAGGTGTTGAGCTTGCTCACCGAGCCGACGGGGCGCTCCTTGTAGCGCGTATCCACTTCGGCCATCGGCATCAAAAGCCGCACCGCGTGCACCGTGAGTTCGGTTTCGATGCCGAAGCCCTCCGCCGTGAAGGGAAAGCTCTTCACAAAGCGGCGCGACATCACGCGATAGCCGGTCAGAAGATCGCCGAGCTTCACGCGGAACATCATCGCGGTCAGTCCCGTGAGCAGCCGGTTGCCCAGCACATGGCCGGCTCGATAAGCGTCTTTCGCCATGGCAATACGGCGTCCCGACACGATATCGAGCCCGTCTTCGACGAGAAGGCGCGCGAGCGCGGGGGCGGCCGTCGCATCATAGGTATCGTCACCGTCCACCAGGATGTAGATGTCGGCTTCGATGTCGGCGAACATGCGGCGCACCACATTGCCTTTTCCCTGGCGGGATTCGCGGCGCACGACGGCGCCCGCGTCCGTCGCGCGCGCGATCGTCTGGTCCTTGGAATTGTTGTCGTAGACGTAGACGGTGGCTGCGGGCAGCGCGGCTCGAAAGTCGCGCACGGTTTTTCCGATCGCCGCGTCCTCGTTGTAGCAGGGGATGAGCACCGCGATGCGGGCCCTCTCTTTTTTCATGAGAGCGTCACTCATGGATTTTTTCGGCTCCCCGGGTCACCGGGCAGAAGCGGTAGGGCCCGCCCAGATTCGTTTCGATATCTCGGCACTCAATCCAGTTCACCGCAAGGTCGTAGTCGGTGAGCGCCTGGCGCGCGCGTTCCATCTCATATTCATTGGATAGCACATAGAGGTCGCCTTTGAACTCGGCCACGCGCGCGCGCGCGATTTGCGTCAATTTCGAACGGTCTTTGGGCTGGATCATCCAGCCGTCGATGCGAAGCACGGGCATGGCGCGCGGCAGCGAGGCGACCACGAAGCCGAGCGGAGCTTCGCCCGTCATCAGCAGCATGGTGTTTTCCGGATGAGGAATCGGCGGCAACGTCACCTGCACATAGGGATCGTCGGCGGGCGCGCGCTCCAAAATGTTCGGCCGCGTCAGCGCGAGCGCGACAACCATCAGCACGCCCAGAATGCTGAGCTGCACCTGCCGCGGCAGCGCCCACAATCCGATGGCCGCCACGATCACGATGGGCGCCAGCATTTCGAGCGCCAGAATGTAGCGATAGATCGCAAAGATGCTGATCCAGGCGATATAGGTGGCGATCGCAAACGCGAAGATGGCCGCTGCCGCTGCCGGTGCGACCAGCGGCTTGCGCGATCGTCCGGAGAAGATCCAGAAGGGCAGCGTGATCAGCACGGTGAGATAGGCCAGCCCGACGCGGGCGTCGCCGAAGGGAAGATCGTTGGCGACCCGCCAGTCGATCGAAAAAAGGATCGGATAGAGCAGGGCCTCGCGCAAATTGGCCGGCAGGAAACGCGTATCGCGATAGGTCGCGTCCAGCGCCAGCGGCGAGTGGAAATACTGATTGAAATAGGGAAAGAGCGGGTTGCCCGTGAGGTGGTCCATCTTCCACCACCAGTAACCGGCAAACAGCGCCAGCCCGAGCACGCCGCCCAATCCGCCGGCCAGAAGACGCGTGCCGCGATGTTTGATATCGCCGGGCAGAACGGCGAGCGCGGCGGCGAATCCGATGGCGTAGGGCGCTTGAGGAAGCTTCAAACCCACCGCGCTTCCCGTCACCAACCCCGCGATCAGCGCGATCGCGGCGGCGCGCGAAAGTGCGCCCGTACTCAGCGTCTCACGCTGAGTCACAAGAAGCGCGAGGCCCGAGAGCGTGAACACGCTCATCACATTGTCGTAGTAGGTCGTGCCGGTGAGGCTGAGCGTCAATCCGCCCGTCATGCAGAAGAGCGCGAGCACGCCCGCCATGAAGTGGCGTTCCTCGCTTTGAAGCATCGATCGCGCGATCAGATAGAGCGGAACGATGTTGGCGCCTTGGGCCGCGCCCAACACGCCGAGCGCGATCCAGCTATGGGTATGCGTGCCGAGCCAATAGAACGGAACGTCGAGCAGAGGATTGTAATAAGTCGCGTGATGGGCGACGGCGATGTCGAAGCCGAGCCTGCTATTGAGGAACGCATAGGGCGCGTACCAATGATAGTTGCGGAAGTCCCACGACATGTCCTTGCCGAGGGAGATCACGAACAGGCCCCACGCGACCATTACCACGCCCAGGAACAGCAATTCCTGGGGCGCCAGAGGGGGAGCGCGGCGTGAGGCGTACGGACGGGGCATGAAAACCGGCGGATTGTCGGCGGCGCGGAAACTATCACGCCCCTCGCGCAAAGCATCTGACGTGCCGTCGCGGGGGGTTGCTCCGGACCATGCCACACGGCAGGTTCCCGCCCCTTGGCCGCCAGAGCAGCGGCCTCATTCAAAACGAATTGACGGGGCCACAGGTCATGAAGGGTTTAAGGGCGCATCATCTGAAGGGCTTGGAGACGACGGCCATCGAGGACTGGCAGCCGGGTGAACCTCAAGAGGATCAGATCCGCATTGCCGTCGCCGCCGCCGGAGCCAACTTCGCCGATCTGTCCGCCCTTTCGGGTGAGCGCCGTCCTTCTCCGCCCGTTCCCTTCACGCCGGGCCTGGAAGTGGCGGGTGCGGTGTCCGCCGTCGGCAAGGGCGTAAAGGGCTTCAAGGTTGGCGATGCCGTCGTCGCTTTCACCCCCTGGGGCGGCATGGCGGAGCAGGCGCTCGCCCCGGCCGCCACCGCGGTCGCAATTCCCAAAGGCCTCTCTCTGCAGACGGCTGCGGCGCTGCCGATGGCTTATGCGGGTGCGCTGCTGGCACTCAATCGCGCCCATGTCGGCAAGGAGGATCGGCTTCTCGTCTTCGGCGCGAGCAGCCATATCGGCCTTGCCGCCGTCTCGCTGGGAAAGCTTCTCGGAGCGCAAGTGATTGCGGCGGCCTCCGGCGAACAAAGGAGCGCTCTGCCGAAGGAATACGGCGCCGATCATGTCATCGATCCCACCACCAGCCCGCTGGCCGAAGGCATCGCGAATGCGACCGCAAAGAAAGGCATCAGCGTCGTGTTCGATCCGGTGGGCGGAAACTCATTGACGGCCGCGATGCCGGCGGCGGCAGCCGGCGCGCGCATCATTATCGCGGGCTTTGCGGCCGGCAAACCGGGCACGCTCAATGCCATGGCTGTCTTCGCCAAGAATGCCCAAGTGCTCGGCGCCAACACGGTGCTTGAGCTTTCCACCAATCCCGAGGGCGTGCGCGCCGCCCTGCAGCAGGTGGTGGTGTGGGCGGCGGAAGGAAAATTGAAGCCGCGCGTCGCGGCCCAATTTCCCCTCGCCCAAGCCCGTCACGCGCTCGACTACGTGCAAACCCGCCGCGGCTCCGGCGCCGTGCTGGTGACGATGGGGAAATAGCGAACAAGAAAATGAAGGATTCGCGCGGAGCCGCGGAGACGCGGAGTGCGCAGAAATATTTGCGCGTTTGTCGAGAACTTCTGTTGTTTCGCGTGCAATTGGCGCGCGAAGCGCGCCGGCAATTCGAAGCGTCAGTTCATAGAGGCGTGCGCTGAATTCTCGCTATTTCGGTGACCTCCGCGTCTTCGCGGCTCCGCGCGAATCATTCACTTGTTGCGAACCGCGGAATCAAACTTCCGGCAAATTCGCCAGGAATTCTTCCGTGCAGGCGCGCCAGGAGCGGGTGAGGGCATAGGCGCGGCAGTCTTGGCGCGGGATTTTCAGCGCGCGTTCGCAGGCTTTCTTGAGATCCTCATCCAGTGCCGCCACCTTTGCTTGGCCAAGCACGTCCTTCGGCCCTTGCACCGGAAACGCCGCCACCGGCACGCCGCACGCGAGCGCTTCCAGAATGACCAGTCCGAACGTATCGGTGCGGCTGGGAAACACGAATACGTCGCTCGCCGCATAGTGGCGCACCAGATCCTGGCCGATCTTGGGGCCCAGGAATTTCGCCTGCGGATAATGCCGCTCGAGCGAGGCGCGCGTCGGGCCATCGCCGATGAGGACTTTGGTGCCCGGCAGATCGAGTTTCAAAAACGCTTCGATGTTCTTTTCCACCGCGATACGCCCGACATAAAGCCAGATGGGGCGCTGAAACGGCAGCGTCGCGTCCTCGCTGGGCCAGGAATCGCTGGGCCTGAACATGTTCACGTCCACCCCGCGCGACCAGATGCGCACATTGTGAAAGCCGCGCTCTTCGAGTTCGCGCTGCAGCGACGGTGTCGCCACCATCATCGCGTCGGCCGGTCCGTGAAACCAGCGCAGAAAGCGATAGACGAGGCCCTCGGGAATGATGGGAATGCGCGCGCGCACATATTCGGGAAAGCGGGTGTGGAACGACGTCGTGAAGGGGATCTTCCGCTCAAGGCATATCTTGCGCGCGGAGAGCCCGATCGTGCCTTCGGTCGCAATATGGATGGCGGTGGGATCGAATTCGTCGATCATCTTTTCCAGGCTCCTGCGCGGAAAGATAGCCAGGCGAATCTCGGAATAGGTGGGAAGCGGCAGGGTGAAGCGCCCTTCCGGCGTCGCGTAGCGCACGTCGTGGCCCAGGGCTGCGAGATCGTCACCAAGCGTTTCAAGAGTCCGCACCACGCCGTTCACCTGCGGGCGCCAGGCATCGGTGACGATGAGCACGCGAAAGGCTTGCGTGTTGCGTGCCGGAGCAAGGCTCTGTGGCATCACGCCAAGACCTTCAAAGGATAGCTCGCACGCGCCCCTAGGCGGGGAAGGGAATCGCGCCCGGTACGGGAGACGATGAGGCTGGTTCCTGCGCGTCGGCCGTGGCTGCCCAGCGAAGTATCTCCAGATTCCCCCGGGCATCTTCGACAAGCGCGGTGCAGCTTTCAACCCAGTCGCCGTCGTTGAGGTAGAGAACGCCGTTGATGGTTCGCATCTGAGCGTGATGAATATGGCCGCACACGACGCCGTCGAGACCGCCAAGATCTTCTCGGGAGCGGACCTGATCGGCCACGGTCTCCTCGAAGCGGCAGATGTGCCACTGCACGGAGCGTTTGCGCGCCGGCTGCTTGGCTTGGTGCCGGGATGTTTCAGCGCAAGCTCGGAGACGGGCGAAGACGGAGGAAAGGGCAGGTGGTCTTTCAGCGTTCGCCGCATGACAATGTCAGGCCGCTCAAACTCGGACCCGGTGACGTCGGCCATTCGAACGCTCCCCGCCTCGCGTCTGCTTGCGGACGCGCGCGAATCACACCTGCATTTGGGTGCCTCTGCCTCACGCAAGGCCGTATCGTTGCAACGCCGCGTCGGGACGGTTGCGGTGCAGCAAATTTTTTGTGAATCAGGTTGTTTGGCGTGGAATATTTTGCACTGCACAACGACTATGCGCCTTGCGCAGGATGTAGGCAGAAAGTCGATTAACTTACTGGCAAATCAGAGTTTTTAGGCAAGAATTGGAATTGTAAAATTTCACGAATACGCTTGCTCAGCCGATTTTCGGGACCTATATTGTTGCAACGCGGCATTGCGAGCTTGCTCGTGATTTCGCGGCCCTTCCTGGGCGTTTCCTCCCTGAACTTGGCCGCTCCTCCGGGAGCGGCCTTTTTTCTCGATGGAACCCAAAAATCAAAACCGTCATCCCGGCCAAGCGCCTGCAGGGCGCGCGCGCCGGGACCCATGAACACGGTGCGGAAGGTTCGAGGAGGCAGCTGAACACCATGCTTATGGGTCCCGGCACGCGCGTTGCTGCGCAACGCTTGGCCGGGATGACGATGAGTTGCAATGGATTTACTCTTTCGGTCATTTTTCTGATTGACCTTGGCGCCGGGCTTCCGGAAATTGGCCGCCAATTCAGCCCCGTTCTTCTCCATGAGGCAGCAACCGTGAAATACGAGATCGACTATCAGTTCCTTCCCAAAGGCTCCGACAAGCTGGAGGAAATCGGCCAAATCGCCGATCTCGTGATGGGCGACGAAGCGGGCTTCGGTCTTCTGCCCAATGTGGGCGACTATGTGGAGATCCCCAGAAGCCGTATGGGCGAACGCGAAATCTATCGCGGCCGCGTCTGCCGCCGCTTCTTCCGCCACATCCTGGGCTATTGCTACGTTCGCATCACCATCGCCGAAGTTGAAGAGGCGGAGTGGAATTCGCTGAAGTAGTTTGCGTGCTTCGGGGCTCCCCCGGATCAAGTCCGGGGTCGCACCTCAGCATGACGAGAGTGAGTTCATTCCGACCGAGATGCTTGCTACTTGTAGTGCACCGCTCGCGTCATGCTGAGGTGCGTTGCGTAGCAACGCCCCGAAGCACGCAGAGAAGCACGCAACCTTATTCCGCCGCCAGCGCGCTTGGCCGCTGACCGCCCAGCAGCCCCACATCGATCTTGACCAGATCGCGCAAGGCATCGGCGATGCGCAGTTTCACGTCGTGAAAGCGCATCGAGGGCAGAATGCGGTCTTCGTCGAGATAAAGTCCGCGATTGATTTCGATCTGCAGCGCATGCGCCCCGCGCGCCGGCCTGCCGTGCAAAAGCGTGGTGTAGCCGCCGGCATAAGGCACGTTGCGCACCACCGTGAAAGCGCGCGCTTCGAAGGCGCGTTCGGCGCGCCGCATCAAGGCGTGTCCCGCCGAAACGCCGTAGCGGTCGCCAATCACGATGTCCGGCGCCGCCGCCGCCGACGGCATGGAGTGGCAATCGACCGCCACCGCCACGCCGAATTTCGCGCGCGTTTCTTCCATCAGCGCGTTCAGCGCCGCGTGATAGGGCCGATAGAGCGTGGAAAGCCGTTCCTCGGCTTCGGCGATGGAAAGCTTGCCCTGATAGATTTCCGCGCCGTCGCGCACGATGCGCGGGATGACGCCCAATCCGGCCGTCACGCGCGGGCTGGCGCTGTCGATCGCGTGCGGCAGCACGCCTTCGAACATGCCGGCGTCGAGTTCGGCGGGCGAGCGGTTGGCATCGAGATAGGCGCGGGGGAAGTTCGCCGCGATCAGCGGCGCGCCGAGCTCGGCGACGCTCGCGAACAACTCGTCCACGAACGCGTCTTCGGAACGGCGCAGATTGATGGGATTGAGCCGGCTTTTGGCGACGAAGCTCGCCGGATAAAGCCGCCCGGAATGCGGCGAGGCGAATACGAAGGGAACGCTCTGGCGCGCGGGTCTGAGGATCTCGAACGGGTGCTCTCTGAGGCTGGCAAGCAGCGTATCGTGGGGCGCGGCGGATCTGGCTGTGTTCATGGCCGGCTTCCGCCCATCTGTTTCACTTTGCGCCAACCCGAGTCGTTCATCTTGGAGGCAAGCAGACCACCAACCGCGCGGTAGGATCAACCCTTGGCCGTTGCAAGGCCGCCACCCTCGGCGGGGCGAACTGAATTTGCCCGTTAACTCGCATTTACGCATTTGCGGTTATAGGCTTTAGTCGGCTCCCGGGCGGGCAGGCGATGGCACATATCCTTTTGGCGGAAGACGATGAATCGCTGCGGAAGTTCCTCGCCGCGGCGCTGGCCAAGGCCGGCCACGACGTCACTGATTTCGGCGACGGCAGCGAAGCCTTCGAGTGCCTGAAGGGCTTTCGCTTCGATCTTCTGCTCACCGATATCGTGATGCCCGGCATGGACGGTATCGAACTCGCCAAGCGCGCCGCCGAGATGAACGCGGCGCTGAAGATCATGTTCATCACCGGCTTTGCCGCCGTGGCGTTGCATCCCTCCTCCAACGCCCCCAAGCAGGCCAAAGTCCTCTCCAAGCCCTTCCACCTGCGCGACATCGTCAACGAAGTCGAACGCATGATCGCGGCCTGACCCTCCCTCGGGAGGGTCGAAATTTGCGGCATGCAAATTTCGGGGAGGATTAGGAAAGCCCCTGGCGCCGACCCTTGGCCCAGCCCCAAAACAACGCCAGCTTGCCGCCCCTCCGGCCCAAGGCTATAGAAGCCGCCCCGCCTAAGAATGAAGTCGAGTGGGCGCGTAGCTCAGCGGGAGAGCACTACCTTGACATGGTAGGGGTCACAGGTTCGATCCCTGTCGCGCCCACCACATAATCGAATAGTATCAAATAATTAAAATGGAGCGGCGATTTCGCCGCTGCAATTTATTTTCCGACATGCGCAAAAAATACGCGGCCGGGCTTCGCCCGGTGGTTCAGTTCACAGACTTGTCGCGGGCAAATCCCCACGCCACGATCTGGCTGATGTCCTCTTCCGTATAGCCCGCCTGCCTTCGGCCCGTGCGGTTGAGCGGCCGCTCCGGGCGCTTGCCGCCACGCTGCGCTTTTCCCTGTTCGATCACGGCCAACTCGGCCATCGCCTCGTCGAGATTCTCCATCACGAAATGCTCGCGGGCGGATTCGGCGCGGGCAGTGAAATACGCGAAAGCTTCGGCCCTCGCCTCGACCAGCGAAGCATTCTCCCGGCTCAATATCTCGCGCGACCAGCGCAGGCCGGATTGCGCGTGGAACACCTCGTCGCGAAGGATGTATTCGAACGCCTGCACGATGTCGGTCTGGCCCGCCAATCTGCGACGCTCGATATCGTAGGCGAGGTTGTCGACGGCGAGACCTTCCATGAAGGTCTGCCGGATCAGCATGCGCCACACCAACTCCTTCCGGCTGCCCTTTTCGCAGGGTTCGAATTCATAAAGCCCATCATAGGAAGCAGTGCTGATCTCGAAATCGCCGTGACGGACGTTTCGCGCGCGCATCAGCCTGCCGAGCATGCTGGCATGCCGCGCTTCGTCAGAGGCCTGCCTTGCCATGTCGCGATGGAAATTCCACGGCATCTCCGGATGCTCGTAGCTGTTGCGGGCCATGAGCTCGAGAGTGGTAAATTCCTCGTCGAGCTCCTTGTGCAGCAGCATGGCGATGTCGCGCGGATCGTGGAGCGGGTCGGCCGGCAACAGCCCAAGCGAGCCGGTCGGGCAGAAACGCGAGTTTTCCGGCCGCACGGCGGCGGGCACGCGGTCGAGCGGCTGCCACAATGCGTCTTCGAGGGCGAGCGGTTTTCCCGCCTCCCGTTCGCGCCAGAGCTCCTCGAATTCACGGCCGCGTTTTCCCATCGCGGCCCTGTCGCTGAAGGAAGCAAGCGAGAGCCCTTCGCGCCGTTCGCTCTGGATCACGGCAAGCACGGAGCGGACGAGTTCGAGGGAGGCGCGATCCCCGTCCGCGTCGGTTGCCAGCACATGCGCCCGATACATCTCAATGAGGCGCGGATAGAGAAAACCGTAGATCCCCGTCACGAGCGCGGCTGGACTTGCCGATCGGTCGACATGCGCGAGCAGCGTTTGCCAGCCTTGCGAAATCGTCGCTTCCTCCGCCACCGCATGGCAAAGCCCGTGAATCCGGCTCTTCAATTGCGTCGCCCGTTCGATGGCGCGATGCATGTGCGCGGCGAAGACGAGCTTGACTTCGAAGACGGGCATCTTGACGGCCCAGCCGGCGAAAATGTGCGCGAGCGCCCGCTCGAGGAACGCGAGCGCAACGAGCGACGATGCCGCCTCCATCGGCGACCAAGACGAGGACCTGCGCCGTCGGGTCATGTCACTCCCGATGGTGCGCGCCTTCTTCTACCTTGCGAACACGGAAGCATACATCGCCGGATCGGAATTCACGCCGATCTGGATCGCCTTGTTCCAGGGACAGCAGGCATGCGCGTCGGCCGCGTCGAGATAGGAGCGGCCCACCGCGGCGAGAATGGATCGTCCCACCACCATGCGCCCGGCGATGGCATCGATTTCCGCCGGCGTAGGCTTGCCGTTGTTTGCGCCAGTTTCCGCAAGCCGCGCGGTCGCGACTTGGGCCGCGTCCTCGCGCGCCGTCTGGAACTGTTCGCGTGTCATCTGACGGATCACCATCGTCTCGTTATTCGAAAGCGCGTATTTGGCGGCCACCGCGTCGGGATCGCGGAAGATCCGTTCCGCGAGAGCGGAATCTGTCAGCGCCTCATTCGCAATTTTGATGAGGTGCACGGCGGTTGGATTCACGCGCACCGGCTGAACGACGGAAGGCCGCAGTTTCTCCTCCGAGAACATGCTGAGCGAAGGAAGGAGATTGATCCCCAGCGGCGCGTGGGGCTGTTTCTTCACGGGCAAGCCGTCGCCAACCGGATTCCCCCGCCCCGGTTGTGCGTCAGCGGGCGGCGGCGGCTGGTCCGAGGACATCTTCGATGAAGAAGCGACATCGATCCCGGCGGGGGCGGCCAGCGTCTTCTTCACGGGCAAGCCGACGAAGACCGCGACAGCGGCCGCGGTCGTGGTCAGCGTGATCAGGAGGTTGCGCAGCGATGACGGGCTTGGATGTTTCATACTTCCTCTCCTCTTGTGACCGAAATTCGGCGGTTCAATCCCGAGAAGCATATCTATGAACGGACATTCCCCGGATGACCCCACACCAAAGTAGATAATAGTGTTTTTTTGAGGCCCGTTGAAGCCTCGGACGAGGTTGCCGACATGCAGGCAGGGGAAATCGCGCCCAAGAGGTAGGCTGGCCCGTGAAATTCGGCGAGAAATCTCTGAGCTAAGATCGCGATTTTGAACGTCTGCTGCTTCCGCTCCCGTCTTCGAATGACCAGATGTGAGTTTCTCAGCTCGATTGGCTCGTCAATTCCGTCGCCATCGTCCGTAAGCGGAATTTCCTTGATGCCGCAGGCGCATGGGTTCTGCGGCCGCGCTGCAACATGAACGGCGGTGTCCGAGACTCACATTGTGATGCGGATTCCAGCCCAACAGGACTAATGTGCCCATAGCAGCGGCATCCGATGGCCGTTGCCTTCGCCGAGGGAGGCTTAGCCATGCAGTTCAAGTTAACGGATATCGTTGTGTTGCTTGCTGCGGCGTCCGCTCTGACCGGTATCAGCCTTGCCGCGTCCAGTCCGGCAAGCGCCGATCAACCGTCCAGCACGCTGGAGAGGGTCAGAGTGCCGTTGAAATTGAAGATATCGCGTATCGCGCTGGCGCACTCGAACTATGGAGCGCTCAAAGCGGAACTCGCTCGTTCGCAAGATCCGACGAAAAACGCGATCCTTCAAGCCGCAATGGACAGGTTGCAAAAAAGCCATCCTGGCGGTGCGGCAAACGACAAATGGAGTTTCAGCCTCGTGTTCAACCTGAGTTGGGGCAGCGCGATGCAAGATCAGGGCAACGGTACAATTCACGATTGATCGAGTGCAATACGCATTCAGATAGAATATGTCGTCGGGACCGGTATCGGAAGGCGTCCCGGCGCCGTCGTTTTTTTCCGCCGAGATGAAATCACCGCCCATGCGGAATGTTCGCATACGGAGTAGCGAACAAGAAGGTGAAACTTCCGCACGAAGTGGTGGCGGGAAAGGAAGGGTTCACGCGAAGCCGCGGAGGTCCTGCGTATTCCGCGTGTCCCTTGCAGCGAGCACCATGACATTTTTGGCGCGCAAAGCGCACCGATAAAACAATCAAAGAGCAGCGAGGCGAAAGGTCGATCTCAGACTCCGCGGCTTCGCGTCTCCGCGTGAATCGTTTTTCTTCTCGCTACGCCTCGAAAATCTCCTTGAGATATGTATTCAACAGCCGTCCCTGAGGAGCGAGCGTTTTGCGAATCTCTGAAAACTCCTTCCACCGTGGATAGAGCGCGGCGAAATCCTCGCCCGTCAGCGCATTGAGCTTGCCCCCAATGCGGCCGCTTGCGCTTCGGCGTGGCAGGAGAATTCTCAAGGCACGCCGTAGCTTTAGCGAAGGCGGCGAGGGAGAGATGCCACGAGGGAGAGAGAATTGGCGGATGAAGTTCGATCGCGAAGAAATTGTGCGCTAGGATCGGCGTTTCGAAATCTTCGCGAGACCCAACCCGAAATGCCGTCCCCGAAAATCGCGTCCCCGCCAATCGCGTCCCCGAAAGGCTTCTACTTCGAAGTGAAGGCGGGGCGGCGCTATCTGTGGTGCGCCTGCGGACGTTCGGCCAAGCAGCCTTTCTGTGACGGCTCGCATGCCGGCACGGAGTTCCTGCCCGTCGCCTTCGAGGCCGAAAAGGACGAAGACGTCATTTTCTGCGGCTGCAAGCACACGGCCACGCGGCCCTTTTGCGACGGTGCGCATAACAACCTGCCCGGCTACAAGAGCGAGGACGATCCGGGCAGCCCTGCCAACCGCGCCATCGTGGAGGTCGCCCACGGCGCAGAGGCTGAGGTGGCGCTCGACGGCGCCTGCTATGTCTTCTCGACGCGGCGCGCGCGACTCGTGCGGTGCGGCGCGATGGCCTGGTGCCCTATCATCACGCTGTCCCGCGGCGCGCAGTTCCAATCGCAATTCTACGCGGAGATCTTCGCGGGCGCCTCGCCGGTGACTTCGCCTGTCATTGGGCCTGTCATTGGGCCTGTCATTGGCGCAAACGGGTCGCACACCGTCTTGTTCGTGGCCGAGGGCGAAGGCGAGGTGGAAATCTCCGGCCGTAGGTTCGCGTTCCTGCCGCGCACGGGATTCTACGTGAAGCCGGACGAAGCGTTCCGCGTAAGCAATACAGGCGCCGGACGGGTCAAGCTCTTCATCTCCAACGGTCCTCCTCGCGAGGATCTCGCGTTCCTCGAAACGATGCCGGGGAATTTCGATGCACGCTGGCCCGAGCGCGCGGCGCCGATCGACCCGTCGCAACGCACCGCCATGGCCGAGCGTCATTTCCAGATCCTCGTCGATCGCGCGCACGGCTCGACTGAGATGACCCAGTTCATCGGCAACATCCCGCGCTCCAAGGCGGCCCCGCACAAGCATCTCTACGAAGAGTCGCTGATCTTCCTGAACGGGGAGGGCGCGGTGTGGACTGAGACCACGAAGACGACGGTCGGCGCGGGCGACGTGCTGTTCCTGCCGCGCAAACTGACGCATTCGGTGCAGTGCACCGTCGAGGGCGGCTTCGACGTCGTCGGCGTGATCTATCCCGGCGCCAATCCCTCGATCAACTACTGACTGGTGGTTAGAAGGAATGGTTCACGCGGAGACGCGGAGGCGCTGAGATGGCGGCGAAGATGTCGCCGGCAACGCAAACCCCCGTATATCGGCGCGCTTTGCGCGCCAACAAAAACCTGGCTGCGCAGCGAAAGGACCGGCACCGAAGACACCGTCACCTCCGCGCCTCCGCGTCTCCGCGTGAACCATTTTGAAGCTGAAGACCTGCGTCCGTCGGGAAGAAAAATCCCGCAACCCCTTACCGCGTCCGCCTCATCCGCCATAAAAAATACGCCGCCGACACCAGCGCCAGCCACGGCACGCCGACGATCCAGGAGATGTTCCAGAATGCCGTGTCGAGGCCCATCGTCACCAGCAGCGCGCCCAGGAGGATCAAGCCGGCGATCTGCATGAAGGGAAACAGCGGCATGCGCACTTTCAGATCCTTGGCCTTGTGCAAACGGCGGAAGCTGAGATGGCTCAAGAGGATCATCATCCACACGATGATGGCGCCGAAGAGCGCGATGCCTTGCAGATAGTTGTAGGCGAGCGGCGTGAAGCGGGAGAGTGCCGCCGACGCGAGGATGCCTGCGCCCGAGAGCATCGCGGCTGCAACGGGCGTGCCGGCCTCGTTCAGGTGGCCCAGGAATTTCGGCGCGTAGCTGCCGCGGGCCAGCGAGAAGAGCATGCGCGCGCAGAGATAGATGTTGGTGTTCATGCTGGAGAGCGCGGCGCTGACGACGACGAAATTCATGAACCCAGCGGCATAGATGATCCCCGAATGGGCAAAGACGCGCACGAAAGGGCTCTGTGCCACGATAGTCGCGCCGCTCTCGCGCCACGGGATGACGGTCACGATGATGCCGAGCGCAAGGATGTAGAAGAGGAAGAGGCGCAACGCCATGGTGCGCAGCGCGCGCGGGATCGCGGTCTCTGGATCGGGCACTTCCGCCGACGTCACCGCGATGACCTCGATGCCGTAGAAGGACAGCACGCCCATGATGGTCGCCATCCACATGCCTTTCAGGCCGTTGGGAAAGAAGCCGCCCGGCAGCTGCGTGAGATTGCGCAAACCGGTCGCAGGCGCGCCGAAGCCGAAAATCTCGGCGAGACCCAGCACGATGAATATGACGATCGCACTGACCTTGATGAGGGTGAACCAGTATTCGAACGTCCCGAAATTCTGCACCGGGCGCGAATTGACGGCGATCAGGATCGCCGCAAAGGCGAGCGACCATATCCAGACCGGCACGTGCGGAAACCAGAACGTCATATAGACGCCGGCGGC
>JACQDN010000038.1 GCA_016201105.1 Pseudomonadota bacterium
CGTAACGAACCAGCCGGATACGCAAATCCTGGGAATAGGCTCGCGCCATCCGCGCCTCCCGAATCAGCTTCGATCCGAGACTCGCTTATCAAGCCAACTTTGGGAATCCATCCCGAGTCAGCTCATTCCAAAATTGCTCTAGCACATGCGCCCACGCTTCGCCGGCACCGTAGAGCAGCACGATGCCGTTCGCTTTCTTTTGGCCCTTGGCATAGGTGAGCGCGTAGTGGCCCAGATGCTGCGCATCATTGCCGATTCCCTCGTCCGCCATGGAGGGATCGGTGGGCTCGTCGCTCTCTTTATTCACCGTTTTGAGCCACGTCGCACGTGCTGACGCGGCTATCGCCTTGTAGGCGGCCGCAGCCCGACCTTTCGCGAAAAGCGCTTCCATCGGCACCGCGCGGTTCGCTTGTTTGTCCCATACAATAGAATCGAAGGCGCCATTGGGATGTGCGCCACCCTCATCGATGAAGCTATCACCGGAAAGGCTGATCAGCCGCGCGCTTTCGAACGTCACCCGCCAATTGGTGTCCATGGCATAGGCATGGAAATATTGCGGCATCTCTTTCTGGTCGGACACGGCTTGCGCCTTGATGTCGCCGGAGTCTTTTTTCCAGCGCGCCATGATCTCGCTTTTGAGTGCTGCGATGGCCATCGCCGCCGCGGGCACGCGCAATCTTACTTCATAGGCTTTTGTCTTCTCGGTCTTGTCGTAGCCATCGGCAAGGGCAGGTGAAAGCAGCATAAGAAAGAATGCGGCAACGGTGGCGATCTGTTTCATGGCTTGGCTCCGTTCCAATATCAGAAAAAGCTCACCGGATCGACGTCGGCGGTGACCCGCACGGCGTTGGGGATTTTCACTGCATCGAACCAGCTGCGCAAATAGGCTTGGACATCCACGTTTCGTTCGGCTTGCACTAGCAGGCGTTCGCGGGTTTGTCCGCGCAGCAGATGGTAAAACGCAGGTGTCGGGCCCCATATCTTTATGCCGCGCGCGGAGGGTGCCGCCTTGGCGAGCACGCGTCCCGCATCGCGCACCAACTCTCCGTCGGCGCCGGAAAGAATGACAGCGGCCAGCCGCCCAAACGGCGGCGCCTGCACGCGTTCGCGATATTCAATCTCCTGGCGGTAGAAAGAGTCGCGATCGCCGCTCGCGAGCGCCTTCATCACGGCATCCTCGGGATTGCGCGTCTGGATCAGCACAAATCCCGGCTTCTCGGCGCGGTCGGCGCGCCCCGAAACCTGATGCAGCAATTGAAAAGTGCGCTCGCGTGCGCGCACGTCGCCGTCCGATCCGCCGAGATCGGCGTCGATCACCCCGACCAAAGTCAGCTGCGGAAAATGATGGCCCTTGGCGACGATCTGGGTGCCGATCACGACGTCGATCTCATGCTTGGCCATGGCGCGGATCGCGGCCTGGGTTTCCAGCGGTCCGTGCATCGTGTCGCTGGAGGCGATCATCATGCGGGCCTGTGGAAAGACGCTGGCAAATTCTTCCGCCACCCGCTCCACGCCGGGACCGCAGGCAATCAGACTGTGCGCGGCGCCGCATTGCGGGCAGTTGGCCGGGGTCGGTTCAGTGTAGCCGCAGTGATGGCAAGTAAGACGGCGGTGATAGCGATGCTCGACCAGCCAGGACGAGCAATCGCGGCAAGTCATTTTATGGCCGCAGGCTTCGCACAGCGTAAGCGGCGCATAACCGCGGCGGTTGAGAAACAGCATCGCCTGCTCGCCGCTTGCCAGCGTTGCGGCGATCGCTTCGCGCAGCGGAAGCGAAAGCCAGGTGCCGGGTTCGGCGCAGGCGTGGCGCAAATCGATCAACTTCACCACCGGCATGGTCGCCACCCCATGGCGGCTGTGCAGCCTCAACCAGCGATAACGTCCACTGGATGCGTTCACAAAAGTCTCGATGGACGGCGTGGCGCTCGCCAGCACGATAGGACAATTCTCGATGCGCGCCCGCACCACCGCCATATCGCGCGCATGATAGATGACGCCATCTTCCTGCTTGTAGGCCTGCTCATGTTCCTCATCGACGATGATGAGGCCGAGATTCGGGAACGGCAGGAACAAGGCGGAGCGTGCACCCACCACCACCTTGGCTTCGCCGTTCATCACCGCGCGGTAGACGCGCTTGCGCTCTTTCTGCGAAAGATCGGAGTGCCATTCCGCCGGCCGGCAGCCGAACCGTTCGGCGAAGCGATCCAGGAATTGGACCGTCAACGCGATTTCCGGAAGCAAAATCAAGACTTGCTTGTCGCGCTTCAGCGCTTCGGCGACCGCTTCGAAATAGGTTTCGGTCTTGCCCGATCCCGTCACACCGTCGAGCAATGAGGTCGCGAAATGTCCCTCGGCGATATCCTCGCGGATGCTGTTCGTCGCCTCTTCCTGTTCGCGGCTAAGCAGGGCGGGTGCGATGTTGCCGTCGGGGCAGGCAAGCGGATTGAATTCCGGCAGTTCGACCTCTTCAAGCGCGCCGGCGTCGATCAACCCTCGCACCACGGCGGAAGAAACATTGGCGTCCTCGGCGATGGAAGGAACGCTGCGCGCCAATCCGTCCGCCATCAGTTCCAAGACGCGCTTGCGGCCATCGCTCAATCGCGCGGGCGTCGCCGGCCCACGCGCATAGGCAATGCGGGGAACTTCCGGCTCGAAGGCGGAACGCGAGCGCAGCGCCATCGCCAAAACCGCGCCTTGCGGCGTCAAGGTGTAGTTCGCCAGCCAATCGATGAAATCGCACAGAGATGCAGGGAGTTTGGGTATCCCCTCCAGCGGTACGGCTTCTTTCAACTTGGCGTCGGACACTTTGCCCTCGCCTTCGCCCCAGACGACGCCGAGCGCTTCACGCGGGCCCAGCGGCGCGGAAACCAACGTTCCACGCGGTAAACGAGCGCTGATGCGGTAGTCATAAGGACCCGCGAGCGGCAGTGGCAAAAGCACGCCAACGCGTGTTGCGTGTTGCATTGCGGCCATAGCGGGCTTCAAGGCGGCGTCCTTCATGAGTTACACTTTCCGCCGCGATTCTTTTGGGTCAACCCTTAAAGGTGCAGACTGGCCGGCCATGAAGCTCTTCATCGACAGCGCCGACCCCAAGGATATCGCCGAAGCCGCCGCGACGGGTTTGATCGACGGCGTCACCACCAATCCCTCGCTCGCGGCCAAAACCGGCCTCGACTATGTCGAATCGCTCGAACAAATCTGCGAGCTGGTTGCGGGCCCCGTCAGCGCCGAAGTGCTGGCGACGGATGTCGAAGGCATGATCCGCCAAGGCGAACGCTTCACCCGCATCGCCAAGAACATCGCCGTGAAAGTGCCGCTCACCTGGGATGGGCTCAAGGCTTGCCGCGCGCTCGCCGACAAAGGCCACATGGTCAACGTCACGCTCTGTTTCCAGCCGGTGCAGGCGATGATGGCGGCAAAGGCCGGCGCAACCTTCATCTCTCCGTTCATCGGCCGGCTGGACGATGCAGGGCAGGACGGCATGGAGCTAATCCGCGAGATCCGCCGCATCTACGACAATTATGATTTCTCGACGCAGATCCTCGCCGCATCCATCCGCCACGTCACCCATATTCGCGACGCGGCCCTTGCGGCGGCAGACGTGGCGACATTGCCACCTTCCGTCTTCAAGACCCTGATCTCGCATTCGCTGACCGATAAGGGATTGGCGGCGTTTCTCGAAGATGCCAAGAAAGCCAATGTGCGCGTGAGAGACACATGAACGATCGCGCCGAAAAACGCTCCTCCGCGCAGGCCGCCGCCGAAGCGGTCAAAGCCTATATCCGCATGAACCGGGCGACCCTCGCCAGCGACGGCGAATTGCTCGCGCTGCTGTTGCCGGAGCGCTTCGAAGGCGAAGGGGTGCGCGATCTGCAGCGCTTCGTCATCGACCGGCTGAAAGACGAGAACGCTTCACTGCGCGCGGAACGCGATGGGCTGAAAACGGTGCGCGAATCCGCGACGCGCCTGGGCGACGGCGTCAAGCGCGTGGTGCTCGAACTTCTGGAGGCGCGCAGCTTCGAGGACGCCATCGCGGTGGCGACTTCCGCCGCGTCGGCCTTTGGCGCCGACCGGGCGGCCTTGTGCGTCGAAGGCGAAGAAGGTGCCGCCCCAACCGGAACCGAAGGCGTGCGTCTGATCGCGCCGGGAACGTCTTTCACGCTGCTCGGCCGCGACAGCACGGGGGCTATCCTTTCCAGCGGCGGCGAAATCCTGCTCGGCCGCGGCGGGGGCGAATGCAAGAGCTTCGCGGTGTTCCGCTTGCGCATCGGGCGCGACACGCCGGCGGCGATCTATGTGCTGGGCTCGCGCGAAGCCGGCGCCTTCGAAGGCGAGGAAACCGCGTCGGACCTGGGCTTTTTCGCGCGTGCGCTGGAACGCGCCATCCGTGCATGGCTCGATCTGCCGAGATTCTAAAACAGGATTGGCTCGCCGCGCTGGCTCATGAGCGCCGCGCCAGTCCCCATACGCTGCGCGCCTATGGCGACGACGTCGCGCGCTTTCTCAACTTCGAGCGGGACCACACCGGCAAAGCGCTGGACGAACGAGGCCTCGCAAAATTATCGCCGGCCGACATTCGCGCCTTCATTACGCGGCGTCGCGCGGAGGGATTGGGCGCGCGCGGCGTGCAGCGCGCGCTCGCAGCCGTGCGCAGCTTCTTCCGCCATCTGACGCGCGAAGGCGTTTTGGAAAATCCCGCGGCGCGCTCGGTGCGCACGCCGCGCATCGCGCGCACACTGCCAAGACCGCTGAACGAGCAGAATGCCGCACGGGTGATCGAACAAGCGGGCGAACACGACATCGCCTGGATTGCCGCCCGCGATACGGCGCTGCTGTCGCTGCTCTATGGCGCGGGGCTTCGCATCTCGGAAGCTTTGAGTCTGAAGCGCGGCGATGCGCCGCTGGGCGAAACGCTCAGCATCCTCGGCAAGGGCCGCAAGGAGCGCAGCGTGCCGGTGTTGCCCGCGGTGCGCGAAGCGATCGACGACTATGTGAAGCGCATTCCGTTCGCGCCGGGGCGTGACGCGCCGCTCTTCGCATCGCGCCGCAACAAGCCGATGAGTGCACGAGAAGCGCAGGCTTTGATGCAGCGCTTGCGCAGCCGTCTGGGTTTGCCCGAAAGCGCGACGCCGCACGCGCTGCGCCACTCGTTCGCGACGCATCTTCTTGCCGGCGGCGGCGATCTGCGCAGCGTGCAGGAATTGCTGGGCCACGCGTCGCTGTCGACGACGCAGACTTATACGCAGGTCGAGACCAGCCATCTCGCCAAAGTCTACGAAAGCGCCCATCCCCGCGCGGGAAAGCGTGCTTAGTAAAACTTACCCTCCCCTTGAGGGAGGGTCGAAGCGCGAAGCGCTTCGGGGAGGGGTCATGCCGCGCAGATTGAGTCGATGGCTCGGACGTTTGTGCTTGTCTTGAAGGTCTCGGCATGACCCCTCCCCGAAATTCCCTGCTCACTTCGTTCGCATGAAATTTCGACCCTCCCTCAAGGGGAGGGTAGGATTCATATCCCGCCGCTTTCCTCTTCCACACCGGCTTGCATCAACCGTCCGCCATGCCAGCTTTTGTGCAGTACATAAGCAAATAGCGCCGCGCCCGCACCCATCGCGGCCATCAAGAGATAGGCACGGCCGCCGAAATTCGCATAGACCAATCCGGACCCGAACGTCGCCAATCCCATCGCGATGCCGGACGAGCCCACCGCATAAAGACTTTGCGCGGTGGCGGAGAGCCGCGGCGATACCGCCTTGAGGATGAAATACATCGCCCCCAAATGCGCCATGGCGAAGGTCGCGCCATGCAGGATCTGGGCGACGATCACCAAGGCGAGCGGCGGATCGAACGCGAGGATGGTCCAGCGCAACGCGCAGCCCAGCCCGCCCAGCAGCAGCAATCGCGTGGCGCCGATGACGCGGAACACATGCAGCGAGATACTCATCAAGCCGATCTCGGCAATGACGCCCAAAGGCACGATGATGCCGATCAGTGCTCCGCTATAGCCAAGCTCGCGCCAATGAAGCCCACCGTAGGCGTAATAGAAGGCATGGCTTCCCTGATCGAGGCTGGCCGCCAACAAAAAAACCAGAAAGACGCGCGAGCGCATGAGTTCGCGCGCTTCGGCGACCGTCGCGCGCAAGCGCAGGCCCATGTCGGTTTTCGGCCGGCCCGCGGGTGGCGCGGGCAGCGCGTAAACCGCCGCCACATTGAGGATCAGAGAGACGGTGAGCCAGGGCGCCACGACGGCAAGGCTGAACAGCGACACTGCGGCGCCTGACGCGATATTGCCGAGCACGAATAGCGTCGACGCCCAGACGCGGACATGGCCGTAGTCGAAGCCGTAGCGATCCGCGAGACGGATGCTGACGCTTTCCAAAAGCGGCGACACCGCGCCGCCCGCGATATTGGAGATGGCGGTCGCCACGGCAATGGCGATCACGGCATGCGCGAAATTGAGCCACGCATAGGCGAGCAGCATCACCACATAGAGAATCAACATCATGCCGCGACGGTCTTCGCGGGCATCGGCGATGAGGCCGCTGACGGGCGCCGCGAAGACACGCAGCAAGAGCCCGGCCGAGATCGTGGCCCCGATCTCGCCGGCGGAAAGTCCGCGCCAGGCGAGCCACGCGCCGAAGAACGGCACGTAGATGCCGCCGATCAGTCCCGATGCGGCTTGCGCGAGGGACAAGCGGAACGCGACGTTTTGCAAGAAGTTCTAGCCCATTGGCGGCGCGACGACGCGCCGGTCCGCCATGGCTTTTAACACCGCCCAAATCCGTTTCGCGGACGCTGTATCGCCCTGTGTTTCGACATGGGTGTGCAGCGCGATCAGCAAGCGGCGCAAGTCGTAGTTTGCGGCATCGAGCGCGGAAATGGTGAGCGATGCGTCCTTGGACTCGCTCGCGGTTTTGAGTTTTTCCGTCAGCGCCGCATCGCGCACGCGCGGCAGAAGCGCGCCG
The DNA here is from genome assembly GCA_016201105.1 of Pseudomonadota bacterium. Taxonomy (GTDB): domain Bacteria; phylum Pseudomonadota; class Alphaproteobacteria; order Micropepsales; family Micropepsaceae; genus Rhizomicrobium. The sequence continues at coordinate 6,960 of JACQDN010000038.1, forward strand.
AACAATTTCCGGATATCGGCGTTCTCCGTTACGCGAATGTCGGCGGCGCGATCATATTCCTGCGCCGCAAGCAGCATCATGAAGCCGAGCAGCGAGACCGCGCCCTGGTTGTAGCCAACCGGCAAATCGGGCGCGATGCCGGTGATGAGCTGGCCGGCGGAGAAGCGCAGGATCTGGTCGACTTCCGGTTTCATACGGGCCCCGTCATATGAGTTCCGCCAAGCGATCCGCCAGCACCTTGTTGTGGAAGGCCAGGCAAAACCACCCCGAGAACGCATTCACCGGATCGGCGTTGCGCGCCTCGGAATATTCGCGCGCCGCCGATATCCAGATGGCGGCGCCTTTGAGGCTCGCGAAGATCTGCCACCACAGGAAGGCCTTCGGATCGGCTTTCAGCCCGCTGGCTTTTTCCCAGATCGCGATGGCGTCCGCATGGCTTACCAAGCCGCCGGCGCGGGACGTATCGGCTGGTCCCCACAAAGGATCGAGCGCCCATCCGAGATCTTCCAGCGGATCGCCCAGATGCGCCATTTCCCAATCGAGGATGGCGCGGATGTTGCCGTCGGAATCGAAGAGGAAATTTCCGGTGCGATAGTCGCCGTGCACGACGGAGAGCTTTTGCGCCGGTGGCGGCGGGTTTTTCTTCAGCCAGCGAATGGCTGCACGCGCAATCGGCTGCGGCTCGCGCTCATCCTCGTCGATCTCGCGCTCCCAGCGTTCGATCTCATGACGCCAGCATTCCTCCGGGCTTTTCGCGCCATCGATATCGCCGAGGCCGATCTCTTTGGGATTTGCGCGCGCGATGGTGCCCAGCGTCTCGAAGAATTGTTTGCCGATCTTTTCACGATGGGCGCCGTAAGGATCGGGCTGCAATATCGATCCGACAGAGCAGTTTTCGATCTCTTCCATGATGAAAAAAGGACGATCCAAAGCTGCCGTCTCCAGCTCCAGCGCGATGGGTTCGGGCACCGGCAGACCGAGCTTGTGAAAAGCCTGATAGGCGCGAAATTCGATGGAGCGTTCGGTGTTGATGAGACTGGCCGGCGGATCGCGGCGCAGGATCAGCCCGCGATCGACGGATTTGCCGTTCTCGCTGTAGCGCGCCCGAAAGCGATAAGTTTCCCGGCTCGCGCCGCCGGGAATGCGCACGAGGTTCGCGACTTCGAGGCCGGGAATGGCGAGCTTGTCGCCAAGATAACGCGCCAGGCGCGGGGAGATATCGTCGCTCATGGCGCGAGGTCGAGAATCTCTTTGAAGCCGGACGGCGCGTGCGGGCCGATGATCAGTTGTTCCAGCACGCCGACGCCGCTGCGTTCGATGCCGGGGCCTTGCAGCTTCGCTGTCACGAAAGCCTGGATGTGAAGGAATTTGAGATCGTTCTCGTTCACATCGGCCGTGACATAGCTGTCATAGCCGAGCGCATTCTCGCCTTTGTAATGACCATGGCCCCATTCGGGATGGCCGTAGCCGACGCCGGACATGTACCAATGGAATTTTGGCGTCAGCTCCACGCGCCAATTCTTTCCGTTCGCATCCGTGGTTTCGATTGTGGCACTCTTGGCGTGACGGGTGCCGGGCTTAAAAACAATCTTCGACGAGCACGCCTGCATATGCATGGGCTCGGCATCGCCCAACTCGCCGAGGACCGAGGCCGTGTTCCATGGCCGTCCCGTCGCATCGGCATTGTTGTGATAAAGCATGAAGCGGTCTTCGAAATTGAGCGGCGACCACAGCCAGTAGAATTGCGGCACGCGCGGCGGCGCGACGGCCTGCGGATCGGAGAGCCCGATCGGCCGCACGCCCCAGGAGCGATCGCGCGTCCCCACCACCTTGGAATCGATCGCGATGCGCTTGCCTTTGACGTCGATCCAGCCTTCGTAAGACCCATTTTGCGTGAGCCGCGTGTAGTCCAGCAACGTTCGCGGCCCCTGGCGGTAGGTGAAACGCGGTTCTTCCACGGCCCGCGCCCGCGCCTTGAATAGGATATCGGCTTTGATGCCGTGTTCGTTGTCGCTCACCCGCACGCGCAGTCGCTTCAGCGGCTCGATCACTTCCACGGCGATGGGGCCGACCGTCGTATCCATCCGCTCCATTTTCAGAAGCCGCGAGGCGCGCAGATTGTGCTGCACGCCGTCGGCGATGACGGAGATCGCGGCATCCATCACGTTCAGATGCGGATAGACGCCGAGCGCGACCGCGAAGAACAGCGAGCCGTCCGGCGTGTAACCGTTGAAGAAATAGCGGTCGTAAAAATTGCGGTCGGTGCCCGCGGTGGCGATCGGTTCGGGAAGCTGATGGATGGGGTAGTCGTCGGCCTTGGTGAGCATGGATTGGCTTCGGCAAGAATGGCGAGGCTCCAGCATGGCGGAGGGCCAAAGCCAAGGCAAACTGCGGCGAAGTGCCGAAAATTCGAAGGTTTTTGGCCAGTTGCGCGCTGCGTCGCCCCCGCGTATTTTCCGCCGCCCCGAACAGGGGCCCTAATCGGATCAATGCCGCCTTAGCTCAGCCGGTAGAGCACATCATTCGTAATGATGGGGTCGCGTGTTCGAGTCACGCAGGCGGCACCAGTTACTCAGTTGAACTTCAATGTCCGCTTTCCACCGGTCTCGGTCGTTCGATAAGACCGCTGCCGGCAATCGCTTCCAAGTCATGCGCCGGTGGCTGACTACGCCCTTGGCCGCGTCTCACGTGGTCGGCACACGGCCGAATCCAAAGCCCGCTATTCATCGAACCGTCTCCTTCTCTTTGGGTAGCGAAACCCGGCGGGTCTTTGTCTCGGCTTTGGGCTTGGGCAGGAGGCGGAAGCGCGTCTGGCACCACGCGAAATCAACGCCTACATCCAGCAGAGCATCGGAACGCCCGCATGGGCAGGCAAATTCCATGACCGCGATAACACGGTAGGTCTCCCCGACTTGTAGGGGCACGGGCCTGCCCGTGGCATGGTTCGGCGCGGCATTGACGCATAGAACGAGATCGCCAGGGCCGACAGCGTCGCTCATAGCTTCCATCCATTACCCTTGGAAAAAGATTAGACCCTGACCCACAAGGGGCAAAGACCGGTTTCCACCTAAAGCGGACATTTGAGAAATCGTCCGACCAAAATTGATTGGCGTACGGATTTCAGACGAGGTGAGTACCCGCGAGCTGGGGCTCGGCTGCCACAACCCAGTTGCTTTACCCAGCGTTCGCCCAAAGTGCTACGTTTGGCGCGCTCGCAGGGACCAGACGCTGCATGGATTCCACCGCGCTAAACCAATCGCAGGAAAAGGCCGCCGCAGGCGATGTGGCCGCGCAAATGGCGCTGGCGCGTCATCATGAAGCCGAAGGCCGCTTCGATGAGGCTCGCCACTGGCTGGAGCGCGCGGTGCAAGCCGGCGACGTCGATGCGATGGCGGCCCTGGGCGAGTTGTTTCTCATCCGCCCGGGAATGCCGGTCGTTGAGGGTATAAAACTCACCGTCGCGGCAGCTGAGCGCGGCAGTGCGCAAGCCGCGCACCAGGTCGCGGTGTTCGCCGGGGCGGGTGCGGGAATTCCTCAAAATTGGCGTGTCGCTTTTGATTTTCTGCAACGCTCCGCTGAGTTGGGGTGGCCGCTCGCCCGCAAGCAGCTCGCACTCTTTTCGAGCGATCGCGAACCAGCCCAGACTTCTTCCGAGAACAATTCGCCGGAAATCTGGAAGCGCTTGCGCGAGGCGATCGATATTGACGCGCTGACCGCATCCTGCCAGCCGCGCCAAGTCGTGCAAAGCCCCCGCATTTGGGTAATAGAAAAGTTCCTACCGTGCACTTTCTGCGATTGGTTGATTGAACGCGCGAAGCCTCGGATCGAGCGAGCGCGGATATTCAACACGCAGACTGGCAGCGGCAGCGTTGCGAACGCTCGCACCAACAGTTTTATGGATTTCAATATCGTCGAAGCCGACTTGGTCGTTGCGCTGGTTCGCTCGCGCATCGCGGCTGCCACTGGCCTGTCTGCTGCCGGAATGGAACAGACGGCTATTCTGCATTATGAAGTCGGTCAGGAATTCTTGCGCCACTATGATTTTCTGGATACCGAAAACGCCGCATTCGCCGCAGAATTGGCCCGTCATGGCCAGCGCGTTGCGACTTTTCTTCTCTATCTCAATGAAGACTTTGAGGGTGGCGAAACGGGTTTTCCACTTATCGATTGGATGTACAAGGGCCGTTCCGGCGATGCCATGTTCTTCTCCAATGCCGATATAACCGGCGCGCCAGATCGCAAGACCCTTCATGCTGGACTCGCTCCGACGCGCGGCCAGAAGTGGCTGCTGTCGCAATTCATTCGCTCGCCCTACACGCCGAAGAAATAGCGCGTTCTGTGGAAATCAGAATTCGCCCGTCGCAAGCCAGCGCGCGCAGGCAGGGCCGAGCTCTTTGATCGCGCGCTCTTCGTAGCGCTTGCTGTCTTCGGCCGGCAATTGATCGCGCCAGCGTCCATTGGTGCCTTTGTGGATGAAGGTTTCGCCGCCACCTTCCCACAGCGCGCCGCCGAGAGGCGCGGCCTTGTCGGCATGCTTTTTCATGTATTCGAAAGAGCAATGCGCGAGGATTGCGTCCCAGCGCGCCGGATCGACTTCGATGTCCAGGAATTTCGCAATGCGCTTCATTTCGCTGGGGAGATCTTTCTTCAAATTGGCGAAATGAACGAATTGAACGTTGGGCAATTCGCGGATCTCCCACCAGCTTCTGACGTTTTCCCATAGCGGCCAGAACGGATAGCCGTCGCTGTCCAGCCATTCGCGGAAGTAGTTCACGACATCGCCCTTGGGCGGTTCGATGCGCGGCCCCACCAATCCCGGCGTATCGTTCAAGGCCGCATACCAGGCGGCGTTCGCATTGGCGTGATGATTGTAGAGACTCCACACCACATCGCGTCCGTCGCGGCCGATATAGATGTATTTGGCGGAAGGACTGAAGACGAGCGCATCGACCGGCAAATGGGTTTTGACGAAACGGCGGTGGGATTGGGCTTCCAGCGCTCCGAGTTTTATCTCTTTGGGCGGCACGCGCAGGTCCAGCCAGGGGGACATCTCGGAGACCGGGATGTCCTGCGCGCCGTTGAACAGAAGCTGTGCCACGATCTGCTGCGTCCACGTGGTGCCCGACTTCGCATATGTCGAGATGACGACATCGTCGTTGCGGAACTTGAAATCGTTCCACACCGTGGAATCGAAATGGTGGCTGTGAAGCTCGCGCGTTTTGCGCGGCCATGGCTTGGCATGCTCGCTCATGATGGCCCCTGACGATGATCGCGGCTGATATCACACGCAGACGGGGTTCAAAAGGCTGCGGATCGGGGGGTTCCGCAACTCGAGAGGCCTGATTGCGGCCGGAGTTTCGGGCTTTTATGGTTGGGACCGACGACGGGGGCGCAATGAAATCGGTCTGGATTGGCGTTGCCGCCCTCGTCGCTCTGGTTCTGGGCATCGTTCTGCTCGGTTTGATTTATCTCTATCTCGGATCGGAAATCATCATCCAGCGCCGCTATCCGATTCCCTCCACGGTGACCCATCCGCTGCAGACCGCCAAGTCCATCGCGGAAGGAAAACGTCTTGCCCGCATCCTCGGCTGTTTCGATTGCCATGGCGAAGATTTGCGCGGACGGACCGTCGCGCTTCGCCCTTCCTTTTGGATAAGAGCGCCCGATTTGCGCCGTCCCGTCGACGAACTCTCCGACAAGGATATCGCGCGCGCGATGCGCCACGGCCTGCGCGCCAACGGCACCAGCCTGTGGGGTATGCCATCGGCGAGCTTCATCTACATGCGCGACGCCGACCTGGACGCCTTGATCGCCTACATCCGCTCGCTGCCGGCAGCGTCCGAAGACGAGCCGGCGCCGCAATACGGATTCTCCGCCCGTGTGGCCATCTTGCACGACGATATAGACCCCGCCGCGTTCACCGCGCTTTCGACGGACTCCTCGCTCGATCTGGGACCGGGCTACGGCGGCGGCCGCTATCTTGCGCGCACGACTTGCGCCGAATGCCATGGCCTCGATCTGGAGGGCAGCGACGACAAGCGCGTGCCGTCGTTGGACGGCGTTCTGCAGATGAGCCTCAAGGATTTCTTTTCGCTGATGCATCGAGGCGCGGTGGTCAATCATCGGCCGATGCCGGAAATGATGCGGCTGTCGGGCATGCGCTTTGGCGGTCTCGCGGATTACGAAGTCGCCGCGCTTTACCGCTATCTGTATGTGAGAGCCGTGGCGCTGCCGGTCTCCGACACGCCGCGATGAGGCGCTAAGATTTGTTGGTGCCAAGCGGCCAGGTATCTAAACCGCCGAACAGCGCGGTGACGTTTGTGCCGTCTTCCGACATCGGCATGACGAGGACTTCCATTTCCAGGAAGTTCTTGGGCTCGTGCGTCGAGCGCATCGGCCCGTTCGCAACCGCGCGCCTCGCCCTCACGCAGCCACTGAAGATCTGGTGCATGGCTTCGAAGATCGGCGCGCCGCGAAATTCGGAAAGCAACAGACCGGCATAGCGGCGGCCCATGAACTGGATCACGCGATCGCCCGCAAAGCGAAAGCGGAAATCCTCGCCTTGCCCGATCACATCCATGAAGTAGACGGACGGCAGAAGTCCGCGAATGACCGCCGGCGTGAGTTCGTCGCGCGTGGGTCCAAGACGGCCGTTGGCCACTTGCGCCCAAAGCGAATGCGCGTCGACCAATTGTCGACTCACCAATTCGCCCGGACCTTTGAACCTGTGCTGACTGTCCATGTTCCCACCGCGCGCGAGCGCGCACTCGTTTCACCAAACGCAGATTTCGGCTTGCCGAAGCAATGCCCAAAACAAAGCAGCACGGCGGCGGGCTTGTATCATCGCGACAGCTCGGTGACGTGCGGCGGATCGTCCCGCTGCAACGTTCAATTGTGTCGATAAATGGGCGACGAGAAATAGGCGATAGTTATGCGAACGGTTTTCCGGCGCGCGCGTAAGCTGCGGCGGAATTGAAAATGTTAATCGTCATCAAACTCAGCTCGCTTTCTGCGCGTTTGTCGTAAACGGCAGCAACTTTCGCCTGAACATCGGCATCTGACGCAGCGGCTTCCAGCGCAAAATCGGCAAGGTGACACGCGAGGCGGAACTCGCCGGAGGCCGCGAGTTTTTCTGCCCGTTCTGCGAGTGCTTTCGCGCCACCTGACATCGCGGCAATTTCGCAGGCGAGGTCTTTGCGCGGGGCCGGCTTCAATTCGCTTGGCCGCCCGCTCCACCAGCCGCCGTAGTAGCGAATGACGTTGCGCACCAAAAATTCGGTGTCGTCGTAAACCGGTTGCAGCCACGGCGAATCGGATGTTGGAAGCTCGACGCCGGTCACAATGTCCACATGCGGCGGCGACCCGGCTTCCATGGCTGCCAGGGTGCGGCTCACAACGGTTTCGAGAAACTCCGCCGTCTCGCTCAGCATGTGCACGATCTTCGCGGTGTCCCCGATCACCGGCCCACCATGTCCCGGACACAGCGCGTAAGGCTGGCAGGCCGCCATTTCGCGCAGTCCCTTGGCGCGCTCCCACGCGAAGCGCTGCACCTTTTGCGGATTGCCGTCGTTCGGCACCGCCCAGATGAAGAGATCGCCCGGACACAGCACGCGGCGCTCCGGCGACCAGACCCACGTATGATCGTCGGTTTCGCCCTTGCAGTGGTGAAGTTCGAACTTTTCGCCGCCGACGGCGATCATGAGTTTGTCGTCGTAGAGCGTGTCGGGCGGAATGGGCGGCGCGGCGAAGGCCTGGTAGGCATCGTTGGCCTGGGCGTCCACGGTGCCGCCGAATTGGCGCGCGTTCAGCGCCGCATTGTGTTTTGCAGTCGCCTGATAGCGCTCAAAACGCGCGGGCATGGCGCGGTGTCCGATGACGCGTGGTTTCCTCTGGCCGGGAATCAAGAACGCTTCGAGCCCATAGGCGTGGTCGATATGGCCGTGGGTGTAGATGGCGGTGTGAACCGGCGCGGTCGTCTTCTGCCGCAGCATCGCAGCCAGCACGGGCGCAAATTGCTTGGTGCCGGTATCCACCAGCACCAACCCTTCGTTCGTTTCAAACGCCGTGGTGCCGGAGAATTGCGAGGCGAACCAGGTACGTGGAGCCACTTCCACTGGGCCGCCGGTCCAGAAGAACTTCGCTTCTTCCGGTGTCTTGCCGCGCATGCTGGCGAATTTCGCCGCGGGATTCTGCGCCATCGTCTGTCCTCTTTGGTTGTCGTTGTCCCGGTCAGTACGGCGCGGGCAGGCTCGTGCGCTTGCTCCAGGCACCGTACATGACCGAAATCTGCGCCTTGCGGAAATTCTCCACCGCTTGTGTTTTGTCGTCGATGACGAGAGTGGCGTCTTCGCTCGGCGACAATTGAGGCCAGTTGGGCCGGTCATTGCCGTTGGGATTGCCGGTCTTGGCGAAGTTGGTCCAATAGTCCTGCATCAGGGCGACGATCTCGCGATCCTTTGGCGTTGCGGCATCGGCCAGACGCGACATCAACGCGTCGCGTTCCAGTCCGTGCAAGCCCCAGATATAAACCACTTCACCTCCGTGACCGACACCGGTGTCGCCGCGTGCCCGCAAGGCGTCCGCCACATAGGCAAAGCGATAGAGATAGGCTGGCTTTCCGGTTTTCGTCATGAACGCGGCAAGGCCGTGCGCGCCGGAGCTGAACAAGGCATCGTCGAACAATTGCTTGCCGAAATCCTCGTCGCTGAGCTTGCCGTCTTTTTCGTAGATTCGGCGCACGAAATCGGCATTCGGTCCCAGCGGATCCATCATGGTGCTGGGCGTCATGCGCAATTCGTCCATCAGGGTCGCTTCGTTGCTGTTGGAGCCGGCGAGATAGGCAACTTTGGCGATATCGCCTTTTGCAAAAGCGACTGACACGTCCAGCGGCATGAACTTGCCGTCTACGATGGGCGCAGAGGCGGCGAGGTCGTGCAATGTCGCCTGGTCGGCAAGGATGGCGGAAACACTCAGCGAGCGCAGCTGCTTCAAGATGCGCTCGGTCGATTCAAACGTCCTCTGTCGCGTGGCGAATTTCCTGGCGACGCCTTCGGCCGCTTCCAGAGTCGGCATCGCCGTCATGCCGAGGCCCGATTCGGAAATCGCCTTGACGAAAAGTCCGCGCGCGGCGGGAGAAGCGATCAAATCGTTGACGCTCATGCCGCCCGCGGATTCGCCGAAGACGGTAACGTTGGCAGGATCGCCGCCGAAGGCGGCGATGTTCTTCTGCACCCATTTGAGCGCCGCCACCTGATCCATCAGCCCGTAATTGCCGATGGCTTCGTTAGGGCTTTCTTCGGCGAGTGCAGGATGGGCGAAGAACCCAAGCAGGCCGAGGCGGTAATTGAACGACACGATGACGACGCCGTGTTTGGCCAGATCGGTGCCGTCATAGAGCGGCGCGGCAGAGCCACCGTTGCGAAAGGCACCGCCATAGATCCACACCATGACGGGCAGCTTTGAATTCGCCGCCGTCTTGGGGGACCACACATTGACGGTCAGGCAGTCCTCGCTTTGCGGAGAATTTCCCACCCAGCGAAATTTGATCTGCGGACAGATGGCGCCGAAATTGGATGCGTCTCGCACCCCATTCCACGACGGCGCCTCTTGCGGCGCGCGCCAGCGCAAATCGCCCACCGGCGGTTTGGCGAAGGGAATGCCCTTATAGCTCGCAACGCCGTCTTCTTCGCTGCCGTTCAGCCGGCCTTGCGCGATCTGGATTTCAGGCGCGGCGACAGCTGCAGAGGATGCAGCGGACCACGCAACCGCGACAACGGCAAACGCAAACGCAACGCGGCGCATCGAAACCTCCCAATGAAAGACTTGCGCGAGATCCACCCTCCCCTTGAGGGAGGGTCGAAATTTGCAAACGCGAAAGCGTGAGCGAATTTCGGGGAGGGGTCAATTCGCACGACATGACGGGACCCCTCCCCGAAATATTCTCGTGCGATGCACTCGAATATTTCGACCCTCCCTCAAGGGGAGGGTTGTTATCTCAATGCTAAATCGTCACCTGCGTGCCCAATTCCACGACGCGGTTGGGGGGCAGATGATAAAAGCGCGCGGGCGACAGGGCCGAGGTGGCCAGGCGCACATAAAGCCAGGTGCGCCAGCGTCCCAGCACCGGATTGGCATCCGGCACCAGGGTTTCGTGACCGATGAAGAACGTCGTTGCGTCGACATCGATGGCGATGCCCTGACGGCGCGCCTCCTTCAGAGCCTCGGGCACGTCCGGCGTTTCAAAGAAGCCATGGCGAATGGTGACGGCGAAAAAGCCCTTGCCCAGCTTCTTCACTTCGATCCGCTTCTCCTTGGGCACGATCGGCGTGTCCTCGACCTCGACATGGGCCAGGATCACGCGCTCATGCAGCACCTTGTTGTGTTTCAGATTGTGCAGCAGCGCGGTGGGAACGGCCCTGCCCCGCGCGGCCATGAACACCGCCGTGCCCGCGACGCGCAGCGGCGTCTTGTCGGCGCGCTCGAGGAAAAGATCGAGCGGCATGGATTCGTTGCGGATGCGCTCGACATGGGCCCGCCGACCGATGCGCCAGGTTTCCATGACGACAAACACGCCCATTGCGATGACGATGGGCAGCCAACCGCCTTGTGGAATCTTCAGACTGTTGGACGCAAAGAAGGTGATGTCGATCAGTGCGAAGAGGCCGAACACTAAAATCGCCAGCTTAACGCCCCATTTCCATTGGCGTGCGGCGACGATGGAAACATGGAAGGTATCGATCGCCATGACACCCGTCACCGCGATGCCATAGGCCGCGGCCAGATTGCCCGAGCTTCTGAAGATCAGAACGATGAGCACCACGCCGATGCAAAGCAGGATGTTCACCATCGGCACGTAGATCTGGCCGTATACGGTTGCCGAGGTGTGGCGGATTTCCATACGCGGCAGACGTCCGAGCTGGACCGCTTGCCGCGTCATCGAAAAGACACCGGAGATCACGGCCTGCGAGGCGATGACGCCCGCCGCCGTCGCGAGCAGGACGAGCGGATAGTGCGCCCAGGCCGGCGCCACGGAATAGAATGCTATCGGGGTCAGGTTGGGGTTAAGCAGAAGGGCCGCCCCTTGTCCGAAATAGTTGAGCAACAGCGACGGCAGCACAATGTAGAGCCAGGCGCGCTGAATGGGCTTGCGTCCGAAGTGGCCCATATCGGCATAGAGGGCTTCGCACCCTGTAACCGCGAGCACCACGGAGCCGAGCGCGACAAACGCCGTCCACGGTTCGTGAAAGAAAAGCGCGGCGGCGTAGGTCGGCGAAATCGCCCAGAAGATGCCTGGCACTTTCACGATGGAGAGCAATCCGAGCGTGGCGAGGACCAGGAACCATATCGCCATGACCGGTCCGAACACGCGGCCGATCTTGGCGGTGCCGCGACTTTGCATCACGAAGATTCCAATTAGAATTATCAGCGTCAGCGGCATCACCAGATGCTCGAAGGATTCGCTTCCCACGCCCAAACCTTCCACGGCGCTGAGCACCGTGATGGCGGGCGTCAGCATGCCGTCGCCGTAGAACAGCGCGAGGCCGACCAGCGCCGCGACGCCGATCATGTTCTTGATATTCCGTCCGATACGCGGCGAGCGATGGGCCAGTGCCGCCAACGCCAGCACGCCGCCTTCGCCGTTGTTGTCGGCGCGCATGATGAGCAGCACATATTTGAGCGTGACCACGATGATGAGCGACCAGAAGATCAGCGACAGCGCGCCCATGATCGCAACCGCATGCGCAATGTTGCCGCCCGTCGCGAGCACGGTCTCGCGCATTGCATAAAGCGGGCTGGTGCCGATGTCGCCGAACACCACGCCGAGCGCGCCAAGCGTCAGCGCGAATTGCCGTCCCGAGAAGTGGTGGCTTCCCGCATTGGCGGATTTCAGCCGTGAGACAGCGTCGTCTCCGCCGCCGGCCGATGTGTCAGGCGCGATAATCTGGGGTTCGGTCACGATGGTTCAGATGGTTGTCCGCTAGGCGAAACGAAGGAAGCGCCGCGTCTGCTCCGGCAAGGCCGTCAGGCTTTCGATCCGCAAATTTGGCCGCAAATCCAAAGACGGCTCCCCGAAAAGGAGCGGGACCATATTCCTGCGCCGACCGCATCAAAAGAGGGCGAGGCACAATGGCGCAGATTTTGTCTTAACGTCTTGATTTCGATGAGATTTCAGCTGGAAGCCGGAGAACCGGCCAGCATGGCGACCACGTCCCCGCCGGGCCCTGGGCCGATAAAGCCCTCAACGGCGTAGATCTTGAGGCCCCAGGCATTGGTGCGCGGGTTCCAGACTTTGACCGAGCTCCAGTCGTTATCGGCGCTCACGTCCACCACCGGATCGTCCGTCAGGATCGAGCCGTCATTGAACCAGTTGGCGTGATCGACGCGAATCTCGCGCTCAGTGTCCATCGCGCTTACGACTGCCAAATGCGCGCGGTTGGGGCCGGCATAACCGGCAAGCACCATCACCGAGCCGAGAACCGGTGTGGGAGAGCGCGTGAATTTTCCGGCGGCTTTCTGCCACCACGTCCAAGCGTCGCCGAAAATTGTGATGCCGGAATGCGCGCGCGCATAAGGCACGCATTGCATCGGACTGGAATCATCTTCGTTGCCCAGCCGCGCTTGGCGATCTGTGTCGCTCTTGGACGGACTCGCAAGATCGTCGGCGAAATAGGTGTCGGGCGAACTCGCACACGCCGTCAGCAGCATGGAAAAAGCGGCCGCCACCGCGAGCCGGAGGAAAGACTCAGCCATCGAAAGCCCCTCGATTACCCGCTCAAGCAGCAGCGACCGTGCATATAGCGTAGTCCCGCTGCGCTCAAAACGGCGTTAGCCCGATTCCTCGAATTCGAACTACTAAAATTTGAATCAAACCGTCCCGAACCCAGCTTGAGTCCCGGTTTTACTCGCCCGGACCTGCGTCCCTCGCCGGAATACGGGCCGCCGCCCCGTTCCAGCCCATCGCGCCGATGGAAAGAAGACCCGCCGCCGCGAAGAAGAAGAACGGCAGGCTCCAGGCCTGTTCGGCCAACGCAAAAATCGGCAGGAACACGCCGGCCGTCAACTCAGGACTGCCGCGCCAGGATCCGGTGATCGCCGCGCCCGCTTTGGGCGTGCGGGCAAACACCATTTGCGCATTGGAGAAGGCTTCATAGGTCGCGCGCGTGTTGGAAAGAACCAGGCCGCTGGGAAACATGATGGCAAGCACCAGCGTCAGCGGCAGGTGCTTTTCCTTCTGCCGTCCCAGCATCGCCTGGCCGAGGAAGAGGTAGCCGACCGTCGCAAGAAGTCCGAGCGCGGTGACAAGAAGTCCAAGCCGCGCCACGACCTCGATATAATTCACGCCCAACGACATCAAACTGAGGCTGATGACGACGCTGGTGCCGGCGAGCGTATAGAATGCGAACTGGCAGATTTGCATCGTCACGACGAGCTTTTTCCAAACCGGCCAGGCGCTCATCCAGATTTCCGGCAACAGTTTGCGCGCCACTTGCGCATGGCCTTTGGTCCAGCGTGCCTGCTGGGCGCGCCACGCCGCTGCCGTCTCCGGCAATTCGCCCGGCACTTCGAGATCGGAGATCATCGCCGCGCGCCAACCCTTGAGCGCACAGCGCACGCTCAAGTCGAGATCTTCGGTGAGCGTGTCGCCGGTCCAGCCGCCGCCATTGTCGATGGCTTCTCTGCTCCACACCCCGGCCGTGCCGTTAAACGAAATCGGAATGCCGGCGCGCACGCGCGCTTCCTGCTCCACGGCAAAATGACTGTCGAGCAGCAGGCCTTGCGCGCGCGTCAGCCAGTTGCGGCCGCGGTTGGCGTGACCCCAGCGCGCCTGCACGAAGGCCAAACCGGAATCGGCGACCAGCGCGGGCACGGTGCGACGCAGGAAATCGGACGGCGGCACGAAGTCCGCATCGAACACCGCCACATAGGGCGCGTCGGAATGCTTGAGGCCGAAGGCGAGATTGCCGGCCTTGAAACCGGAACGCTCGCCGCGGCGCATGATGGAAATGTTCGTCCCTTCGGGAACGATATCTTCAATGGCTTCCCGCAACGCTTGATGTTTATGCGCGGGACCGTCGTCCAGAACCTGGATTTCCAGTTTGTCGCGCGGCCAGTCCAGCCGCGCGGCGGCGGCGGCCACGCGCACGGCAAGCGCGCCTTCATCGCACACCGGCAATTGCACCAAGACGCGCGGCAGCGCCTCATCGGGGAGTCTGGGAACGCGCACGCGGCAGGCTGGCGCGAAGTATCGAATGAGGGCGAGAGCGCCCAGCTGCAGCGATGCAAGCGCCAGCAAAATCAGGACGACGGTCAGCACAGACTGCAGGAAAAGCGATAAGCCGGCCATGGCGTTACGTTCGGACCCCACTCTTTTCCGAAGTTAGCGCCGCCGTTCGACCGGCGGACTGCGGAAATTTTAGTCGCGCAGGAAGAACGCGCCCGACTGGACTTTGGATCGGGGGAATTTGCTTGGCCGCCCGATCTTTCGCAAGGCCCGTCTCAAAACCCTTTATAAGCGGCTGTTTAGTCCAGGGTCCGGCGGAATCTCGCCATCGCCACGGCTCCGGCGGCGAACATAAAGAGAATAAGAGGCCACAGCTGGGGCCAGATTTCGGCAAATCCGTTCCCTTTCAGCAGGATACCCCGGACGATCCTCAGGAAATGGGTCAGCGGCAGCACCTGGCCGATGGCCTGGGCCCATTCGGGCATGCCGTCGAAGGGAAACATGAAGCCGGAAAGCATCAGCGAGGGCAGAAAGAAAAAGAAGGACATCTGCATCGCCTGAAGCTGGCTCTCGGCGATGGTGGAGAAGGTGTAGCCGACCGCCAGATTGGCGATGATGAAGAAGGTGATCCCCACGCTCAGAAGCGTCAGAGAACCCCACATCGGTACCTGGAAAATAAAATAAGCCGCCAGCAGGACCAGGGTGACCTGCACCGCGCCCATGAAAATGTACGGCGTGATCTTGCCGATCATGACTTCGATCGGCGTTGCCGGCATCGCCAGCAGATTTTCATAAGTGCCGCGCTCGCGTTCGCGCGTCACCGCCATGGAGGTGATGAGCGTCATCGTCATGGTGAGAATGACGCCCAGTAACCCAGGCACGATGTTGTACTGGGTGTTGGATTCCGGATTGTAGAGAAGATGCGATACCGTCTGAAAAGGCGGCGGGCCTTGCACGCGACCCGCGAGCGGACCTTTGAGATCGTCGCGCAACGCAGTCTGGGAAAGTCCATTGAACGCCGCCAGTGCATAAGCGCCGGCGGACGGATCGGTCGCATCGCTCTCGATGACGATGCTGGGGCTCGAGCCGCGCACGATATCGCGCGTAAAGTTTACCGGAATCTCGACGACGAAGGTGACGTCGCCTTTCTGCAAAAGTTCGCGCGCATGGGCGGGAGAATTGGTTTCTTCCACGATGCGGAAATAGCTGGAGTTGGCCAGCGCCGCGACGATCGAGCGGCCGAACGGACCGGGATCGTCGATGGCGATGGCGGTGGGAAGGTTCTTCGGATTGAGATTGATCGCATAGCCGAACAGCATCAGCTGCATCAGCGGCACGCCCACCATCATCGCGAAGGTGAGCGGGTCGCGCCGCATCTGGATGAATTCCTTCATCAGCATGGAAAAAAGCCTGAGGAACGAGAAGCGTTTCATTGCGCTTGTTCCTGCAAATGAATGAAGACGTCTTCGAGGCTCGGCTGCTGCTCGCTGACTTTGAGACCGGATTGGCCGCGCAGCGGCGCGATCGCGCGCTCGAGGCGGGCGCGATCGCGCCCGCTCACATGCAAAGCCGCGCCGAAGAACGCCGCGTGTTCCACGCCCGGCGTGCGGGAAAGCTGCCCGATCAGGCGGCGCACGCCCTCCCCTTCGATCACGAACGTGATGAGCTGCGATTGTTCGATAACTTCGCCAACCGTGCCGCGCGCGATGACGTGACCGTTCAGAATGTAGACGATGCGGTCGCAGCGCTCGGCTTCGTCCATGTAGTGCGTGCTCACCAGAACGGTGATGCCCGCTTCGCTGAGGGTGTGGATCTCTTCCCAGAAATCGCGCCGCGCTTTGGGATCGACGCCCGCGGTCGGTTCGTCGAGCAGCAGCAGCTTCGGGCTGTGCAGCATGCAGGAGGCGAGCGCCATGCGCTGCTTCCAGCCGCCCGAGAGTTCGCCCGCCAATTGGTTCTGGCGCTGGACGAGCCCGAGCCGTTCGAGCGTCGCGTCGACTTTCGCCTTGCGGTCGGAGAGTTCGTAGACGCGCGCGACGAATTCCAGATTTTCGCGGATGGATAGATCTTCCCAGAAGCTGAACCTCTGGGTCATGTAGCCGACTTCGCGCTTGATCTGTTCGGCTTGCGTGCGAAGGTCGTAGCCCAGGCACGTGCCCTCGCCCGCATCGGCGCGCAGCAAGCCGCACAGCATGCGAATGGTCGTTGTCTTGCCCGATCCGTTGGGCCCCAGGAAGCCCCACACTTCGCCTTCCGGTACCGCGATATCGACGCCGTCCACCGCGAGCTTCGACCCGAATTGTTTCTTCAGGCCGTGCACGTCGATGGCGAGAGTGTCGGGGCTGGTCATTGCGGAAGCAGTCGCACTTCCGCGGGCTGCCCGGGATGAAGTTTCAAGCCGCCGCTCGCGCGCGCTTCCAGTTTGAATACGAGTTTCTCGCGATTTTGCTCGCTGAAGATGACGGGCGGAGTGAATTCCTGCTGCTGCGCGATGAAGGTGACGCGCGCGACGAGATTGGGCGCGCAACCATCGCAGGAAATCGCGACACGGTCGCCCATTTTGACTTTGGCAAATTCGCTTTCGGGCACGAAGAAGCGCACGTAGATGTTTTGCGGCGGCAGCACGGAAACGACGGGCGATCCGGCCGGCACATATTCGCCGGTGCGGAAATAGATGTCTTCGACGCGCCCGTCGGTCAGCGAAACGACGTCGCGCTGAGAAAGTTGATACGCAGCGTTTGCCAGCGCGGCTTCGCCTTGCGCTTGCTGCGCCCGGATTTGCGAAATGCGCGCCGCCGCCTGATCGTGGTTCGATTGTGCGAGATCGAGCGTGGCGCGAGCGCCGGCATTGGCGGCGACGAGTTTGTTTTGCCGCGAAAGTTCTTTCGTCGCGTAGTCCAAATTGGCTTCGGCCTCCCTGAGCTGCGCTTTGGTTTGCGCGAGCGTCGCTTGGGCTTGCGCGCGCGAGGCTGTCTCGCGCGTGTCGTCGAGCGTGAACAACAACTCGCCGCGCTTTACGTCTTTGCCGCGCTCCACCGTCATGCGCGACACCCAACCCGCCTGCGGGGCGGCGATGAACGCGTTGTCGCCTTCGGCATACCCCAGCCAGCCGTGATCTTTCTGTTGCTCGCAGCCCACGAGCAGAATCAGAAAAGCGAGAACCGCGCGCTTCATGCCGCCGCTCCGTCGGGCTTAAAGCCGCGCAGCAGATTTTCGATATGGGCCTGAATGAAGCTTTCGTGATCGTAGGGCTCGGGATCCAATTTCTCGAACGTCGAACGCCACAGTCCGGCCAGAAGCAGCGGCGCCACGCAAAGCCGTGCGGCGTGCTCGGGATTCATCGCGCGAAATTCGCCGCGCGCAATGCCGCGTTCGATCAATCCGCCGAGCGTCGCCAATCCCTTGGCGATGATTTCGAAGCGGTAGAATCTCGCGAGTTCGGGAAAATTTCCGCTTTCGGCGAGAATGATTTTTGCGAGTTCGAAGCGATCGCCGGTGCAAATCAATCCGCCCATAGTCGTCAGCGCAAAGCGCAGCAGATCGCGCGTCGAGCCTTCGAAACTGTTCGCGGCTTCGGCGATCTGCGCGATGTTGCTGCCGATGGAAGCGCGCACCAGCGATTTGAAGACCGCTTCCTTGCCGTCGAAATAGAGATAGATGGTGCCCTTGGTGAGGCCGGCGCGGGCGGCGATGTCTTCCATCCGCGTCGCGGCGTAGCCTTTCTCGGCAAACACGCTCAGC
Source organism: Pseudomonadota bacterium (assembly GCA_016201105.1). GTDB lineage: Bacteria > Pseudomonadota > Alphaproteobacteria > Micropepsales > Micropepsaceae > Rhizomicrobium. The sequence goes on from JACQDN010000038.1 coordinate 24,922, forward strand.
GCCGCATCGAGAATCTCCTGCGGACGGGCCTTCTTGCGTCTGCGCCAGCGTTGCGCGCTCGCCATCGCGGTACCCATCTTGAGCTCCAGTAAATAACTAACCGTTCATTTATATTATGGGTGATCGTGAAAGGCAATTGCGTCGAATCGGCGGGTCGGTCGTGAGATAATCCCGGGATTCCAGCGAATGCTTCCGCGGGAGGAATGGCCATGAAAAACAGCAGTTTATCTCAGATTGGAGTGTTGTTGGCGGCGGCGTTGGTCTTGTCGGCCTGCGCGGGTCCCGCGGTCTATCAGGCCAAGGAACCGGGTGGGCGCATCGGCTACACCGATGAGCGGCTGGCCCCCAATCGCTACCGCGTCACCTATTCGGGCAGTTCGTCGACAAGGCGCGAGACGGTCGAAGATTTTCTGCTGCTCAGGGCCGCCCAGGTCACCCTTGATTCAGGCTTCTCCTACTTTGTCTTCGACACCCGCGATACCGAAGCAAAAACAACCTATTACTCAACGTTCGGTGGCTGGCCCGGATGGCGCGGCTATGGTTGGTATTGGCATAACTGGCCCTTTGGCCCGCCGTTCGACGAGGAGGAATCGCGACCGATCACGCGCTACGAAGCCTATGCGGAGATTATTATGCTGAGCGATGCGCAGGCCAAGAGCGAACCGCGCGCACTCAGCGCCCACGAACTTGTCGATCGCCTAGGACCCCGCGCGGCACCCACTTCACCCTCCCCTTGAGGGCAGGCTTCGACCCGCCCTTGGGAGGGTCGAAGAATTCGGAGCGAAGCGAGGGATTTTTCGGGGAGGATGTGGGGCGCCCTGGCTTTCCATATCCTCCCCGAAGCGCTTCGCGCTTCGACCCTCCCGAGGGAGGGTCGAGCCGCAGATTACAAAACGACCGCTTGAACGCGGCGTTCGGGCGGTCTAATTCCTGCCCGGATTTCGACATTTCACCCCGGGGGAAATAGTCCATGCGCACCACCATTATCGGCGCGGTTCTGGCCGTAGCTTTTATCGCCGTGCTTTTTGTGATGGCGCGCCTGAACCCGCACGCTCCCACAACCGAGTCGCTGGACAGCCTCGCGGCCCATATCCAGTCGGGTTATGTCGGCAACCAGAAGTTGGGGGACTGGGATGTCAACTGCACGGCCACGGCGATGATCATGGGCGGAGCGCAGTCGCAGCAGCAGCCCGCCAACAAGCCGCAAAAACGCGCGAATTCTCAAACGAATCAGAGTCCTGTCCCGCTGACGCTGAACCCGGCGGGCACGACGGAGCAGATGCCTTCCACAAATCCGGAAGCCGCCACCACAACAACCGACGCGCCGGCCACTCCGGCCACTCCGCCGGCCGCGACGGACACGCAGGAAACTCCGAAAACGCCGGCCAAGCCGATCTCGTTCGGCCGCTGCCACGTCACCAAGATCTTCCGCAGCAAGCAGAATCCCCAGCAAGCCGTGATGATGGTGTCGTTCCGCCAGATCGGACCGGAGCACAATCTTGTGATGATCATCCGCATGCCGCCGCTCGCCAAGAAGGGCGAGGCCGTGATTCTGGCTCTGGGCAAACAGGGGTTGAAAATTCCGGTTTTGGGCTGTGCCGAGAAGCAGGGCTGCACCGCAATGGGCGGAATTGCAGCCGGTCCGCAGGCCCAATTGTTCTCGGCCTCGCAGGCTGTACTGGTTTTCCCGCAGGGCCAAAACGGCCAGCGGCCTCAGGTTCGCCTGCCCTTGACCGGTTTGCCCGAGGCGGTGACCGCGATGCGCAGAGCCGATCCAAAGGGATAAAGTTTACGCTGCGTCTTCTAACCGGCTGATAGTTAAGAAGAAACGCCCCGGTCAGGCGAGTGCCTGCAAACGCGGACGATTTAAGTCAGTTTTTTATGTCTTTGACCGGCGTCAATTAACCACCAAAAACGGTTCCCGATTTGGTGACTGTAATGCCACGCTTCCCTTTGGAATTGCGAATTTTTTTGGTTGCCGCGCCTGTTCTGGTTGCACCCATTTTAACATTGGTGAATGATGCGCCGAGTAGGGAAGAACCGCCGCCCGGCGGTTCGTAGGCCGTTTCGCGCGGGGGATTCGCATGTATCAAGCGACCGTTGATCGTCGTCAGCTGAAGTCCAAATTGCTGGCGGGCGCTGCAGGACTTGCTGCGGTGGCAGCGACCAGTGCGGCATATGCCGATGAGTCGACGCCTGCTCCAGCGGCGGATCCGCAGAAATGGTCATGGGCGGTTGACGCGGGCGGCGGTGTCGGATCCGGTTTCACGGCCGGCAAGATCGATCTGCTTGCGCCTGTTTGGCAGGACATGGACTCGCTGTTGTTCGTGCGTTTGGGCGCGGGCACCAGCAACGAGGTCAATAGCTCGTACAATCTCGGCCTCGGCTATCGCGCCAAGATCGATCCGGAATGGATCTTGGGTCTGTACGCGGGCTGGGACGGCTCGACGACGGAATTCAATCACCACAGTTTCAATCAGGTCGCGCTCGGCGCCGAACTGATGAGCACCGATTGGGATGTGCGCCTGAACGGCTACATCAGCGCGGACAATTCGCTCAAGACTATCTCCAACAAGTTCTCGCTCTTCATCCACGACACGCGCATCGCGATTCTGCAGGGCCAGGAAGCGGCCTATAGCGGCATCGACGGCGAAGTCGGCTATCGCGTGTTCCACACCGACGACACCGACGTGCGCGCGTTCGTCGGCGGCTTCTGGTTCGAACACAGCCAGGACGCGGTCAACGTTTCGATGGGCCGCACCTTCGACTTCTCGTTCCACGATCTTGCAGGTCCCAAGGGCCGCGTGGAAGTCAACGTGTTCGACCTGGACGAGCTCGGCGCGCAATCGCGCCTGTCGTTCGAAGGCGAAATCGCCAATGACAGCGAGCGCGGCACCACCGGCTTTGTCGGCGCCACGGTTCGCATTCCGCTCGATGTCGTCTCAGGCGGCGGCGCACAAGCGCTCGACGATCTGGATCGCCGCATGGTCGATCCGGTCAGGCGCAGCGACAACGTTTTGACACAGTGGGAATTCACCAAGCCCGAACCCGTGGTCATCTACGGGCCGCACATGACGTCGCGGAAAACCAACACGGTGCTGTATGTCGACAACAGCGCGGGCCTCGGCTCCTATCCCGATCCCACCACGCTGCACGATGCGACGACCCGCACGACGGTCGGCACCGAGCATTACATCAACTCGTTCATCGTCATCACGTCCAAGGAAGGCGACATCCTCGTCGACACCGCGGCCAAGGAAGGCGTGATGCAGTCCGGCCAATCGCTGGTCGGCGGCAACGAGCACTTCAACGTCCGCGGCGTTTATTCGGGCCAAGTGTTCGGCCACACCTTCGCGCCGGGCACGTCCGATCCGTCGATCAATGTGTTGAACTATGAAACGCCGGTCAATCTGATCGGCACCGATCACGACAACGTCTACGGCTTCACGATCGAAGGCACCTTCGAAGACGCGATCTACGGCCACAACGTCGATCATCTGAACATCTCGAAGATGCGCATCGACGGCAAGGAGGACGGCCAGGCCGCTTATGGCGACTATGGCGTCTATATCCGCACCGACATCTCCAGGAACATGAATCTGTACATGTGGGGCGACAACATCTCCCACGTGCAGTACGACGGCGTCGAGCTCGTCAGCGACATCGAGGATTACGGCAGCAGCACCCAGCACATCACGATGATCAACGTCAATGTCACCGACGCGGGTGAAGACGGCATCGACTTCGATGCTTACACCTATTACTCCACCCTCAGGCAGACCATCTCGATCACCGGTTCGCACGTCTTCGACGTCGGCAACAACGGCATCGACGATTCGATCGACACTTATGGCGGCTACATCCGCCAGACGATCGGCATCCATAATTCGACCGTTTACTACGCCGGCAACTACGGCATGTACTTCAAGGCCTATGCCGGGGCCGGTGGCACCGCCATCCAGAACATCACGATCGATCCGACCTTCGTGCGATACAACAACTATGGTATCGGCATCTTTGCCTACGGCAATGACGGCGACGTCTTCCAGTTCGCGACGCTGAGCGACGTCGATGCCGGCGACAACTACTACGACAACATCCGCATCGGCGCGCGCGCCTCCGACGGCTTCGTCGAGCAGAGCGTTGCGATGTACAACGTCAAGGCCGATTATAGCTACTACGGCCGCGGTGTGGTGGTGAATGCCTTTGCCAATTTCGGCGGCGAAGTGCTCCAATTCGTTTACGCCAACGGCCTGGACGCGGACGGCAACTACTACGACAACATCCGCATCGCCGGTTCCACCGCCACCTACGGCTTCGTCTATCAGGGCGTGGATCTGCGCAACGTCGATGCCTCGTACAGCGACTACGGCAACGGCGTATATATGAAGGGCTACGCCCCCAGCAGCGGCACGACCATTCAACGCCTGACGCTGATTTCGATCGACGCCAACTACAATTATGACGACGGCTTGCGTGTCCATGGCTATGCCAAGTCCTACTTCGCCCCGGCGGTTGTGGCGCAATATGTCTTCGTCGACGAGGGCGACTTCAATGACAACTATGGCGACGGCGTCAGAATCACGACGGAAGGCAGAGGGCCGTTTGCGGCGACTCTTTCCGACGACACCATCGAATTTTCCGATATGTCGTCGAACTCCTATGACGGCGCGGATTTCGTCGCCGAAGGCGTGAGCTTCGGTTCGGCGCAGCAGAACGTCCGCCTGTACGGGGACGATTTCTACTTCAACGACGGCAACGGCGCCGTCATCGCCGCCATTGGCGTGGACGTAGGATTTGCGGCCCAATACGCCAAGGTCGTGGGCTCCACCTTCGACGAGAACGACTCTAATGGCCTGGTTCTTGATGCCATCGGTGTCTTTGGCGGCATCGCCCAGCAGAACGCCCTGATGTACTTCGACGATTTCAACTTCAACGGCTCGAATGGCGTTGAGGAGTTCGCGCTCTCCAAATACTTATCCGGCCCCTACTATCCGTCGGTGACCCAAAATGTCATCGCGTACTTCTTCGACGCGGTCGAAAACGGCACGAACGGCTGGTACATCGACGACATCTCGGTGATCGGCGGCAACATCCATCAGCTGACGTATCTCTACGGCGCCGCTCTGGATTTCAACGGCGCTTCCGGCCTTCGCGCGAGAGAAGTGGCCGCTATCTATTCGAACATCTACTCGAACCTTTACTTCATCAACAGCGATGCGATCGACAACTCCGCCTACGGCATCCAGATGAAGACCTATGCCATCGGCAAGACCTTTCTGATCGACCACACCACTGTCGCGGGCAGCACTCTCGACGGCAACGGCGATTCCGGCTTCTACAATCTGGCTTCGGCGACAGGTAAGTTCAGCCTGAACGTCCAGTATGTGGGCTTGTTCAATTCGGAGTTCGACTTCAACGGCTACGATGGCGCGACGTTTGTCGCCTATCAGAACTATGGCCCAGGCAGCTTCGGCGCCGCGATCCAGGACGTGACGATTGCCGGCAGCGATTTCTCCTATAACGGTCGCGACGGCCTGCATCTCTACGCGGAAGCAACCAACACCCAGGGCCGCGCCGAGCAGCACTTCAACATCTTCTACTCGCGCTTCAACTACAACTACAATGACGGCATCTATATCGGCGCCTACGCGCATGACGGCACCTACATTGCTACCCATGCCTGCCAGTATGTGCAGGGGTTGAGCGGCGGCTGCGCCTTCGTGCGCCAGACGGTGAATATCGTCGGTTCCGACGTCTCCTACAATAACGACGACGGCATTCAAGTCGTGGAATACGCGAACGATTACGGCGCGATCTATACCTATAGCGGCCGTCCCGGCGGCGTACCGACGCTTTTCCTCTACAACACCGACGTCACCCACAACGGCGACGTCGGTCTGGAGATGTACAACTATATCGGAGACGGAAGCTACCTCTATCAGTACGTGGTGGCGGTTTCCTCGCACTTCGACAAGAACGGCGATTACGGAATCTACGCCTACAGCTACATGGTCGTGGGCTCCGCAAACCTTCCCGCGCAGCTGATCCAGCAGATCACCCTCGCCGGCAGTTACAACTATGGCGCGTCGACGGTGAACCACAATGGCTCCGGCGGCATCTATATCGGCGTCACGGCCTACGACACCTACGCCATTCCCGGCGTGGTGTTCACGGGCCTTTCGCTCTACGACACTGACGTCAGCTACAACGACGGCGACGGCGTCGAAATGATCATGAACGCCACGGGCGTTTATTTGCCGATTCAGATCTTCCAGTCCGCGTATAGCCGCGTCTCGTACAACGACGGCGACGGCGTCGAAATGATCCAGAACGGTACCAGGAACTTCCAGGATATCCAGGTGTTCGCGGCCCGCGACACCTACTTCAACGGCAACGGCGAAGACGGCGCGCGCCTGTACCAGGGCACGTTTAAAACCTTCACGACGGCCTATCAGCTGTTCTACTCGTATGCGAATACGTTCAACGACAACTACTTCGCCGGCGCATATATCGAGTCGAAGAGCTATAGAGACGGCGTCTACACCGGCTTTGGCGCCGTGCAGAAGGTCGTCACGCTCTACAGCGAGTTCGACGACAACTTCAACGGATCTGGCTTGTCCGCTCACGTCTCCAGTATCGAGGACTTCACCTCCCTGCAGACCGTCTTCTCAAGATCCAACGACTTCTCCGGCAACTATGACAACGGCTTGTCTGTCACGATGACCGACAAGTATACGTTCTCGGCGGCGCAAAAGCTCGTCAGTCTCTACGACTTTGCGTTCTACAACGGAGAGTCGGGCGTCAATCAGAGTGCGGGTTTCAGCGGCGAGTTCGTTGCCTCGCAGCTGTCCGAGGTGGTCGGCGGCTTCATGTCCGGCAACGGCGATGACGGCATCCGCATCAGCAGTTCGTTCTACGATGTCGATTACGGCTACGCCACGCAGTTCGTGGAGAACAATCTGGTCAAGTACTCGGGCAACGACGGCATCAGCATCTCGACGGGATCGTATGGTGATTCCAGCGTGTACAACTTCACTTATGTCGCCAACAACGCGGTCGAGCACTCCTACAACACCGGCATCTATGTCCACATGGCGGCAGAGGACCCCGGCAGCTATCTCGGCAACGATTCCTATTACGGCAGCGTCGGCGTCGTGATCAAGAACAACTACGTCAGCTATTCCGGCTACAACGGCATCGAAGTGCGGCTGACCAGCTACGGTCTCAGCGAAATCTCGGGCACCCCGGGCACGTTCAATACCGGCATCAACGGCAACTTCGTCACCGATTCCGGCAATGACGGAATTCTCGTCGCCGCCAATAACTTCGATGCCTTCCTCTTCATGGGCACCGTGATCGGGTTGGGCGGCACCAACTTCGTCTATGATTCCGGCGGCTATGGCATCCAGGTCGCGACAAGCAACGTGTTCGGCCTGCTCTATTCCGGCGCGGTCATCTCCGACAACCATGTCGCCTATAGCGGCGCCGGCGGCATCTCGGTGAACAACTACGAGTTCGACGGGTTCACCGACTCCGACGTGATCATCATCGAGAACTACGTAACCGGTTTGTCCACGTTCGCGGGCATCAACATTGTCGATACCGGTCATTTCGGCACGCTCGACAGCGATGCCTACATCATCGACAACAGCGTAACGTTCGGCACCGTGGGCATCGGCGTCTATGCCTATGGCGACACCGGCGTCTACCAGTACGACCTGATCTCCGGCAATATCATCGCCGGAAATTTCACCGGTATCGTGGGCATCGACGGGACGTCTGCTGCTGATAATTCCTATCAGACGATCAACACGCTGGGGAACAACTTCTATTTCTTCAACTTCACCAACACCTACTTCGACGACGATACGTTCAGCGGCCATCAGACGGTGTTCTAGACTGTCCGTATACTGAACGAATACTTTGGCGGCGGGCCCTCGGGTCCGCCGCTTTTGTATTGGGGAGCGGGCCCCTCCCTCGGGAGGGTCGAAATTTGCGAAGCAAATTTCGAGGAGGATGCCGGCCACTTCCACCCTCCCTCGGGAGGGTCGAAGCGCGAAGCGCTTCGGGGAGGATGTGGCAGGGAAGAGCTCAACTTTCCCGATCCTCCCCGAAAAATTCCCCGCTTCGCAGCGAATTTTTCGACCCTCCCAAGGGAGAGCCGGACAGTATCAGTGCCCGGGCGGGCGGCCGGTTTTGGGGCCCCCGACCGCCGATCGGTTTGACATGGTTAACAGCAGCTTAACAAGGTTCCAGAATCCGTGTCCGGAATGCAACGCTCCCCCCGGGAATCATGAATTTTTCCAGCTTTTCTCTGGGTTAGGTTGCGCCTGTTTAACAGTTGGGGAACTATGCAATCTGATAGGGAAGGGGCGTCATCCGTCGCCCCTCGTCAGTGCTATTTGTCCGGGGGATTCGCATGTTCGAAGCGAACTATGACCATCGTCAGCTGAAGTCGAAATTGCTGGCGGGTGCTGCAGGTATCGCTGCGGTGGCAGCGACAAGTGCGGCATACGCCGACGACGCTGCGCAAAAGTGGTCATGGGCGGTTGATGCGGGCGGCGGTGTCGGATCCGGTTTCACGGCCGGCAAGATCGATCTGCTTGCACCTGTTTGGCAGGACATGGACTCGCTGTTGTTCGTGCGTTTGGGCGCGAGCAGCAGCAACGAAGTCACCAGCTCCTACAATCTCGGCCTCGGCTATCGCGCCAAGATCGATCCGGAATGGATTCTCGGTCTCTACGCGGGCTGGGACGGCTCGACGACGGAATTCGATCACCACAGTTTCAATCAGGTCGCGCTCGGCGCCGAACTGATGAGCACCGATTGGGATTTCCGCATCAACGGCTACGTCGCGGATAAAGCCCAGAAGACGATCACCGGCAAATACGAACTCTTCATCCACGACACCCGCATCGCGATTCTGCAAGGTCAGGAAGCGGCGCTCAGCGGTCTCGACGGCGAAGTCGGCTATCGCGTGTTCCACACCGACGACACCGATGTGCGTCTGTTCGTCGGCGGCTTCTGGTTCGATCGCAGCGATGCAAAAAGCGTGTCGACGGGCCGTACTTTCGACTTCGCCTATGGACCACTCGCGGGCCCGAAGGGTCGCGCGGAAGTCAACGTGTTCGATCTCGACGGCCTGGGCGCGCAATCGCGCCTGTCGTTCGAAGGCGAAATCGCCCATGACGATCGGCGCGGCACCACCGGCTTTGTCGGCGCCACGGTTCGCATTCCGCTCGACGTCGTCTCAGGCGGCGGTGCGCAAGCGCTCGACGATCTAGATCGCCGCATGGTCGATCCGGTCCGGCGCAACGACAACGTTTTGACGCAGTGGAATTTCAGCAAGCCCGAACCCGTCATCATTTACGGGCCCCACATGCGTTCGCAGCCCACCAACACGCTGCTCTATGTCGACAACAGCGTGGGCCTCGGCTCCTATCCCGATCCCACCACACTGCACGATGCCACGACGCGCACGACGGTCGGCACCGAGCATTACATCAACTCGTTCATCGTCATCACGTCCAAGGAAGGCGACGTGCTGGTCGACACCGCGGCCAAGGAAGGCTTCATGCAGTCCGGCCAGTCGCTGGTCGGCGGCAACGAGACGTTCAAGGTTCACGGCACGATCTCCGGCCTGACCTACACGCACACCTTCGCGCCCGGCACGACGGATCCGTCGCTGAACGCGATGAACTATACGAACCCGGTCAATCTGATCGGCACCGATCACGATAACGTCTACGGCTTCACCATCGAAGGCACCTTCGAAGACGCGATCTACGGCCACAACGTCGATCATCTGAACGTCTCGAAGATGCGCATCGACGGCAAGGAGGACGGCCAGGCCCCGTACGGCGAATACGGCCTCTACATCCGCACCAACACTTCCAAGAACATGAATCTGGATATGTGGGGCGACAACATCTCGCACGTGCAGGAAGACGGCGTCGAGCTCGTCAGCGACATCGAGGATTACGGCAGCAGCACCCAGCACATCACGATGATCAACGTCAATGTCACCGACGCGGGTGAAGACGGCATCGACTTCGATGCTTACACCTATTACTCCACGTTGCGGCAGACCATCTCGATCACCGGTTCGCACGTCTTCGGCGTCGGCAACAACGGCATCGACGATTCGATCGACACTTATGGCGGCTACATCCGCCAGACGATCGGCATCCACAATTCGACCGTCTTTTTCGCCGGCAACTACGGCATGTACTTCAAGGCCTATGCCGGGGGCGGCGGCACGGCCATCCAGACCATCACGATCGACCCGACCTTCGTGCACTTCAACGGCACCGGCATCGGCATCCAGGCCTATGCCGATGACGCGACGGTCTATCAGTTCGCGACGCTGACCGACGTCTATGCCGGTTACAACTACTACGACAACATCCGCATCGGTGCGGACGCCTCCGACGGCTTCGTCGATCAGGGCGTCGTGATGTACGACACCAGGGCCGATGACAGCTTCTACGGCCGCGGCGTGGTCATGACCGCCTTTGCCGAGGACGGCGGCGCGGTGTTCCAGTCGCTTTATTCGCCTGAGCTGGATGCGAACGGCAACTACCTCGACAACATCCACATCACCGGCTCAACTCGGACTTACGGCTATGTCCATCAGAACGTGGACCTGCCGTATCTCCAGGCTTCGAACAGCGATTACGGCAACGGCGTGTACATGCGTGGCTACGCTTACAACAGCGGCACCACCGTTCAGAATCTGTTTCTGTTCGATATCGACGCCAATCACAACTATTTGGACGGCGTGCACGTCGAGGGTTATGCCAAGGGCTACTTCGACCCGACGCTGGTGACGCAGTATGTCGGCATCAACTATGGCGACTTCTTCTACAACGAGAACGGCGTTTCGATCAGCACACGCGCGAACGGCCCCTATGCCACGACGTACTCCTATGCGCGCGTCCGCAATTCGTTCATGTCGGACAACTACAACGACGGTGCGCGGTTCAAGGCCTATGCGGCCCACTACGGTTCCGCGCAGCAGGTTGTCGATGTGTTCAACGACGAGTTTGACTTCAACTATAGCAACGGCGCGGTATTCCTCGCCGAGAGTTCGACGGTCGGCTTCGCCTCGCAAAAAGCCTATGTGTTCGATTCGGAATTCGACGACAACGGCAACAACGGTCTGGTGATCGGGGCCGATGCCTTCTTCGGCGGCGTCACTGAACAGAACGCGCTGCTGGCGTTCAATGAATTCGATTCCAACGAGAACGACGGCGTACTCCAGTACGCAATTGCCAGCAAATATACGATCGGCTCATCGGTCTATTATTCGTCGATCACGCAGAACGTCTTGTCGTACTACTTCAGCGCCGATTTCAACGAAGCCAACGGCTGGGGAATCTCCGACGTCGCCTTCATCGGCGGCAACATCAACCAGCTGACCTACCTCGTCGGCGGCGACATGTCGTACAACGGCGCCAACGGCCTGTACGACAAGCAATTCGCCTACAATTATTCGACGATCTATTCCAATCTCTATGTGCTCGGCAGCACCGCCGACCACAACACCCTGAGCGGTATCGTCGAAAAGTCGGATGCGGTGTCGAAAAACACCGGCTTCGACTACACCTACATCGTCGATACGACGGTGGTGGCGTTCAGCCATGCCGACCACAACGGCCTTGACGGCTTCTCCAACACGGCCGATGCGGAGAACATTCACAGCCTCAACATCCAATATGTGACGCTGTACGACTCCACATTCGATCACAACGCGCGCGATGGCGCCCAGTTCTACGCCTATCAGAAGTTCGGCCCCGGCAGCTTCGGCGCTGCCATCCAGGACGTGACGATCGTCGGCAGCGACTTCTCCCACGACGGCCGCGACGGCCTGCATCTCTATGCCGAAGCGACCGCCAACCAGGGCCGCGCCGAGCAGCACTTCAACATCTTCTCCTCGACGTTCGACCATAATGGCGACAACGGCATCTATATCGGCGCCAACGCCCATGACGGCGTTTATGTGGCCGGCTTCCCTTGCCAGTACGTGCAGGGTCTTCTCGGCGGCTGCGCTTTCGTGCGCCAGACGGTGAACATCAGCAATTCCGACGCGTCGTACAACACAGACGACGGCATCTATATGCACATCAGCGCCAGCAATTATGGCGCGATCTATACCTATTCCGGCCGTCCGAACTATCAACCGACGCTGCAGCTCTACAATACCACCGTCGACGACAACGGGCTGGATGGCCTGGGCATGGTCAACACGGTCGGCAATGCGAGCTATCTCTACCAGTACGTGCTGGCAGTGAATTCGCACTTCGACAGCAACACCCGCTACGGCATCTACGGCCACAGCCATATGTATACGGCGTTCGCCAGCGGTCCGTCGCAGCTGATCCAGATCGTGACGCTTTACGGCTATGATGGCGGCACCTCGAGTGCCGACTTCAACGGCCGCGAAGGCATCGATATCTACACCTATGCCTACGGCGGCTACTTCTTCAAGAGCATCGCCGTCAACGCCGTCAATCTCGTTTATGCCGACGTCTCCTACAACGGTCAGATCGGCGAAGGCGACGGCGTCGAAATGGACATGAATTCGCGGGGCGACTATTTCGCCGTGCAGACCGTGTTCGCCTCCAACAGCCGCATCTCCTACAACAACGGCGACGGCGTGGAGATGGTCCAAGTGGGCTATCGCGATTACTTCGACATCCAGCAGCTGACCGCGCTCTCCACCAACGTCGACTACAACGAAGAAGACGGCGCGCGGATGTACCAGGGTGAATCCTATGCCGTCCTGGCGGACCAGTACTTCTATTCGCTGGGCAGCACGTTCGACCGCAATGACTTCAGCGGCCTGTCCATGTCGCAGGTTGCCTTCTTCAGCCCGACCGCCGATCAGCACGCGACGACGTATTACACCAGCTTCAGCTACAACTACGACGGCCAGGGCGTGAACATGTTCCAGCTCGGCCTGGACGACACCATCCAGTTCTCGACCTTCTACGGCTACAAGGACACCATCGACGGCAACGAGTTCGACGGCGTGTCGATGGTCCAGCTCGCCTATAACCCCGTCGACGGCGTCCAGACCTTCACGGCGATCGACAGCAACATCAACAAGAACGAAGAAGACGGCGTGACGATGTATCAGCACGTCACGTCTGCGACGCTTGGCTATCAGGGCTTCTACATTTCCGGCACGCACGTCAACAAAAACGGCGGCGATGGTGTGGAGATGTACCAGGTCGGGTACAAGAACTCCGTCACGCTCCAGAGCGCCACCGCTCTGTCGAGCACAATTTCCAACAACACTGTCGACGGCGTGAGGATGGAGCAGTACGGCACGTCCGACTACGTCGCCGACATCCAGTCGTTCTTCGCCAGCGGCACCACCGTCAACAACAACGGCGGCTTCGGCGTGTACATGTACCAGGATGTCGATCCGCCGATCCTCGTGGCGCAGTACTTCTATGCCTATTACAGCAATTTCGACGGCAACACCTTCGACGGCCTGAGCATGACGCAGCTCACCGTCGGCGGAACGTATGTTTTCCAGACGGCGTACACCTATTTCACCGGCTTCAACAACAATGGCGGCCGCGGCGTCGACATGTATCAGTACAACACCGGGCCGAGCCTCGATCAGGCTCAGGTGTTCTACGGCTTCGACGACAAGATCAACCACAACGGATCTGACGGCGTGGCGATGGATCAGCGCGCCTACGACTCCACCTACGCCTATCAAGCCGCCATTACCCTGCACACCAACATCAACAAGAACGGCGAAGAAGGCGTGACGATGTACCAGCACGCCGAATACGCGACGCTGGCGAGCCAGGTGTTCTACGCGTTCGACGCGACGATCAACCACAACGGCAGCGATGGCGTCGAGATGTCCCAGTACGGGTACAAGAACGACGTCACGCTCCAGAGCGCCGCGGTCTACAACAGTGACATTTCGTACAACGTCGGCGACGGCGTCGAGATGTACCAGACCGGCAACAAAGACATCACGGCCGATATCCAGTCGTTCACGGCGGTCAACACCGACGTCAACTACAACGGCGAATACGGCGTCTACATGTACCAGGACTCCGACCCGTCGCTCCTGGTGGGCCAATACTTCTATTCGAAGAACAGCACCTTCGATCACAACACCGATGACGGCCTGCGCATGAAGCAATACGCGCCGGGCGCCGAATACGTCTTGCAGATTGCCCGCGCGTACTCCTCGAGCTTCAGCCATAACGGCGGCTACGGCGTGTACATGTACCAGTTCAACACCGCCGGCAGCTTCCATCAGTACCAGACGTTCTTCGGCACCAACGATACGATCGACTACAACGGCGAATACGGCGTGTCGATGGATCAGATCGCCGACTTCGCCACGAAGGCCTATCAGACGTTCGACCTCTCCGGCGGCTCAATCAGCCACAACGAGGATGGCGGCGTGACGATGTCACAAGATGCCGCCTTCAGCACGTACGCCACTCAGACGTTCATCGCGGACGACCTGACGATCGACCACAACGGCGGCGACGGCGTGGAGATGTACCAGGACGGGTACAAGAACACGTTCCTGCTGCAGCAGGCGTTCGCCTATGACAGCAGCATCTCGTACAACGACGGCGACGGCGTGGAGATGGTGCAACATGGCACCTTCGATTACGTGTCCGATGTCCAGTCGTTCAAGGCGATCGGTCTCACCGACAACTACAACGGCGAATACGGCGTGCGGATGTACCAGGATTCCGATCCGGCGCTCCTGGTAGGCCAGTTCTTCTACGCGAAGGACAGCACCTTCGATCATAACTATTACGACGGCCTGCAGATGAAGCAGTACGCGCCGGGCGCCGAATACGTCCTGCAGATCGCCGATGCATACTCCACCAGCTTCAGCTACAACGGCAGCTACGGCGTGGAGATGTATCAGTACAACACCACCGCCGGCAGCTACCATCAGTACCAGACGTTCTTCGGCACCAACGATACGATCGACTACAACGAGTATTACGGCGTGTCGATGGATCAGCGCGCCTACGACGCCTCGAAGGCCTATCAGACGTTCGACCTGGCCGGTGGCTCTGTCAGCCACAACGAATCCGGCGGCGTGGAGATGTATCAAAAGGCC
>JACQDN010000033.1 GCA_016201105.1 Pseudomonadota bacterium
CGCCGTAGCTTCAGCGAAGGCGGCAAGGGGGAGGTCATTGGTTAGAGACTACGCCGCGTGTTCTTCCGCGTGCGGTTGCGGCGCTTGTTCTTGCGCCACCGGTTCGCTGATCACATTCGCAATCGCATGATCTGCATGCTCTTGCGCGGGCGCGATCAGCGTGGCCAGCGGCGACGACGGTTCTTCGTGCGGTGACGGTTCTGATTGATGTGTTTGCGCTGGTACAACAACCTCTTCGTGCGCGGTCGCGGACGCCGTTTCTGGGGCCTCCGCTGGCCCGGCCGGGTTGTCGGAAACCGATTCCACAACAGGCTCGATCTTCGCAGCGCCTTGTTCATTGGGGAAAATCTCGGCGATCAAGCCGCGCAAGGTGGCGATGCCGACCGGTTTACGGTCGCCGCGGGAGACGATCATCGCGTGATCCCAGCCTTGCGCCATCATCTGCGCCAACGCCTCGCGCTTGGAAACCCCTTCCTGCAGCACATGGGCGGAAAAATCGCTTCCGATATGCACGCCGATGCGCGTGTTGAATTCTTCCGTATCGCGAACGTTCAGCACATCGGCATAGCCGCGCACGCCGCTTCGCAGGGCCTGCGTGCGAAACGCGTCGTAGCTTTCGTACGCCACAAAACGTCCCTTGCGATCCGTCAGGCAGAGCCAGGCGATGCGCGGTGAGACCAAGCGGTCGAGATGGCTGTCCGCCTTCATTACCTGATCGCGGATGCTTTCGGCTTCGTAGCCGGATTCGCGGGGATTGCGGCTCGCGTTCTGGCGCAACACCAGCATCGCTTCGCGCGAGTCGGCCGGGATATGGGCGAACTGGTCGAGAAAATCGCGTTCCTTGCCGGCTTTTCGGATTTCCAGGCGGTGGGTGTAGTAGCCGGAGTCCGGCGTCGCGCGTGTTTCCAGCGTGCGCTCGAGCCGCGTCCAATTTGCCGCTTCCGCTTCGCGCCTGACGGAATAGAAAACCGCCGCCAGAATTCCGGACAGCGCACAGGCCGCCCCGATCGCCAGCCACTGTCCGTTGGCCACCAGTTGCGGCGCCGCGAACAGCAGCGCGGCAAGGGCGGCGCCCGCGGCAAACAAAGCGATGATCAGAATGGCGATGGTGGTGGTGAAAGCTTCCAGCGTCAGCCGCCACAGGCGGCCAAGGCGATCTTTTGTCCGGCGCCCGATTTCGTGACGCTTCCTTGCTGCGCGCCGCACTCCCGCCATCCGTCCCGCCATTGCATCACCCACGCCAACTACTCGTACCTCGGACAGTTAACACTCCTGTGATGGCCGGTCACGGGCGCCATGCGCCACAACATCGTGTAGTTGCGGCGGGGCAGTCCTCTGCCTATCTTGTGGGCGGACGGGTACTGCCCCCACGCGTCAGGATAGCGATGCCCAGGGGCCTTAATTGTACTCACCGGGAGCTGTCCCTGACCGGAGCCGTGGCTTCGGACATATGGCGCCCACCTGCAACTGCAGGCCCGTGAGGATCCAATTCCAACGGTGGAGGCGGTTCCGTCCGCTTATTCCATGGACATCAGCCAAGAAAAGAAGGCGCTGCGGGAAAAAGCGCGCGAGACGCGCGTCAAGCTCGCGACCGCCGCGTCCGATCACCCGCGCTCGCTGCTCCGACACGCATCTGCACTTCCTTTGGCAAAGAATTCCACGGTCGGCGGTTACAAGGCCCTGCTCGGCGAGGCCGATCCGCGGCTGCTGATCGAAGAACTCCGCGCCCAAGGACATGCAATCGTCTACCCGCGCGTATCATCGAAGAGCGAAGCGCTTACGTTTCATGTCCAGCCGCCTGGGCGCAATTTCGTCAAAGGGAGTTTTGGCGTTCCCGAACCGCAAGCCGATTGGCCGCGCTCCGATCCGAGCGTGCTGCTCATTCCGCTCCTTGCTTTCGATACCCAGGGTTATCGCCTGGGCTACGGCGGCGGCTACTACGATCGCACGCTGGAAGAATTGCGCCGACGCGGTTCTGTCACTGCCATCGGCGTTGCCTATGCCGGACAGGAGGTCGCCTCGCTTCCGCGAGAGGCTACTGACGAGAAGCTCGATATGGTGGTAACAGAAGCCGGCATCAGGCGTTTTGGATAGGCATGCGCATTCTTTTCATCGGCGATGTTGTGGGCAGGCCCGGCCGCGACGTGGTGTCCGAGGAACTTCCGCGCCTTCGCCAAGCCCTGAAGCTCGATTTCGTCATTCTCAACGGCGAGAATCTGGCGGGAGGCTTTGGCGTCACCAAGGCCATCGCCAACGAGATGTTTGCGCTCGGCGTGGATTGCATCACGACGGGAAACCATTGGCTCGATCAAAAGGAAATCCTCACTTTCATCGGCGACGAAGATCGTCTCTTGCGTCCGCGCAATCTGCCGGCCGGCACGCCCGGCAAGGGCGCGAGCCTGCTGGAATCGCGCGGCGGCGAGCGCGTGCTGGTGGTGAATGTGCTGGGTCGCGTCTTCATGGAGCCACAGGACGATCCGTTCGCGGCGGTGGAAGCAGAACTTTCGGCGTGTCTGCTGGGCGAAGTCGCCGATGCCATCGTCGTCGACATGCATGCCGAAGCGACGAGCGAGAAAATGGCGATGGGCCATTTCTGCGACGGGCGGGCGAGCTTGGTTGTCGGCACGCACAGCCACGTGCCCACCGGCGACGCGCAGATCCTGCCGGGGAGCACGGCTTATCAAACCGATGCCGGCGCCTGCGCCGACTACGATTCCGTCATCGGCATGGACAAGTTCGAACCGCTGCAGCGCTTCACCAAGAAGATCAATTCGCAGCGTTTCACGCCGGCCAACGGCCCCGCCACGCTTTGCGGCGTGTTCGTCGAGACCAACGCCAAAGGCTTGGCGTCACGGATCGAACCGGTGCGGGTCGGCGGACGGTTGAAACGCAGCGTCCCCGATCTTAGTTGACCTTCATGCTTCCGGCACTCTTCGTTTCGCATGGCGCGCCGACGCTTCCCTTTGACGACGTTCCGTCGCGCGATTTTCTCAAGAGCCTTGGCGCAAGCTTGCCGCAGCCCAAGGCGATCCTCGTGGTCAGCGCGCATTGGGACACGCATGTCCCCGCGCTCAATACGGTCAAGGTGAATTCCACCATTCACGATTTTTACGGCTTCCCGGAAGGTCTTTATCGCCTGCGCTATGACGCGCCGGGCGCGCCCGATCTGGCGGCGCGCGCGCAAACGCTGCTCGTGCAAAACGGTTTGCAGGTCGCGCTCGACGGCGAACGCGGTCTCGATCACGGCGCCTGGGTGCCGTTGATGCTGGCCTATCCCGGCGCCGACATTCCCACGCTGCAGCTTTCGGTACAGAGCCAATCCTCGCCCGCACACCACATTGCGCTCGGCCGCGCGCTCGCGCCTCTGCGCGAAGAAGAGGTCCTGGTGATCGGTTCGGGCGGCTTCGTTCACAACCTGCGCGAACTCGATCGTCATGGTTTGAATGCCGCGGAACCGGATTGGAGCAGCGCCTTTGCCGCCTGGGTGCATGACGCGCTGATGGAAACTCGCGAAGACGATCTGAAAAACTATCGCAAGCTCGCCCCGCAGGCGACACGCGCGCATCCCACCGAAGAACATTTCATGCCGCTGTTTGTGGCTTATGGTGCGGGCGGCGCGAAACCGAAGGTTTCCCGTCTGCACAAAAGCGTCACCTTCGGCTCTTTGCGCATGGATGCGTACGCGTTTGGGTAAGATTCAACCCTTCCCTTGGGAGGTCGAAATTTGCAAAGCAGATTCTGGGGAGGGGTCATGACGGTACCTTTCAAACTCCGCGCCATCGATCATGTGGTGTTGCGTGTGGCAAACCTCGAAGTGAGCCTGCGCTTCTACTGCGATGTGCTTGGCTGCACGATCGACAAGGTGCAGGAGAAAATCGGGCTCCACCAAGTGCGCGCTGGCAATTCGCTGATCGATCTGGTGCCGCTCGATGGTCTGCTGGGAAAGATGGGCGGTATGGGCCCTGGCAAAGAGGGTCGCAATGTCGATCACTTCGCGATTCAGGTCGCACCGTTTGATGAAGCTGCAATCCGGGCGCATCTGGCCCAGCACAATGTCGCCATCACCGATTCAGGTCAGCGTTATGGCGCCGAGGGCGACGGACCGTCGATCTATATTCTCGATCCCGACGGCAACACGGTAGAACTCAAAGGTCCCGCTTTTCACTGAGGACCCGCCGCAGCTTGAACAAATCGCCGCGAGTCAATCGCTTTCGTCTTCCTCGCGGTTGGCGTCGCGCCCGTGACTGAAATGCATGGCGACTTTCGCGAATTTCTTGGGGCCCCACACGCATTGGATGACTTCGTCGTTTCCGGCGGTTTCGCGTAGGACAACATCGCCATAGTTCAGCAGTTGCTCCCAGAAGGTGTAATGCTGTTTGGCGTCCACCACGCGCGACAGCGTGATGGTGTGGACTTCATAGTCGAAGATCCCGCTCATGATGATGATGCGCGTCGGCGTGATGACGTAGCGATGCGTGTTCCATTCCGCGATATGGGCGATGGCGAAGGGAATGGCGAAGATGAGCGGGATATAGCCGCCGATCAGTGCGCTGTTGTCCGGCAACAGGTGGAAGAGGGCGCCCACCGCGTGAAACCACGGCGCGCTCTCGAGCCCCGAACGCGCGCCCACCCACCACAGTCCCCATGCGATCTCGAAAAGCGTGACGACGAGCGCGATCCGCAGCGGAATGAAGATAAAGCGCCTCGCCAGCCGGTCGGCGCGGATGTTCTGCCACAGGCGAATCCAGTGCAGCCCGGTTTCATGCACTTTGTGTTCGCCCCGCTCGAGCATGTTGCGGATTCGCGCGCCATTGCGGATCAGCGTCGAAAGCTTCACGAACACCAGGAACATGATCAGCGACGCAAGACCCGTCGCCACGAAGCTTCGGGTCGAGAACGGATCGGACGTGTAGAAAAGCGCGCCATCCACCGCCAGGGCGAACAGGAACGCGCCCCAACGAAACCACTTCCATAATTTGCGCACCGGAAATCCCCTTCCGTGTTGCCTTCCCTATATATGTTGCGGCGCGGCAGAATTGTGGTGCGGCAGGTGGGTATCCTTGCCGGCGACGCGGAAATAAAGCGTCGTGGTCGCGAGCCGTTGGCAAGGGCGTTGCGCACGCGGATGTTTGCTGGGTTTTGTCTTGCCGGATAACGGCGTTTAGAGCAATTTTGGAATGAGCTGACTCGGGATGGATTCCCAAAGTTGGCTTGATAAGCGAGTCTCGGATCGAAGCTGATTCGGGAGGCGCGGATGGCGCGAGCCTATTCCCAGGATTTGCGTATCCGGCTGGTTCGTTACG
>JACQDN010000036.1 GCA_016201105.1 Pseudomonadota bacterium
AAACTTCCTGCCTCTAAATTCTAAACTCTCTCCCTCTCCCTCGCGAAGCGGGGGAGAGGGCGGGGTGAGGGGGTGTCGAATTTTGAGTGCCGTTGTAAGGCGTAGGACGCAGCTCAAAGGCAATGAGTTGTGATAACCGTCGATCATTGAGGGAATTTGCGACAATCTTCTTCGCCCTCCGCTCTATTTCATTCTACGCTGCCGTGTGAAAGTGTCCGCGTGAATCACGCCGCCCCCTCCAAGCACCAAATCCTCAAAGACGTTTTTGGCTTCGACGAATTCCGTCCCGGCCAGGAGACCGTCGTCGATGCGTTGCTGACCGGGCAGAGCGTGCTCGCGGTGATGCCGACGGGCTCGGGCAAGTCGCTGTGCTTCCAGGTGCCGGCGCTGGTGTCGGGCGGGCTCAGCGTCGTTGTTTCGCCGCTGATCGCGCTGATGCAAGACCAGGTCGCGGCGCTGCGCCTGGCGGGTGTTGCCGCGGACAGCATCAATTCCTCGCGCAACCGTGACGAGAATGTCGCCGCCTGGCGCCGCGCGGCCGCAGGTGAAACGCGGTTACTCTATCTCTCGCCCGAACGGCTGATGACCGAGCCCATGCTGGCGGCCTTGAACAAGCTCGGCGTGACGCTGATCGCCATCGACGAGGCGCATTGCATCTCGCAATGGGGCCCCGCCTTCCGTCCCGAATACGAAATGCTGTCGCGGCTGCGCGACGTCTTCCCCGGCGTTCCCATCGTGGCGTTGACCGCGACGGCCGATGAAGTCACCCGCTCGGATATCGTCGCGCGCCTGTTCGGTCGGAAGGTGGACGAGGTCGTGCTCGGCTTCGACCGTCCCAACATCAAGCTCACTGTCGAACCGAAATCGGGCAGCAAGCAGCAATTGCTCGCTTTTGTGAAAGCGCACCCCAAGCAAAGCGGCATTGTCTATTGCCTGTCGCGCAAGAAGACGGAAGAAGCCGCGGCGCTGCTCGCCGCCAACGGCGTCCGCGCGCTCCCCTATCACGCCGGCATGAACAAGGACGAACGCGAGGCCAACCAGAACAGCTTCATGACCGAGCCTTATATGGTGATGGTCGCCACCATCGCCTTCGGCATGGGCATCGACAAATCCGACGTGCGTTTCGTCGTTCACGCCGATCTGCCTGCGAGCCTCGAAGCCTATTACCAGGAGATCGGCCGTGCCGGCCGCGACGGCGCGCCGGCCCGCGCGCATATGCTGTTCGGCCAGGGCGACATCCGCATGCGCCGCATGTTCATCGATCAGGAAGAATCGAGCGAAGAGCGCAAGCGCCGCGAGAAACGCAGGCTCGAAGCGCTTGTCTCCTATTGCGAAGCGCAAAGCTGCCGCCGCCGGATCCTGCTCTCCTATTTCGGCGAGACGGCTGCGCCTTGCGGCAATTGCGATCTCTGTCTGGAGCCGGCGGCGCTGGCCGACGGCACCGCGGACGCTCAGCGCATCCTCGAGATCGTGCAGCGGACCGGCGAACGCTACGGCGCCACGCACATTGTTGACATCCTGCGCGGCGCACGCACCGAAAAGATCGTCGCTATGGGCCATGATCGCCTGCGCCTGTTCGGCTGCGGCGCGGCGCGCAAGAAAGAAGAGTGGCGCGCACTCATCCGTCAGCTCGTCGCCGGCAGCTTCCTGCTCCACGATCTCGAAGGCTATGGCGGCCTCAGCCTGCTGGACAAAGGGCGCGCAGTTCTGGCCGGCGAGCTTGCCTTCCAACACCGCCCGCTGCCGGCGCGGCGTGCACGCCGCGGGCGTGAAGACGAAATCGCTGCCGCGCTATCGGGCGATCAGGAACAATTGCTCGCCGAATTGAAGGCGCTGCGCTTTGCTCTCGCCAAGGCGCGTCATCTGCCTGCGTATCTGATCTTCTCCGACAAGACGCTGCTTGACATGGTGCGCCAACGCCCGCGCAACCTCCACGAATTTGCCATGGTCAACGGCGTCGGTTCCACCAAGCTCAAGGATTTCGGCGCGCAATTCCTGGCGGTACTCACGAAGGATCGCACCGCGTCGGCGGCATGAAAATTTTCTCGCGATGTTCTTTGATAGCTTCCGTCGCTGCCAATCGGATCGTCGCGAATGCGCGATCAGGAAGCTTCGACTGCCCGCCGTTCCGCCAGATCCACGACAGTACCTGCGATACGCTCCAGGCTCATTTTCAACTCATAGCGAAAGCCGCTCTGGGAATATGTCGCTTCCACGGTATCGCAGAAGGATCGGGCGACATCCTGGAGGATTCTTTGTCCGAGCCCCTTGCGCTGCGGGGCGACGGCAGGTGGGCCGCCATGTTCTTCCCACAGAAAGCTGAAGGCACCATCGTCATCAGTGCGTCCGGCAATGGCGATGCGGCCTTCGGGAACGGACAGCGCGCCGTGCTTCGCTGAATTGGTGGTCAATTCGTGCATGATGAGTGCGAAATCCTGTCCCGCCCTGGGCGTGAGCAACACATCGCACCCGACGCTCGTCACGCGGTTGGAGAACGGCGTCAACTCCGCCTCGACGATCTTGGCAAGCGGCGCCGTACCGGTTTCCAGAAACAGATCCTGGGTGCGAGCGAGTCCGTCGAGTGCGCCGCTGAATTCCCGTCGTGCTTCGAGCGGGATGGTCTGCGCGGCGATCGCTTGCACCAGTGCGAGCAGATTGCGTCCGCGGTGGCGGATTTCGTTCGACAGGATCTGCTGGCGGCGTTCGGCCGCCTTGCGCTCGCTGATGTCGATGACCGTCGCCATCACGCCGCTGATTTCGCCTCGCGCCAGCGGATCGAGTCCAAGTTCGATCGGCACCAGCATTCCGTCCTTGCGGCGTCCGTTCAAATCGCGTCCGGCGCCCATCGCGCGCGACTCCGGGGCTGTCGTGAAGGCGCGCCTCACTGCGATGTGCGCGCCGCGGACATCGTCGGGAACCAGCATTTCAATCGATTGATGGAGCAGTTCGTCGTGCCGATATCCGAACAGGCGCTCCGTGGTGCGATTGACAAATTGAATGGCGCCGGCCGAATCGACGAGGATGACGCCGGCAGGCTCCCTGTCGAGAATGAACCTCACATTATCGGCCTGGCGCCACAGGCGATCCACCGCCTCGTTCAGAAACACCACAATGACAGCTAGTGTGGCGGCGACCGCCACATAGGTGGCCAACGTGATCAGGTCGATAGGCACCAGCGCGAAGCTGAGTGTGGGCGGGATAAAAAAGTAGTCCGCCGCCAGCGCGGACAAGACGATGGCGAGGGCAGCGGGGCGCGCACCACCGACCAGCGCGGCCAGGATCACGGCTGGATAGAAGGTGATGAAAGGTGCCGTTATGCCGGGTATGGCAGCCCGGATAGCCACGGCAGCCGCAACGCCCGCCACAGCCGCTGCATAACCGACCCAGGGCCGCTCGCGCCTCAACCACCGCAGCGATTCGAACCTGGCAAGAAACGGATCTGGCCGGAACGGCATTGCCCCCCGTCTTGAGCCGAGCGTTGGGCTCGCTCAATCGCGCCCTTCGTACAATCTGCCTGCACGATGGCACCATCCAGACGGCAAAGCCATCGGTATTTCCAAGGCTTTATGAACGAAATGGAGTCAGTATCGATTTTTCCGACTCTCCTAGAAGTTCGGATCGCGGTGTACAACTTCCCCATCCAGCAACGTCAGCAATACGCGAGCGCTGTGAATAGCCGCAGCCTTCATCTTGAAGAGATTGCGGTCGAGCACGACGAGATCGGCCGCCTTTCCGACTTCGATCGATCCGTCAATCGCCTCTTCGCGCGCGACCCAGGCGGCGTTCTTCGTGTATGCGACGAGCATGAACGCAAGATCGACGCGCTCCTGCGCTTGCCGGGCTTGCTGGCTTGCATCGGCCGGTGGCCGCGTCAACGCAGCTTGGATCTCGTCGAGCGGATTCATCGACGGCTGCGGCCAGTCGCTGCTGGCTACGATGCGCGCGCCGCAAGCGGCAATATCCGTCATGGGATACATCCAGCGCGCGCGTTTCGGTCCGAGTGCGCCCTTGCTCGGCGTATAGACGGGATCGTCGGCACTGGCGAACCGGGGTTGAAAATTCGCCGTCACCCCAAGTTTGCAAAAGCGCACGATGTCGGCGGGGTCGGCGACACCGATATGCGCAATCTGATGGCGCCGGTCGCGCGGTTCGTTCGCGTTCATCGCTTGTTCGATGGCGTCAAGCCCTGCGCGCACCGCGCGGTCGCCCATGGCGTGCATGTGAATCGAAAACCCTTCGGCATCGAGCCGGCGCACAATCGCGTTGAGCGCATCGGTTTGAATGAGCAGCTCACCGCGTGCGTTGGGCATATCGGCGTAGGGTTCGAGCATGGCTGCGGAATGGTCAGAGATTTCGACATCGAGAAATATCTTGGCGGCATCGGCGCGAAAGCGCGTCCCGCGCAGCCGATCGCGCAGCGCGATCATGGCATCGATCTGTTCCGGCCCCTTGCTGTTGTCGATGCGCTGGGCCGCGACGATCCGCACCGTCAGCTCGTTCTCCCGGTCGGCGTCGTGATAAGCCTCGAGCATCGGCGCTGTCGCGCTGGCATCGAAGATCGAGGTGATGCCGAACCGGTTCGCCGTCGTCGTCGAAAGCTTCAGGGCCTCGCGATATTCCGCTTCGGTGGGCTGGGGGATTTTCTGCCGCACCAGATTAGTGGCGTCGCTCTTGAGAATTCCCGTCGGCTTGTGCGTTGTGGGATCGCGCTCCACACCGTCGATCTGCGGTCCAGTGCTGTTGGGATCGATTCCGCCAAGTTGTAAAGCTTTTGAATTGACCCAGACAGTGAAGCCATCCTCGGTCGCGAGGAAGGCGGGGCGATCCGGAACCAGCGCGTCAAGTTTCTTGCGATTCAATTCCTTCGCTAACACAAGGTCAGGCGACAGGCCGTAACCGATCAACCACGCATGGGTCGGATCGGCCAAGGCACAAGCGCTGACGCCTTAAAACAATTGCTGCGCCGATCCAAACGCGCCGAGCTTGCAGCGGATCAATCGGATCGCGCCGCTCATCGGATGGGCATGCGCGTCGTGAAATCCCGGAAGGACCATGCGGCCCTTGAGCGCGATCACGCGCGAACGTGGACCCTGAAATGCACGGGCCCCCGCATCGTTGCCGACATAGACGATGCGCCCGTCTTCAATGACGAGGGCTGTCGCCCATGGCCGCGCGCTGTCGAGCGTATAGATCGCGCCGCCGCGCAAGATGAGCGTGCCCGATGCGGTTGCAAGCGCGAACGTTGGGAAAAGAAGAAACGTCAACAGACCCAGGGGCCAGACGAATCTTCCAAGGTGTTGCAGCCACACGCGTCAGTTCACTCTTCGCGTCTTGCCCGCCCAGAACGGCTCGCGCAGTTCGCGGCGCAGAATCTTTCCTGACGCATTGCGCGGCAGAGCCGGGATGAAATCCACCGATTTCGGCGATTTGTAGCCGGCGATGCGCTGGCGCGCCCAGGCGATGATGTCGTCCGGATCGGGCGTGGTGCCGGGCTTGGCGACGACCATCGCCTTCACCGCCTCGCCCCACTTTTCGTCGGGCACGCCGATCACCGCCACGTCGGCCACATGGGGATGACCGAAGATCGCGTTCTCGACTTCCGCGGGATAGATGTTCTCGCCGCCGCTGATGATCATGTCCTTGACGCGGTCGTGGATGTAGACGTAACCGTCTTCATCCAGATAGCCGGCATCGCCGGTGCGCAGCCAGCCGTCCTTGTCGATGGTCTTCGCGGTCGCTTCCGCCAGATTCCAATAGCCCGCCATGTTGGCGATGGAACGCGTGGCGATCTCGCCGACTTCACCGGGCTTCAGTCTATTTCCCGCTTCATCGAGCACGCAGATCTCCACGCCCGGAAGCGCTTTGCCGGCGGAGCGCATGCGCGGTCCGCCTTCCACGGAATGATCTTCCGGACCCAATGCCACGATGGCGCCGGTGGTCTCGGTCATGCCGTAGGTCTGCACGAAACCGCAGCCGAACACTTCCAAGCCTTCGCGCAAGAGTTCGAGCGGAATGGGCGAGGCCCCGTAGAGCAGATATTTGAGGCGCGAATAGTCCGTTGTCCGCGCCCGCGGATCGCGCAGCACGATCTGAATGGCGGCCGGCACGAGGAAGAGTTTGGTGACGCGGTCCTTCTCGATGAAATCGAGAACCTTGGTGGGATCGAATTCGCGCGCCACAATTCCCTTGGCGCCCCAATAGAGCCCCATCAAGCCGTAGCCGGTGCCGCCGATATGCGAAACGGGCATCGCGACGAGGCTGACGTCTTCCGCCGTCCACTTGTTCCACGGCAGCTCGTCGGATTGCGACATCGCCTTGCGCATGCCGGTCAGATTGTGATGCGTCAGCATCGCGCCTTTGGGCCGCCCGGTGGTGCCGGAGGTGTAAAGCTGCACGGCGACATCTTTGCTGCTCAGCTTCACCATCGGGTCGCGTGCGGGCAGCGCATCACGCCATTTCTCGTAAGACGTCCATTCGCCGACGCCGCCCTCCAAGGCGACGACCGTTCTCACCTTTGGCGTTTCAGCGAGAATCTGCTTTGCCGCGCCGGTGAATTCCGGCCCCACGAACAGAATGGGCGCCGCGGAATCGTTGACGATATAGGCGAGCTCCGGCGGCGCCAGACGCCAGTTCAGCGGCGTCATCACCGCGCCCATTTTTATGGCGCCGAAGAAGAGTTCGAAATAGTGGTCTGAGTTCTTGCCGAGATAGCAGATGCGTTCGCCGTGTTTCACGCCCGCCGCGATCAGCGCATTGGCCACTTGGCTCGTATGCCGATCGAACGCGGCGTAGCTCGTGTCGCGCCCCTCGAAGTGCAGCGCGATCGCTTCAGGCTGCACGCCGGCGAAATGGCGCGGGATATCGGCCAGCGTCTCGAACTGGCGTGTGTCGCTCATCGCAGAAAGTCCTCTTAGAGGCGCTCGACGATGGTCACGTTGGCTAGACCGCCGCCTTCGCACATCGTCTGCAAGCCGTATTTCTTGCCGCGCGCTTTTAAGGCGTGCAGCAGCGTCGCCATCAGCTTGGTGCCGGAGCAGCCGAGCGGATGGCCGAGCGCGATGGCGCCGCCGTTCACATTGAGGCGGTCGGCGCGGCCACCGGTTTCGCGCAGCCATGCCACGGGCACCGGTGCGAAGGCTTCGTTCACTTCATAGAGATCGATGTCGTCGATCTTCATGTCGGCTTTCTTGAGCGCGCGGATGGTCGCTGGGATCGGTGCCTCCAGCATGATCACCGGATCGTGCCCGATCACCGTCATGTGGACGATGCGCGCCAATGGCTTCACGCCCAGACGCTTGAGGCCGTTCTCGTTCACCACCATGACGCCCGAAGCGCCGTCGCAGATCTGGCTCGAGGTCGCCGCGGTCACGCGGCCGCCTTCGGCCAGAAGTTTCACGCTTCTGATGCCGTCGAGGCTCGCATCGAAGCGAATGCCTTCATCGACCGTGTGCATGTCTTTGGAGCCATCGGCCAAGGTGACTTCCAGCGCAACGATCTCGTCCTTGAAGGCGCCGGCCTTGGTAGCGGCCGCTGCGCGTTGATGACTCTGGAAGGCAAATTCGTCGAGCTGGTCCCTGGAGATGTCGTATTTTTTCGCGATCATCTCGGCGCCCATGAACTGGCTGAACTGGATTCCGGGATAGCGCTCTTCCAGTTTCGGGCTCTTGTAGGTGCCGAAGCCGTTCTTGGCCGGCAGCGCCGCGGAAAGTCCCATCGGCACGCGGCTCATACTTTCGACGCCGGCCGCGATCACCACATCCATGCTGCCGCTCATCACGGCCTGCGCCGCGAAGTGCAACGCTTGCTGCGAGGAACCGCATTGGCGGTCGACGCTGGTCGCCGGAACGCTTTCGGGAAGCTTCGAAGCCAACACCGCATTGCGCGCGATGTTGATCGCCTGTTCGCCGACCTGGCTGACGCAGCCCATGATGACGTCTTCGACGATCGCCGGATCGGCGCCGGTGCGATCGACGAGGGTGTCGAGAATGCGTCCTGCCATATCGGCCGGATGCCAGCCGGATAGCCGGCCTGCTTTTTTGCCACCCGCCGTGCGCGCGGCCGCAACGATGTAAGCCTCACCCATATTTTTCCTCCCAAGGAATTGCGAAATCGCCCTCCGGTTAGCACGTTTCGGCGCTTCACGCATTGGTTCCGGAACCGCCGCAAAACGCCGCCGTTTCCGCTGCGTCCGCTCTCCAAATTGACGACCCTCCCAAGGAAGGGCGGTTCTTTAGAGTCGGTGGCGCCGCGGCCGGCGCTGGCAGCGCGCCCTCAAATTGCCCCAGTTCCACACGCTCCGCAGTCGCGGAACTCAGGAACGTGCACTGACGGCAAACGTTTGCACGCTGTCCCAGGGGCGGCTGGGCTGCGTGGATGCATGGATGAACAGGAGAATCCGCTCATGAAGATCAAAATACTTGCTCTGGCCAGCGTCGCGGTCGTCGCGCTCTCTGGAACCGCGTTCGCGAAGGCGCATCATCACCATCAATCGGCGAACGCGAAAGCCGATGCGCAAGAGGCTGTAATCACGCAGCAGCTCAATCAGCAACAACTGAGTTCACCGGGCGTTGTGCCGACGGTGCAGGCGTCGAATGAGAGCTCCAGCCAGATGGCGATGAACTCGACCTCATCGAACGCGCCTGACGATCGAACGGCGAAGACCGACGCCATGGCCGCCAACGACACGTCGAAGTCTAGTGACGCGATGCAGAAGGACAGCACCGCGCCCAAGACCGAACTGGGCAAGGCGACGACTGCGGCCGGAAACGAAATCGATCAGGCGTCAATGGCGAAGAATCCGGTGACCGAGGCCGAATTGAAAAGCGCTGTGCCGCTGAGCGATGTGTCCCAGGAAACGCTCAAGACGGCCGAGGTGAAGAATCGGAACGGTGAGGCTCTCGGCGAGGTCAATTCCGTCAAGGTGGACAAGTCCGGCAAGGTGGCTGCGGTGAACGCCGAAGTCGGCGGCTTCCTCGGCGTCGGCGAGCGTACCGTAGCGCTCAACGCGAACAACCTTGTGTATCTGAAGGACCGCAATCTCATTGTTACCAGCATGACGAAGGACCAAATCAAGAAGCTTCCCTCAATCGCCAAGTAAGTCGGGCCCCGGCAGGGGCACCAGCGGCTTTTCGAAAAAAACGGGCCTGCGTCCCTCCGCGGGCCCGTTTTCTTTACGCGGATTGCTCCAGAGGTTTCGCCTCGGGGTCCGGAAAGATCAATTCCACGTCGGTGCCTCTAACGCCATTGGACTTGACCACGACTCGTCCATCCACCTGCTGACCGAAGGTTTGAATGAGCCGCCCGCCAACACTCATGCCGGCTTGGTCGGTATCGAAGCCGATGCCGTCGTCCGAGATGGAGAGCTTCAACACGCCATCCGACGTGGGCTGCAGTGCCACGCGAATGGTGCCGCCTTTGTCCGCCGGATAAGCGTGTTTGAAAATGTTGGTCAACGCTTCCACCGCAAACAGCGCCAGAGGTACGGCAATGTCGCCCGGAACACGCCGGCGCACGACATCGGTGACGACGACGAGGTCGCTGCGCTCGCGGCCCAGGCCCTCAAGAGATTGCGCAGTGAGATCTTCCAGCAGGGCTTTGAGATCGACGAAGGTTTGATCCTCCAGTTCGTGCAGGATCCGGTGCACGAGCGCGAGCGCATTGATGCGCAAGCGCGCCTGCTTGAGAGCGTCCTGGGCCGCCGGGTCCTGCAACTGCGCGGCCTGCAGACTGAGCAAGCTCATCACAACCTGCAGGTTGTTTTTCACCCGGTGATGAATTTCGCGGATCAGCAGGGATTTCTGCGCCAGCGCATCGCGGAGCTTCTGGTCCCGGTCTTGAATGGCCTGGGCCATGTCGGAAAGGCTGTTGCCGAGCGTGCGAAATTCGGGCGGCGCGTCGTCGAGCGTGGGCCTGAGCGCGTAGTGACCGCTGCGATAGGCATTGGACACGCGGCGCAGATAGAGAATCCAGCGCGTCACCTGGCGTTCGGTCGTCATCCAGATCGCGGCCCATGCCAGCGCGATCATGAAGATGGGTGTGAGGAAGTCGGTGCCGACATGCACATAGGTTGCGCCGAACAAGCTCGACTCACGCATGGCAAATCCGACGAAGATGGTGTCGCTGACCAGCGCCGACGTCGTATAGGTCCAGCTGTCGCCGTTGGCGTCAGTGCCGGAGTGCAAAGTATCTTGCTGTTTGAGGCGCTTGCCGGGGCGGCTGAAAATCCGCACGGCCAGATCGCGATTGTTGGCGGCGATGACGGCCCCGTTGCGGTCGAAAATGGCGATGACGGCGTCGGACGGCAGCCTCTTGGACTGCACCATATAGTCGAGCCAGCGCACATCGATGGCGATGGCGAGCGCGCCTTTGAAGCGATTGGTCTCGTCGCTCAGCGGTAGCATCCCGGAGATGACAGGTCTTCCCGTGACACGGCTCGTCATCTCCTCGCTGACCTGAAACCCGATGCCGTTGACCGTCTTCTTCCAGATAGGATAGCCGCTCGCGTTGATGCCAATGGCCTTTGTGTTGGCCGCGCAAATCGCCGTGCCGTGTTCGTCCAGACGCGTGATGTTGGTGAAAAACGAAAGACCCTTCAGGGCCTCGCTCAGCGCATGATTGCAGTCTTCACTGGCGTTGCGAACTTCGGGCAGGTTGGCAAGCGCGCGAAGAATCTGCTCCGCGGATGCGAGCATATTGTCTTCGCCGGTGGAAGCGGCGCGCGCGCTCTGCACCAGCCTTTCGCGCACGTCGGCGACGTCGCGCTGGGCGCGGTCTATGCCTTGAACGATGCTTGCGATCGCGATGGGCGCGAGGGCGAGACTGACGTAGAACAGAAGTCTAAGCCGAAGCGACCAGCCTCGTTCAGGGCTGCTTCTTACCGTGAGTTGCAGGCGCCTGTCCGGTCGGTCCTGCCAACCGATCAAGCTGCGCCATGATCTCATCGGCGGCCTCCCCTTCCGATGCATGAGGCGCCGCTGGCAGGGCTTCCTCGCCGTCCAACAAAGCGATCAACGCCTTGCGTGCGCGCGCAACGCGGCTCTTCACGGTACCGACGGCACAATTGCAAATTCTGGCCGCGTCCTCGTAGGAAAAGCCGCCGGCGCCGACGAGGATCAGCGCTTCGCGCTGCTCGTCCGAAAGCGTGCGCAAGGCGCGCGACAGGTCCGATAAATCCGCCGCCCACGATTGTTCGCCCGCGGATCCGGGAATCCGTTCGGCCGCTTCCTGATCCCAGGGCGCCTGACGCCATGCACGCCGCCTATCGGAGTAGAACTGGTTGCGGAGAATAGTGAACAGCCAAGCTTTCAGATTCGTGCCCGGCGCAAAAGTGCTGCGCGCCTGCCAGGCTTTGACGAGGGCCTCCTGGGCAAGATCGTCGGCCATGTCGTGGTTGCCGCAAAGCGAACGGGCAAAGGCGCGAAGGAATGGGATCAGCTCGAGCAGGTCGGACTTGAACGGCCCGTCCGTTGCCGCCGATGCGCCCGCTTTGGCCGCAGAATGGGTGTGATCGTGCGCCGTCACGCGTCCTGCTTTCCGCTTCCGCGTTGCTCCTTGCCTTCGTCGATCTGTTTTAAGAGGTCGAGGAAGTCGTCCGGCACCGGCTCCCGAGCCACGTCGTCATACATGCGTCGCAGCTCACGGCCGATCGCCCGCTGTCGCGACCGGATGGTTCGGTTCCGTTCCCGGTCTGTTTTTTGTTCTTTTCTCACCAGGTCCCAGCCCCGACGTTTTTGTGTAATACTCGCCACGAGATCGCGCCTATTTTACCAGCTGTGACAAGGGGTTTTTGACCTCTCCTCAGGCAAAAACTCCGTCCGTCGAACAAAAACGCCGCCCTCAATATAAAGTTCCCGAGACCGGAAACATTTTGGAGTTTCTGCGTTTTAACGATCGGGTTCCCAGTTCCCCTCGATCGAAGGAGCAACTCATGAGCGCCACGGAAGCCTTTGCGCCGCACCTGCCGTATTTGCGCCGTTACGCCCGGGCCCTGACAGGTTCTCAGCAAAGCGGGGACAGCTATGTCCGCGCCGCTTTGACGGCCCTCTTGACCGGCGACAATAGCCTGACCCAGGGGCTGTCCCCCCGGGTAGGCCTCTATCAGCTGTTCAACGCGATCTGGTCGATATCGGCGAGCCAGCTCGATCGTGCCCAGCCGCCATCGATGACAGCCACGAGCCCGGAGGTGCGGCTCAGTGCGCTCTCGGCGGAGAGCCGGGCCGCCTTGCTGCTGACGGCGGTGGAATCCTTCACACTGGAAGAGGCTGCGATCATTCTCAGCCGCACGCCGGAGGAAGTGGAAAACGCGATCGTCGATGCACAGCGCAAGATCGAAGGCGAACTGGTTTCCAAAGTCATGATCATCGAAGACGAGCCGATCATCGCACTCGATCTGGAAAATCTGGTCACCGAACTGGGTCACGAGGTGGTGGCCACGGCGGCCACGCACGATGAAGCGGTGAAGCAGGCCCATTTGAAAAAACCCGGCCTCATTCTCGCCGACATCAATCTCGGCGAAGGCGGTTCGGGCATCGATGCCGTCGCCGATATTCTCGCCAGCTTCGACATCCCGGTGATTTTCGTGACGGCCTATCCCGAAAAACTGCTCACCGGCGAACGTCCCGAGCCCACGTACCTGATCGCCAAGCCATTCCTGCCGGAAACGGTGCAGGCGACTGTCGGTCAGGCTCTGTTCTTTCATCCCGTGAGGCGCAAGGCCGCTTAGACACCGTGAGCGCCGTTTCGAATGCGGTGCGCGGCCACCACCCTCCGGTCGGAGGCTCCCCATGCGCATGCCTTGGCTGATTGAGATGAGCGTGGGAGCCTTGATGCTCCTTTTGCTGTTGGCGGCCTCTTATGATGGTGGCCCCTCGCCCGGAAAACTTGCGGTCTGCAGCCCTAAAACCCCACATTTCGGCCAGATATCCTGCGGCAGCCTGACGCACCCTGCTTCTTAATAAGAGAGAGGGAACCAGTTCGCCCATTCGACGTTAATGACTGCGAGCGGATGTCCGGTCCGGTACGCCCCAGCCCCTTCGACACCCCGCATCGGGTGTCCGCTCGCTTCCCCCCTTGATCCCCATATTGATCCCCATAGCGCGCAGTCTCAGCCCAGCGGCACGGCCGGTGACATGCCATGACCATTGCCGTGCTGCGTCGCCCCGGCCGGGGTATCTTGCAGACCACCATGTCGCAGTCTCCCGACCGACAGCCGTTGTCTTCCATCAAGCGTGACTTGCGAGTCATCAGGGCTTGTCTCATCGCCTTGTTGACGGTCGCTCTCTTGACCGGTGGTGTCGCCGCAGGTGCCTTGCTTGCGCCGACAGCCATCGCCGTCATTTTGGCGTTGGTGCTCGCGCCTATCACCCATGCGCTGGAACGTATCAGTATTCCGCCTGCTATCGCGGCGCTGCTCACGGTGGGAGCGACGGTTTCGATTCTTGTCGTAGGAACAGCGACGTTCGCGCCTTCGCTCACAACCTGGGTCAAGCGCGCGCCGGAAATCGTGACCTCCGTCGAGCGCAAACTGCGTCCGTTGCGCCGGCAGCTCGCGGCCTTCGAAAGCGCATCGCAGCAGTTCGCCCGTGCCACCACCGGTCAGCGCGGTGGCATCGGGGTGGCAAGTCCGCCTGAGCCGATTGTCGACGGGGGCAGGATTCTCACCTCGGTTGCCTCAACCGTACCGAGCGTGTTCGCGAGAATACTTTATGTCGGCGTGCTGACAATTTTTCTGCTCTCCTTGCGAAGGCACTACACCGAGCAGCTCATTCTATTGCCGCGGCTGCCGGCTAACCGATTGCGGGTGGCGCGGATCTGCCGCGACGTCCGTCATCGTGTCTCCGGTTATCTTTTTACGCTCGCCAGTATCAATGCCGGCCTCGTCGTGGTGACGGCGCTGGCGTTCTGGATCGCGGGAATTCCCGATCCCCTTCTGTGGGGCATCGCCTACGGCATTCTCAACTTCGTTCCGATCATCGGGCCCACGACGATCATTGCCTTCGCGGCGCTGGTGGGTTTCGCCACCGCCGGCACCATGCTGGATGCGCTCCTTCCGCCCTTGATTCTGCTGGGGATCGATGTTGTGGAAGCCTATCTGGTGCAGCCCTGGCTTCTCTCCCGCCGCCTGGTGATCAGTCCCATCGCGATTTTCGTGACGGTGGCGACCTTGGTGTGGATGTGGGGCGCCCCGGCCGCGATCATCGCGGTTCCCGCCCTCATTCTCTTGCACACGGTTTTGCTGCACGTTCCCAGCACTCGGCCTTTTGCGGCGTTGCTGGCCACCGAAAAGGGCAATGACCGGATTCGGCTTCAATAGAGCATCGGCCGGTACCGCATCGTGCGGAACTTCGGCGCGCTGTTCGGCTAATCAGTCTTTGGCGCGTTCGACATAAGCGCCGTCTTCGGTCTGCACCACGATGCGCGTGCCGATCGTAATGTGCGTCGGCACCATGGTGCGCACGCCGTTTTCGAGCTTCGCGGGCTTGAACGAACCCGACGCCGTCTGCCCCTTCATCGCGGGCTCGGTATCCACCACTTCCAGTGTCACACGCGCCGGCAATTCGATGGAGACAGGCACGCCGTTGAACGTGGCGAGACGCACTTCCATGTTTTCCTGCAGGTAAGGCGCCATATCGCCGAGGATGTCGAGGCCGACATGGATCTGGTCGAAGGTCTCAGGCGCCATGAACACGTGGTGGTCACCGTCCTGATAGAGGTAATTGAACGTGCGGTATTCGATGAAGGCCTTTTCCAAAGAATCGGTGGTCTTGTAGCGCTCGTTGATCTTCACCCCGTCGCTGATGCGGCGCATCTCGAGCTGGGTCACCGGCGTGCCCTTGCCGGGGTGAATGTTTTCGGCCGTCAGGACGATATAAAGCTTGCCGTCCCTCTCGATGACGTTGCCTTTGCGCACGTTGCTCGCGATAACCGAAACCATTACGGGCCCTTTGGAAATGTGGAGGGCGGGCATATAGCAGGCATGCGAGAGCCGGCCAAGCGGCCAAGAACCGGACAAAACCCATGATATCGCCCTGGTGGGAACCGTTGCGGCATGCGGACCGGCGCGAGCGTCTGCGCGCGCGCAATCGCATCAAAGCCGCATTGCGCGACTGGTTCGAGAGCGAGGGCTTCACCGAAGTGGAGTGCGGGGCCCTGGTCGTTTCACCCGGCAACGAGGCGCATTTGCACGGCTTCGAAACCGAACTGCGCACGACCGCCGGCGATCCCACCACGCTCTATCTGCACACCTCGCCCGAGTTTGCGAGCAAGAAGCTTTTGGCGGCCGGCGAAGAGCGCATCTTCGATTTCGCGCGCGTCTTCCGCAACCGCGAACGCGGGCCGCTGCACGCGCCGGAATTCACCATGCTGGAATGGTACCGGGCGCGCGAGGATTACGCAGCGATCATCGCCGACTGCTTTGCAGTCCTGCGCATCGCGGCGGAGATCACGGAGGTCTCGCAATTCACTTTTCGCGATCGTGCCTGCGATCCGCGCGCTGAATCTGAACGCCTGACACTGGCGCAGGCATTCGTGAAATTCGCCAATGTCGATCTGCTGGCGACGCTGAGCCGCGCCGGCGAGGGCGATCGCGAAGCGTTGGCCGCGGCCGCACAAAAGGCGGGACACGCCGTCGCAGACAACGACAATTGGGCCGACATCTTCAGCAAGATTCTCGTCGCCGCCATCGAGCCCAAACTCGGCATCGGCGCACCGACCATTCTTTGCGAATATCCGCGCTGTGAAGCGGCGCTGGCGCGCGCCACGGCGCACGATGCGCGCGTCGCCGAACGTTTCGAACTCTATGTCTGCGGGGTCGAACTGGCCAACGGCTTCGGCGAGCTCATCGATCCTTTCGAGCAGCGCCGCCGCTTCGAGCGCGAGATGGCGGAGAAACAGCGCATCTATGGCGAACGCTATCCGATCGACGAAGATTTCCTGGCGGCGCTCGCCCACATGCCGCCGTCGAGCGGCGTGGCGCTCGGCTTCGATCGCCTGGTCATGCTGGCGACCGGCGCACGTACGATCGACGACGTGATCTGGACGCCGGCGCCTTAAAACCCACCCTCCCTCGGGAGGGTCGAAATCGCGCAGCGATTTCGGGGAGGATCAGGAAATTTGCTTTCCAAATCCTCCCCGAAATTTCTGCTCGCGTCGCTCGCAAAAATTTCGACCCTTCCAAGGGAGGGTGTGTGGAGCTACCGATAGCCCGCGTTGATCGCGTCGAGCGCCTTCGAACCCGGACACAGTTCTTTTTCGTCCAGACGATTGAGAGGCGTCTTCACCGTGTTCAGGTGCGCGTGCAGATCTTCGGAATCGTCTTCCAGATAGAGAAGACCGGTCACCACTTCACCGGCGGCATGGCGTGACTGCAGATAGGTCATCGCCGCAACGCGGTCACGCGGGTTGTAATCGGCCGCGATCTTGGAAAGCCGGATGGTCGAGCCGTCATGTTGGGTGACCGTCTCCACGGTTCCCGGCGCATAGTCGACGCGGATCTCTTCGCGCGGCGCGATGAAATCGATGCGGTTCACAGCTTCATTGTGCTCGCGCACGAAATCGTAGGATTTGGTCGAGGCCGGGCTGTTGTTGAACTGCACGCAGGGGCTGACCACGTCGATCACCGCCGAACCTTGATGAGCGATCGCGGCTTTGAGCAGCGGCACCAATTGCGTCTTGTCGCCGGAGAAGCTGCGCGCCACGAAGGTCGCGCCCAGGATCAATGCAAGACTGACCAGATCGATCGGCGAGTCGCTGTTCACGGCCGTCTTGCTCCTGGAGCCTTTGTCAGCGGTGGCGGAGAACTGGCCCTTGGTCAGGCCGTACACGCCGTTGTTCTCGCAGATGTAGACCATGTTCACGCCGCGTCGCACGCAATGGGCGAATTGCCCAAGCCCGATGGAGGCGGAATCGCCGTCGCCCGACACGCCCAAATAGATGAGATCGCGGTTGGCAAGATTGGCGCCGGTCAGAACGCTTGGCATGCGGCCGTGCACGGAATTGAAGCCGTGACTCTGGCCGAGGAAGTAATCCGGGGTCTTGGACGAACAGCCGATGCCCGAGAGTTTCGCCACGCGATGCGGTTCGATGGAAAGCTCGAAGCAGGCCTCGATCAGCGCCGCGCTGATGGAATCGTGTCCGCAGCCGGCGCACAGCGTGGAGATGCGGCCCTCATAGTCGCGCCGCGTGAAGCCGAGCGCGTTGTTCTTCAGCGCCGGATGATGGAATTTCGGCTTGGCAATGTAGGTCATTCGGCGGCCTCTTTGCGCGTCACTTCCATGCGTTCGGCAATGGCGCCCGTGATGAAGCGGGCGGTGATGGGCGTTCCGTCATAGTGCAGGATGGAAATGAAGCGCGCCGGATCGATGGCGCATTCGTTGACGATGAGCTTCTGCAACTGCGCATCGCGGTTCTGCTCGACGAGGAACACCTGGTCATGCGCGTTGATGAAGTCGACGACGTCGTCGCTGAACGGGAAGGCGCGCACGCGCAACGTATCGAGATGCAGTCCGCGCGCCTCGAGCGCCGCCAGGGCTTCGTTCATCGCCGGCGCCGTTGAGCCGTAGTAGATCACGCCATACCGCGCCTTGGCCTTGGCGTCGCGGCGAACGGGCTTGGGCACCATCGCCTTCGCGGTTTCGAATTTGCGCACCAGCCGCTGCATGTTGTCGACATAGACCGCGCCCTCTTCGCTGTAGCGGGCGTAGCGATCGCGGCTGGTGCCGCGCGTGAAATAGGCGCCGCGCGTGGGATGCACGCCGGGCAGCGTGCGATAGGGAATGGCATCGCCATCGACGTCGAGATAGCGGCCGAAATCCTTGCCCGCGTCCAGCATGTCGCGGGTCATGATCTTGCCGCGGTCGTAGGCGCGGCTGTCATCCCAGGTGAGCGGTT
Organism: Pseudomonadota bacterium; assembly: GCA_016201105.1. Taxonomy (GTDB): domain Bacteria; phylum Pseudomonadota; class Alphaproteobacteria; order Micropepsales; family Micropepsaceae; genus Rhizomicrobium. The sequence goes on from JACQDN010000036.1 coordinate 17,887, forward strand.
CGCACAGCCAATCGTTCATGCCGATGTCGAGATCCATCATCACGAAGATGGGCGTCTGCAGGCGTTCGGCGAGGTCGAAAGATTCGGCGGCGAATTCGAATGACTCCCGCGGGTCCTCGGGGAACAGCAGGACATGCTTGGTGTCGCCGTGGCTGGCATAGGCCGCCAGCAACAGATCGGATTGCTGGGTGCGCGTCGGCATGCCGGTCGACGGACCGCCGCGCTGAATGTCGAACACAACGGCGGGGATCTCCGCGAAATAGGCAAGCCCGAAGAATTCCTGCATCAGCGAGATGCCGGGGCCGGACGTCGCGGTAAACGAACGCGCGCCGTTCCAGCCCGCGCCGATCGCGATGCCGATGGCGGCGATCTCGTCTTCCGCCTGGACGATGGCGAACTTGTTCTCTTTGCTGGCCGGATCGACGCGCAGTTTCTTGCAGTGCGCGGTGAAGGCTTCGGCCAGCGAGGTTGACGGAGTGATGGGATACCAGGCGCAGACGGTCGCGCCGCCATAGACCGCGCCCAATCCCGCCGCGTCGTTTCCCCCGATGAAGATGCGATTTCCCACTTTGTCCGAACGTTTCACGCTCAACCGGCATTTTCCCGCGAGATTCTTGGTCGCGTAGCTGTGGCCAAGCTCTACGGCCTTCATGTTGAGACCGATGAGCTTGTCCTTGCCTTTGAACTGTGCGGCGATCAGTTCTTCGACCACCTTCGGCTCGAACCCGAGCAAGGCGGAAAGCGCGCCCAGATAGATGACGTTTTTCAGAAGCTGGCGTTCGCGCGGGATGGTGCCTTCCAGCGTGTTGGAAAGTTGCGTCAGCGGCACGCCCAGAAGGGTGATGTCTTCGCGCGTCTTTTGCGTCGTCAGCGGCTTGGTGGAATCGTAGAACAGATAGCCGCCGGTATCGATTTCGGCGATGTCGCGATCCCAGGTCTGCGGGTTCATTGCCACCATCAGATCCACGCCGCCGCGCCGGCCGAGCCAGCCCTCGCCGGACACCCGCACTTCGTACCAGGTCGGCAAGCCCTGGATGTTGGACGGGAAGATATTGCGCGAGGCGACCGGCACGCCCATGCGCAGGACGCAGCGGGCGAAGAGTTCGTTCGCGCTCGCGGAACCGGAGCCGTTCACGTTGGCGAACTTGACGACGAAGTCGTTGGTGGACGTTATCGCTTCGCGCATGAGCTCGCCTGCGCGGTTTCGAGATAGAACTTCTTCATGTCCCAGGCGCCTGTCGGGCAGCGTTCAGCGCACAGTCCGCAGTGCAGACAGACGTCTTCGTCCTTCACCATCACTCTCTTCGTTTTCAGGATATCCGACACATAGAGGTCCTGGGTCACGTCCGGCGCGGGCGCCGTCAGATGGGTGCGCAGCACCGGCTCGGGATCATTCTGCGTGAAGGTGATGCAGTCCATCGGACAGATGTCGACGCAAGCATCGCACTCGATGCAGAGATTGCGCTCGAACACGGTTTGAATGTCGCAATTGAGGCACCGTTGCGCCTCCTTGAAGCCGAGCTCCTTGTCGAAGCCCAGCTCCACTTCCACTTTCACGTTGCGCAACGTCACTTCGGTCGGCGCGTGCGGGACCTTGTAGCGAAGATCCTGCGACACATCGTTGTCGTAGGACCATTCGTGAATGCCCATCTTCTGGCTCATGAGATTCACGAGCGGATCGGGCCGATTCGTCTTGGTGTCCTTGCCATTGCAGAAAAGTTCGATCGAAACGGCGGCTTCGTGACCGTGCGCCACCGCCCAGATGATGTTCTTGGGTCCGAACGCCGCGTCGCCACCGAAGAAGATTTTCGGATTCGACGACTGCATGGTGAGCGGATCGACCTTGGGCATGTCCCATTTGTCGAATTCGATGCCGATATCGCGTTCGATCCAGGGAAACGCGTTTTCCTGGCCGACGGCGACAAGCACGTCGTCGCATTCGTAGTGCACCTCCGGCTCGCCGCTCGGCACCAGATTGCGCCGGCTCTTGGCGTCGTATTCGGCCTTCACCTTTTCGAAGGTGACGCCGGTCAGCTTGCCGTTCTTGTGCGTGAATTCCTTGGGCACGAGGAAATTGTGGATCGGAATGCCTTCGTGCATCGCGTCCTCTTTTTCCCAGGGAGACGCTTTCATCTCCTCGAAGCCCGAGCGCACGACGACTTTCACGTCTTCGCCGCCCAGACGCCGCGAGGTGCGGCAGCAGTCCATGGCGGTGTTGCCGCCGCCCAGCACGATGACGCGCTTGCCGATCTTCTCGATGTGGCCGAACGAGACGGAAGAGAGCCAGTCGATGCCGATGTGGATGTTCGCCTTGGCTTCGTCACGTCCGGGAATCTGCAGATCGCGTCCGCGCGGCGCGCCGCAGCCCACGAAGATCGCGTCGTAGTTTTCGGCAAGGAGTTTCTTCAGGCTGTCGATCTTCTCGCCAAAACGCGTTTCCGGTTTGAGATCGAGGATGTAGTTGCATTCCTCGTCGAGCACGCGTTCGGGCAGGCGGAATTTCGGAATCTGCGTGCGCATCATGCCGCCGGCAAACGGATCGGAATCGTAGATCGTCACGTGATAGCCGAGTGGCAGAAGATCGCGCGCCACGGTCAATGACGCGGGGCCTGCTCCGATAAGTGCAATGCGCTTGCCGTTCTTTTGCGCCGCGGGTTTGGGCAAACGCGCGCGGATGTCGGACTTGTTGTCGGCCGTGACGCGCTTCAAACGGCAGATCGCAACCGGTTCTTCCTCGACGCGGCCTCTGCGGCAGGCCGGCTCGCACGGACGATCGCAGGTGCGTCCCAGCACGCCGGGAAACACGTTTGACTTCCAGTTGATCATGTAGGCGTCGTCGTAACGCCCCTCCGCGATCAAGCGGATATATTCGGGCACGGGCGTGTGCGCAGGGCAGGCCCATTGGCAATCGACAACCTTGTGGAAGTAGTTGGGATTGCTGATGTCGGTGGGCACCATGCCGGACGGGCGCTTGGGCTCGGCGAGCAGCCCTTCCGCCAAATCGGAACTCATCTTGCTTTTTGCGACTCCACGACCTTCTTGCGGCCAATCTGCGCGGCGAACTCACCCGCGCCTCTTAAACGCGGCGCACTTATAAGTCCGAACGGCGGCGTTTCCCCAGTGATTTTCATCTTAGTCGCGAGCGTCTTTCGCGCAACGGGTAAATGCCTGTAATCTCAAGGACATAGCCATAGGGGCGGCAGGGAAATTTTTCTTAAACCCTTGGAATAACTGAGGTTTCCGGAGCAAGCGGTGGACATCACCCTTTCAGCCGACCAGCGCGCCATCGAAGAAAGCGTCGCGAAGATTTGTGCGGGCTTCGGCGATGATTATTGGACGGCCTGCGATGAGCAGCCGCGCTTCCCTGAAGAATTCCACAGAGCGGTCGCTCAGGGCGGCTGGCTCGGCATCACCATGCCGCCGGAATATGGCGGCGCCGGTCTCGGCGTCACCGAAGCCGCCGTCATGATGCATGCGGTGGGACGCGGCGGCGGCGGCTATGCGGCGGCCTCGTCCATCCATCTCAACATCTTTGGGCCGCACGCCATCGTCGTGCACGGCAGCGACGAGCAGAAGAAACGCATGTTGCCGCCGCTCATCAAGGGCGAACAGAAAGCCTGCTTTGGCGTCACCGAACCGAACGCCGGACTGGACACCTCCAGCATCGAAACCTTCGCGCGCCGCACCAACGAAGGCTATGTCGTGAAGGGGCGGAAGATCTGGACCACGACAGCGCAGGAAGCCGACAAGATTTTGCTGCTGACGCGCACGGCCAAGAAAGAAGACGGCAAGCGTCCCACCGACGGCATGACGCTGTTCTACACCACGCTCGATCGTTCAAAAGTCGAAGTGCGCCGCATTCCGAAAATGGGCCGCGCGGCGGTGGATTCCAACGCCGTCTTCATCGACGATCTCTTTGTGCCGGACGAAGATCGCATCGGCGAAGAAGGCAAGGGCTTTCGCTATCTGCTCGACAGTCTCAACCCCGAACGCATTCTGATCGGCGCCGAAGCGATCGGTCTCGGCCGCGATGCGCTGTCGCGCGCGGCGGCTTACGCCAAAGACCGTGTCGTGTTCGGCCGGCCCATCGGGCAGAACCAGGGCGTGCAGCATCCGCTGGCCGAAAGCTGGGCCTATCTGGAAAGCGCTTGGTGGATGTGTCTGCGCGCTGCCGCGCTCTACGATTCCAGACAGCCCTGCGGCGCGGAAGCCAATGCGGCGAAGTTCTTGGGTGCGCGCGCATCGTTCGATGCTTGTACCCGTGCGGTGATGACCCATGGCGGTATGGGCTATGCGAAGGAGTATCAAGTCGAACGTCTGTTCCGCGAATCCATGTTGCCGCGCATCGCGCCGGTGACCGAGCAGCTCATTCTCTCTTTCATCGCGGAAAACGTTCTTGACTTGCCGAAATCCTATTGAAAAAAACGGCAATCGCGCGGCTTGACCTCGCGCTTTAGCCAAGGTGAATTCCCGCCAGGCAAGCGATGGGACACATATGGAACGGCTGATCAAGGGCTATCGGGAATTTCGCAAGAAACGCTGGCCCGTCGAGCGCGCCAATTATTTGGAACTCGCCGAAAAAGGCCAGAAGCCCGAATATCTCATTATCGCCTGCAGCGACTCCCGTTCCGATCCCGCCACCATCTTCAACGGCCGTCCCGGCGAGTTCTTCATCGTGCGCAACGTCGCCGCGATCGTGCCGCCCTACGATTCCGAACACGGCTTCTTCGGCACGCGCTCGGCCATCGCTTACGCCGTCGTCGCACTTGGAGTGAGAAACGTTGTCGTGATGGGTCACGCGCAATGCGCCGGCGTGGCGGCGGCGATGGACCCGCGCGCCGCAGAAGGCGTTCCGTATGTGCGCGAATGGGTCGAACTCTTGAAACCGGTCGTCGAAAATGCGGTGTGCGAGAAAGACGGGCTCGATCTCTGCCCCAATGTCGAGCGCGATACGGTCAAACTCTCCGTGGCGCGCCTGCTGGACTATCCCTTCATCGCTGAACGCGTGAAGGCAGGAACGCTGAGGGTCGACGGCGCGCGCTTCAATATCGCCGATGGTGTCTTGGAAGTGCTGAATCAAAAGGCTGGAAAGTTCATACCTGTCGAACGCAGATTGTCCTCGCTGCCGTGGCGCCAAGCGGCGTCATACTAGTGGCGCCGGGCTCATCGACAGGTTCATTGCACATCGCTGCCTAACATCAGCTATAAATTGGTTATGGAAATTCCCACCCTCGAAACGTCGCGCCTCATCATTCGCGGTCCCACGCCAGCGGATTTTCCTGCTTTTGCCGCAATGTGGGCGGACCCCGTCGTCACGCGCTTTATCGGTGGGGCGCCGCTGGGCGAAGAAGACGCTTTTGCGAAATTTCTGCGCCTCAACGGTCATTGGATGGTGTTGGGGTTCGGTTTCTGGTCGGTCATCGAGAAAGCGACGGGTACGCGCGTCGGCGAAGTCGGCTTTCTCGACGTGAAGCGTGCCATCGATCCGCCGTTTCACGGTACGCCCGAAGTGGGATGGGCGTTCATCCCATCAGCGCATGGCAAAGGTTACGCGACCGAAGCGGTGCAGGCTGCGCTCGCTTGGGGCGAGAAACACTTTGGCCGGGTGAAGATGGTCTGCATTATCGCTCCGGACAACGGCTCGTCGATCCGCGTGGCCGAGAGGTGCGGTTTCCTCGAAAAAGTTCGGACCACTTATAAAGGCGAACCCACCGTCGTCTTCGAGCGTCCGGCGTCCCCGTAGATCAGCCCTTACGAGCCGCGCCTCAAAACTGCGTAGACTGAGGATGCGGCCGTCGGTTTCGAACACGATCGTGAAAGGATCCTCCGAAACGATTTTCAGCCCAAGATGTCGCCCTAAAACGCTTTGGCGCTTTCGCGGCTGGTGGTGGCGACGAAACTCATGGCTTGGGCGGATGAGGGCAACGACATGGGCTAGCCTCACTGGCGCATCGTGCTCTACACAGTAGCGCGAAAAGCCTCGGTCTGCCCCATGCCCGGTCTCTATTTCGAAGAGTTTTCCGTCGGACAGAAATTTGCCCATCCCATCCGGCGCACGGTGACCGAAGCCGACAATGTCTTCTTCACCGCGATGACGCACAACCCGGCGCAGCTGCATCTCGACGAGGAATACGGCAAGACCACGGAGTTCGGCGCGCGCATCGTCAACTCGCTGTTCACGCTCGGTCTGATGATCGGCATTTCCGTGGGCGAAACCACGCTCGGCACCACGGTGGCCAACCTCGGCATGGATGAAGTGCGCTTTCCCAAACCGGTCTTTCACGGCGATACGCTGCACGTGGAAACCGAAGTCCTGGAATTGCGCGACAGCAAATCGCGCCCGCTAAACGGAATTGTTCTGTTTCTTCACACTGCCATCAATCAGCGCGGTGAAATCGTGGCATCGTGCAAGCGCTCGGCCCTGATGCTGCGCAAACCCAAATGATCCTGCGCTCGCTCCTGTTCGTGCCGGCCGACAGCGAGAAGAAGCTCGCCAAGGCAAAGTCGTCGTCGGCCGATGCGCTGATCCTCGATCTCGAAGACTCCGTGACCAAGGAAAATCGTCCCCGGGCCAGGGATCTGGCGCGCGAATTCCTGAAAGACAAACACGCTCAAACGATCTGGGTGCGCATCAATCCTTTGGGCAGCGACGACTTCATCCGCGACGTTGAGGCCATAGTTGCCTCGCGTCCGGCCGGCTTCGTCGTGCCCAAAGCCGATGGTCCGCAGACTTTGGCGACCATCGACGGCCATCTCAGCACCCGGGAGAACAAAGCGGACATTGTACACGGCACCATCAAACTTTTGCCCGTCGCCACCGAAACGCCGGCGGCCGTACTTTCGCTGCCGGAATATCGCATCCCGCCGCCGCGTCTGGCGGCCATGAGCTGGGGCGCGGAGGATCTCGCCGCCGCCTTGGGCGCTACCACGAACCGTGACGAGAGCGGCGAGTTCCTGTTCATCCACAAGATGGTGCGTGCGCTGGTGTTGATCGCGGCCAAGGCAGCCGGCGTCGACGCGATCGAAACCCTGCACGCGGATTTTCGCGATAGCGCCGGGCTGGAGCGCGCCGCGCGTCTGGCGCAGCGCGAAGGCTTCTGCGGCATGCTGGCCATCCATCCCGATCAGGTAGGGATCATCAACGCGGCGTTCACGCCGTCGTCCGCCGACATCGAACACGCCAAGAAAGTCGTGGCAGCGTTTGCCTCCGGCGCAGGCGTCGCCTCACTCGACGGCAAGATGCTCGATCAGCCGCATCTCAAGCAGGCGAGGCACGTACTCGCCTTGGACGAAGCGATCCGTTTACGCCGTTAAGCGCGCGCGTTTCATCATCCAGCCGTAGAGAATGACGATCAGCGCCAGGAAGGTGGCGATGGCGATGGGATTGGCCCACGCGAAATCGGCCGGCACGACACCGAGCGGCGCGTCGTTCGAGAACCCGACGATCAATCCCGCCAGCACGACGCCAAACAGGCTTTCGCCCACGATCATGCCCGACGCGACGAGCACACCGAGCTGCTCGGAGTGGGCCGGATCGCGCGTGCGTTTCGTCCAGTTCTTGTAGCCATGGCCGATCACCGCGCCGATCACCACCGGCAGGGTCGCCGACATCGGCAAATAAATTCCGATGCCGACCGCAAGCGGCGGCAGGCGCAGCCATTTGACCAGACCCAGGACTTCGTCAAGCACGACCAAGGCGACGCCCAACAGCGCGCCGTATCCGATCATGTCCCAGGCGAGCTTGCCGCCGATCACGCCTTGCGCCAGCGCGGAGATCAGCGTCGCCTGCGGCGCCGCCAGCGGCTGCGCGGTGATGGTGTGGACATTCGGCGCGCCGGCAAAGCCGAAGGCTTGCGCCAGGAGGTTCAACACCGGGGGGATGACGGCGGCGCCCGCGATGACGCCGATGATGAGCGCCCATTGCTGCGCGCGCGGCGTGGCGCCCACCAATTGTCCTGTTTTCAAATCTTGAAGGTTGTTGTTGGAGATTGTCGCGATGGCAAAAACGATGGCCGTCGCGAACAGCGCGAAAGCTACCAATGCGCTTTGTGCATTCTCAGCGGGATGAACGACTGCGACGAACAGCGTTGCGCAGATCACGATGGCAAGGATGCCGACGCCGGAGACGGGACTGTTGGAGGCACCGATCAAGCCCGCCATGTAGCCGGTGATCGCCGCCACCAGAAATCCAACGATGAAGACGAAGGGCAGCGCCGTCGCGACCAGCGTCGTTGTATTCGCCGCCAGAGGCGTCGGTTGCAGGAACTGGAAGAGCAGCCAGACGATCACAACGAGACAGATCAGGGTGATCAGCCCGATCCATCCCGGTGACATGTCGGTGTCGCGCAGGTCTGCGGATCCGGCGGCCCTTGCGCGCGACGCGCTCAAGGTGGACACGACGCCGCCGACAACCGGTCCCACCAGTTTGATCAATGTCCAGATCGACGCGACGCCGATGGCGCCGGCGCCGATGAAACGCACTTTGCTGCGCCAGATGTGGTCGGTGTGATCGGCCAGCGACAATGCGCTGCCCACATCCAACGACGTCAAAATCGGAACCGCGCCGGCCCAGCTGATGAGCAGACCGAGCAACATCGCCATGCCAACCGAGAGTCCGACGAGATAGCCGGCGCCGACGAGCGCCAGCGAATAACCCATGTCGAAGCCGCTGGAGGCCGTGCGCGTCACGGCAAAGAACTTTGTGTACTCGCCGGTGGCGATGCGCGTCGCCGCGAAGATCGCAAGGCCAGCCGAAGCGAGCGCGCCGTAGACGACTGCGAGCAATCCTTCGCGCGCTTCCTTGGAGGCTTCGCTGCGCGCGCGCTCGCCCACTTCGAGCACTTCGGCCGCCGCGACGCCTTCGGGATAGGGAAGATCGGAATTCGTCACCATCGCGCGGCGCAGCGGAATCGTAAACAGCACGCCCAGCACGCCGCCTGCCGCGCAGATCTGAAACGAGGTGAAGAACGGAAAGCCCACCCACCAGCCGACGATCACAAGGCCCGGCAGCACGAAGATGATGGCCGAGAGCGTGCCGGCGGCGGAGGCCACTGTCTGCACGATGTTGTTTTCCAGGATGGTGGAATTCTTGAACGCCGACAGCACCGCCATGGAAATGACGGCGGCGGGAATCGAGGTCGCGAAGGTGAGGCCGACCTTCAGTCCGAGATAAACATTCGCCGCGGTGAACAAGAGCGTGATGGCGATGCCCAGAACCACCCCGCGAAAGGTGAGTTCCAGTATAGGTCTTGCCGGCGCGGACATGCTCTATCTCCTTGTGAGTTGGCTCTGTTTCGAGTGCGACTTCAGCAGAGAGTTGTCTGTCAACGAATCCTAGTGGCTGGTCGCTTTACGCAAGAGTGGTAAGGCCGTTTGATATTTTGGCGACTTTGCCAGCGATAGAGCGGTATTGCCATCCTTGTCTTGGATGGATGGGTCAGCTCCCGCGGCGAGCAATTCGGAGACGACATCTTCAAGGTCCGCATTGTAATCCCCCTCTGTTATATCGACCTTCCTCGCTCCCACTGCGTACATGAGCGCTGTTTGACCGTCATTGTTACGCGCATTGACATCGGGGTGAGCAGCCAGTAGCGCGGCGACCGTATCGCGATCGCCACCACCTTTAGCACCACTCATAAGTGCGGTTTCGCCGATCTCATTGCGTAGATCGACCTGCGCGCCATGGGCCAGAAGTGCCTTAACAACATCGGCATTTCCTTCCGCTGCTGCACGCATAAGCGGGCTATATCCATGCACTCTCACGACATTTGAATTTGCTCCGGCGACAAGCAAGATTTCCACTGATGGCGAATCTCCATTGACTGCGAGGTCGGTGAGCGGTGTGTCGCCCTCTTTGTTGCTTGGATTGGGATCGGCGCCGGAAGCCAGCAGAATTTCAAGTGTCCGCTTTCGCCGCAAGTGAATCTCCTCGAGTCGCGGAGCGAGCTCGCCGGCGCCCGGACTCGGAAATCCTCGGGACGCCAATATCTTCATGGTCGTACGAAAATCGGGGCGGTTGCCCGGACCGGAACCGAACGGCATCGACATGAGTGTCGCCATTCCGGTGACGAGGAGTTCCAACGACGAAGAATCGGTTGCCAGCTTGAGGGGAGTGTCTCCTATGATGTTCTGTTCGTTCACTTTTAATCCGCGCTTCAGAAGAAAAGAGACCATCTCAGGTTGGCGTGCATGTGCTGCCAAATGCAGGAGAGAGTCGCCACGGGAGTCCTTGAGATCGATCCGTGCCCCGCGTTGAATCAAATCCCCTGCAAGATTGGTGTCGATGTAAGGAGTGTCTTCACTCAATGCAGATAATTTCAAATATGAATCGTCGAGTGCGAGAAGTAAGGCGCGTTCGCCCAAGGGGGTGGCAGTCAGTTTTGCACCGGCCGTTAACAGTGCGCGAGCGACGTTCCAGCGTTTTGAGATCAGTGCCGAGAGCAACGGTGTTTGTCCCGTCGCCGTCGTGGCGGCGTCTATGTCAGCCTTCGCTTGAATGAGCAGCATCACTGCTTCGACGCTTCCGCCGGCAGCCGCGTGATGCAGCGCCGTGATGGCCCCGGTTCGAGTCGCGCGGGGATCGGCTCCGGCAGCGAGCAGCACTTTTATGACATCGACATAGCCATGCTCCGCCGCCAGCATGAGAGCGGTGGCATCCTTTGTGCCGCGATCGTCGGGGGGTGCGCCGTCGGCGAGAAGAGTTTCGACCTGGGCAAGGTCGTCCTTGCTCGCGGCATCGGCCAAGACTCCCGGAGCCGGCGCAGCGCTCGCTACGGTGGGCATGAGCAGGAACATGGCGGCGAGCACCAGCCAAATTAGTGATTTCATCAAACGCACCCCAATTGCAGAACGATTTCGAAACCTGCAGCGCGCGGGAAGATTGATGGATTTTCGATGAGAAGTGTAGAGCGCAAAAAAAAGAGGGAGGGTGTTTCCACCCTCCCTCAAACATCTCCGTCGTTTAGCCCCCGGGAGATGCTCCTCGCGGATCGATGCCCCTCTGTTATTGGCCCCCGATCAATTGCCCGTCGAATAGTGGACGATCTGGGCGTCGTTGCCGATCGCCGTCGAACTCACCACCGCTGTGCCGCCGATGTTGACGGCGCTGGCGTTGACGGTCGAATTCAAGCTCGATTTGTTGAGCTGAAAGTTCTGCACCGGCGCGTTGGGCGCGTTGGTGTCTTCTTCGAAGGTGTTGCCAAGTGCGCTCGAGGCGATCGTCATGTCGCCGCCAACGTTTTGAACCGTCGCGTTGATCTTCGAGGATGGATCCTTCACTTCGCATTCCTGGTTGGAATAAACGTCGGTCGTCGTCGGATCGGTCGAAATGTTCGCCGAGTTGCACACCGCTTGCGAAACCAGGCTCACGTTTTTGCCCACGTTCTTCACGTTGGCGTTCAAGGCCGAACTGATGTTCACGCTGGTGGCGAACTGATTGTTGGTGACTTTGGTGTCCTGCATCGTCGTCACGTCGAGCACGTTGGCGGCCGCAACGGACTGCGCGACCGCGTTGTCCTGCACGTTCATCAACTCGGTGTTGACGGTGGAGACGACCGTGTGAAGGTTGACCTGGCCGTTCAGGATCTGGCTGCCGTTAGTTGTCGAGTCCCCGGCGTAGGCGAGGCTCAGCGGCAGGATCGTCAGAGCCGTAGTAGCGGTAAGGATTTTGATTAGACGGGTCATTGGTATTCTCCTGGTTGATTGCGTTCTGAGCCGTGGTGATAGGCGTGGAATTCTGCTGCGCACGTTCGTTCGGATTGGCCAGCGGGTCGCTTTGCGTTTCGCAGGCGCTCTGCGGCATGCGATAGAGGTTGGACATCATTTCGAGCACGGCGCGTTCGATGACCGAGCGCACGGCGAGCTGAATGGGCTCGAGAGCGCTTTCGCCGACGCTGGCGTCGAAGAAGGTATGACCGAGGAAATCGAAGGCGCCGACGGAAATCTGCCGGCCGATGATCTGCTTCTGCTCTGAGATCACTTTGACGACTTCGAGCGTGTTGGTGTCGACGAGACGAAGATCGAGGCCGACGTTCATCACATACATGCTACCGCCGGCCGTGCCTTTGAGGCCGTTGGTGGCGGCCTCGCCCGCATCCGCGTTGGCGCCCATCGAACGGATATTGAAGTTCAGTTCGGTGATGCCGCCGACGAGGTAGTAGTCGGAGCCGGGAATCGAGCCTGCGAAGATCTTGCGGTAGTCCTGGGGACCGTCGGCGGTGCGCGGACTGTCGCCGATCAGTTTGTTGTTGGCATATTTCAGTTCGAGCTCGGCAACGGACGTATCGAAGCGCTCCACCAGGGGAACGCCGGCTTTGGCCAGCGCGCTCATCGCCATCAAGGCCGCGCCTTGCGTCAGCTTGCGCCCGCCATTGTCGGATTCGGTTTTGCCCGTGTAGTCGGCGATCTGGCCTACCGCCACGCGCAGCGGATGCTGGCTTGTGTACGCGGTCATGCAGCGAAGCGCGTCGGAATAGGGCGTCTCGTTGGCGATCACCGGCGCATCACCGATGGGCGTGGTGTAACGGCCCGAATCGTCGGCCGACGGGCTGATGCAGCCCGAAAGCGTGCCCGAAAGCGCAATCGCGGCGAGCGCGAAAACGAGCGGTTTGATGAAATGACGGCGTCCGCGAGCGGTCATGGGTGGGGGTCCCCTTACTTGCCTTTGAGTTTGACGGTGGCCTTCACGTCACCGGTATTCGTCTGATGCGAATTCACGATGACCGTGTTCCAGGAACCGACGGTGATGACGTTGAGCGAATTGCCGATGGCGGTCGCGTCGCCGAACATGGAGCTGGTGTGGTTCTGAATGCCTACGCCCGAGCTGAAGGCGCTTGCAGACGCCGAAGCGCTGGAGCGGGCGAAGGAGGAACTGGTGAACTGTCCGTTCACGACGGTCAGGTTGCCGTTGGCATCGCGCAGCGAGGGATCGACAGCCGCGTTTTCCTGCCCGGCATTCATGCCGTAGGGGTGATTGTATTCCGCGGCATTGGAGTAATCGCCTGCTTGCGCCGCGCCCGCGATGAGCAGGCAAGCCAGAGCGGTAAGCCCGAACGTCTTCGACCCGAACGTCTTCGAAATGGTGCGCATGGCTGTGTGCCCGGTTTATCTCCGCACCCATGGAGCAACCGCCGTGCCAACGCTTAACGGCCGTTAAGCGCTCGATCTGTTCCAAAGCGGGACGAACACGGCTAGTTTTGCGGCAAAGCGCGGAGAGCGGCGTGGCAACCCTGGAATTCTTCTTCGATTGTTCTTCGCCCTGGACCTATCTCGCGTTCACGCGCATTCACGGCGTGCTCGAAAGAACGCGCGCCAAGATCGTCTGGCGTCCCATTTTGGTCGGCGGTGTGTTTAACGCGGTGAACCAGGATGTTTACCAGCGCCGCGCCAGCCCCGACCCGCGCAAGGCCGCTTATTCGGAAAAGGATCTGCAGGATTGGGCGCGGCTCGCCGGAATTCGCATCGGCAAGCCTGCGGTCTTTCCCGTGCGCGCGGTTTCGATGATGCGAAGTGCCGTTGCGGCGGCCGAGAAGGATGCACTCGTCCCCTACGCGCGCGCGGCGTTCGAAACCTATTGGGGGAAATTGAAGGACGTCAGTCAGCCGGGCGTGCTGGCCGAGGTCGCGGCCAAGGCCGGCCTTGATCCCGATTGGATTGCAATGCGCAGCGAAGAGCCCCAGATCAAGGAGCAGCTGCGCAAGAATACCGACGAGGTCATCGCGCGCGGCGGCTTCGGATCGCCGACCATGTTCGTTAACGGCACCGACATGTATTTCGGAAACGATCGCCTGCCGCTGGTCGAAGCGGCGCTCTCCAGGGCCGGCTGATGGTTCATTTTCAGGAAACGCGCCAGCCCTTCTTCCGCGTGCCGGGCGCGGTGCTCGTCCTCATCGGCGTTATCGTGGCGGCGCATTTGCTGCGCGTCTTCGTTTTTCCGGAATATTCGGACAAGCTGTTTGTCGAATACGGTTTCATTCCCGCGCGCTATTCCGCCGCCTATCTCGCCGCGCACCACTACAATCCCGGCACATGGTTCGAGCGTGTCGTGCCTTTCGTCAGCCATCTGTTTCTGCACGGCAACTGGACGCATCTGGCCATCAACATGATCTGGCTGCTTCCGTTCGGGGCGGTCGTGGCGCGCCGTTTCGGGCCGTGGCTGTTCTTTCTCTTCTTTCTGGTCTGCGGCGTTGCGGGCGCGGTGACCCATATGGCGCTCAACTGGGGCTCGGATATCCCCACTATCGGCGCTTCCGGCGCGATCTCGGGATTGATGGCGGCCGGCTTCAGGATGATGAGCTATCCGCCAGGGGCGCCTGAGCGCGAAGAGCTGCTCCCTCTTCTCTCGCGCCCGATTCTGGGGATTTCCGCGGTCTGGATCGCCCTCAATGCCGTGCTTGGGATGACGGGGTTTGGCGCGGGCCCCGACGTGGTCACCAACATCGCCTGGCAGGCGCATTTGGGCGGGTTTGTTGCTGGCCTCCTGCTTTCCGGCCTTTTCGACCGGTTTCGGCCGCGGGTTCCGACGGTAAGTGCTTGAACCCGCTGGGACGCGTAATAGATAAAGCAGAGCGGCGCTTCGGCCGCGCATGGAGATGAGCATGAGCGATCCTGCCAGCGGAACCGTACCCCCGGGCGACGGCACAGCCGCCCCCAAAACGGATCATCCGGCCGATCATCGCACGCCCTTTCCGGCCGTGCGGCTTCTTTATTCCCTCGGCTTCGGCATCATCGCCTGGTTCGTGTTCTGGATCACGATCCTGGTGGCGCTCGTCCAATTCGTCGTCGTTGCCGTCAACGGCAAGGTGAACGACGAACTTCGCAATTTCACCGTGAGCTTAATCCAGTATCTTTGGGAACTGCTGGCCTTCATCACCTTCGTGCGCGATGAACAACCGTTCCCCATCGGACAATTCCCCAAGCACCCTTAAGCGTTCAAACATCCTTGAGCGCGAAGGCCGCGAAGTTCTCGGCGCGTTTCAACTCGCGCCGGATTTGATTCATCTCAACCACGGTTCCTTCGGCGCCGTGCCGAAAAGCGTCGCCGCCGAACAGGACCGCTGGCGCGCATTGATCGAGCGCGACGCAACCGGGTTCTTCAAAGACGTTTTGCCCGATGAATTGCGGCGCCAAGCGGGAAGCGTCGCTTCACGCTTTGGCGGCAAAGCGAACGATTGGGTGTTTGTCGAAAACGCGACGCAAGCGATAAATGGCGTGCTGTCTTCGTTTCCCTTGCGCCAGGGCGATGAAATCGTCACGACGTCCCACGCTTACGGCGCGGTGATGAAAGCGTTGCTGCACTGGTCCACGCGCCGCGATGCCAAACTTGTCGTTGCCGATCTGCCGTTCTTTCTGGAGTCCGATCAACAAGTGATCGAAATCGTGCGCAAGACATTCACCGCGCGCACCAAGCTCCTTGTCGTCGATCACATCACCTCTTCGACGGCGGCGATCTTTCCGGTCAAAGAGATTGTCGCGCAGGCGCGCGCCGCGGGCATTGCCGTTCTGGTCGATGGCGCCCATGTGCCCGGGCACTTGCCGCTTGGCGTCGAAGAGATCGGCGCGGACTGGTACACCGGCAACGCCCATAAATGGCTGTTCGCGCCCAAGGGCTGCGGTCTGTTGTGGACGTCACCGGCCCGCCAGGCGGTTACCAGCCCGGCCGTGCTCTCCTGGGGCAGCGATCAGGGATACACCGCCGCCTTCGACTGGATCGGCACCCGCGATGTCACGCCCTGGCTCTGCTTCGAGGCGGCCGCAGCCGCGCATGATGGCTTTGGAGGTGCGGATCTGATGGTCCGCAATCGCCGGCTGGCCAACGATGCTTGTCTCTATCTCATTGAAAATACTAATAGAAAGCCGAGTTCTGGGATGTCACAGCGCGGCGCGATGGCGGCGATCGCCATAGCCCCGGCCCCCACCGATGCCGACGCTCCCGCGCAGCTGCGGCGCCGGCTGGCGCGAGACTATGGAATCGTCGCCCCGCTGACGGCTTTCGCCGACCGTTTGTGGCTCAGGATTTCGGTTCAGCTTTACAACGAATGGTCGGACTACGAAGCGCTTCGCGCCGCATTGGACGCTGTGATCGGCGGTTAACCAGTATCGCTGAACACCTTGTTAAGACTTGACGATTTGAAGTTGTAGGAATCTCTGGGTCTCTCATCGCCAGGTGGAGAATTTCAGTGTGGCATTGAAGGTACAAAGCGATAGGAAATGACCCGATAGCGGTTGTTTAAAGCCATATCTGCTTGCCGCCTTCGAAATGTTCCTCCTATCCTCTCGTTGCGAAAATAGGCTGCACGTGACTCGTCCGGGGTAGGGCGGGGCGTGGTGTGCCAGATATTCCGCCGCAAGGCGGGGTTGCAACGGGGAGCCAGAAATGCCTGCTACAATCCGGAACCGGAAATCCCGGTCCATTACGTTCACGAGCGCTTTGCTGCTGGGTTCATGCTTGGTAGCGCCGGTGTTTGCCGCTGAAATCGAAGTGGTCACGGTGACCGCCGAAAAGAAGGCGGAAGACATTCAATCGGTGCCGATCGCGGTGTCCGCGTTCTCGGGTGAAGATCTCAGCAGGAAGCAGATTACCGGCTTCGCCGATTTGCAGTTCAACATTCCGTCCGTGTACTTCTCGCACGGCAACTTCGGCCCCTCCAACTTCTCGATCCGCGGCATCGGCTCGCTCGCGGTGACCACATCGGGCGACGCTGGCGTGTCGGTGAACGTCAACGATATCTACCTGTCGTCCCCTCCATTGACGACAGCTACGTATTACGACGTTGAGCGTCTGGAAGTGCTGCGCGGTCCGCAGTCCACGCTGTACGGACGTAACGCGACGGGCGGTGCGATCAACACGATTACGGCCAAGCCCAATGTCGATGAATTCAAGAGCGATATCGAAGCGACCTACGGCAACTTCAACGGCAAAGAAGTCCGCGCCATGGTCAACGTCCCGTTGGTCGAGGGCCAACTCGGTCTGCGCCTCGCCGGCTTCTGGGAAAGCCGCGACGGCACGATCGATAACGTCTTCGCCAGCACGCATGCAGGCGTTGCCAGCAAAATCGACAGCCGCCACGACTACTCGCTGCGCGGCTCGCTGCGCTGGCAGCCCAGCGACAAGACGACGGTCGATCTGGTCTTGTCGGCTAGCAACGAAAGCGACTCGCGCGTTCGTGCGCAGAAACAGCTCTGTCATCGCGACAGTTCCGGTGTCCTGGGTTGCTTGCCCGACAAATTGGCCGACGAGGCGATCAACGGAAATGCGACCTTCGGCACGCTGTTCGCCAGTAACATAGGACCGCTGGGCAGCTTTGGGCCGGTATCCTTCCTTCCGATCTTTGACGTGGCAGACACGACCAACGGAGCTTTCCTGGGCCTTGGCGGTCCTGGCTTAGGCGCGACGGCCGTGGTGCCGCAGAGTCTTCGCAAAGTGAGCACGGATTTCACACCGTTCACGAGAGGCTACAACCAGTTCGGCAATTTCGAGTGGAAGCAGAATTGGTCCAGCTGGCTGACGATGAACGTGCTGTTCGGGTACGACCACAACTCGGGCCGGAGCCAGGAAAGCTACTCCAACGCCGTCGGTGACACTTTTGCCAGCATCGGGCCGACGCTGACGCAAACCTTGTTCGGTTTGACGCCGGCCTTTGGCACCAACAGCCTGCAGATCAGTCAGAACACGTTCTGCTTCTTCGGGCTGGCGCCGACCAATTGCTCGACCTACTACGGCAGTGCGTTCGGTCCGAAGATCGGAACGCTCCCCGTCGACGCGGTCGGCAAGAACGGCACGACGGGTTTGAATATCCTGAAATATTCGAACCGCGTCTTCGCCTATGACCAGATTGACGGCGCCAACACCGAATGGACCGGCGAAGTTCGCTTTGCCTCGAATTTCGATGGCCCGCTCAACTTCCTGATCGCCGGATACCATCTGTCGAACACCAACGATGCGCACTACTTCGTGAATGCGAATACGCTGGATTTGATGGGCATTGACCTAGGACCGCTTCTCGCGGGTAACGGTTTTGTGCTGTCGCCCATGCAGTACGACAACAACAACAACCGCTATGACCTGACGTCCAACGCGGTGTTCGGCGAACTGTACTGGGATGCGATCCCCGACACGCTGAAGTTTACCGGCGGGTTGCGGTACAGCTCGGACCACAAGTTCTTTTCGTCAAAGCAGACGTTGTTCAACACGGTCCAGCCGATTGGCACCCAAACGGTACCCGGCGTCTTCGTGACACAGGCCGCGAACTTCCACGCCTGGACCGGCCGATTTGTAATGGACTGGACGCCGAAACTGGACTGGACGGACCAGACGAACATCTACGCGTCCTATTCGCGTGGCTATAGGTCCGGCGGCTTCAACCCGCCGTCGTTTACGAATGCCTTCCCGCCGACGTTTGCGCCCGAAACGTTGGACGCGATCGAAGTCGGAGCCAAGAACACGTTGCCGTTCCTTGGCGGTACGCTGCAGGCCAATCTCGATGCCTGGTACTACAACTACAAAGGCTTTCAGGTGTCGGCGATCATCGACCGCACTTCGGTCAATTCGAACATCAATTCGAAGCTTTGGGGCGTGGAAGGCGAATTCTTCTATGCACCGGATGACCGTTGGCAGTTCAACCTGAACACGGGCTTCACCAACTCGCGGATTGGAAACACTTCGCAAGTGGATCCGCGCGATCCGACACAGGATGCCGCCAATGCAACGTTGCTGAAGGACGACCTTGGCGCCAACTGTTCGATCTTCAACACGGCCGGCGCCGCGCCTTCTGCGGCGACATCGCCTGCGTTCAATGCCATGTTTGCGACGCCGCCGACGGCGACCAGCGCAGCAAGTTCGCCGATCACGAATGTTGCGGCGCAGGCCTTCTTCCTGCAACGGGGCTTCAGTTGCTCAAACCTGTCGTCCGCCAACCAGCTGTTCAATTCTGTGGGCGGTGGTGCAGCCGGTGTTGCCGCGATTGCGGCAGTTGGCCCGCTGAATCCGAATCCTAACCGCCGTTTTCTTACTGTAGCGCAGGCAGGTGCTGTTGCATCAATCTACTCCGCCGGCTACCGCTACGAGTTCGGTGTTCCGGTTTCCCTCTCGGGCAACGAAATGCCGAATACTCCGAAGTGGACGGTGAGCGTCGGCGCCCAGTACACCATGCCGCTGGAGAACGATTTCAACATCGTCACCCGCGTCGACTACTACTGGAAGGATAGGTCGTTCGGCCGCATCTTCAATGCCGGGGCTGACCGCATCAAGGCTTGGGATGTTGCCAACGCCTCGATGCAGCTGAATGCGCCGGATGATCAGTGGTATGCGCGCGCATGGGTCAAAAATATCTTCGATAAGGCGAACATCACGGGCATGTACATCACCGACCCGTCGTCCGCTCTGTTCACCAACGTGTTCGTTGGCGAGCCGCGCACGTATGGTCTGACAGTCGGCGCGCACTTCTAAGCGAACCGGCAAACAGTCTGCGAAAGGGCGCCGGGAAACCGGCGCCCTTTTCGTTGTTTATCGGTTACTATCACCTTTCCCTCGTGGAGAGGTCGAAATTTGCGGAACGCAAATTTCGGGTGAGGGGAAGCCTCACCGCCGTGCTCTGCTCTTAACCCTCAACCGAAAAATCCTTCGCTACGCTCAAGTTTTTTGACCTCCCCACCCGCCTACGCTTCGCTTCGGCGCGGCAGGAGCGTGCATATGGCACGCCGTAGCCTTGGCGAAGGCGGCGGCGAGGAGGTGAAAACTCAAACGGAGACTCCCCATGGAACTTCGCAACGTTGGAAAATCGAGCCTCAAGGTCTCGCTGGTCGGCCTGGGCTGTAACAATTTCGGGGTGCTGGATATCGAGACCTCACGAAAGGTCGTGCACCGCGCCCTCGATCTCGGGGTCACCTTGTTCGATACCGCCGATGTCTATGGCAACCGCGGCGGTTCGGAAGAGCAGCTGGGCGCTATTCTGGGCCCGCGCCGCAAGGATATCGTGCTGGCCACCAAGTTCGGCATGCCGATGGATGATGCCGGCCTCAAGCGCGGCGCTTCGCGCAGCTATATTCTCGAAGCGGTCGAAGCGAGCTTGAAGCGGCTCAAGACCGACCACATTGATCTCTATCAGCTGCATCAACCCGATCCGAAAACGCCGATCGAAGAGACGCTCGGCGCGCTGAACGACTTGGTGAAGCAAGGTAAGGTGCGCACCATCGGCTGCTCCAATATGCCCGCTTGGCAGATCGTCGAGGCTGAGTGGACCGCGCGCACCAAGAACTATGCCCCGTTCGTATCGGCACAGGACGAATACAGTCTCGTTTTCCGCGGGATCGAGCGGGAGCTGATCCCGGCATTGGACTCCTATGGTCTCGGACTGCTGCCCTATTTTCCGCTCGCCAGCGGCTTGCTCACCGGCAAATACAAGCACGGCGCCGAAATCCCGGCGGGCACGCGCATGTCCATCATGAAGCGCCTGGCCGATCGCTATATGACGGACGCGAACTGGGCGATTGTGCAGAAACTCGAAAAATTCTGTTCCGAACGCGGCCACACACTGCTGGAGCTGGCCTTCAGCTGGCTCGCCTCAAACAAAGTTCTCTCCAGTGTCATCGCCGGCGCCACCAAGCCCGAGCAGATCGAACAGAATGTGAAAGCAGTGGACTGGAAACTCACGCCGGAGGATCTCGCCGAAGTCGACAGACTCACCCGGCGCGCGTGAACTGCGCCTTGCTCTCCCTGCAGTTTAAAACAAAGCTGTCATCCCCGGCGAGCATCGTCCGCGCAGCGGACGATGCGAGGTCAAGGAGATCCAGGTCGTGACGATTGCGAGATCTGAAAAGGATTGCACAAAGCAGCTTCTCTTGACACCGCGTGCTTGGCGGGCACCTGGATCCCCTTGACCTCGCATTCGCTTTGCGAATGCTCGCCGGGAAAGACAACGTTGTTCAGTGTTCAATGATACCTTCTACCCCGTGTATCCCTGCGCGGGGCCATGGCGGCGCGCACGCCGGTCGCGCAGGCGCTGGGCCATGCCGTCGAGATAGATATAAATCACCGGCGTGATGTAGAGCGTCAGAAGCTGCGACAGCAGCAGCCCGCCGACGACCGCCAATCCCAGGGGTCTGCGCGATTCCGAGCCGGAGCCGAAACCGATGGCGATCGGCAACGTGCCCATCACGGCGGCCATGGTGGTCATCATGATGGGGCGGAAGCGAATGATCGCAGCTTCGTAGATCGCGACATCGGCGGGCACGTTTTCGCTGCGCTGCCGGCTCAGCGCAAAATCGATCATCATGATCGCGTTCTTCTTCACGATGCCGATCAACATGATCATGCCCACAAAAGCATAGAGGCTGAGCGGAATGCCGAACAGAAACAGAGTCAAAAGCGCGCCCACCGCAGCGGACGGCAGGCCCGAGAGGATCGTCAGCGGATGGATGAAGCTTTCGTAGAGGATGCCCAGAACGATGTAGACGACGAGAATCGCCGCCACGAGAAGAATGCCCATATTGCTCGTGGAGCTCTGGAAAGCTTGGGCTGTGCCCTGAAAGCTCTCCTGCACCGAGGCCGGCATGCCAACCTGCCGCTGCACGCGGTTGATGGCCGAAACAGCGTCGCTCAAAGCGTAACCCTGCGCCAGGTCGAATGACAGCGTCACCGAAGGAAGCTGACACAGATGGTTGACGCTGAGCGGCATTGTGGAACGTTCGATCTTGGTGACCGCGGTGAGCGGCACCAAGGTGCCGTCGGCAGCCGTCACATAGAGATGCGAAAGCGCCGTCGCGTCGGTTTGATACTCGGGCAGCAGTTCGAGGATGACCTGGTAGGTATCGGACGGCGCGTAGATGCGCGAGATCTGTTGTCCGCCGAAAGCCGATCCCAGGGCGGTTTCAATCGCTGTCGGTGTCACGCCGAGCGAGGCGGCACGGTCGCGATCGATGGCGATATCGATGGCCGGGGTCGAGAGCTGAAGATCGGTCGCCACGTCCAAGAAACCCGGCGTGGTGCTCAGCGCATTCATCAAATTCGTCGACGCCGCCTGCAGCTCGGAGAGATTCAGATCCTGCAGGGTGTATTGATATTGCGACTTCGTCAGCATGCCGCCGATGCGGATCGCGGGCGGGTTCTGCATGTGCACGACGATACCTGCGATCCCGGCGAGCTTCGGACGCAGTTCGCGAATGATTTCGTCCGACGATTTGTTGCGCTGGGCAAACGGTTTGAGCGAGATGAACATGCGCCCGCTGTTGACGCCGCTGCTGGCGCCGCCGGAGCCAACGCTCGACATGAAACCGTGGACATCGGGATCTTGTGCGACGATCGCGGCCGCTTGCTGTTGATAGCGCACCATCTGCTCGAAGGACGTGCCGTTGGCGGCTTCGGTCGGTGCGAAGATCTGGCCGGTATCCTCGCTGGGGAGAAAATCCTGCGGCATGAGCTCGATCAGCACGATCGTCGCGACAATGCTGCCGGCAAAGACGAAAACGATGATAGATCGATTGGCCAGGCTCCAGCGTAGCGTGGAATCGTAAAAATCTTGCATCGTATGGAATGTCCGCTCGCTCCACTCGTAGAAACGGTTGTGACGAGCGCCGCTTTCCTTGCGCAGAATCCTGCTGCACAACATCGGCGTCAGCGTGACCGATACGATGCCGGAGAACACGATGGCCAGAACGATGGTGACGGCGAATTCATGCAGCAAGCGGCCCATGATGCCGCCCATGAAAATCAGCGGAATGAACACCGCCACCAACGAAGCGGTCATGGAAACAATCGTGAAACTGACTTCGCGCGCGCCCTTGAGCGATGCCTCGTAAGGCGCTTCACCGGCTTCGACGTGGCGCACGATGTTTTCGAGCATCACGATGGCGTCGTCCACCACGAAGCCGACGGAGAGCGTAAGCGCCATCAACGAGAGATTGTCGAGGCTGTAACCCAGATAGGCCATGCCGGCGAACGTGCCGATCACGGCAATGGGAAGGGCGATCGAAGGAATGAAGGTGGCGGACAGAGTTCGCAGAAATACGAAAATCACCGCGACGACGAGAAACGCAGCCAGCAGCAGCGTGATCTGAACATCGGCAACCGACGCGCGGATTGTTTGGCTGCGGTCGTAAAGGACGTTAAGCGTGACGGAGGCCGGCAGTTGGGCCATGAATCGCGGCAGCACGTTCTTGATCTCGTCCACCACTTCGATGGCGTTCGAGCCGGGCTGGCGCTGAATGGCGAGCACGATGGCGCGATGCCCGTTGTACCAGCTCGCGACGTACTTGTTTTCGACGCCGTCCTGCACGCGCGCGACGTCGCCGACGCGAACCGGCGCGCCGTTCTTGTAGGCGATCACTTGTTGCTGAAATTGCGCGGCATCGCTCAGTTGTCCGCTGCTGTGCAGGACAACGGCCTGTTTCGGCCCGTTCAGCACGCCGGTGGGAATGTTGGGATTGGCGGCGTTTGCCGCCGCGGCGATCTGATCGATGCCGATTCCGCGTGTAGCGAGTGCAGCAGGATCGGCTTGAATGCGCACCGCGAACTTCTGTGAGCCGTATACATTGACTAACGCCACGCCCTTTAGAGTGGAAAGCTGGCGTTCCAGAAGCGTTTCGGCATATTTGTCGACCTCTCGCAGCGGCAGCGACGTCGAACCCATCGCCAGATACATGATGGGCTGGTCCGACGGATTGACTTTGCGCATCGTGGGCGGCGTCGGCATCTGCGGCGGCAATTGCCGCGTGGCCGCCGAAATGGCCGACTGCACGTCCTGGGCCGCGCCGTCGAGATTGCGGTCGAGATCGAATTGAATCGTGATTTGGGTAGAGCCCTGCGTGCTTGACGAACTCATCGAGCCGACACCGGCAATGGTGGAAAACTGGCTCTCGAGCGGTGTCGCCACCGCCGACGCCATGGTTTCCGGATCCGCGCCGGGCAGCGAGGCAGAGACGACGATGGTCGGAAAATCGACGTTGGGAAGTTCGCTGACGGGCAGTCCCGCATAGCCGAACAGGCCGAAGATCACCAGCGCCGCCATGAGCAACGTCGTTGTCACCGGCCTGAGAATGAACAGTTGGGAAAAGTTCATTGTTGCGCTGGGCGGTTGTTCCGGACGCGCGAGCCTTCGATGGCGACGGGCTTTCCGGGTTTCACCAGAAGCTGGCCGTCGGTGATCACTTTGTCGTTGGGCCTCACTTCGCCTTCGATGGCTGTCGTCGCGCCGCTGTCGTAGAGAACGCTGACTGTCACCATTTTCGCCGTGCCGTCGCGTGTGACGACATAGACGTAATTGCCGTTCGGTCCGACGTTGACGGCTTCGTGCGGCACGACGATGGCGTCGGCGATGCGTTCGAGTCCGACGGAAACGTCCAGCAGCTGACCGGGCACGAAGCGATTGTCGGCGTTGTCGAACGTCGCGCGCAATTCGATGGTGCCGGTCTTGGCGTCCACTGCGTTGCTGACGAAATCCACGGGCGTAAGCACGCGCGTCTGCGGCGCGCCGTGCGCTTCGATCGCTGCCTTGAGTTCGCCTGAGCGCTGCTGGTTTTGGATGCGCGGCAGATCGGCTTGGGGCAGAAAGAACGAGACTTTGACGGGTTGTATCTGGGTGATGACGACGAGTGGATTGACGTCGTTCGCCTTCACCAGATTGCCCGGTTGAAGCAAGATCGGTCCGGTCTTGCCGTCGATCGGCGAACGGATTGTGGCGTATTGCAGATTGAGCTTCGCCAGATCGACGGCACCCTTGTCCGCGACAACCGCCGCTGCCAGGGCCTGAGCGTTGGCCTTGGTCTGATCTCGCTGGGAAGCCGACACCGCGCCCTGCTTGGCCAGCTGCGCATAGCGCACGGCATCGCGCTGGGCGCTGACCAACAGCGCGCGGTCGCGCGCCAGCTGGCCTTGCGTTTGATCGAGCGCCGCCACGAAGGGCTTGGGATCTAGGACAAAGAGCACATCGTCCTTGTGAACGACCTGGCCTTCCTGGAAGGCGGCTGAGAGGATCTGGCCTTCGACGCGCGCGGTGACCTGGACTGTCGCGTTGGCGAGGACAGTGCCAATGGTGTGCTCGAGGACTTCCACGCTCTTGGTCTGTGCCAGCGCGATTCTCACTGGCGCTGGCGGCGATTCGGGCTTACCGGAGCCGAAGAAAAGGACAGTGAAGCGCCAGCCAAGCAGCAGGGCCAGGACAATGCCCGCAATCGCCAGGCCCAGGCGCCAGGTAGGTTTTATTTCCCATACGGAGAACGAGGGCCGTTCGTCCAGCGCGATCCGTTCCTTGAAGGCTTGAGGGAGCCAATTCTGCATCGTCAACCTGGACGGTCCTTAAGTACCGCCACAGCCCAATCCGGTTGGCCGTGAACGTTTGAGCGGCGGGCCGGCGGATCCCCGCCTACGCCTGCCGATCTGGATGCTCCCGGCGGTTTTCCTAGCATGGTCATGGGAAAATGCGAGCCTCGGACGGACGACTGCGGCACCGCGTCTGTCACATAGAGCGCGATCCGGCGAAGTGGGGTCCGTAGCGACAGCGTGCGGACGTTCGCCCCAAGATCGCGCGCAATTCAAGGATCTCCGATGTTGCAACAAGGTTAATTAAGATCGTCCCACGCGGGTCTCTGTGGCCCTCCCGGGCAGTTTGCCGCCGTACCCTCGCCCGTCTATAAGCCCGCCTCCTCAAGCCCCCCGCGGACACAAGTATGGATATCCGGAACATTGCCATTATCGCCCATGTCGACCATGGCAAGACCACGCTTGTGGACCAGCTCCTCAAGCAGTCCGGCTCCGTGCGCGAGAACCAGCACATGGAAGAGCGCGCCATGGACTCCAACGATCTGGAGCGCGAGCGCGGCATCACGATTCTGGCCAAGTGCACCAGCGTGGAGTGGCACGGCACCCGCATCAACATCGTGGACACGCCCGGCCACGCCGATTTCGGCGGCGAAGTGGAACGCATTCTCTCCATGGT
Organism: Pseudomonadota bacterium; assembly: GCA_016201105.1. Classification (GTDB taxonomy): domain Bacteria; phylum Pseudomonadota; class Alphaproteobacteria; order Micropepsales; family Micropepsaceae; genus Rhizomicrobium. Next base: position 43,812 of record JACQDN010000036.1, read on the forward strand.
CGATGGCGTCGTGCTGCTGGTGGATGCGGCCGAATCCGTCATGCCGCAGACGAAATTCGTGCTCTCCAAGGCGCTCAAGCTCGGGTTGAAGCCGATCGTCGTCATCAACAAGATCGACCGGCACGACGCCCAACCGAAAGAGACGCTGGAAAGCATCTTCGATCTCTTTCTCGCTCTGGAAGCGAACGACTATCAGCTCGACTTCCATCATCTCTATGCCTCGGGTCGTCAGGGCTGGGCGGTCCACGAGCTCGGCGACGAACAAAAGAATCTCGATCCGTTGTTCGAGCGCGTCGTCGGCGATGTGCCAAAACCGAAAGCACTGGAGAAGGCAGGCGACGACATTCCGTTCACGATGCTGGTAACCACGCTGGAAGCCGATCCTTATCTGGGGCGCATTCTCACGGGGCGCATCGAAACCGGCGCGCTGAGCGTCAACCGCGTCATCAAGGCGCTCGATCGCGACGGCAAGGAAATCGAACGCACGCGGGTGACCAAGCTCCTCGCGTTCCGCGGTCTTGCGCGCGTGCCGGTTGCGCGCGTCGAAGCCGGCGACATCGTCGCCATCGCGGGACTTCAGACAGCGACCGTTGCCGACACACTGTGCGATATGATTGTCGACACGCCGATCGCCGCCAATCCCATCGATCCGCCGACGCTCGCCATCACCGTGGCGGTGAACGATTCGCCGCTGGCGGGACGCGAAGGCGACAAGGTGCAAAGCCGGGTCATCCGCGACCGTCTGTTGCGCGAGGCCGAAGGCAATGTCGCCATCAAGATGCACGAAACCGGCGAGGGTGCTTACGAAATCGCCGGCCGCGGCGAATTGCAACTCGGCGTGCTGATCGAAACCATGCGCCGCGAAGGTTTCGAACTTTCCATTTCCCGCCCGCGCGTTCTCTATCAAAAGGATTCCAAAACCGGCGAACGGCTGGAGCCGATCGAGGAAGTCACCATCGACGTGGACGATCCCTATGCCGGTGTCGTCATCGAGAAAATCTCGCTGCGCAAGGGCGAATTGCAGGACATGCGCCCCACCGGCGCGGGCAAGACGCGGCTTGTCTTCTTCGCGCCGTCGCGCGGATTGATCGGCTATCACGGCGAATTTCTCACCGACACGCGCGGTACCGGCGTGATGAACCGCATGTTCCACGGCTATGCGCCGCACAAGGGACCCATTCAAGGACGCGTCAACGGCGTTTTGATTTCGACCGCCGACGGCGAAGCCGTGGCCTATGGGCTGTGGTATATAGAAGAGCGGGGCAGATTGTTCGTCATGCCGGGCACCAAAGTTTATCAGGGCATGATCATCGGCCAGAACGCCAAGGACAACGACCTTGACGTCAATCCGCTGAAATCAAAGCAGCTCACCAACATCCGCACGACGTCGAAAGACGAAGCGGTGCGGCTGACGCCCATCGTGCCCATGACGCTGGAACAGGCGATCGCCTATCTCGAGGACGACGAACTGGTCGAAGTGACGCCGCAGTCGATCCGTTTGCGCAAGCGCGAACTGGTGCCGCATTTGCGCAAGAGGGCGAAGGCGGAAGTCGGTTAGGGAATTCGAACTGGACTTATCCGCTTTACGTCATGGCCGCCCTTGTGGCGGCCACCCATGATCTCGATGTACACGGGTGTTCATGGGTGACCGGGACCATGACGATTGGATGCGGGTGACTCAATAAGATTCACTCTACGGTTTCCGCAACCCCAATCGCCCGGCTACGATGTTGTCGACCATGCGCTTGGGCAGGGTGTTGACCATCCAGTTTTGAAACGGGTCCGGCGTCACGGTGTAACGCGTCTTCGGCTTGGCGATTGTGAGCGCCTTGTGCACGGCTTCGCCCAATTTTTCCGGCGCAAATCCTTTGCGGCCGTTCGAGATCATGAACTCCTTCACCTTGTCGAGCGCGCCGGCATAGACGGTGTTGGCGTAGCGCGACACGTCCATCGAATCCGCCTTGTCCCAGATTGGCGTCGCTACCGCGCCCGGGGCCACGACGATCACATCGATCCCGAACACCATCAGTTCGCGCCGCAGGCTTTCGGAGAACCCTTCCAGTCCGAATTTCGATGTGTTGTAAGGTCCGACAAAGGGTGACGCATTCTTTCCGCCTACCGAAGAAATCATCACGATTCGCCCCGGCGCACCTTTGCGCGTGGTGTCCGAGCCAAGCAGCGGCGCGAAGGCTTGCGTGACGATGAGCTGGCCCGTGAGATTGACCTCGAGCTGATTCTTGAATTCGTCGACGTCGAGATAGAGCAGCGGACCGGGCACGGCGATGCCGGCGTTGTTGACGAGGCCCGCCAGCGTTTCGCTGCCGAGGGCCGCCGCCACCTGGCGGGCGCCCGCACCGACCGCCGCGGCATCGGTTACGTCGAACAGAAGCGGGACGAAATTCGCGCCGAATTCCTTGGAGAGCCGCTCGGCGTCCTGTTGCTTGCGGACGCTGCCGAACACGCGGAAACCTTTGGCGATCAAAACCTTCGCGCAGCCCCAGCCGATGCCGGAGGACGCTCCTGTCACGACGACGCTTTTCATTCTTCATCCCTTCGCGTATTCCGTTTGACGATACCGGGGATGAGACCTGCGTGACCAGCCGCGAGATCGACGCCGCCACCATCGCCTTCGCGCATAGGCTTGCTGACACGGCGGGCGCCGTGATCCGCCCGTATTTCCGCCAGCGCATCGATGTGGCCGACAAAAAGCCCGTCGTGGCAGGCAAGACGGTGTTTGACCCCGTGACCGCCGCCGACAGGGACGCAGAAGAAGCCATCCGCGCTCTCATAGAGCGTGAGCGGCCCAACGACGGAATCCTGGGCGAGGAGTTCGGCGAGAAGAAAAGTGCGAGCGGCCGGCGCTGGGTGCTCGATCCGGTGGACGGCACGCGCAGCTTCATCGCTGGCCGTCACGAATGGGGCTCATTGATCGCCCTCGAAGAGGATGGACGCGCCGTTCTCGGGATCATCGATCAGCCCGTTCTGGGCGAGCGTTTCCTGGGTGTGAATGGCGAGTGCCGGTTTCGCGCGCGCGAGCGAGACGAGCTTGCCGTTCGTGTGCGCGAATGCTCGCGCCTTGAGGACGCGATTCTTTGCGCCACGCATCCCGACGCGTTCTATGGCCCGGGCGAACGCGATGCCTTCCGCCGCGTGCAGAAGTGCGTGCGCATGACGCGCTGGGGTGGCGATTGCTACATCTTCGGAGCCATGGCACTGGGCTTCGTCGATCTCATCGTGGAAACCGCGTTTCATCGTTGGGACGTCGCGGCCCTCATCCCCGTAATCGAAGGTGCCGGCGGTATCATCACCAATTGGCAGGGCGGCGATTGCAGCGAAGGCGGGCAGACGCTGGCTGCCGGAGATCGCAGGATCCATGCAGCGGCGCTGAAGGCTCTCGCAGGTTAGCGCAGGTGTTTTACTTCTCCCTCGTGGAGAGGTGATTTCTCTATCTTTGGTCCCTTTGGCCACTCCTTCGTGACACACGCGAGTGTGTATTGGTGCATCGCATTGTCCTGCCATCATCGTGCCTGCACATCACCTTGGGGGACGCGATGGGTTGGGCAGGGAAGGCAATTCTGATCGGTGGCTTGGTGGCGGGCACGCTCGATGTGGGCGCGGCATGCCTCATCACCGGACGCGATCCGATCTTCATTCTGCAGGTGATTGCGAGCGGTCTGCTCGGGCACAATTCCTATGATGGCGGGCTGCAGTCGGCTGGGGTCGGCTTGCTGGCGCAATGGTTCATCTCGTTCGGCGCCGCGGCCGTCTATGTACTGGCGGGAATGGTGCTCCCGATCCTTCTCCGTATGCCGCTGCCCAGCGGCTTGGTGTTCGGTGCGGGAACCTATTTCGTCATGAACGCAATCGTCGTGCCGCTCTCCGCGGCTGGTCGCGGGCCCTGGCATTTCGCGCTGAAGAGCTTCGTTCCGAACATGATCGCGATGCTGGTCTATGGCGTGATCATTTCCTACATCGCGGCCTACTACGCGAAGCGGCGATAACTCACCCTCCCTTGGGAAGGTCGGAATTCGCGAAGCGAATTTCGGGGAGGATGTGGAAATAGATTCTCTTTCCTGATCCTCCCCGAAAAATTCACTCGCTCCGCTCCTGAATTTTTCGACCCTCCCAGGGGAGGGTCGATGCGACGAATTCGTCAAACGCCTTCCAAAACTGCTGGCGGATGGCATCCGCTTCCATCAGGATTTCGTGTTCGCTTTCGCGCAATTCGAGATAGGTGCCATGCGGCAGGCGCTTGACGAATTCACGCTCGGCCTGCGTATCCACGATGCGGTCCTGGCCGGCGCCGCAGATGAGGACCGGCGTGGGGATCGCTTCGGCGTAGCCCGGGGCCATCACGCGGTTCATGGAGGAGTACCCGGCCTCCAACCAGCCCCAGGTGGGACCGGCCAGGCGCAATTCCGGATGGCCGGTCACGAGCGCTTTGGCTCGCGCATAGCGCGCGCGGTCCGACGTGACGAGTTGATCGGAGAATTCCATTGTCAGCGGATCGCGTTTATCCATGCCGAGCACCCAGGCCGACTTTCGTCCCGTGCGTGCTTGCACAAAAGTCAGCGCTCGCGCGAACCAGGCAGGATAGCCGCGCGTTTGCGCGCGCAGCATCGGCGCGCTCAAGACCGCGGCTGCGAATTGCATGGGGCGATCATGCAGCGCGCGCAGCAGAATGTGTGCGCCCATGGAATGGGCAAGGGCCAGTGGCGGTTTCGCGCTCAACGGTTGGACGATCTGTTGCATGAAGGAGGTGAGATCGTCGTCATACTGCGCGAAATCGTCGATATGGGCTTTGAGCGGATTGGGAAGCAGTCGCGCCGATCCCCCCTGTCCGCGCCAGTCAAGCGCCGCCACGCTAAAGCCGCGGGCGCAGAGCTCGCCGATGACTTCCTCATATTTTTCGATGAACTCGGTCTGCCCGGTCAGCAAAACGCAAACGCCGCGCCCCTGACCGCGAGAGCCATGCGTGAACACGGCTGTGCGCAGCCGAACTCCATCGGAAGCAATGATGTACCGCGACTCTTTCATTGCTGGCTGCCTTTTAATTTTCCCGGCGCGGTTTCCGGAAACCAGAACATAGCTACGATGCCCACCACGCAGAAAAACCCCAGATCGACGACATCGCCGTTGGTCATCGAATGCCCGCCTCGCCCGATCAACAGCATGCCCGTCAGAATGGCAACCGTCTGCACTATTCCCATTCCGCGAGCGCGCCACGGCGTTGGAAAAACTTCAGTGAGCGCAACGAGAGTTGCCATGCCATATAGCGTACGCAGGATAACCAGCACGAGCATTGCGATAAGATAGAGTTGAACGAATTTTGTCGTTACAACAAATAGAAAAATCGGAATAAAGAGAACGAGCAGCAATATGCCTGGAACCAGAACCAAAGGTCTGCGGCCGAATATGTCGGAAAGCCAACCACCGACAGGTGCGAACAGGGCAGCGACAGTACTGCTAGCCAGGGCAATCTGCACAAATGTGTTGGCTGTCCTGAATTCTGGTTTGACGTTTGTTTGTGCGATGAGTTGGGCGGAGCTAAGCACAGTTAGAGACATTACGGCCAAGAAGCTGGCGACTACAGCACCCCATCGCAATCGATCGGGGCGTATCGGTGGATCAGATGCGCTTTCGCGCTCTCGCACATCTTCTAGATGCTTCCAAGTTATCAATGCCCATGGAACCAGCAGAGCGCTGAAAAGGAAGGATATTCGCAATATCGATTCACGTGGGTCGTTCGGATTTGACCATCTGGCGACAGCTACCAATCCAGCTAGGACTGATCCCAAGCCTGCGGAAAATGCCTGAACAGATACATACAAACCCCGTCTGTCAGGCGGCGCAGCTTCCAACAATAAGACCGTAACGGAAACGATGCAGCCGCCGAAAGAAAAGCCCTGCAACAGGTGAAACAGAACAACCAGGATCGACGCTGTTGTGTGCAGGGTGTCATAGGGCGGCACGAGAGCCAAGGCGAGGGTGCTGAGACCGAATAGCAGAAAAGAAAATACGATCGCGAGCTTGCGACTTCGCCAATCCGAAACGGTGCCAAGGGCAGCGGCTCCGATCACTGGCGTGAGACCCGATGAATAGAAACTGATCGTCAAGAGCAACTCGCTGGACGGATCGCTTGAAGGAAAATATCTGCCAACGCCTAGCGTAACGAGATTGGTATATGCTTCAGCCCCAAAGCTGACGAGCATCGTACCCACGGCAACGAGTGCAACACCGCGTGGACCACTATTCATTTCGACATTTGCAGTACCATTTCGGAACTACTACAGCGTTGTCAAACGCAAACGCCGCGCGGGGTTGAAGCGGGCGCGGCGTCAAGCGTTGCGGTGCGAAGGCGCGTGCCATCGCGGGCGGTGATGAAGTGTGAGCTGAGATTCACTGACAATGCGAATAGCGAATGGCGAGTAGCGAATAGGGACGTCTACTACTCGCTATTCACTACTCACGATTCGCCCATGAACTAGCCGCGTGCCTTTTGCAGCACAGGGCCGAGCTTCATGGCTAGGCCCATATCGCCGGCGACGCGCAGCTTGCCCTGCATGAAGGCGGAGGTGCCGTCGAGTTCGCCCTTCACCATCTTCTGGAAGGTGTCGAGGCTGACGGTGATCGTGCAGTCGGCATTCTTGCCGGCGCCATCGGACACCGTGTTCGGCGTGGCCTTGCCGTCGATCAGGACGGAGCCGGAATCGCCGAAGTCGAATTTGAGGATGCCGCCAAGGCCCGAATTGGCGCCGATCGCTCCACCCATTTGCTTGATGATTTCCTGTACTTCTGGCGAGCTCATGAAATTCGTTCCTTCCCTTGAGATTCTGGCCCTTGAGATTTTGGCCCTTGAGATTCAGGTCCCTGAGATTCAGGTCCCTGAGATTCAGCCTTGAAAAAGTGCGGCTCCCCGCTCACTTGCCGCCCCAGGACGGCGCGCGGATTTGAGCATTTGTCAGTGCGGCGCACAACTCCCGAAAGGCAGGAAAACCAAGGGAAAAGACCGTGAATGGGCCTCTGCCGCAGCGTATTGGCCTGTCTGAGAACTCGACCTAAGGTGGCCCGGATCGGTGGCTGAGGGGAACGGGCCTGTCGAGCGCCAGCCACGGCAAAATAGAGCCACGAGGGAGATGTCATGAGCGTGAAGGACCGCGCAAACGTGCTCGCATTCCTGTCGCAGAATGCGGGCGGGGAAAACTTCGATATCGCCGCCCAGCGTGCGCGGCTTGAGACGCTCGCCGATTTCTTTCCCGTGCCGGAAGGAACCGAAGTCGAGTCCGCGACGATCGGTGGTGTGAAAGGAGAATGGGTTCGCAGCAGACGTGCAGGGCGCGGCGCCGCACTCCTCTATCTGCATGGGGGCGGCTATGTGGTGGGTTCGCCGAAATCGCATCGTCATCTCGCGGGCGCATTCAGCGACATGAGCGGACTGCCGGTCTTTTCGGCCGACTATCGTCTGGCACCGGAGAATCCTTTTCCCGCCGCCGTCGACGATGCCGTCGCCGCTTACAAAGGATTGCTCGATTCCGGCCTACCCGCTTTCAAACTCGCGATCGCGGGCGACAGCGCCGGCGGTGGGCTCGCCATCGCGACACTCGTTGCGTTGCGCGACAAGGCGATTGCGCTTCCGGCTTGCGCCGTTGCGCTCTCCCCCTGGGTGGATTTGAGTCAGGGCGGCGAAGTTTATCGCGCGCGGGCCAAGCGCGATCCGATCGTGAGCAAAGAAAACCTCGATCAGATGGCGGCTGCCTATCTCGCCGGCAAGAATCCGGAGACGCCGCTGGCCTCGCCGCTGTTTGCCAATCTGAAAGGCTTGCCGCCGTTGCTGCTGCAGGTGGGCACTGAGGAAGCGCTCTATGACGATACGGTTGGGTTGAAGGCGCGCGCGGAGGAGGCCGGCGTCGAAGTCTCCGCCGAATCCTGGGGCGGTATGGTGCATGTCTGGCACATTTTTTATCCCATTCTTTCCGAAGGTCGCGACGCCATCGCCCGTGCGGCCTCGTTCCTCAAGGGTCATATCGAATGACGTTGGGAGCGAGCGAAAATCCGCCGGAACTGGGCGGCGTCATTCCGGAACATCCGCAAAAGCGCGATTTGCTTGGAATTTTCTGCTTCTATTTTCACTTCGTGGTGATGCTCTACATCGTGCTCGGCTGGTTGGTACCGTTGCAAGCCGCGCTCGGTTTCTATCTCGTGTTTTTGCCGGGCGTATTCGCGCAATGGCAATTCAACAAGAATTCGTGCGTACTGAACAACATCGAAAGCTGGCTGCGGACGCGCCAATGGCGCGATCCCAACAATCGCGAGGAAGGCGCCTGGCTTCAAACACTGATCAACGACCTCACTGGTTGGGGCATTACCGCGCGACAGATGGATCTTTTCACCAACGGTGTGCTGGTGCTGTTGTGGGGGCTCGGGCTGTATCATCTGTTCTGGTGGTAAGCTATGCGCGCGTGGCGCGCCGAATGGCGATAGAGACGATCTCCTCTGTCAAAAGTTGCGGAAGCACGACCGGTCGATCGCCATTTGCACCGTACACGAGGTAGAGCGGTACGCCGGCGCGTCCCTGTTCGGCCAAGGCATGAGCGATGGTAGCGTCACGGCGGGTCCAATCGGCCACCATATAAACCGCACCGGCGCGCGCGAATGCGCGTGCAATTGTCGGGCGCGAGAGAACGATGCGTTCGTTGACTTGGCAGGTGATGCACCAGGCGGCAGTGAAGTCGACGAATACGGGCTTTCCTCGGGCTCGCAGCTCGGCCAAGCGTTGTGGAGAAAAAGGTACCTGCGGAAGACCCGCTGCGACTGTCGCGTCCCGCGGATTGAACGCATCCGTTTCCGCACCGCGCAACCCCATCATCGTAAGGATGACAGTCGCAATCAACGCCGCGAGGCTCGCGATTTGGAATGCGCGTGCGCCGCGGCCGGAGCGTCGTTGGGCCTCGCCAAAGCTCCAGGCAGCGAACGCGAGGATAACGCCGGCACCAAGCAATGAGGCTAGCGCGCTTGTCCCCGCTTGGAGCGTCAGCACCCAAGCCAACCAGCCTGCAGTCGCGAACATTGGAAACGCCAGGGCGGTCTTCATCGTCACCATCCAGACACCTGGCCGCGGAAGGCGGCTCGCCAATTTGGGCGCGAAGGCGAACACCACATAAGGCGCGGCAAATCCAAAACCCAAGGCGGTAAAGATAGTGGCGATCGTCAAAGGGTTTTGCACGAGAGCATAGGCGACGGCGCTCGCCATAAAGGGCGCCGTGCAAGGGGCCGCAACCACCACCGCGAGCACGCCGGTCAGGAACGCGCTTGTAGCGCCGCTATGCGCGGCAACGTTTGCGCCGGCGCGCTGAAACAAGAGGCCCGCCTCAAAGGTGCCCACCAGATTGAGTCCCACAAGCAGCATGAGCAGCGCCAGTCCGGCGACCACGACGGGTGATTGCATCTGAAACCCCCAGCCGACCTCGGCTCCGGCCGCCTTGGCTGCGAGCAAGAGGCTGGCGAGCGCTAAAAAAGTCGCCAGGACGCCGGCCAGATACGACAAACTCTGCACGCGGATTTGTTGCGCTCCGCGCTTAGGTCCCGCAAACGAAAGCACCTTCAGCGAGAGTATCGGCAGAACGCAAGGCATGAGGTTGAGGATGAGACCGCCAAGAAACGCAAACGCTATCGCACTCAATAAGCCCAGTGACAGGGCGGTATCGAGATTGTTGCCGTCTCGTGCTCCGCTTGAACCGCGAGCGTCACGAGGCAGCGGGCCTTCGTGTGCGACGATCTCGTAGGATTGTGTCCCCAAGGACAATACACCGCTTATGGAACGCGGATAGTGCGCGGCCGAAAACGCCAGCCCCGGTGCTATCGCCAAGGTCAGACCCTTTGAGCCGCGCTCCAAAATCTGAGGCCGGGCGTGGTCGATGAGACCTGTCTGGCTTGGAAAGAAGTAAGCATGAGAAAAATCGCCGCTTCGAACGGCTGGACCCGTCACCGCGATCTTCAGAATGCCGTTTTCGCGATTCATCACCGCGGTCAACGCCGCCGTCTTCGGGGCGTGGGCGACTGTCTTGGAAACCTCGCTTCCCCATTTCGCATCGGCGTGGGGTCGTGCGGTCACCGGCAGGCGCAGCGAGAGGTCTGCCTGTTCAGGGATGCAGATGTCGCTGCAAACCAGCAGTGAAACATGCGCCCGGATCTCCGCTATCGAGCCTGGCATCGCGATTGCCGGCGGTGTCAGTGCGACCGGCAGCAACACCGATCCTTCGTAGCCGTAGTTCATGAGCGGGCCGACCGGCAGCTTCGAAGGAACCGGCCAGATGATCGATCCAGCGGTCCAGCCCTTTGGCAGGGACCAGGCGATCTGTGGCGGCTCGCCGGAATCGCCGGCGTTGCGCCAATACGTATGCCAATCCGGGGCGATGTGTTGGCTGAGCGCGACATAAACGGCGTGGCCCGGTGTAGCGGTGCCGGCGGGAGCAAGTTCCACCACATCGTGTCCCGTGTTGACGGGCCCCGTGGCTTGTGCGGGTCCCGTCAACATCAGAATCGTGGCGCTTGCGAATGCAGCGGCCATGAGTTTCATGGAAAATTCCTTCCCGCTTCGCCTGCGCGATTCAGTACTCGACCGCGCATCCGTACGGCGTTGTCTCGGGTGTCGCGACTTGTCGTCCCGCGCTAAGATCGTTGATCGCATCGCGCACATACGGGCGCTTCACCGCATGGTCGGTTTCGGGGACGTCGTCGAGCGCGCCCTGATAGGCGAGGCGGCCCTGAGCGTCGACCACATACATTCCCGGCGTCGTGCGCGCGCCGTAACTGCGCCCGATGCTGCTATTGGTGTCGAACAAAAAGGCGCTGACAATTGCGCCGGTCTTGGCAATGCGCGCATTGGCGGCTTCGGGTGTCAAGAAACCCGGTTTGCTCGAATTCGCGGTATCGATCGAAAGCCAAACCACTTTCTTGTTGTGAGCGTAGCGCTGCAGTTTCTGCATCACTTGCGCGCCGTATTTGCGCGCGACATAGGGGCAAACGGGACTGGTCCACTCCAGCACCACCGAGGAGCCGCGATAGTCGGACAAATGATGCTGACGGCCGTCGCTTCCCATGGCTGTGAAGTCGGGTGCGAGGGCTCCGATCTGGATGTGCGAAAGCGGAGCGGAAGCAAGGGCTTCGGTTGGGGCAATCAGCGCTGTCGTGGTGAGGAAGAAAAAGGCGAGTTTCAGGACATGTGTGGCTGAAGAAATCATTGAGTGGTCTCCCTGGTTGTTGTCGGAAGGCAGACGCGTTGGAACATGGTGAACGTGTTCCATCTTGACTGCCGAACTGGCCGATCTCGTTCAGGATGGCGGGCTGCCTGAAAAGCCGGTAGTGCTGGAAGTCACTCCATGACTTTCGGCACGGGTCGCGCTTAAATCGAGCGCCTAGGATGGCCGTCTAATGTCGACCCAATTTCACCGCTTGCTGCGAAATACCAGTTATCTGGTCTGGCTCAGCGTGCTGTTGCCGGTCATGATCGATGCGTTGCAAGTCCACCGATCGCAGGCGTTGAGCAAGTCCGGTCTGTGGATCGCGTTGTGGCTCATGTTCGGAGTGGCCCTTGTTGTGGGCGCGCGCGCCGCCGCCACGCCGTTGCGCACGCGGTTGACGATGTTCGGCCTTCAGACCGCGGCGGCCCTCGCCATGACGTGGTTGAGGCCGGATTTCTACGTCGGCTTCCTTCTGATCATCATTGCATGGCAACTGGCGATCTTTCTGCCCGTGCGGATCGCCGCTGGTTGGGTGTTGGCACAAGCGGCGCTTTTGTTCCTCGTGCTGTCACCGATCTGTGCCGACGGCTGCGGCTGGGTCGCTTCAACGGTCTATTTCGCCTTCCAAGTGTTCTTCGTTGTAACCGTACTTTTGGTCAAGAAGGAATGGGAAGCGCGACTTGAGCAATCGCGCACCGCCGACGAACTTGGCGCGGCTCAGGCTCTACTCGTCGAGCGAAGTCGATCTCAGGAGCGGTTGCGGCTGTCGCAGGAGCTGCACGATGTCATGGGTCATCGGCTGACGGCACTTGCGATCAATTTGGAAATTGGACTTAACAGTCGGCAGGCCGAGGAGCGCGAAGACGCCATCGGCAAGGCCCGAAACGTCGCGCAGGACATGATCGCCGATGTGCGCGAGGTCGTGGGCGCGCTCAGGCGCACGGACGGCACGCAGGGTCTTGATTTCGCCAAAGCGCTTGAAACCCTTGCGCACAACGCCCCCGAATTGGAGGTGCACGTATCTGCGCCCGCGGGTATTCGGCTGGAGGATCCCGAACAGGCGCATGCATTCTTGCGTGGCGCCCAGGAAATCATAACAAACACGCTCAAGCATGCCCAAGCGCGGAACCTTTGGATCGACGTCACATTCGATTCCGGTCGTTTGATGATGCGCGCCGCAGACGATGGGAAGACGGCGCCTGCGAATCATTTCGATGCTGGAACTGCTGGTATTGGGCTTGCCGGTATGCGCGAACGCTTTCTGCGGCTGGGCGGAGGTGTCGAAGTCTCTTCGTTTGTCGGACAGGGTTTCACTGTACAGGCGTGGTTGCCGCTGATGTCGGCGGTTTCGACCTCATGATTGAAGTCTGTCTTGTCGAGGATCAGGCGCTCGTACGCGAAGGTATCGAGACGCTATTGAATCTGACCGACGACATACGCGTGACGGCTTGCGCCACTGACGGAATTGAGGCGCTCGAAATCCTTCGTGCGACGAAACCGGATGTGGTCCTTCTGGATATCCGAATGCCGCGGCTTGACGGGCTGGGTGTTTTGAAAGTGCTGGCCCAGGACCCCTCATGCGCGGCAGCCGTGATCATTCTCACCACCTTCGACGACGATCATTCGGTCCTTGAGGGCCTTCGCCTTGGTGCCCGCGGTTACCTGCTCAAGGATGTGAGCTTTGCAAAGCTCACCGCGGCCATCCGAACTGTTGCGGCAGGCGGCACTCTCGTCAGCCCGGCGGTCACCGAACGACTGCTGCGCGGCCTGCACACGCGCCCGGTCAAGCCTTCGAACGTACAGCTTGAGGACTTGACCCCCCGCGAGTTGGAAGTATTGCGCCTGATGAGCGGTGGATTCAGCAATGCAGAAATTGCTTCGGCGCTGAACCTCACGGAAGGCACGGTTAAGAACCACGTCTCCAGCATACTCGCCAAGCTCAACACGCGTGATCGCGTGCGTGCGATACTAAAGGGGATAGAGTGTGGTCTCGTTTAGGCGACTTCAAACTCGATGGGCCCGATGCTCCAGGAAGAAATGTGCCGTTTGCGAAAGGCTTGCGCCGTCGGTGGTATCGCGGTGGATAACCACCAAGGTGTTCGTGCTGTTGTGGGGGCTTGGATTTTATCATCTGTTGTGGTGGTGAATTTGCGCAAGACACTGCTCGTATGCGCCATGGCACTGGCGGCCTGGCCGGCACACGCCCAGGATTCGTCCAATCTTCCGGGGTGGTCGTCCGGCATCGATACGGTGACTGTCGTCGCCCATCCGAGCCCGCTGATGTGGCACGTGACCAAGGGCAATTCCGATGTCTGGCTGCTAGGCACGGTGCAACCCATTCCCGAAGATCAAAAATGGGATTCCGCTCGCGTGGAAACCGTCCTTAAGGGCGCCAAGCGGTTGTTGCTGCAGCCGCGCGCCTCCGTCGGACTGCTCGAAGGCGCGTGGTTCATGCTGACCGGCACCGATGCGATCTATCTGCCCGATGGGCAGACATTCGAACAGCAGATTCCGGAAAATTTGCGCGTAAGGTTTGAGAAAGCGCGCATATCTATCGGCAAAGATGCGGATCACTATGAAGATTACCGCGTGCCGATCGCGGGCTTCGTTTTGGAAGGCGATGTGCTGAAGGCGCAGGGGTTCTCGCGCGATGAGCCGCAAGACCGCCTCAAGTCTATTGCTCAGCGCGACGGCGTCTCGGTTCATCCGATGGCGGAGTACGAGGCGCTCCCGCTGTTGCGAGAGGTCCCCTCGATGTCCAAGGCGGCCAATGAAGCCTGTCTCGAAGACGCGCTCGACGATATCGCGCAGCTCAGCACCCATGCCCGTTCCGCGGCAGAGGCCTGGGCGATCGGCGATCTTGAAGGCATCAAGGCGAACTATTCCGAAGTGCGTCTCGAACGCTGTCTGCAAGCGGTGCCATCGGCCGCGACGTTATGGAATCGCGCCGTGGCCGATTCCGTGAATGCAATCGTCGCAGCGTTGGACAAGCCCGGTACGACACTCGCCGTGGTGAATGTCGGTGCGCTCCTAAGAAAAAACGGTGTCCTCGACCGCTTGAAGGCGAGTGGCCTCACGATCGCGGATCCGGGTGAGTGACTTCTGAAAATTGTTCGAAATCTCTTTTTGTTTCAGCTAGTTAAGTGGCGCGGCTTTCTGTCGACTGCTCTTGAAGCGCGCCAAAACCTTTCCCATCTTAAGTCCGTTCGGAAGGCCAAACGGCTTTCGGGCGCTAACCGGTCTCGGGCCCACAAGGGGCGAGGCCAAACCACATCGCTTCAAGGAGGTTGTGAACCATGCGTGCATTCGATTTTTCCCCCCTTTTTCGTTCCACCGTCGGTTTTGACCGTCTGTTCGACATGCTCGACCAAGGCGTCGCCGATACGCAGTCCTACCCGCCCTACAACATCGAGCGGACCGATGAGAACCACTACCGCATCACGGTGGCGGTCGCCGGCTTTGCCGAGAAGGATTTGAATGTGGAAGTGCGCGAGGGCGTGCTCAGCATTCTGGGCAAGCGCGAAGACGGCGAGAAAACAGACAAGCAGGGCTTTCTCTATCACGGCATAGCCGGCCGCGCGTTCGACCGTCGCTTTCAGCTGGCGGAGAACGTCGAAGTCCGCGGCGCCAAGCTCGAGAACGGCCTGCTTCACGTCGATCTGGAGCGCGTCGTGCCCGAGGAGAAGAAGCCGCGCCGCATCGCCATCAATGGTCCCGAATTGAGGACCATCGAAGGCAAGGCGAAGGCTGCTTAATCAGGCAAATATCGAAATGAAAGGGCGCCGGACGCTTCCGGCGCCCTTTCTGTTTGTATGCGGAGAAGTGAAGCCCTATTCTGATTTGTGGGATTTGACTTTCGACTTTCCGCACACATGCCCTCCTGGCAAAGCGCTCTCTTCGCCCGTTTCTCCCGTATCGCGCGCCCGCGCGCGAGCGGCGTGGAGACCGACATCGAGGAGTTGCGCCGCCAATACGACTATCTGACGGATCGCTACGGCGCGATCCAGCCCGATGCGGTATTCGAGGCCGCAAGCGTCGGCCCCATCAAAGGGGAATGGGTGCGGGTCGATGTCTCCTCGGCGCACCGCATCATCCTTTATCTCCACGGCGGCGGTTACATCTCGGGATCGCCGGAGACCCATCGTCCGTTGATCGCGCGGCTCTGTCATGCCGGGCAAGCGATTGCTTTCGTGCCGAACTATCGCCTGGCGCCGGAATTCGCATTTCCGGCGGGGTTGCGCGACGCACTCGATGCCTATCGTCACCTTCTGTCGAGCAAGATTGCGGCGTCGTCTATCATTCTGGCGGGCGATGCTGCAGGCGGCGGTTTGGCCTTCGCCTGCCTGCTCGCCATCCGCAATGCGGGCCTGGCGATGCCCGCCGGCTGTTTGGCGATGTCACCCTGGGCGGATCTTTCGCTGACCGGCTGGTCGATGCTGCAGAACGCGAAAAACGATGCGGCTTTGTCCTGGGAACTGCTGTTCGTCAGCGCGCGGCACTATCTGAAGAAAACCAGCCCCGCCGATCCCTACGCTTCGCCGATTTACGCGAACTTCCGCGACTTCCCTCCGATCATGGTTCATGCCGGCAGCGAAGAGTTGCTGCGCGACGATGCCAGCCGCATCGGCGATCGCGCGGCGGAAGCGGGCGTACCTGTAAGCGTGGAAATCTATGACGGTATGCAGCACGTATTTCAGGCCAACGCTTATGTGCCCGAAGCCCGGGTCTCGCTGAACCGCTTGGGCGGCTTCATTCGCCAACGCGTTCCCGATCTCGCCCAGCCGGAAAAGCCGGAAGACGGCACGGATGCGGAGGTCAACCTCGCAACGGGGTGATCGCGGGCGCTTGCCGCGACGAATTGCGACAAGTCCGACAAACTTCTTCGGCAATGATTCTTTAGTGTGCACGCGAAGCCGCGAAGACGCGGAGGACGTGATGTCAGAACGCACGGTTGAAGATATTACAGCAGAGATTGTGGACGCCGCTTATCACCTTCATTGTGAGATCGGACCCGGTCTCCTTGAAGCCGTCTATGATACGATCTTGGCTAAAGAGCTTGAGCGGCGCGGATTCCGCGCCGCTCGACAATTGCCGGTCTCACTGGACTACAAGGGGATGAGATTTCGTAATGTTGGCCGCGTCGATTTATTGGTCGAAGGTCAAGTTGTTGTCGAAATCAAATCGGTAGAACACTTGGCCCCTGTACATCTCAAGCAACTATTGACCTATTTGCGTCTCCTGAAGCTACCCATCGGGCTCTTGATCAATTTTGGCGCTCCGACGCTGAAAGAGGGTTTGCGACGAGTGGTCAACGGGCTCGCGCCCTCCGCGTCTTCGCGGCTTCGCGTGAATCAGCGTTGACCTAACAGCTGGCTCGTCGGTTTCAGGGGTAGTGCAGGGTCTAGGCGCTGGCGGCCAAGGTTGGAGTGCTGAGGCTTTCGGCCAGAATGGCAGGGAGCTTGGCGCCGAGGGTTGTTGCGCCCGTCAGTTCCGCATCGCGCAGATCGGCGTCGGAAAAATTGGAATAGCTCAAATCGGTTTCGCCGAATTTTACGCGGCGCAAATCGGCGCCGCGAAAATCGGCATAGCGCGCTTCGGCCGCATCGAATCGGGCCGGCAGCAGTCGTGCGTCGGAAATCAGAAGGGGCCCGAGCTTGGCGTCGCGCAAGTCGGCATTGTTGAGTTTGGCGCCCATGAAATTCACACCGCGCAAATCGGCGCCGCAAAGTTTCGTCGCGCGCAGATCGGCGCCGGCGAGGTTGCTGCCCTGCAGCGAGGCGCCTTCGAGATTGACGCCATAGAGCATGGCGCCCGGAGCAATAAGAGCGGTAAGCGCGCGATGGGCAAGCGAACGGATGCCGCGCAAGTCGGTGTCGGTGAGATCGGCCGGCCGGCCTTCGCGGCCGTCGGTTTCCACCCAGCGCGAATGGGATTCCAGCATCTCTTCCAGCGGTGTCGAAAGCTTTTCGATCGCACGGCCGGTGGGCGCGTCGGTCAGCGCATTGGTGAGATTGGCGCCGTCGAGCACGACCCGCGACATGCGCGCACCGATGAGGATTGAGCCGGTCAGATCCGCGCCCGTCATGTTGCAGCCGGTGAGGTCGGCGTTTTCCAGATTGGCGCCCGTCAGCTTGGCATCGCGCAAATTCGCCCGCGTGAGCTTGCAATCGCGCATGATGGCGTCGGTGAAGTCGGCCTGGATTGCCATCGCGCCCGTCATCTTGGCGCGCTCGAGATTGGCGGAGTGCAGAAGCGCGGCCGGCATTTCCGACGGCCCCACATCGTGCTGCAGCACGCGAAGATTTCCATAGCGGTCTTTTTCCGCGATCGTGCCTTCGCGCAGGTCCGCTTCATACAAATCCGCGCCGATCAAATTGGCCCCGCGCAGACAGGCGCCGCGCATGTCGGCCCGGCGCATGCTCGCAGCGGTCAGATTCGCGCGACGCAGATCGGCGCCGAAGAAGCTCGCCGAATCGAGCCGCGCTCCGGTGAGGTTGGTCTCTTCGAGAATGGCTCCGGTAAAATCTGCGTCAGCCAGATTTCGGCTCGAAAGATCCAACCCCGACAGATCGCAAAATGCGAAAACGGCGCGCGCCCCGCCCATTCTCCCGGCGTAAAGCATTTCATGGCGGGCGGCGGCGGCGGCGGCCTGCTTTTGCGTGAGCTTGGAGAAGCTGATGCGGCTTTCGGGCATCATCAGGATGAACGGCTTTCTTAACGAAATTGCCCCAGGCAGGAATAGTGCGCCGGACCCCGCTAACACCTGATTAAAAAAAGAAAAGCTGAGTTTTTTCCACCGCTTCCGGGCTAGCCTTGGGAGGTTGAATTTGGTTATGGTCCCCCTCCGCGGGAGCCACTGGGGTGTCGCCGCAGGCTCAAGACGGGTCCTTACCCGTCCCGGCATCAGTCCACAGGCCGAGACACAAAAAAGAGGTTCGTCTTGAACAAGCGTGCGTTGATGATGACAGCCGCTGCTGTCGCACTGTTGTCCGGAAATGCCCACGCGGACACCGATGTCACGACGGCCACCACGACGGCTTTGTCCACGAGCACGGCAGGCAATATCACCATCGAAGCGAACGGCTCGATTACCATCAAGGCCGCCAGCCCCGTCGTCACCATTAATTCGAGCAAGACGCTCCTCAACAAAGGCACGATCAGCAACAAGGACACGACTTCCGCCGTCGGCGTAAAGATCGATCTGTCGTCCGCGTCATTGACCGGATCGTTGGAGAATGACGACGTCATCGATCTGACGGGAACGGGCACCAACAAGATCGGTGTGCTGCTCGTCGGTGCGAACGCGTTCAACGGCAATCTGCTGTTTGTCGCCAATTCCAAAGTGACGGTGACGGGCGACAACAGCGTCGGCTTGGAGATCGCCAGCACGTCGATTTTGAACGGCAATCTTACGATCAACGGCAACATCACGGCATTATCCGCAACGACAACCGCTGCGACCAACCCGACGGCCATTCGGATCGACGGCACTGTAAACGGCAACATCTCGGTTGGCGGCGCGGTCGGCGCGGTCGGCAGCAATGCCCAAGCCTTCATCATGACGGGAAACTTGCTGGGAAGTTTCACGAACAAGGGCTCGATCAATGCCAGCGGCACGACTACGCCGAGCAGCACGGCGACCAATCCGGAAGCCGGTATCGGCTTGGGCATCGGCGGGAATGTGACCGCAGGCATCCTGAACAGCGGACCCACCAGCCCCGGTGACACCACAGCGCGTGGCCTCATCAGCACCTCCGGTCAGGCGCAGACGATTCTGATTTCTCCCGGTGTCGGCGGCATTACGCCTTTGAGCGGCATCACGATCGGTCTTTACGCAGATGCGACGCTGGGGACGCAGTACAGCTTCATCAACCGCGGCACGATCAGCGCTTCTCCGCTGAGTCCGAATTTGAATGCCGAAGCGTTTAAAGTGGTCGGTTCGAGTAACACGATCAATGTCACATTCAGTGGCGGCCTGTTCAACTCCGGATCGTTCGATGCGGTGACATCCAACGATGCGACGTTCACCGGCTCCAACCTCGCGGCGGCCGTCTGGATCGGCAACTACGCCACCGTTCCGAAGATCGTGAACGACAAGACCGAGTCCAATCAGGGCGTCATCGCTGCAACGGTGTCCGGCCCAAAGGGCGGAGCGGCGTATGCGATTCGCTTCGATCCGCTCGCCAATCAGTCCATCAACACGAGCATTACCAACAGCGGCATCATCAGCGCCGTGGCGGCGACGAGCGATACCACGATCGGTACCTTGGCGGCCTACGGCATCCTCGATCAGTCGGGCACCATCAACTTCATCAACAATACGGGGACGATCAGCGCCCAGGCCACCAAGCTCGACGGCAATTCGCAAATAGCGGTTGCCGCCGATCTCTCTGCGAACACCACCGGCGTTACGTTTCTCAATGGCACTGGCTCGACTGTTGTCGGCGACGTCGACTTTGGCAGCGGCAACGATACCTTCACCATTATCGGCGCCGCCGGCTCCGGGAATACGTCTCAAATGGTCGGCGATCTGAATTTCGGCGGCGGCGCCGGTACCGAGCAGCTGACGATCGGTAACTACGCCACTGTCACGGGCGCGCTTAATGAATTGCTGGGCAGTAGCCTGAATGTCGAAGTCATGGCGCAGGGTACCTTGAACCTGACCAATGGCATCAACGGCGCCTCAGGGAATAACTTCAATGTCAATTCCAACATTTTCACAGTCCATTCCGGCGGCACGCTGGGAATCGCGCTGTCGCAGGCGTTCGATAACAGTCCTTTCGCAATTATAGATGCCAGCTCTTCCGCCACGTTGGAAACCAATTCCACGATGAAATTGACCTTCGGGTCGTTCCTGACAGTTACGGGGAACACCGCAGAGTTCATCCTAATCGACACGCCACTAAACCAACTCAGCGTCGATCTCGCACAATTGCGCAGTCAAGTTTGTACGAGCACAACAGCGGGCGGTGACATCCCCTTCTTCTTTAAGGATGGCGCAAGTTGTTTGAATACGGTCGTCAACGCCTCGACGAATCATTCGGAGCTTGTGTTGTCATTGATACCCAAGACCCGTGACGAGCTCGGTCTCGTTCCCGGAACCTTCGGTTATCAGCTTTTCCCCTATGTGAATAAGGCCCTGGCGTTGGACGACGAACTCGGCGCCGGCATCATCAATGGGATCAACAGCACAGATGATGCGAAGGCGGCTTACGCCGCTTTCGCGCCGGATGTGACGGGTTCCTCGCGTGCGATTGCCATCGCATTGACGGACCAGGCGACTGGGCCGGTGGCGGCACGCCAGCGGGCTCTGCGCATGTACGCCGCCCAGCAAGGCAGTGTGACGATGTGGGGGCAGGAGTTCGTCCAGCGCTTGAATGAATCCGGAAATGCGGCCGGTGGACAGTTCCGCAACACCGGCTTCGGCTTTGCGCTTGGTCTGGACGGCGGCGATCCCTTTGACGGTCGCTATGGCGGCGCGTTCACGTTCTATTCCGGTGACACGTCCGAGCAGGCGCCGCGCGACTCTAAGACCACTTCCGAATGGTACATGCTGACCGGTTACAGCGATTGGCGCGGCAAGGGTCTATTCTTCGACAGTCAGGTCTCCTTCGGTTATGGCGCGCTCACCGGTACGCGCCGTCTCAATATCGGTGGCGTCTCGCGTGTGGCCAGTGACAGCCGCAAAAGTTTGTTGCTCGCTGGCGGGTTCACCACGGGCGTCGTGTTTGCCGGCGGTGGAACCGTGTTCACGCCGCAGTTCAGCGTCGACGGCCTGACCATGCGTGAGGACGGCTATACCGAAGTGGGCGGCGGAAAGGGCTTCGATCTGAGCGTTCAGCCTTACTACGCTCAATCGCTGCGCGGTTATCTCGGTGCCAGCCTGCGCCAGGATTTGAATTTCGGCGACTTCTATCTGCAGCCCGAAGCGCGCGTCGGCTATCGCTACGACTTCCTCAACGATCCCGCCAGGATCAAGGCGTCGTTCCCGAGCGTCGTGCCCATCTCGCAGTTCACCCTTACCGGACCCGATCCGGGCAAGGGCAATCTGGTGGCCGGCGGCAGCATTTCGACAACCACCGGCGCTTGGTCGATCGGTTTGAACTACGACTTCTTGCGCGCGCAGGACGGCAGCACCTCTCAGACCGGCACGATCAGTCTCATCGGACGTATCTAAAGCTCTTCCGGACGGCACGCGCTGCCGTCCGGACCCGTCTTATCCCTTCACCGCGGCCAGGAAGCCCGCGATGCTTTGTTCGGGCGTCGCGAAAGACGTTACCAGACGTATGACCGTCTTGCCGTCTTGCGGATTCTCCCATTCGTAGAATTGCGCACCGGCCTTGCGCAGCCGTTTGACCATCTCGTTTGGCATTCGTGCGAACACGGCATTGGCCTGGGGAGCCGTTGCGATCTCGATATTCGAAATCTCGCGCAATGCTTGGGCGAGTTTCTGCGCCAACGCGTTGGCGCGCGCCGCCTGTCTCAGCCAAAGATCGTGCGACACATAGGCTTCAAGCTGCGCCGATACGAAACGCGTCTTGGAGAGAAGATGTCCGCCCTTCATGCGGCGATACTCGAAATCGCCAACGAGCGCGCTATCGAAAAAAACCACCGCCTCGGCGCCGAGTGCGCCGTTCTTGGTGGCGCCGAACGAGAGCGCATCGACGCCTGCACGCCATGTGATATCGGCCGCAGAGCACCTCAGATGCGCCACTGCGTTGGCGAAACGTGCCCCGTCCATATGCAATTTCATGCCGTGCGATCGGGCGATGCCTGAGATCGCCTTGATTTCGTCGACCGAATAGACCGTGCCGCGTTCGGTGGCTTGCGTGACGGAGACCGCCGCGGGCTGAACGCTGTGCGGGTCGCCCTTGCGAAGTCTGGAGATGGCCGTCTCCAGGGCGGGTGGAGAGAGTTTCGCCTCGGAGCCGTCGATGGGAATGAGTTTCGCACCGTGGGCGTAGAATTCCGGCGCGCCGCATTCATCCACGGCGATATGGCTGTCGGTGTGGCAGAAGATGGCGCCGTACGGCGGCACCAGCGTGGAAAGCGAAAGCGCGTTGGCGGCCGTACCCGTGATGACGGGGAACACGCTCACGTCGCGCTCGAACAGATTGGAGAATATCCCCTTCAGCCGCGCCGTGACGGCATCGCGGCCATAGGGAGGGGCAGTGTCTTCATTGGCGGCGGCAATGGCGGCGAGGATTTCGGGCGCCGCTCCATAGGCGTTGTCACTGACAAAGTTCATGGCTCGATTTTCCCTCTGGCGGACCCAGACTAGCTCATCTGCCCGGCTCAAACAGGCAGTTCGGGCCGGTTCCGCCTTGACGCAGCGGCGCTTCAAAGCCGCTTTTCAAGCCGCGCGATAGATGCACAATCGAAGCCTCGACATTGGGCAAGAGGGTTCTGTGAGCAGCGATCTGGAAAGCTTCCGCGCCGAGGCCCGCAGCTGGCTGGAGGCCAACTGTCCGCCTTCGATGCGAGAGCCGGGCCCTTCGGGCACCGAAGATACCGACAACTCGATCTGGGGCGGACGGCGCGCCGTCTGGAAGAATCCTGAAGCCAAGCTCTGGCTGGATCGCATGGCCGCCAAAGGCTGGACGGTTCCGACCTGGCCCAAGGAATATGGCGGTGGCGGCCTTTCCAGCGCCGAAGCCCGCGTGTTGCAACAGGAGATGGGGCGCATCAAGGCGCGCCCACCCATTCTCTCCTTCGGCATCTGGATGTTGGGACCCGTGCTTCTGGAATATGCGAATGATGAGCAAAAGAAGGAGCACCTGCCGAAGATCGCGCGCGGCGAAATCCGCTGGTGCCAGGGTTATTCGGAGCCGGGCGCGGGATCGGATCTCGCCGGCCTTCGCACCAAGTGCGAAGACAAGGGCGATCACTTTCTGATCAATGGTCAAAAGATCTGGACGAGCTATGCCGATCAGGCTGACTGGATTTTCTGTCTGGTGCGCACCGACACCACGAAGAAGCATGAAGGCATCTCCTTCGTGCTGTTCGACATGGCGACGCCAGGCGTCGAGGCGCGGCCGATCAAATTGATTTCCGGAAACTCGCCGTTCTGCGAAACCTTCTTCACCGACGTGAAGGTGCCGAAGAAGAACATGGTGGGAAAGTTGAACGGCGGTTGGGACATCGCCAAGCGTCTTCTGCAGTACGAGCGGCAGAATATCTCCTCCGGCGGTTTCGGCGGTGGGGCAGGTGTGGAGTTAGAGGAAGTTGCGAAGACCTATATCGGCGAAGAGGATGGCGCGATCTCCGACGGCGATCTGCGTGGACGCATCGCCGCCCATCGCATGGAGGCGCGCGCTTTCGCGTTGACCGTGCGGCGCATCGAAGAAGAATCCAAAGCGATGAAAGGTCCAAGCCCGGCGGTCTCCATCATCAAATATGCGGCGGCGAAATTGAATCAGGAGCGCTGCGAATTGATGGTGGAAGCGATGGGCAATCAGGGTCTCGGCTGGGAAGGCGAAGGATTTGCGCCGCCGGAAATCGCCGCGACGCGCGGTTGGCTGCGCTCCAAGGGCAACTCCATCGAAGGCGGTACCAGCGAGATCAATCTCAACGTCGTCGCCAAGCGCGTGTTGGGATTGAGGGATCATCAGTAAAGACTCCTCCCCCGTGATTACGGGGGAGGGGCCGAGCGCAGCGAGGCGGTAGGGTAAGGTAAATGGCACCGTACGGTTTCCGCATCACCCCCTCCGTCTCATCGGCGCTGACGCACCGATGATCCACCTCCCCTGCAATGGCGGGGGAGGAAGCGATAGAAGGAGACGAACATGGCTGCATTGGAAGCGCGCGAAAGCGAGCTTGAATCTTTCCGCGGCGAAGCGCGCGATTGGCTGGCGAAGAATTTTCCGCCGTCGCTGAAAGATGTCGACGTCGCGATGCAGGTGACGGGCGGCTGGAAGCCGACGGGCGATGCCAAGCTCTGGGCCGAGCGCATGGGTGCGAAAGGCTGGGGAACGCCGACCTGGCCCAAGCAATATGGCGGTGGCGGTCTCTCCAAGGAACAAGCGCGCGTTTTGCTGCAGGAAATGGGGCGCATCGGCGCACGCAGTCCCATCGGCGGTATGGGCGTAATGATGTTCGGGCCGACGCTGCTCGAATACGGCAACGAGGAACAGAAGTCGCAGCACATTCCCAAGATTGTCACCGGTGAAATCCGCTGGTGCCAAGGCTATTCCGAGCCGAACGCGGGCTCCGATCTCGCAGCCTTGCAAACCCGCGCGGAAGACAAAGGCGATCATTTTCTCGTCAATGGTCAGAAGATATGGACCAGCGGCGCGCAATATGCCGATTGGTGCTTCTGCCTCGTGCGCACCGACAAGACGCGCAAGCACGAAGGTATCTCGTTCGTCTTGATCGACATGCGCACGCCGGGCATCGAAGTGCGTCTGATCAAGCTGATTTCCGGCAATTCACCGTTCTGCGAGACCTTCTTCACCGACGTGAAGGTGCCGAAGGAAAATCTCGTCGGTCCGCTCAACGGCGGCTGGACGATCGGCAAGCGGCTGCTGCAGTTCGAGCGCGCAGGACTGGGCGGCGGTGGCGGTTCGCAGGGTCGTATGGAGGGGCGCAGCCTCGAGCAGATGGCGAAAGACTATGTCGGGACCGACGAGCGCGGCCGTCTAGCCGATACAGATCTTCGCGGCCGCGTCACGCAGCATTTGATGGAGGCGCGCGCCTTCACGCTGACACTGCAACGTGCCCAAGCCGAATCGAAATCCAATCAAGGGCCGAGCGCGGCAACATCGATCATGAAAAATGCCGGTGCCAAGGTGGCGCAAGATCGCGCCGAACTGACGCTCGAAATCATGGGCCATCAAGGCATGGGCTGGGAAGGCGATGCGTTCACGCCGGAGGAGATCGTCGCGGCGCGGACATGGCTCGGCGGCAAGGCGGTCACGATCTATGGCGGCTCCTCCGAAATCCAGAACAATATCATCGCCAAGCGCATCCTTGGTCTTCTCGATCATCAATAACGATTTTCATCAGGTGGAATGACAATGGCTGTCTTGACTGAAGAACAAACGATGTTGCGCGACGCGGCGAAAAGCTGGGTCGCAGAGAAATCGCCCGTCACCGCATTGCGCAAAGTGCGCGACAGCGGGGCGGATCACGCGTTCGATCCCGCCGCGTGGCGTGAAATAGCGGAGATGGGCTGGGCGGGCATTCTGATTCCGGAAAACTATGGTGGATCGGGCCTGGGTTATCTGACGCTCGGTCTGGTGCTGGAAGAAACCGGCCGCACGCTGACCGCATCGCCTTTGCTGTCGACCGCGGTAGCGACGAGCGCATTGCTGCTGGCCGGCAACGACACCCAGAAAGAGACTTGGCTTCCGAAATTTGCCGAAGGCAAGGCGATCGGCACAATCGCAGTGGACGAAGGCGCCCATCACGCGCCGGAAAAAATTTCGCTCAAGGCGACGAAAGACGGCAGCGGCTACAAACTTTCCGGCAAGAAGAGCTTTGTCGCCGACGGCAGCGCTGCCGACCTTATCGTCGTAGCCGCACGCACCGGCGGCAAGCCAGGCGACGCCAATGGCGTCACGCTGTTCCTTGTGCCTGGCAACGCGGCAGGATTGACCCGCGAGAAACTGAAGACGGTCGACAGCCGCGGCCACGCCAATCTCGCCTTCAAGGATGTCTCCGTCGGTGCCGATGCCGTGTTGGGCAGCGTCGATCAAGGCGGCGCCGTGCTCGAATCCATTCTGGATCGCGCGCGCGCTGCGATAGCGGCGGAGATGTTGGGCGCAGCCGCGCAGAGTTTCGATGTGACGCTGGACTATCTGAAGACGCGTGTGCAGTTCGGCCAGGTGATCGGCACCTTCCAGGCGCTGCAGCATCGCGCCGCCAAGATGTTCACCGATCTCGAGCTCACCCGCTCCTGTGTCGAGGCCGCGCTGAACGCCATCGACAAGAATGCGAACGATGTGGCGGCGCTTTGCTCGCTCGCCAAAGCCCACGCCAGCGACACCTGGCATCTGGTCTCCAACGAAATGGTGCAGATGCACGGCGGCATCGGCATGACCGATGCGCACGACGCGGGCCTGTACCTCAAGCGCGCGCGCGTGGCGGAAGCTGCCTTCGGCGGCGCCTCTTACCACCGCGACCGCTACGCGCGATTGATGGGCTATTAGAACGCAATCGGGTGAAGTGTGAAGCGGTTCACCCGCCAAATTGCGCGACAATCGAAGAATCTAGAGCATGATCCGATTCAAAGTCATCAGATCATGCTCCAGTCCTTCAAAAACCGGCGGGAATAGCTCCTAAGGGCCTGTTCTCGCTGGCTATTTCAAGGCCGAGGTACGGTATTCGATTTGACGCCCGGCGGCACTTCGTCGATCACCAGCAGCTTTACCGGCGCGGCCGTCTTGTTGATGCCGTAGTGCCAGGTGTTCATCATTTCGGCGAGCGCATCGCCTTGCTTCAGCGTGAAGGTCTTGCCAGTCTCGGTGTTCACTACTGTCAGCGTGCCTTCCAGCACATAGACATAATGCGGATAAGGATGCTTGTGCTCGGGCAGCCGCGCGCCGGGCGGAAACTCGGCGAGGACGACGAGTGCGTGCGCATCCTTGGGAAGCACGACGGGCTGGCCCGTCACCGTTTTATCGAGCGTCGCGAGCGGAGTGACTTTCACTTTTGGCGCATCGGCGGCTTTCGCCGATGAGAGCATTGCCAACGCAACGGCAAAGAAAATCACGAATTTTCTCATCAGCTCCTCCCGGTTACCGGCAACGAACTCGACAAGCCGCCGTCCACCGGGATGGCGTGGCCGTTGACGTAGGAGCTGTCGTCGCTGGCGAGAAACAGCGCCGCACCGGCGATTTCTTCAGGATGGCCGTAACGGCGCAGCGGATTGAGCTGGCCGATCTTGCCGTCGGTGCCGCGCTCGCGGGCGCGATCGAAGATCGGCTTGGTCATGCCGGTTTCGATGATGCCGGGGCAGATCGCGTTCACGCGAACGCCCGTGCCGTAAAGAAAGTTCGCCGCGGTCGAAACCAGATTGATGACGCCGGCCTTGCTGGCGCTGTACGGCCCCGGCCCCGCGCCGGAGCGAATGCCCGCGACCGAAGCGGTGCAGATGATCGAGCCTTTCTTCGCCGGCACCATCACGCGGCTGGCGTGTTTGATCGCGAGATAGACGCCGATCAGGTTCACGCTGAGGATCTTCATCCAGTGTTCGGCCGTGAGATCGAAGAAGCCGGGATCGGCGCCCCCGCTGATGCCGGCATTGGCATAGATGGCGTCAAGCCGGCCGAATTCCTTCACCGCGGTATCGACGGCCTTGCTCACATCGGCCTCGGACGACGCATCCGCCTGCATCGCGATGGCCTTGCCGCCGGCGGATTTGATGGCCGCGACGGTCTCCTGCACGCCATCGGTTTTATCGAAACAGAGCACCGAGGCGCCTTCGCTCGCAAAGAGTTTCGAGGTCGCGCGCCCGATCCCGCTTCCCGCCCCTGTAATGATCGTGCCGCGCCCTTCTAGACGTTTCATGCTGTTCTCCCAATTTTGCCGACCTCACTCTGTCACGGCTTGCGCGCGCAGTTCCACCCTCCCGAGGGGGGTGAGACTTACGAAATCGCGCGCAGGTAACGCACCGGCCGTCCGCTCACCAGCGACTGGGCCGCATGCAGGATGCCGGAGACGTCGATGCCATGGTGGGCATAGAGATCGGCGATGCGGCCCGATTGTCCGAAATGCTCCACGCCGAGCGACGCCACGCGATGGCCGCGCACACCGCCCAGCCAGGAGAGCGTCGCCGGATGGCCGTCGAGAACGGTCACAATGCCGGTGAAGCTGGGAAGGGCCGAGAGCAAGTCTTCGATATGAGACGAGGCTCCGCGCTCGCCCCTCATGCGGGCGCGAGAAGCGGCCTGCCATCCCGCGTTCAGGCGGTCCGAAGAAGTGACCGCGAGAACGGCGACGTCTCTGCGATCTTCTGCGAGAAATCCGGCGGCCGCGATCGCTTCCGACGCCACCACGCCCTGATAGGCGATGCAGATTTCGCAATTGGGCCCGGGCGGCCTGAGCCAATAGGCGCCGTCGATGATCGCTTTGCGTAGGTTCTCGTTGAGCGCGCGTTTTGGCTGTTCGAGCGGCCGTGTGGAAAGGCGCAGATAAACCGAGCCGCCGGTTTCTTCCCGTAGCCAGCTCTCTTCGGACTCCTTCTTGCCGTCGCGCTGCACATAATCGAACGACCAGCGCAGGATCTCGGCAAGTTCGTCCACAAAAGCCGGCTCGAAGGAGGCAAGTCCATCCTGCGCCATGCCGATCAGCGGCGTGCCGATCGACTGATGGGCGCCGCCCTCCGGCGCCAGCGTCACGCCGGACGGCGTTGCCACAAGGATGAACCGCGCGTCCTGATAGCAGGCATAGTTCAGCGCATCGAGGCCACGCGCAATGAAGGGATCGTAGAGTGTGCCGATGGGAATAAGCCGCTCGCCGAACAGCGAGTGCGAAAGGCCAAGTGCGGCGAGCAGGATGAAGAGATTGTTTTCCGCGATGCCAAGTTCGATGTGCTGACCTTGCGGCGACAGCGTCCAGCGATAGGTGGAGGCGATTTTCTCTTCCTTGAATTTGTCTTCCGAGGTTTCGCGGTCGAACACGCCGCGCCGGTTCACCCAACCGCCCAGATTGGTGGAAACCGTCACATCGGGAGACGTCGTGACGATGCGTTTGGCAAGCTCCGTATTTTCGCGCGCCAGATCGAACAGGATGCGCCCGAATCCTTCTTGCGTCGAAATCTCCGCGGCGCTGGGAAGCGGCAAGTTTTCCGGCGTTTCCAGCCGGGGCGCTTCGAATCGTCTGCGCCCTTTGGCGTTGAACGGCACGGCGGCAAGGAACTGCTTCAGCTCCGCTTCATTGCGTGCCACGCCTTCGAAATGATCCCATTCGTTGCCTACGCGCACATTCATGCGGGCACGGAATTCTTCCATTTGCCTGGGCGTCATCAGACCGGAGTGATTGTCCTTGTGGCCCGCGAGCGGCAAGCCCATGCCCTTGATGGTGTAAGCGATGAAGCAGGTGGGCCGGTCGTGATCGATGGCGTTGAAAGTGTCGATCAAGAGATCGATGTCGTGGCCGCCCAAATTGCACATCAGTGCGGAAAGCTGCTCGTCGTCGAGATCGTCGATCAGCCGGCCTGCAGGCGAATTGCGCCCGAGATCGGCGTGCAGATGCGAGCGCCAGGCGGCCCCGCCCTGGAAGGTGAGCGCGGAGTAGAGATCGTTGCGCGCGTTGTCGATCCAATCCTTGAGGGCATCGCCGCCCGGTTTCTGAAAAGCCGCTTCCATCTTGCGGCCGTATTTGAGCGT
This sequence comes from Pseudomonadota bacterium, assembly GCA_016201105.1. GTDB lineage: Bacteria > Pseudomonadota > Alphaproteobacteria > Micropepsales > Micropepsaceae > Rhizomicrobium. The sequence continues at coordinate 73,381 of JACQDN010000036.1, forward strand.
GACGACGTCCCAGCCGACCGCACGGAACACGTTTTCGAACTTGACCTCCAGGCCTTCACGGATCACGCCGTCTAGGCTCTGGCGGTTGTAATCGATGATCCACCAGGTGTTGCGCAGCCCGTGTTTGTAGCCCTCGAGCAGGCACTCGAAGATATTGCCTTCGTCGAGCTCCGCATCGCCGACGAGCGCAATCATGCGCCCGATCTGCTCGGGAGCGCGCCAGCCTTTCGCGAGCAGATAGTCCTGCACCAGGCTCGAGAATGCCGTCATCGCCACGCCGAGCCCGACCGAGCCGGTCGAGATGTCGACATCGTCCTTGTCCTTGGTGCGCGACGGATAAGACTGCGCGCCGCCGAAGGCGCGGAAGGCTTCGAGTTTCTCGCGCGTCTGATTGCCGAGCAGATATTGGATGGCATGGAAGACGGGCGACGCATGCGGCTTTACCGCCACGCGGTCTTCGGGCTTCAGCACGCCGAAATAGAGCGCGGTCATGATCGCGGCCATGGAGGCGGACGAGGCCTGGTGGCCACCCACCTTGATGGCATCCTCCTCGGTGCGCAGATGATTGGCGTTGTGGATCGTCCATGTAGAGAGCCACAAAACCTTCTTTTCCAGGTCTTTCAGAATATCGTTCAAAGAGGAAGTCCCGGCCGCCGGCGGGTGGAGTGAAGAAGTTCGCCCCGCGAAATTCAAGAACAAAAGCACACACAATCCAGCATTCTAAATGCGCCAAAATCGTGTTGGACGACCCTCCTTTTGATGGGGGTTCCGGCTATTCTCCGCTCGCAAATCGACAAGAGGCATCCAATGCCCGAGACGACTTTACACGCCCGTACCGTTTCCTCCGCGCTCGAACTCATCGGCAATACGCCGATGGTCGAATTGAAGCATTTCGACACCAAGAACTGTCGTCTTTTCGTCAAGCTGGAAAACCAGAATCCCGGTGGCTCGATCAAAGATCGCATCGGCAAATCCATGATCGAAGCGGCCGAGCATGACGGAACACTCAAGCCTGGCGGCACCATCATCGAAGCGACCGCCGGCAATACCGGGTTGGGCCTGGCCCAGGTCGGCATCCTGAAGGGCTATAAGATTCTACTCGTGGTGCCTGACAAGATGGCGCGGGAGAAAATCCAGCATCTGCGCGCCATGGGCGTGGATGTGCGCATGACGCGTTCCGATGTCGGCAAGGGCCATCCTGAATATTACCAGGACATGGCGCAGCGCCTCGCCGCCGAGACAGGTGGTTTTTTCGTCAATCAGTTCGCCAATCCCGCCAATCCGCTGGCACATGAGCGTACGACCGGGCCCGAGATTTACGAGCAGATGGACCGCGAGGTGGACGCCATCGTCGTCGGTGTCGGTTCCGGTGGCACGCTCACCGGCATCGGCCATTATTTCCGCCACGTCTCGCCCAAGACCGAAATGGTGCTGGCCGATCCGGTGGGCTCGATCCTCGCGCCGCTCATCAAGACGGGAAAAACCGTGCAAGCGGGATCATGGACGATCGAAGGCATCGGTGAAGATTTTGTGCCGCCCAATTGCGACCTTTCGCTGGTCAAGCACGCTTATTCCATCAGCGACAAGGAAAGCGTGGAGACCGCCCGAGCGCTGCTCGCGAAGGAAGGAATTCTGGGTGGCTCGTCGACCGGGACGCTGCTGGCCGCCGCGTTGCGCTACTGCCGCGATCAGACGAGCGCCAAGCGTGTGGTCACGCTGGTGCCCGACAGCGGCAACAAATATCTCTCCAAGGTGTTCAACGACTATTGGGTGATCGAGCAGGGCCTTGCCGATCGCAAACTGCACGGCGATCTATCCGATCTCATCGCCCGGCGGTTCGATGCCGGCGGTACGGTGACGGTGGCTCCCGACGATACGTTGATGATTGCCTACAACCGCATGCGCGGCGCCGACGTTTCGCAGCTGCCGGTCGTGAAAGACGGGCGCATTGTCGGCATTCTCGACGAAAGCGATATTCTGGCGCTGGTGGAAGGAAGCGATGCTGGCCGTGCCGAACGCTTTGCCAAGCCGGTCAAATCCGCTATGGCCACCAAACTCAATACTGTGCAGGTGCGCGACAAGATGCACGTGCTGGCGCCCATCTTCTCCCGCAACGAAGTCGCCATAGTGCTGGACGGTGAGAAATTCGTGGGTCTCATTACCCGCATCGATCTCATCAATCACTTGCGTCTCAATCCTCAGGGCAATCCATAGGTTTCGATCATGGCCAAGGGCAAAAATCGCCTCGCATTCTCCACCCGCACGATTCACGGCGGACAAAGCCACGATCCGCTGACCGGCGCGGTGATGGTGCCGATCTACGCCACCAGCACCTACGCACAGGAAAGCCCCGGCGTTCATAAAGGCTATGAATATTCGCGATCGCAGAACCCGACGCGTCAGGCCTTCGAGCGCTGCATCGCCGATCTTGAAAGCGGCGTGGAGGGCTATGGGTTTGCTAGCGGGCTCGCGGCGGAATCGACGATCCTGGATCTGCTTGCAAGCGGCGACCATGTCGTCGCCAGCGACGATCTCTATGGCGGCTCCTATAGATTGTTCGAACGCGTGCGCCGCAAGAGCGCCGGGCTGGATTTCACCTTTACCGATATGACCGACGTCGGCAACGTCGAAAAGGCGCTCAAGCCCAACACCAAAATGATCTGGGTCGAAACGCCGACCAACCCGCTTTTGAAACTGGCCGATCTCGCTTCCATTGCGGCGTTGGCGAAGAAGCGCGGCATCGTCACCGTATCGGACAATACCTTTGCGTCGCCTTATGTGCAGCGCCCGCTGGAGCACGGCATCGACATCGTGGTGCATTCCACGACCAAATATCTGAACGGGCATTCCGACATCGTCGGCGGCTGCGCCGTGATTGGCGACAACCCGGCTTTGGCCGAGCGGTTGCGATTCCTGCAGAACGCAGTCGGCGCGATCTCGAGCCCGTTCGATTCCTTTCTCGCGCTCCGCGGTGTGAAGACGCTGGCGCTGCGCATGGAACGTCACTGCGGCAATGCACTCAAAATCGCGCGTTGGTTTGAAACGCGCAAGGACGTGGAGCGTGTGATCTATCCGCGACTGGAGTCGCATCCGCAGCACGCGCTCGCTAGGCGCCAGATGCAGGCGGGCGGTGGCATTGTCACCGTGATCCTGAAACGCGATCTGGCCGGCACCAAACGCTTCCTGGAGCGCTGTCAATTGTTCACGCTCGCGGAATCTCTTGGCGGTGTCGAAAGCTTGATCGAGCATCCCGGCATCATGACGCATGCGTCCATTCCAGAAGATCAGCGCGCAATGGTCGGCATCACTGATTCGTTGGTACGCCTTTCGGTCGGTGTCGAGGACGGCGACGATCTTGTTGCCGATTTGGAGCAGGCGCTGTCCTGAACCCTCTCCCCGATTGGGGGAGAGGGCCGGAGCTAATCGCGGAAATAGTGATCGCGATCGATGAAAGCTCTCGCTTTCGATGCAGCATCTTTTGAATCGTTTGCCCGACCCGCAGGGGCAGGGATCGTTGCGGCCGAGCTTTTCGACCAGCTCTTTATCGCCGTGAACGGCGCGGTCGCCGCGCTTGACTTGAGTTTCGCTGTTGAAATCCCCTCCGGCGTTTGCTCATTGGTTCAAAAGCCGAAGTCCTGTTGTTTGCTGCGCATTTCCGCCTCCTGTGTAAACGGGGTGCGCTTCTACAATATATTCCGAGGCCTTTCCAGCCATTCCCTTCCGACCGCAGCCTCCGAAGTGAATGAAGATCACTGTGTTTTCGTCCACACCACGTCGCGCCCTTCGCGGCGATCGACGAAGCCTGTGACTTTGCCGCTCGCGTCGCGCTGGAAAATCTTGCGGATGCGCGGTTGGCCGCTGATGAAAAAGACATCCTCGGTTTCGGCGTTTAGGATGGCGACGGGCCGGCCGCTGCGCGCGCCTGAGAGCTTGTCGCCCTCGCGGGTCACCGCATACGTCGGATCGCCGTCCTTTAAGCGATACGTCCCCACATAATCGTCCAGCTTGGCGGTGGGAAGAGAAATGGAAGGCGGCTCTTTCAACTCCGCGAGCGCCTGGATCGCAATCGCCTTCCAGCCGCCCTTCTGTTTTTGCCAGACCGTCGTTGTCAGATATTCGGCATGCAGCGTCTGGCCGAAATAGTTCTCTGTTTCGTGTTCGCGGTGCACCGTGACGGCGGTGTTGCCGTGAAACTCGGTGGTGAGCGTCTCCACCATGATCGTGCCGCTGATCCCTTTCGGCAGCGGCACGATCTGCTTGATCATCTCCGCGCGAGAGCTGAATTTGCCGGCTTCGTCGACATAGGTAGCACCGGCCGCGATATACTTGTCCCAGACTTTGGCGTCGCCGCTGGCGATGGCGTCGTACAGTTCCTGGGTTTGATGCGCGAGCGTCGCGCTTGCGTCTTGCGCCAGGGTGGGCGTGGCGACAACCAACGACAAGAAAAGAGCAGATTTGCGGATAAAGGCTGGCATGAACGCTCCCGAAGAAAGGCGGGCGTATTGTGCTCAAGGTACGAGCGACGGCAGATCAAGTCCCTGTGATCGGGCGCATTCAATGGCGATGTCATAGCCGGCATCGGCGTGGCGCATGACGCCGCTGGCCGGATCGTTCCACAGCACGCGCGCGATACGCTTGGCGGCCTCCGGCGTGCCGTCGCAGACGATCACCATGCCGGCATGTTGCGAGAAGCCGATGCCAACACCGCCGCCGTGATGGATCGATACCCAGGTGGCGCCGCTCGCGCAATTGAGCAGCGCATTGAGAAGCGGCCAATCCGAGACGGCATCCGAGCCGTCGCGCATAGACTCGGTTTCGCGATTGGGCGAGGCGACGGAACCGGAATCCAGATGATCGCGGCCGATGACGATGGGCGCCTTCAGTTCGCCGCGAGCGACCATCTCATTGAAAGCAAGCCCAACGCGGTCGCGGTCGCCCAAGCCAATCCAGCAGATGCGCGCCGGCAAGCCCTGGAACTTGATGCGCTCACGCGCCATGTCGAGCCAGTTGTGCAGATGCGCGTCATTCGGCATCAACTCTTTCATCTTGGCGTCGGTCTTGTAGATGTCTTCGGGATCGCCCGACAGCGCGCACCAGCGAAACGGTCCGATGCCTTTGCAGAACAGCGGGCGGATATAGGCCGGCACGAAGCCCGGAAAATCGAAGGCGTGGGTCACGCCTTCCTCCAGCGCCATCTGGCGGATGTTGTTGCCGTAGTCGACCGTGGGAATGCCCATTTTGTGGAAATCGAGCATGGCGCGCACATGCAGGGCCATGGATTGCTTGGCGGCGTGTTCGACAGCTTTGGGATCGCTGGTGCGCTTGCTTTCCCATTCCGCAAGCGTCCAGCCCTTCGGCAGGTAGCCATTGATCGGATCGTGGGCGCTGGTCTGATCGGTGACCGCGTCCGGCTTGACGCCGCGCCGGACCAGTTCGGGAAAAATATCGGCCGCGTTGCCCATGAGGCCGACCGAGACAGCCTTCTTCTCTTTGCAGGATTTCTCGACGATGGCGAGCGCCTCGTCGAGCGATTTCGCCTGCACGTCGAGATATCCGGTGCGCAGCCGCATTTCGATGCGCGAGGGTTGGCACTCCACCGCCAGCATGCTCGCACCCGCCATCACGGCCGCGAGCGGCTGCGCGCCGCCCATGCCGCCGAGGCCAGCGGTCAGGATCCAGCGGCCTTTCAGATCGCCGCCATAGTGCTTGCGCCCCAGTTCGGCGAAGGTTTCGTAGGTGCCCTGAACGATGCCCTGGCTGCCGATATAGATCCACGAGCCGGCCGTCATCTGGCCATACATCATTAGGCCTTTCTTATCGAGCTCGTGGAATTTGTCCCATGTCGCCCAATGTGGCACGAGATTGGAATTGGCGATGAGCACGCGCGGCGCGTCGCTATGCGTGCGGAATATCCCGACGGGCTTGCCCGATTGCACGAGCAGAGTCTGATCGGCTTCCAGACGGCGAAGCGCCGCCACGATGCGGTCGAAACTCTCCCAATCGCGCGCGGCACGCCCGATGCCGCCATAGACGACCAACTCTTCCGGGCGCTCCGCCACTTCGGCATCGAGATTGTTCATCAGCATGCGCAACGGGGCTTCCGTGAGCCAGCTCTTGGCAGAGAGTTCCTGCCCGCGCGGAGCTTTGATGTGCCGGGTGTTATCGAGGCGCTGCATGGTGGGTCTCGTTTGCAAAGGCGATGCTGGTCTTCAGCATCCGATGGAGAAGGGCGCACAAGGGGCTTGCGAATTGCGGATCGTATTCCACCGGCCAATTTGCTTCATTCACGGCGCCGGCAGGTTCGCGCAAATAGGTGCGGCACGAAAGCTCGAGTTGCATGGCATGCACACCGTGCGCCGGTAGACCGTAATGACGGGTGGTCCATCCGCCTTTGAAGCGGCCATTGAAGACATGCCGGTAAGCACGGCCGCCGTCGGCAATGTCGTGCTCGATTGCCTTCGCCAAATCGGGGCTGCAGGTCACCCCGTCATTGGTTCCAAAATTGAGATGCGGGAGTTCGCCGTCGAACAAGCGTGGGATCAGCGAACGGATGGAGTGGGCCTCCCATAAGACAATGGAATCGTGACAGGCCTTCAGCCGCTCGATCTCCGCCTGCAGCGCCGCGTGATAGGGCGCGAAATAGCGCGCGCGCCGCTCGGCGATTTCGCTCTCGCCAGGTGTTTGACCGTCCCGGTAGAGCGCTTCGCCGTCGAAGGTGGTGGTCGGACAAAGCTCGGTCGTGTTTTGCCCCGGGTAGAGCGAAGCGCCGGAAGGATCGCGGTTCACATCGATCACGGTGCGCGAAATCGTAGTCCGCACTGTCGTGGCGCCAAGGCCGGGCGCAAAATCATAAAGCTTGTGGACCCACCAATCGGCGTCCTTGCGGCCGAGCCAGGGTGAGGCCAGGCGAGATTCGATACCGGCGGGAATCTCCGTTCCCGTATGCGGCATGGAGACAATGAGCGGCGCGTCGCCGCGATGGATTTCGAGAAAACTCATCGTCCGCCCATCACGCGGCTGTGCAGGGGATTGAAGCCGATACGATAGACGAGCTCCGCCAGACTCTCGACGTTCCAGATCGCAAGATCGCAATGTTTGCCTGGTTCGAGCGTGCCGATGTCGCGCTCCAGTCCGAGCGCGCGCGCTGCGTTGCGGGTGACGCCGGCAAGGCATTCTTCCACAGTCATGCGGAAACAGGTTGCGGCCAAGTTCATCGTGAGCAGCAGGGAGGAGAGCGGCGAAGTACCGGGATTGCAGTCGGTCGCTATGGCGATCGGCACGCCATAATGGCGCAACAGTTCCAACGGCGGTTGTTTCGTCTCACGCAAAAAATAGAACGCGCCGGGCAACAACACTGCTGCGGTGCCGGCTTTCGCCATGGCGGCGATGCCCGCTTCGTCGCTGTGTTCGAGGTGGTCGGCGGAGAGTGCGCCGAAACGCGCCGCCAGTTCAGCGCCATGCGAGTTGCTCAGCTGATCGGCGTGCAGTTTCACGCGCAAACCATTTACCGCCGCGGCCTCAAAGACGCGCGCGGTTTGTTCCGGGGAGAACCCAATCGTCTCGCAAAAAGCGTCCACCGCGTCGACGAGCGCTTCGCGCGCCACATCCGGGATCATCTCGCGACAAACGAGGCTGATATATTTTTCTTTGTCTCCGTTTGCTTCGGGCGGCAAAGCGTGCGCACCCAGCAAGGTGGTGACGACGCGAACGTCCCGCTCTTGGCCGAGTGCGCGCGCTGCGCGCAGTTGCTTGATTTCATGCTCAAACGACAGGCCATAGCCGGATTTGATTTCGATCGTCGTGACGCCTTCGCCGATCAGGGCATCGAGACGGGGCAGGGCGGCTTCCACCAACTGTTGTTCGCTGGCAGCCCGCGTCGCTTTCACGGTGGAAAGGATGCCGCCGCCGGCGCGGGCAATCTCTTCATAGCTGGCGCCGGAAAGGCGCATTTCGAATTCCCGCGCCCGATCGCTCGCGTAAACAAGATGCGTATGACAATCGATCAGTCCCGGCGTGATCCAACGGCCTTTGCAATCGACGAGTTCGGCGCCGTCCAGCTGCGGTGCGCCGGCTTCTGCGCCGGCATAGACGATGCGCCCGTCCTTGCTCGCGACGACGCCGTTTTCCACCACGCCGAGCCCCACGCCGGTGAGTGTGGCGAGGCGGGCGTTCCGCCAAATCCGGTCACAGCGCATGGGTGTGCTTGAGGAGGTGGTCAAACATGTCTAGGCATATGTCCGCTTGGTCGGACTTGTCCACCGCATGACCACACTGTTTTTTTCCACCGCCCTTCTGCCGGATGGCTGGGCAGAGAATGTCCGCCTGACGCTGGAGGCGGGGCGAATCTTGCTGGTGGAACGCGATGTTTTGCCGGGCGCCAACGACGAGCGCCACGCCATCGCCATTCCCGGACTTTGCAATGTGCATAGCCATGCCTTCCAGCGCGGCATGGCAGGACTGGCCGAAGTGCGCGGCCCGGCCAACGACAATTTCTGGACATGGCGCGAGGTGATGTACCGCTTTCTCGATCGGTTGACGCCGGAAGAGGTCGAAGCGATTGCGGCCCAAGCCTATGTCGAAATGCTGGAGACGGGCTTTACCCGCGTCGGCGAATTCCACTACCTGCATCACGATTCAAGCGGAAGGCCGTATGGCAATCTGGGCGAGTTGGCCGAGCGCGTCGCGGCGGCCGCGCAGCAGACCGGAATTGGATTGACCCTGTTGCCGGTTTTCTACGCGCATGGAAATTTTGGGGGACGGCCGCCGGTTCGGGGTCAACGGCGCTTCTTGAACGATGCGGATCGCTTCGCAAAGCTGATGGACGCAAGCCGTGCGGCCATCGCAGGTCTCGAGGATGCAAAGATCGGTGTGGCGCCGCATTCGTTGCGCGCAGTGACGCCGGAAGAACTCGCCGCCGTCGTGCCGTTGGCCAAAGGCGGTCCAGTTCACATTCACGCCGCCGAACAGACCAAGGAAGTCGACGATTGCATCGCCTGGAACGGTGCACGGCCCGTGCAATGGCTGCTCGATCATGCGGCGGTGGATTCCTATTGGTGTCTGGTCCACACGACTCACATGACAAAAGACGAAACAATGCGCCTGGCCCGCAGTGGCGCCGTCGCCGGATTGTGTCCGATTACCGAGGCCAATCTGGGCGACGGAATATTTCCGGCGGAAGATTATCGCGAGGCGGGTGGCCATTTCGGCCTCGGCACCGATTCCAACATTCTCATCAATCCGGCCGAGGAATTGCGCATCATGGAATATGCGCAACGTCTTTCCCGCCGCGCGCGCAATGTGCTTGTCTCGGCGGAGGGTTGCTCCACCGGGCGAGAGCTTTTTGAACGAGCGCTTGTCGGCGGCGCGCAAGCGACCGCCGCGGAAGGCTCCGGACTTGCGCAAGGTGGGCCAGCAGACGTTGTCAGCCTCGACGCCGGCAATCCCGCATTCCTATCCCGGCGAGGCGACGCCGTTCTGGACAGCTGGATTTTCGCGGCGGACAGCCGAGCCGTCGATTGCGTCTGGCGGCACGGCCGCAAGGTCGTCACGGGGGGATGTCATATTCAGCGCGAGGCGATCGCCGAGCGCTACCGCCGGGCAGTCGAGCGGGTGCTTTTCTAAGCCCAAAGAGCTCCTCCCAGACCCCTGTCAGGGTGAGCCTGAGCCCGTGCTAGTGTCGGCTTCGGGATGAGAAATATTGCACCTACACTGAGGCTGGAAGTGCCCGCTACGCTCCAAACGGAGCATAGACGGGGCACCTTTCGGTTGATCGCTGGCGGGGACTGGCTGGTGTCCGAAGCGCCCCGGTTGGATGCCGAGTTGCAGAAGCTGGAGACAGGCGGCGGCGGCGATGCCGAGATCGACGGCTCGGGCATTCATCTTCTGGACAGCGCGGGCGCCTGGCTGCTGCTGCGCACCAAGCGTCAGCTTGAAGCGCAGGGCAAGCGCGTTGGAACGTTCACCCTGCCGGACGTTTATCGTCCTCTGATCGACAAGATGGATCAGGCCGATATCGGCGCTCCCTGGCGCCATGCCGGTCGTCGCAACTTCCGCGACATATTGGAGCGCACCGGCAAGGCCACCATCGACGCCATCAAGCAAGGCTATGCGATGCTGAGCTTCCTGGGTTCGGTGACGATCGAAACAAGCGAAGCGGTGACCTCGCCGCGGCGCGAACTTCCCTGGCCGGCTTTTGTCCATCAGATCGAAGAGACCGGTCTCAACGCGCTTCCCATCGTGGGGCTGCTGGCGTTTCTGCTCGGGGTAACTCTTGCCTATCAGGGGGCGGACCAACTCGCCCGTTTCGGTGCGCAGATCTACACCATCGATTTTCTCGGCGTGGGCTTCCTGCGGGAATTGGGAGGCTTGGTCACTGCCATCATCATCGCCGGCCGCTCGGGTTCGGCCTTCACTGCCTCCATTGGCAGCATGCGCGTAAACGAAGAAATCGATGCGATGCAGGCCATCGGTCTCAACATCGCCGAGACATTGGTGTTGCCGCGCGTGCTCGGTCTCGTCGTTGCGCTGCCATTGCTGACGTTGTTTGCGGACATCGTCGGAATCATCGGCGGCATGGTGATGTGCTATTTCAACCTCGGCGTCACCATTCCAGTGTTCATGCGCGAACTCGGGGGGGCGATCACGGTCAACACGCTCATGGTGGGCCTGATCAAGGCTCCCGTCTTCGCTTTCATGATCGCGCTGGTAGGATGCTTCGAAGGCCTGCGCGTGGAACGCAATGCCGAAAGCGTCGGCAGGCTCACGACGCGTTCGGTGGTGGAATCGATTTTCCTCATCATCGCGGCCGATGCGGGGTTCTCCGTTCTCTTCTCGATCTTGGGGATCTGAGATGAGCGCAGCGGCGAAAGGCGACAACCTCGCCATCCGCATCCGCGGTCTGGTCAACGGATTTGGCGGAAAGATCATTCACGATCATCTCGATCTCGATGTGATCCGCGGCGAGGTGCTTGGCGTCGTCGGCGGATCGGGCACTGGCAAATCGGTTCTAATGCGATCGATCGTCGGTTTGATGCGGCCCATGGAAGGCGAGATAGAAGTCTTCGGCCAGAGGACCTCGGAACTCAACGCCGAACAGCTCCGCGCGCTGCAACTTCGCTGGGGCGTGCACTTTCAGGAAGGCGCGCTTTTCAGCTCCATGACCGTGGCGCAGAACATCCAGGTGCCGCTGCGCAAATACACCAATATGTCGTCTGAACTGATGGACCAGATCGCAGCGATGAAAATCGCGCTGGTTGGCCTTCCGGAAGACGCAGGTGCGAAATATCCCTCCGAGCTTTCCGGCGGCATGAAGAAGCGAGCGGGTCTTGCGCGCGCATTGGCGCTTGACCCGGAACTTCTCTTTCTGGACGAGCCGACGGCGGGCCTCGACCCCATATCTGCGACGCACTTCGACGAATTGGTGCGCGATCTGCAGAAAAGCCTTAATCTCACGGTATTTCTTGTAACCCACGATATCGATACGCTGCGTGCCGTCACCGACCGCATCGCGGTCCTCGTGGGCCAGAAGATCAAAGTGGGCACCATCAAAACCCTGATCCACGATACGCACCCGTGGATTCAGGAATATTTCTCGGGCGCGCGCGGCCGCGCCGCGCTCGAATCCTGATCGGGGGAAAAAGACATGGAGACGAATGCGAACTATGCAGCGGTAGGCGCCTTTGTGTTTGCAAGCATCCTCGCACTCGTGGTCGTTTTGTTGTGGCTGACGGGCGCCCAGTACAGCGAGGAATACGCCTACTACCAAACCTATTTTTACGGTTCTGTCAGCGGGCTCGGCAAAGGCACTTCCACGCGCTTCAATGGTATCGAGGTGGGGCGCGTCACTCAGCTGAAATTCGATCCTAACAATCCCAAGCGCGTTATTGTCATCATGCAGATCGATCCGACGCTGAAAATCAAGGAAGACAGTGTTGCTTCGATCGCCAGCGAGGGCATCACCGGCGGCTCCTACGTGGAAATCGAGGGGGGCTCCAAAAATTCTCCGGTGGTGGAGCGCCAACCCGGCGAGCGATATCCCACCATCAAGTCGGAGCAATCCACCTTGCAGCAATTGGCGCAATCAGCACCGCAGGTGATCGCCAAGCTCAACAAGGTGGGCGATGAGCTTTCCGATCTGCTCAACGACAAAAACCGCAAGGCCGTCAGCGATACGCTCGCCAATCTGCAAATGACGACAGGTGTCATCGCCAAGCGCTCGGGCGATCTGGATGCGGCAATCGACAATCTGTCTCGCGCCTCCGGGGAATTGAACACCGACCTGACCCAACTCAACACCGTGCTGGTGCATACCGATCAGGCGGCCGTGAATGCGAACCGGATTCTTTCTGGCGACACCATGGGACAGGTCACTCAGCTCGTCACTGAAACACGGTCGCTGGTGAACAGTCTCAAGCGCGTTTCCAACCAATTGGACCGCGAGCCCACCAAGCTGATATTCGGCGATCGCCGTCAGGGATACCAACCCAAATGAGCAAGCACTCGATGTCCAGGAAAATCATTCACGCCATTCTTGTTGCGACGGCCGGGTTCGTTCTGGCCAGTTGCGGGGGATTGAATATCGGTCCACCGCCGGCAGGACAGCTCTATGTCTTGCGTCCGGCGACGACGCCACCGACGGATGCACCGGTCGCGCAATGGCAGCTCGCGATCGCGCTTCCCGATGCACCGGATAGTTTGGACACCAACCGTATCGCCCTGATCCGTTCGCAATCGGTGATGGACTACTATGCGAATTCCGCTTGGGTTGACCACACGACTCAGCTTGTGCAGAGCCTCCTGGTCGAAGCCTTCGAGAAGAGCGGCAAGATCACTGCTGTGGCGCGCGAGACCGAAGGATTGCGGTCCGACTACATTTTGCAA
>JACQDN010000034.1 GCA_016201105.1 Pseudomonadota bacterium
CTTTCGATTACCCACAATTTGACCGCCTCGTGAGTACGGTCGATCTCGCAATTTCTTGAATCGGATGAATCGGTTGTGATTCATTTTCGAGCACCCGAATCACTTTGGAGGGTGCACCGTGATATTGAGAGAGGGGCGGCGCCGCCGCGCCGAGACTGACAGCTGGGTCGATCGAGAAATCGCGGCTTGCGAGTTTGCGGACGCTCGGTTGGGCAGAAGATTTCGAGACCTTCTTGGTCAGATCGGCGATGCTGTGGGCGAGAGTATCCCGATGGCTTGTCAGGATTGGGCGAATGCCAAGGCAGCGTATCGCTTCTTCTCCAATGATCGGGTGAACGAGGCGGATATTCTATCGGGCCATTTTGAGGCGACGAACGAGCGCTTTGCGGCAACTGACGGTCCCATCCTGGTCTTGCACGACACGACGGAGTTCTCGTTTCAGCGGGACCGTACACAGCCGATAGGCATCACTCATAAGGTCTTTGCGCAACGGGACAAGAGAGGCCGTCCGAGATTGCATACAGTTTGTGGTATCCTGATGCACTCAAGTCTGGCGCTGACGCCCGAAGGTCTCCCGCTCGGGATTGCGGCCATCAAATTCTGGAGCCGTAAGAAGTTCAAGGGCTGCAATGCCCTCAAGAAAAAGATCAACCCGACGCGCGTGCCGATCGAGAAGAAGGAAAGCATCCGCTGGCTGGAAAATCTCCGGCAGTCCACCGCGACGCTGGACGATCCGGCGCGCTGCGTTCATATCGGCGACCGCGAAAGCGACATCTATGAGCTGTTCTGCGCGGCACAGGAGATCGGCACCCACTTCCTGGTTCGGACCTGCGTCGACCGTCTGGCGGGAGACGGGAATCATACGGTGGCCGATGACATGGCCAAGGCCAAGCTCAGAGGCCAGCATCGCATCGAGGTTCGAGATGTCCATGGCAACCCGAGCATTGCCGTGATCGACATCAAGTTCGAAAAACTCCGGCTCCTGCCGCCGATCGGAAAGCAGAAGCAGTATCCGCCCTTGGAGCTGACAGTGATTCATGCCCAGGAGCGCGGCAAGCCGAAAAACAGAAAACCGATCGACTGGAAGCTGATCACCGATCTGCCGGTCAAATCGTGCAAGGACGCCATCGAGAAACTCCAATGGTACGCCCTGCGCTGGAAGATCGAGGTGTTTCACAAGATCCTGAAGTCCGGCTGCAAAGCCGAAGACTCCAAACTCAGAACCGCAGAGCGCCTCGTCAACCTGATCTCCGTCTTCTGCATCGTCAGTTGGCGTATCTTCTGGATGACGATGCTCAATCGCGCAGCCCCCCATGCGGCCCCGACACTCGCACTCACCGCAACCGAAATAAATCTGCTCGACCGTTTCGTCCCCGATAAAGCCAAACCATCAAATCGCAAATCCATCTCTCGTTACCTCATCAAGATTGCAAGGCTTGGCGGCTATCTCGCCCGTGCCAATGATCCGGCACCTGGCAACATCGTCATGTGGCGTGGACTGTCACGTCTGGCCAACATCGAGATGGGTGCATCGGCAGGACGGAATTGTGGGTAATCGAAAGATTGCATGACGGTGTACAGGGCCTTGGAGATAGGTAGGCCGATCTGCTCTCCATAGACAGTGTGTGCCACCTCGTTGAGCTTGCGCACATCGGCAACAAGCATCAACGGTTCCGGCACCATGGGGCGCTGAAGCTGATCTGCAATGGCTGGCGCAGGTCTTGGGGGCGGATAAGCGGCATCAACCCTTTTGATTGCGAGGTCTGTGATGTCGGCACCTTGCACCTCCGTCAAAAACATCCGCCGATCCAACAACAGCGTGCCCCCGTTTTCGCTTACCAATTGGCGCAAGAGCGGCCAGAGAGCTCTTGATAATTTGTCGCGTGCCATTTGTGCTGCATCGCCTACGATGCTTGGATCATCATAGCGCTCGAGCAGTCGCTTGTAGTCGATAGTCAGAATTCGGGGCGTGCTTGCCTTTTGTCCCTTCTTAAGGGCGGTCAGAGGCCCGTGCTTCCATGGCGTATCGTCGTCCAAGTAACCGCGTAGATCCGACACTGCCGGCACATCGGGGGGCCTCGGATTTGGGGAAGGATCGCTTGCGGGCGGTTCGCCATGGTCCGTGTAGTGAATTGCTGTAGAACGCGTGGCGGCGATGCCGGGCAACGCGCCATGAGTGTCGATCGCCACCATCACGGCTGCCGCAACAAGGGCAGACCTTAAAGCCATCATGCGACGATGTTTTGGCATTGCGGCCCGCCGAATCCACCAATGAGAGGAGCCGAGCGGGCCGGCTAAATCAATGAGCGGGGCAAAGCTTTCGGAAAATAAGGGCCGCTGTATTCAACGGGTCACTCGGTACGGGAACAGCGGAGGGCCGACAGACTCGCCGAATTCCTTCTGACTAGGGCTCAAATCGCCCACCCAGGTTGAACTGCCCTGAAACTCGGCCCGTACAAGGCCAGGCGCGTTGCCGCGGCTCCCGCGCATTCCTATGATGCCGCTCATCAAATCCGGGGAGTGAACTGCCATGCTGGGGCAGATGCAGGACTGGCCGCTGCTGGTCCACAAACTGATCGATCACGCCGCCCTGTATCACGGCGACCGCGAAGTCGTGACGCGCTCGGTGGAAGGGCCGATCCATCGCACCAACTACCGCCAGATCCACGGCCGGGCGAAGCGTATCGCCAAGGCGCTCGACAGACGAGGCTTTCAGCTCGGCGACCGCATCGGCACCCTGGCGTGGAACACCTGGCGGCATCTGGAGACCTGGTACGGCATCGCCGGGATCGGCGCCGTCTATCACACGCTGAACCCGCGCCTTTTTCCCGAACAGCTCGTCTACATCGCCAATCACGCCGAAGACAGAGCGCTGTTCTTCGACATCACCTTCGCCGACATCGTGGCGAAGATCGCGCCGAAGATTCCCTCGATCAAACTCTATGTGGCGATGACCGACCGCGAACATCTGCCCAAAGCAGATATTCCGAACCTGGTCGCCTATGAAGATCTCATCGCGGAAGGCGACGACGATTTCACCTGGAAGGACTTCGACGAGAACACCGCTTGCGGGCTCTGCTACACGTCCGGCACAACTGGAAATCCCAAGGGTGTGCTCTATTCGCACCGCTCCAACGTGCTGCATGGCTTCATCGCGGGGCAAGCCGACGCGATGGGATTGCGCAACGTAGACTCCATTCTTCCCGTCGTGCCGATGTTTCATGCCAATGCCTGGGCACTCGCTTTTGCCGCGCCGATGACGGGCGCCAAGCTGGTGATGCCCGGCGCCAAACTCGACGGACCGTCGATCTGCGAACTGCTGACGACCGAAAAAGTCACGATGACGGCGGCGGTGCCGACGGTGTGGCTGGCGGCGCTGCAATACCTGGAACAATCCGGCACGATGCTGCCGCATCTCAAACGGGTGCTGATCGGCGGTTCGGCCTGTCCGCGCTCCATGATCGAAACCTTCGAAAAGAAATACGGCGTGCAGGTGGTGCATGCCTGGGGCATGACGGAGATGAGCCCGCTGGGCACGCTCGGCACGTTGAAGGTCGGCATGGACGAACTGCCCTACGAAAAACAGCTCGACTACAAGTGCAAACAGGGCCACGCGCCCTTTGGCGTCGAGATGAAGATCGTCAATGACGAAAACGACGAGTTGCCCCGCGACGGCAAGGCCTTCGGCCGCCTGAAGGTGCGCGGCCCCTGTATCGCCAAAGGCTATTTCCGGGGCGAAGGCAAAGACGCCTTTGACGAGGACGATTGGTTCGACACCGGCGACGTGGCGACGCTCGACGCCCAAGGCTATATGACCATCACCGATCGCGCGAAAGACGTCATCAAATCGGGCGGCGAATGGATCTCGACCATCGAGATCGAGAATCTCGCGGTTGGACATCCGGCCGTCGCCGAAGCCGCCGTCATCGGCGTGCGCCATCCCAAATGGGACGAACGGCCCTTGCTGGTGATCGTGCTCAAGAAGGACCAGAACGCCACAAAAGAGGATCTGCTGAAATATCTGACCGGCAGAATCGCCAAATGGTGGATGCCGGACGATGTCGTGTTCGTCGACGAGATTCCGCACACGGCCACGGGCAAGATCCAGAAGATCATTCTGCGTCAACGCTTTGGAGACTACCGCCTGCCGACCATCGCGGCGGAATAAACGCGGCGGCGCAAAGAAGCCGCGGCGGGGTTTGGGTTTTGGAGTTTGGGATGCGGGTGTTGCCGGGACTGGCGCGGTTTGTGTTCGGGCTCTTCTTGCTCGCGCTTCTCATCGCCATCACCGCTTCGCTTGGCACAAGGCTTGGCCTCTGGGGCATGCCGTTCGGATTGAAGGTTCTGTTTCCCTGGTGCGTGTATGTGGGTCTCGCGGCCCTGGTGCTCGGCGTGCTGTGGCTGATCGCATCGCGCGTATCCAAGGAAACGGAAAACTCGCGCTGGGGAATTTTGGGTCTGCTGGGCGCCGCCGCGCTGATCGCGATGCCCATTTACAATATCGTGCAGGCAAGAATTTCCCCGCCCATTCACGACGTCACCACCGACACCGAAAAGCCGCCGACCTTCGTGGCCCTGCTGCCGCTGCGCGAAGGCGCCGAAAACCCGCCAAACTATGACGGCGACACGCTCGTAAAATGGAAGACGAAAACCAAGACCGTACGCGACTGGCAGAAGAAGGAATATATCGATATTCGCACGATCGCGATTTTGACATCGCCTTCCAAGCTGTTCGACAGTGCGCGCCGAGCTGCGGAAGCCATGGGCTGGGATATCGTCGCCGTGGTGCCCAGCGAAGGACGTATCGAAGCAACCGATACCACTTTCCTTTTCGGACAGATCGACGACATCGTCATCCGCGTCAAGCCCGCCGGCATGGGCGCGAAGGTGGATATCCGCTCGGAGAGCCGCAACGGCACGGCAGACGACGGGCGCAGTGCCGAGCGCATTCGCAGCTACGTTAAAGCGCTGCAGGACGCCATTAATTGAACGGCGCGGCGAAACTCGTTCTTGCCCTGGCGCTCTTGACGCCTGCGCAGCTATTGGCGGCGACGAATTCCGCCGATGTCCAGCGCTTCAGCCACAACTGCCCGACATATCCTCCCGCAGCCGTTCGAAACAACCTCGAAGGCAGCACAATCGTGTCGTTTCATATCGACGAAAAAGGCAAGGTAAGCCGGCCTACCGTCGAGCAATCGAGCGGCAGCACGGTGTTGGATGCGGCGGCGAAAACCTGCGTGCTTGCGTGGAGATATCCGCCAAACAGTCAGAATGCGCGAGATATCTCGAAAAAGATGCGCATTATTTGGCGTCTGACCGACGCGCCACCTGCAACACAACCACCATCCTTGGCAACACAATCGCTACCCCCTGAACTCGCGAAGTTGAACGTTCCAAAACCGCAACCGCTGTCGTTCGAACAACCGTCCCTCTCGCCGCAAACCGTGCTAGCCGATGGCGACCATACTTGCATGCGCTGGTATCCCTCGCAGTCCATTCGCGAAGGGAAAGAGGGGATCGCCGAGCTGTCCTTTACGATCACAGCGGATGGGCGAGTGAAAGATATTGTTGTCGCGCAATCGAGCGGCGACGAGAGGTTGGATCAAGTCTCGATCATATGCGCCTCCTTTTGGCGCTATCAATTCACCGGTCCCAAGGGCGAAACAGCCTGGCGCACTTCTATCGATTGGAAATTGACGCGCTAGCGTGTGCCTAGAGCATGATCTGATGACTTTGAATCAGATCATGCTCTAGATTCTTTGATTGTCGCGCAATTTGGCGGCTGAACCGCTTCACACTTCACCCGATTGCGCTCCAGATCATCCCTCACGATCGCGCCGCCTTTCATCACGAAGCGCGGTGCGTGCAAGAGGGCCAGATCGCGCGTTGGATCGCCCGGCACGGCAATGAGGTCGGCGAGGAACTTCTTCTCGATCTTTCCGAGATCGTTTTCCCGTCGCAGGATTTTCGCGTTGACGGCAGTCGCCGCCGTTAGGCATTCCTCGGGCGTCATGCCGCAACGCTGCATGAGTTCCAGCTCGCGCCAGTTGGTGCCGTGCGCAAAGACGCCCACGTCGCTGCCGCAGCCGATGGTAACGCCCGCTTCGCGCGCCAGACGGAAGGCGCGTTCAGCGTTGCGAATGTGTTCGGTGGGTTCGGTTTTGCCCGGACTGTAGCCGTGGAAATATTCGGCGATGGATTCCGCCGCCGCCAGCGTTGGAAGAAACGCAATATTCTTCGCGCCCATGGAGACGAAGGTTTCACGCGTTCCGCCATAGCCATGCTCGATGGTGTCCACGCCGGCGAGGACAGAGCGTTTCATCCCCTCATCGCTGATAGCGTGGCTTGCCACAGGCCGACCCAGATCGTGGGCTGTTTGGACTCCGGCGCGCAATTCTTCTATCGAGAAGGTCGCGACCGTCTCTCCATTGGGACCCACGCGGTAGTCGGCGTAGAATTTTATCCAATCCGCGCCATGAGCGGCTTGATGGCGGACGGCGCGCACGACCTCGTCGACGCCGCTTGCCTCCTCGGCACCCTGTGCCAAGCAGCAATCGTCGCGATATTTTGCGCGTGACGGCGCATAACCTCCGGCGGCCACAATCGCCCGGGTTGACACAAGAACGCGCGGACCCGGAACAATGCCTTCCGCGATGGCACGCTTGAGCGAGACATCGGCATAGCCGGCACCTTCCGTGCCAAGGTCGCGCAAAGTCGTAAAGCCGGCCATCAACGTGGCCCGCGCATGCGCGACCGCATGAACGGTGCGATAACTTTCGCTTTCCTTCAGAACCTGATCGTCCCACAGCGTTTGATTGTAGGGGCGCAGGAAGAGATGCGAATGCGCATCGATCAAGCCCGGCAATAGCGTGCAATCGGTCAACTCCACGCACGTTGCGTGCGGCGCCGAAAGCTCGGCGCCGATCATCGCGATACGCTCGCCTTCCACGAGAACGTGCATCTTCTCGCGCAAGCCGTCGCCAGCGGACCAGATGCGCGCGGGCTTGAGGAGTACAGAAGACGCGGCAGCCATTATCGAACTGCCTGCCAGGCGAGCGGATGGTGGGCCAGTGCGCGATCGACTGTCACCAGCCGCATGTTTTCCACCTGACATTGGGCGAGCAGCAGACGGTCGAATGGATCGCGGGTGTCGGGCTGGACGAGAAGCTCTTCCAGCGCGTGATGGTGGTCAACAACGATGAGGTCGTATCCCAGCGACACGAAATAGCCGGGAAGCTCGCCGGGCTGCATCTTCAGCTTGAGTTTGCCCACGCGATACTTGATCGCGATTTCCCAAAGGCTGGCCACACTCACGAAGAATTCGTTGGAGCTAGTCTTTAGCAACAGGTCTATCTTCGCGCCGATCGCGACAACCTCTCCATGCGCAATCGCAAGAAGAACGTGGCTGTCAAGGAGCAGGCGCACTATTTGGGCAGCGGCTTGAGCAGGAAATCTTCCGGCAGGGGATCGTCGAAGTCCGGTGAAATCCACGACACCAGGCGATCAACGCCGCGCTCGCGCAAATACTTCTCGCCCGCCTCCCAATCCGTTCCGCCCTTCTTCTTTTTATGCGGAACGATATCGAAGACGGGCTGGCCGTTGCGCGTGACCGTGATGGTCTCGCCCTTCTCGGCCTTTCGGGCGAGTTCGGTAAGGCGGTTTTTCGCGTCTTTGATCGAGACCGTGGTCATGCCGAACTGGTAGCTACCGGTAGCTACTTTGTCAAGAAATAGCGAGATTCCTCAGGCTTCACGCGGCCTTCCGCAACCAATTGGATGAGATGCGCCAAGACCGAACGCGACGCAGCAGGGTGCAGACGCTTGTCCACATCGGCATACATGCGCGCCACCATTTGCGGGATGGTGGAAAGTCCGTCGCGGATGCAGGCAAGGATCTGTGCTTCACGCTCCAGGCGGTGATCGATATAGGCCTGAATGAACGGTTTGGGATTGGTCACCGGCGCGCCGTGGGTGGGATAGAGCACGCGGTCGTCGCGCGCGAGCAGCTTGCGCAAGCTCGCCATGTAAGCGCGCATATCGCCGTCGGGCGGCGTCACCACGGTCGTCGACCAGCCCATCACGTGATCGCCGGTGAAGAGCGCTTTTTCTTCTCTGAGCGCGTAACACATGTGATTGGAGGTGTGGCCCGGCGTGAAGACGCATTCGATCGTCCAGCCCTCGCCGCGAACGATATCGCCGTCGCGCACCGCCACATCGGGCGCGAATTCCATGTCACCGCCCTCTTCCACTTTGACGCCTTCCTCGGCTTTGCCCGAACCATGCGGGCCGTAGCCGTAGGTCTTGGCGCCGGTGAATTCCTTGAGCCACTTCGCGGCCGGGGAGTGATCGGCGTGGGTGTGCGTGACGAGAATGTGGGTGACGTTCAAGCCTTTGAGTGCGTGCTTCAGGGCCTCGATATGCTCCGCAAGATCGGGGCCGGGATCGATCACCGCCACATCCCGGTTGCCGACGATGTAGACGCCTGTGCCTTTGAACGTGAAGGCGCTGGGGTTCTTGGCCAGCACACGGCGAATGAGCGGCGAGACGCTCTCGCTCGCGCCGTAGTTCGCTTCGAAATCTCGAATGAATGGAATGGCCATCAGATACTTCCGCGCCTCGCGCGGCGGCGAGCGTAGCGCAAGATAGCGCCCGGACGGGTTCGGCGCACCATCGTCTTCACGCCCGGCGGGGCACGTTGGCCGAATTTTTCGAGCGCACGCGAAATCCAGCCGTAACGGTGCCGGGTGAACTGCAACGCGCGGCGCACGACTTTGGAATGGGTGGTGAGGATCGCAAGCCCGATCAGCAGCGGCAGCACACCAATGAGCGGAATAGGCACGGGCGCGAAGGTCAGCGGAATGCCGATCGCTACCAAACCCCATCCAGCTATGAGAAGAAAAACCCGGCGCATGTTCCGCAACGTAAAGACCTCACAACCTTACAAATGGCCATTCCTGCAAGAAATGACAATCCATGAATTCGGGCCACGAATTCGGGCCATGAATTCGGGCCATGAATTCCCACGAAGAATCCCCACAGCGAAATGGGGCGGGTTTGACCGCGCCTTTACCTCTCCCTAACGTTGCGCGCCGGGAAGAATACCGAAGGAGACGACGATGAAATTCTACAATTCCGTGGGGCCCAATCCGCGCGTGGTGCGCATGTTCATGGCTGAGAAGGGCCTCGCCATCCCCACCGTTCAAGTGGACCTGATGAAGGGCGAGAACCGCCAGACCGATCATCTGAAGCGCAACCCACACGGTCAGATGCCGGCGCTCGAACTCGACAATGGCGCCTTCGTCTGCGAAATCCTGGCGATCTGCGAATATCTGGAAGACACCCATTCGAGCCCGCCGCTGATCGGAAAGACGCCAGAGGAAAAGGCCGAAACGCGGATGTGGACGCGGCGCGTCGACCTCAATATCTGCGAGCCGCTGGCGAATGGCTTTCGCTTCAGCCAGGGGCTGCCGCTGTTCAAAGATCGCATGGTGACGGTGCCGGAAGCCGCCGACGGGCTCAAAAAAATCGCACAAGACCGCGTCAAATGGCTGAACGAACAGATGAGCGACGGCCGCGAATTCGTTTGCGGCAAACGATTCACGCTTGCCGACATTCTCCTCTACGCCTTCCTCGATTTCGGCGGACAGGTGGGCCAGCCGCTGAACGCGGAATACAAGAACGTCGGCAATTGGTTCGCGCGCATCAAAGACCGTCCCAGCACGAAGGCTTAGCGCTGTTCTTCGATCACTCGGCATGCCCTCTCCCCGAAATTTGCTCTACAAATTTCCCCTCAGGGGGAGGGTAAGTGCGTCGATTGGTGCGAGCGCTCTCGCGTCGGCCGTCTTTCTCTCTCTCGTTCACGTTGCCGCAGCCGCCGCCGCGCCTGGCGTGCACGAAAAGGAAATCGTCGTCGGCACCCATGTCGATCTTTCCGGTCCGCTGGCCGCGGTCGGCGTGGCCGTGAAGAGCGGCCTGACGCTCGCCTTCGAAGAGACAAACAAGAAAGGGGGGGTGCTCGGACGCAACCTCACGCTGGTGGCGGAAGACAACGCCTATGACACCAAACGCGCCGAGCGCGTCGTCAACGCGATGCTGTCGCGCGGCGTGTTCGCGATTCTATGCGCCACCGGAACGCCAGCCGTGGCAGCCACCATGCCGACGGTATTGAACAAAGGCATCCTTCACCTCTTTCCGTTTACCTCGGCGGACGACATCTATGTGCCGTCGCAACCGCTGGAATTCACGGTGGACATGCCGGTGGCGGCGCAGATCCGTTTCGGTCTCGATTGGATTCTGCGCGAGCGCGGCGATCTGAAAGTGGGCGTGCTGGCGCGCGACGACGCCTTCGGCCGCGGCGCACTGGATGGTGTGAACGCCGCGCTCTCCGAGCGCAAACAACGCATCGTCCAATCCGCGACGTATGAACCCGGCGCACGCAGCTTTGCCGCGCAGATCGCGGCACTTCGCAAATCTGGCGTCGAGATCGTGGTGCTGGGCGCGGTGGCGCAGGAGACCTTCGATATCGCGCGCCAAGCCCATGCGCGCGGCTGGTTTCCCGTCTTCCTCTGCCCGTCGGCCTGTTACGTGCCCGAAGTGGCGACGCTGGGGGGCGTGGCGGTTTCCGGTCTCTATGCCGTTGCGACCACGCCAAATCCGTACCCCGACGATCGCGACCTCAAGTTGCGGGCCTGGGTGAAGCGCTACGAACGGCGCTTTCACACCGTCGCGTCGGCGCAGGCGCTTCGGGCCTATCTCAATGCGCGGCTGTTCGTCGAAGCCCTGCGCCGGTCGGGTCCCAACCCCACACAGTCGGGATTTGCCCGGGCGCTGGAGGCCATGCCGCCCTGGCGCGATCCCGATTTCGATGCGCTGCCGGTAGACTTTTCGCCCCGCGACCACATCGGCCTGCACACTGCGTTCCTCGCGCAGATCCGCTCCGGGCGCTGGCTCTCGCTCGAGGCGCCCTCACGCCAACGTTAACCTGCGACATTAAGGAAGCTCACGCTTTGCTGAGCGATTGACCGGCAAGTGTGCTTAACATTCAGGCATGCACGAGTATGAAGACGATGCCCCTCCCCCGGAGGAGCCGCGCCATTACGCTTTCCTGATATGGACGTCAGGCGCGGCCATATTGCTCGCGCCCTCCGTTCTCGTCTGGTTCGTGCGGCTGGTGGCGCTGTCGATGCAATGCGCGCCCGGGCCGGAACTCTGCCGCGGACTCGCGCTCGGGGGCGGCTTGCGCGACACGCTGAACCTCGCCTGGTTTGTCGGCGACGACACCACGGTGACATTTCTCATCGCTATCGCCGCGGCCATCGCGGCGCTGATCGCCATGCGGCCGTTGCTCGCCGCGCTCACGCTGCTGCTGATGCCGGGTCTCGCATTGATGGTCCCGACGCTGGCCGTGAGCTCGGCTTTGTACGAAGGCTGCAAGGCGAGCGAGACCGGCGTGGGCAGCTGCATTCTGTGGGGCGAGCAGATGGGCATGAGCGTGCATCGCGCAGCCATGACCACGGGACCGATCTATGACATCGCGCCGTACAGTTTTTCGCTGGCGCTGATGGTGGGGGTGATCGGATTCTTGTTCTTCCGGCCAAAGCCTGAAGGTCAGGCGTAAGGTTTGCCGTCGATCGCGCGCACCAGGCCCTTCACGGTGCGGTAGAGATACCAAACCGCCAGCACAATCCAGCCGAAATAAGCTGCGGGCAGCCAGAACAAAGCGAGGCCCGGATAGCCTTTGGACAGCGACATCGCCAGTCCGAAAACTCCGAACAGCAGCGCGCATGCAAGCAAGACAGCAATCACCAACGACACCCAGAACACGGTGATCAGATTTTCGAAATGACTTTCGTAGATCGTGCCGCGGGCGTCGCCGCGCTTCACATAGGCGAGCACCAGGCCCACCACCGCCGTGAATCCGTTCATCGCGGCGGCGAGAAAGAGCCCGTAGGCAATGAGCGCGACGATCCGCAGATCTTTCGCCGGTTCAGAGGCTTGGGAGCTATTCTCGGCGGTCATGGCGTATCGGGGCGCGTCAGGCGTAAGGGCGAGAATCGATGACGCGCACCAGTCCCTTGATGGTGCGGAAGAGATACCAAATGCAAAGCCCGATCCAGATGAAGAAGCCGAGGCCGACCGGAAGTGTTATGATGCCGAGGATCGCCATCACCAGCGACACCCAGAACACTTCGATGGCATTCGAATAGTGGCTGTCATAGATCGAGCCGCGCGCCTCGCCGCGCTTGACGTAAGCGAGAATGACGCCGATCAGCGGACCGATGGCAAAGCCCACCCAGGTGGAAAGAAAGAGGCCATAGATGACGATGGCCATGGTGCGGGCGCTGTCGGAACCTTGCGCCATCTGAGGCGCGGTATTGACCTCGGCCATCACGTTTCTCCCCAAACGCTGATGAAGGGAATGTGGGGAGGGGGTCGGTGCCTGTCAATGAACGGCGGTCAGGAACGCTAGATCCCGCCCCACCAATTGTAGCCCTGGTTTTCCCAGTAGCCGCCTTTGCCGCCGATATCCTCGAAGCGCTCCACCAGTTCGATTCGCCGAACGTACTTCGCCTGCTTGTAGCCGAGTTGACGCTCCGCGCGCAGGCGCACCGGTGCGCCGTTCGCCACCGGCAAGGGCGCGCCGTTGAGCTGATAGGCCAGCAGCGTCTGGGGATGCGTCGCTTCGACGAGATCGAGGCTCTCGTAGTAAAATGAGCTTTCCGGAATTCCGTCGCCGTCGAGATCGTCCATCGGATCGGCGCAGCGGAACGCCACGTAGTGCGCGTTCGCTTTCGGCCGCGCCGCGGCGAGCACGAGCTTGAGCGGCGCGCCCGTCCATTCGCCGATGCAGCTCCAGCCTTCCACGCAATCGTGCCGCGTGATCTGGGTGCGCGAGGGGAATTTGCGCAAGTCCGCGAGCGACAACGACAGCTTTCTGTCCACCAATCCCGTGACCTCAACGCGCCAATCCTTGAAGCCGCCAGCGGCGTGGGCCTGATAGTCGTTGGTCGCCGGCATCGTCGTGCCGTTGGCGCGGAAGCTGGACGCGATGTCGGCCTTGGCGAATTCCGGGGCCAGCGCCTGTGAGCCCGCGAAGAGCCGCTGCACGCGCTTGGTCAATTGTTCGGCGCTGATCAGCGTGTCCTGCACCCAGGGCCGCTGCGACAACTCCTTGCAGCCGCCGAGAACGAAGGCCGCGCCGATGCCTGCGCCGCGCAGGAAATGTCGCCGGCTTGTCTTGGGGCTCGTGTCACTCATGCGCGCCTCCCGTCTTTTCAAGATACCACCAGCCGGTGATCATGGAGCGAATTCCGTTGCCGGCGCCGGAAAGCAGCACAAGCGCGATATGCACGAAGAAGAAAGCCAGGAACGAAAAAGCGCAGATGAAATGAATCGTGCGCGCCGTCTGCCGCCCCCACAACCACAGCAATGGAGGAAAGGCTGCATCCAGGGTCGGCGACATGGTGAGCCCGGTCAGCACGATGAGCGGGGCGATGACGAAGATCACGGCGAAATAAGTGAGCCGCTGGATGCCGTTGTAGCTTTTCGCCGCTTCGCCTTTGGGAAAGCGCAGCAGGGCGTGTTGCACGATGTCTTTGGGCAGATGGGTGAAGTCTGTCTTCTTGGGAAAGAGATCGCGCTGCGCATGACGGCTGCGCAGCGCCAGCGCCACGAAGAGCAAGCCGTTCAGCACGAAGAACCAGGCGAAGAAGAAATGCCATTGCCGGCCCATGGCCAGCCACTGCGCGCCCGGCAAGGTCATCCAGTCCGGAAAGCCGCGCACCGCGGGCTGACCATCGACATCGGAATAACCGAACGTGCCGGTGCTATCGAACTTCCAGGGCCCGATCTGGGTGACGCCGCGAATATTGTGCTTGTCGTCATACTGCGCGGTGAGCGAGAGAACCGGATGATCGAAATCGGCAGACTTGCCCCAATAGAGGGCGGGATGCGCGTTGAAGATCTGCAGTCCGCTCATCAACATCACCAACAGAACGCCCGCATTCACCCAGTGCGAAATGCGCACGAAGAGCGCATGGCGGTAAAACGGCACGCGCGGCTCGCCCGGGCGCGAGTTCGCGCCATATGTCAGAAAATTGAGAATCCAGCGCAGCACGCGCGTCGCGCCCTGTGGCACCTCGCCGGCCTGCGCTGCTGTTTCTTCCGAGATCGTCATATCTCCGCCCCCTAAGCGGATTCGCTGCCATTATAGCCTGGGTTAAGGCCGCGTCCCTTCTACGTTCGCAAGTGCGGGATGGATTGTTACACGGATGCTCATTTCGCGGCACGCCGCGCGGAGACAGCCTTACAATGCGGTAACACGGAACGCCACAATCGCTGGAACTTCCGGGCAATTTGCGCGATGTCGCGCTGACAGAAACTTGTGATTTCCTTGACAAAAAATTCGCTGGACCTTCGTTGCGGCGAGCGCGCAGATTGCGACCCGCGTGGGGGCATGACGCTAGTCGAAGGAAAACGGCTCATGCCAAGCTATGAAATCTGTTACCTCAATCAGGACGGCTCGCTGTTCGCGAAATTCAGCACCATCTGCGACGATCAAGTGAAGGCCAAAGTCATGGCCCATGCCATGAAGCTGGAAGGCGCCAAGCAGATCGAAGTCTGGGACGGCCGTTCGCTGATCTATAGCCGCCCCAGCGATGCCGCTGGCCGTCGTGTGAGCGGCCCGTAAGCACCTGGCCAACTCGTTGTAATCCCGACGCTTCTTTGCGGATTATCGGGCGGACTATCGGGCGTTCGCCGTTACCGGTCTGAAGGCGGTAGGCGGCTGGGAACTTCTCCACTATCATGACCTTCCGGCGTTCAAGCGCCGGAAGGCGGGGCATTGGAGAAGGTTCACATGAAGACGCTCACAGCCCTCACGGCATGCATCGCACTCGGTGTTGCCGCAGCATTTGCAGTGGCACCCGCCAATGCCGACGCCAAATCGGAAGTCGTCACGGCCTGGACGCATGCCGATCTCGCATCCAAAGCCGGCGATCTTTCCGGCGTGACGATGCATCTGCATCACGTGCTCAACTGCCTGGTAGGACCAATGCAGGGAACGGCGCGATCCCCGACACCAAAGACGCCGCCAAGAAAAAATCGCTCAGGGCGGCCGCCGGCAAGACACGCAAGGGCCTCGCCGCCAAAGACGTCGCCAGCGCGCAAAAGACGGCCTCGGATGTCGCCGCGATGCTGAAAGCTGCCGAGTAGCGCGTCTGCCAAAAGCATGTCAGGTTTTGACCCTATCCTTCAACGGAGCGCGTGCAGGTTTTTTGCGGACCGCGAACGCTCCACTTCATTGTTCGGGAGAAAAATCATGAGAAAATTGATGAACTGGGCCGCGGGCATCGTGTTTGCGGCAAGCCTGATCGGGTTTTCGAGCGCGCAAGCCTCCGACCAGACCCGCCTGCTGGCGCACGCCACCGCGACGATCCAAGATCTCAAGCACGATTCGTTCTTCGGCGACGCGCGCCATGCGCTGCGCGGCGCCCGCGCAGTGCTGATCGTGCCGTCGCTGGTCAAGGGCGGCTTCATCTTCGGCGGCGAAGGTGGTGAAGGCGTTCTGCTGGCGCGGAACGGAAACACGTTTTCCTCACCCGCCTTCTACACACTCGCGTCCGGCTCGTTCGGCCTGCAGATCGGGCTCGAAGAGGCTCAACTCATCATGTTCATCATGAGCGACAAGGCGCTGCGCGCCGTGGAACGCTCCAAATTCAAGATCGGCGCCGGAGCAGGGCTCACCGTCGTCACCATCGGCGCGGCCGGCGAAGCGGCCACCAGCGGCAACTTCCAAGGCGACATCGTGGTGTGGTCGAAGGCCAAGGGCGCCTATGGCGGGCTCACGCTGAACGGCTCGGTGGTGGCGCCTGCGAGCGACGACAATCGCGACTTCTACGGCCGTAGGGCCGATGTGAAGGACATTCTCGCCAACAAGGTGAGCAATCCCGCGGCGAGCGAATTGCGTGCGGAGCTGAGAAGCGCGCTTTAGTCAAACTCATTTCCCCTCTCCCCCGCTGAAGCAGGGGAGAAGGGAGAGAGCCTGGTTTAAAACACCAGCACCGCGCTGCCTTCGTTCTGCAGCTGAGTGAGCGCGAGCAGGCCATCGGCGACGACGGTCACGTCGGGCGACAAGGTTTTGAAATCAACGCTGTCGAAGGTCAGCTGCTGGCCGCAGACATAGAGCTTCACGCCGGCCTTCTTCAATTTCGCCAGCACCGCGAGGTTCGGATTGTCGACGCCGAACTTCGCGCGGTAATGCGCGTTGTCGAGAAGCCCAGCGTCGGCATCCTGCGAGTGGATGACCACGGCGAATTGCGCGTTCTTGAGCGTCATGCCCGCGCCCACCAGCGTGTTCAGTTCCGCGGCGGCGAAATTCACCGCCGGCACGAGATCGACCGGCTTCGCAGCCCCCTGCCGCGCGTCGAATACCGCGCGATAAATCCGCGCCTTGACCGGCTTTAACGCCGCGTTCGGCACGGCGACATAGCCGTCGGATTCTTGGATGACAGGCCTCAGCTGCTTTGGCGCCGCTAGAGCACTCGTCATCGCTGCGATAGCAGATACACAAACAATCGCGAGAATTCGCATGACCTTCCCCCTGCTGAATTAGGGGAAGCTTAGCGCGGCGATCACGCTGAATAACTACCCTCCCCTTGAGGGAGGGTCGAAATTTTCTGCGAACGTAGTGAGCAGGAAATTTCGGGGAGGGGTCATGCCGCGGCCTTCCTCACAAGCATGATATCGGTGCCCTGAACTCAGCGGGCACGGCATGACCCCTCCCCGAAGCGCTTCGCGCTTCGACCCTCCCTCAAGGGGAGGGTAGTTTTCTACTCCACCAGCTCGCCCATCGGTGCCGATGGGCTTTCCAGCGCGTGGCGTTTCCCGCGCGGGCCGTGGCGCAGGCATTCGGCTTCCATCTCCTTTGTCCACATCGAGCGCAGTTTGGCGCGCGGGGTCGGACAGCGGACGTCGAGAAATTCCGCCTCGAGCACGCGGTCGGTGCGGAAATGGCGAAAGCCTTTGCGCAGCTCGCACCAGCCGACGATGAGGCGCACAGCGTCCCAATAGCTGACCGCGATCGGCCAGATGACACGGCGGCTCTCCAGATTGTTCTCGTCGCGATAGGTGAGCGCGATCTTGCCTTGCGCGCGGATCGAGGTGCGCACGCGCGCCATGTCGATAGAGTCGATCGGATTGACGTGATGGTCCGACGCAGAAAGCGCCGGCTCCATCAGCAGCGGGCGCAGATGCTCGGGCACCACCGCGCCGATTTTCGCCATCAGATCGCCGGCCGCTCGTTTGAGCGTGGTGTCGGCGCGCGCCATCACCCATTGCACGCCCAGCATCGCCGCTTCGATCTCGTCGGGCGTCAGCATCAAGGGTGGCATGTCGAAGCCGCCTTCCAGCACGTAGCCCATGCCGGCTTCGCCGCGGATGGGAACCCGCTCCGCCATCAGTTGCGCGATGTCGCGATAGATGGTGCGGATGGAGGTTTCCATTTCCTCGGCGATTTCGGCGGCCGTGGTGGGACGCCGACGGCGCCTGAGGATCTGGATGATGCGGAAAAGCCTGTCTGCCCGTCTCATGGTTCCCAACATGCTGCCATACTGCTGACACCATGCTGTCAGGAGCGTGGCAGTAAGGAAAGAGCCAACGCCTTGAGGAGAATGTCCATGATCGTGCTTTACGGCTTCGGCCCGCTGTTCCACCTTCCCGACCCCAGCCCCTTTGTGATGAAGACCGAAGTGCAGCTGAAGATGGCGGGCGTGCGCTACGCCAGGGAGCGCGCGGCGCCGCCGAGCGCGCCCAAGGGGAAGATTCCCTATATCGACGACGCCGGGCAAAAAATCGGCGATTCCACGTTCATCCGCGCCCATATCGAGGAGACCCGCGGTCTCAATCTCGATCGCGGCCTCAGCGCCGATGAGCGCGCGCGGGCCTGGGCGGTGGAGCGGATGCTGGAGGACCATTTCTATTTCGCGCTGCTGCATTTCCGCTGGATGATCGAGGAGAATTTCGCCAAGGGCCCGGCCCTATTCTTCAAGGGCGCGCCCGACAGCGTGCGCGACGGAGCGCGCGAACGGGTCAAGCAGAATCTGTATCTGCACGGGTTGGGGCGGCATACCGACGCCGAGATCGTCAAGCTGGCGTCGCGGTCGCTGGCGAGTCTGGCGGCGACCTTGAACGGCAAGCCCTATCTCTTCGGCAACGAGCCTTCAGGCGCGGATGCAACCGCTTTCGGCATGCTGGCGGGAATCCTCACGCCCTTCTTCGACACGCCGCTGCGCGATGCGGCACTCGGCCAGAAGAATCTTGTCGCCTACAGCGAGCGGATGATGGAACGGTATTATCCGGAGTTCGTGCGGCAGGCGGCTTGAGACGAGCCAGAGCAACTGATCCCAAAGAAAAGAAAATCTCCCTCTACCCCGCGAAGCGGGGGAGAGGGTGGGGTGAGGGGGTGTTGAAGTTCGAACACTGGATTCAATCAGTGATGGGAAATTGGAATACAACGCGCCTTCAACTTCGATTTCCGCGGCGCGTTGAGACCCCCTCACCCTCTCCCTCTCCCCCAAAGGGGGAGAGGGAGAGGGAATGTTATGTAGTGGTGGGGGAGGTGATAAGAATTCCCCCATGATCACACTCTACGGTTTCGGTTCCTATTTCGGCCTGCCCGACCAGAGTCCGCTGGTGATGAAGACCATGGTACAGTTGACAATGGCGGGGCTTGCTTTCGACGTCTCGGTCACCGGCTACATGAACGCGCCGAAAGGCAAACTGCCCTACATCCGCGACGGCGAAGAGACGATCGCGGACTCCACCTTCATCCGCAAACATATCGAGACCAAGTACGGCGCGGATCTCGATTCCGGATTGAACGACCTGCAACGCGTGCAGGCCTGGACGATCGAGCGGATGGTGGAGGATCATCTCTTATGGGCCATCACCTATGTGCGCTGGACGAGGGACGAGAATTACGCCAAGGCCTGTGCGTTGTTCGCCGCATTTCCGCAAGCGATGCGCGGGTCGCTGGCGGAGCCTTCGCCCAAGCGCATGCTCGACGGTTTGCAGGCGCAAGGGTTTGGCCGTCACAGCGAAGAGGATGTGACCGAACTCTGCAGCCGCTCGCTCGGCGCGCTATCGACGCATCTGGGCGACAAGGCGTATCTGTTCGGTGAAAGGCCTGCCGGCGTGGACGCGACGGCGTTCGGCGTGTTGGCGTGTTTGGGTACGGATGTTTTCGACACGAAGCTGACGCGGAAGGCGCGATCGTTCGCGAATTTGATGGCGTATCGCGAGCGCATGATGGCCAAGTATTTTCCGGAGTTTGGAGCTAGCGCGTAACAGGAACTCATTGTCATCCCCGGCGAGCGCAACGCGTATCACGCGTTGCGCGAGGTCAAGGGGAGCCAGGCCGTGACATCAACTCGATTCAAGAAGAATTGCTCGGTGCGAATTCTCCAGCGCCTAGCAGCTCCCGACCACCTGGTTCCCCTTGACCTCGCTCCGCCCGCTTTGCGGGCGAAGCTCGCCGGGGATGACAGGGAGTTTTATTTGCTCGCGCTGAAGCAACTATTCCTTCCACGCCGCGAGGATGGGGCCGGTGCGGCCCTGTTGCAGAAGGACGGCGGATTTCAATCCTTGAGGCGTGGGCGGCAGCGGGAAGGTTTCTTCCGTGCCGTTCCAGACGCCCAGACGCACCAGCTCGCGCACGACGTTTCGGTGCGGCAGCGTGCGGCCCGAGTTTTCGCCGCGGGCGATCGGAACCTGCACCGTGCCGGGATTGTAGTGCACCAGCCAGACATTGGCCGGGCCGCCCGCACCCGCATGCACCGCCAGCACACCGTTCTCGACATGCAGCAGCGCGGTCGAGGCGCGAACGCTGCGCGCCACGGCGACATCCAATTCGGATTTCACCGTGCCCACCAGATCGTCGCGTCCGTTGACGACGATCTGCGGCGTGAAGGCGTTGCTGTGGCCGAGAGCAGTTTCGTAGTCGACCTGGCGTTGCGTGAACATCGGCTGGGCGAAGGTGTCTTTCCAGCCGAGGTAATCCCAATAGGTGACGCCGAAGGAGAGCGCGAGCACGTCCGGCCTGTCGGCCAGCGCCGCGAAATTCGCATTGGCCGGCGGACAGGACGAGCAGCCCTGACTGGTGAAAAGCTCGACCACCGCGAGGCTCGCCAGCGGCGCAGCGGGCGCTTGCGACGATGCAGCGATGAGCGAAGCCGCCGCGGCCGCGCCAAGTAACAGACGTTTCATGATCCCTCCGGCAAACATGATGGCTGCCCCAGACATTCGCGGCAAACCACGCTTTCGTTACGCCCTGAACAGCCTGAGAAACCGGCGTTCGCCGTCGGGGCTGAAGTGGACGGCGCGGCTTTGCTTGTCGCGGCGGGCCCAGTGAAGCGCGTAGACGCGGCTGAGCAGCGCTGCGCCGAGGCCGCCGGCCAGGTGATGGCGGCGCATGCTCCAGTCGAGGCATTCCTTGCACAGCGCGCGGCGTTCGTTCGCGATCGCGTCCAGATCGATGCCGAAGCCGGTAACGAATTTTTCGCCGCGCGGCGTGAGGCGGAGTTTGTCCTCTTTGCCCGCGAGGTGACCGGCATTTGCCAGCGCATCGAACATGCGCACGCCCATCTCGCCCGCCAGATGGTCGTAGCAGACGCGCGCCTTGCGAATGAGCGGATCGCTGGGACCGGTGCGAGTGCGCAAGTGCCCTGCGCGCGCCGCCACGCCCATCATCTTTTCCAGCATCTCGGCGACGTCATGGCCGGAGAGCTTGAAATAGCGATGGCGGCCCTGCTTCACGCCGGCAATCAAGCCGCCGCTTTCGAGCTTGGAAAGATGCGAGCTTGCCGTCTGCACCGTGACGCCGGCTTCGTTGGCGAGCTCGCTGGCGGTGAGCGCTTTGCCGCTGAGCAGCGCCGCCAGCATGTTGGCGCGCGCCGGATCGCCGGCCAGCGCCGCGATCGGGGCAATGGTGGGGCCTTCTTTCATGGGGCGGAGTGTAGCGGGGTGTGGGCGACCATAGTTCGATGGTAGTCGAAGTGTTGGTGTGGGGGAAGGGATAGATTCTGCGAGCGCATCTTCCTCCCCCACCGTTGCGGGGGAGGTGTCAGACGCGCGCGACAGCGCGCGGATGACGGAGGGGGCGGCGGGAAACTTGACAGACAATCGCGATCTGATTTCTCCGCTACCGCCACCCCCTCCGTCTTGTCCGAACTTCGTCCGGACAATCCACCTCCCCCGCAACGGCGGAGGAGGAAGCAAACAGCGCGGTGTTTTTGGGAGGAACCTTTGATGTCCATCGTCTGCCACATCCGTTACGAGATCGATCCGTTCAAGCGCGCGGCGTTTGAGGCGTATGCGCGCCAATGGCTCACCATCATTCCCGCTTGCGGCGGAGATGTGCTGGGCTATTTCATGCCGCACGAAGGCACCAACAACATCGCCCATGCCATGATCGGCTTCGAGAGCCTGGCGGCGTACGAAGCCTATCGCGCGCGGCTCAAAAGCGATGCCGCCGGCAAGGCAAACTTCGAATTCGCCGAACAGGAACGCTTGATCCTGCGCGAGGAGCGCACCTTCCTTCGTCCTGTGCAAAAATGATCGCGGTGACCTTGCATCGGCAGTACCGACAGCACTGAGGGTCCCTTGAGGGAGGGTACGACCGCGTCCTACTGCGCCGCGATGGCGCCGGCGTTCTCCAATCGCCAGGCCGGTAGCGTCACGGTCACGCGTGTGCCCTCGCCGGGTTCGCTGATCACTTGCAGGGTGCCGCCGTGGCGCTGCATGAGCAGATGGGACAGCGGCAGGCCGAGGCCCGCGCCTTCGAACTTTCCGCTCAATCCACTCATTTGGCCACTCATTTGGCCACTCATTTGGCCACTCATTTGGCCGCTCATTTGGCCATTCGTTTGGCCGTTCGTTTGGCCGTTCTCCACTTGGCCGAAGGGGCGCATGGCCTCCTCGATGTCGGCTTCGCTCATGCCGATTCCGGTATCGCTGACGCTGATCGCAAGATCGCCGTCGCCGGTCAGGACGCAATCGACGCCGACGCGTCCCTGCCTAGGCGTGAATTTGATGGCATTGGAGAGAAGATTGATGACGACCTGCTTGATGCGCAGCGGATCGCCGGTCACGCGCGGAAGCTCTTCGGCCAATCTCAGATGCAGCGAAACTTCGGCGCGGCTGGCGCGCTCGCGGCAGAGGTGAACCGCCTCGCCCACCACTTCTGCGACGGAAAACTTCTCCTCGCGCAATTCCAGGCGGCCCGCCTCGATGCGCGACAATTGGAGAATGTCGTCGACGATCGCCAGGACCCGCCCCGCCGAGGCGTGAATGTCCTTGGCATATTCCACATATTTGGGATTGCCGATTTCGCCCATGGATTGGCGGGCGATGATGTCCGAAAAGCCCATGATGGCATTGAGCGGCGCGCGCAATTCGTAGCTCATATTGCCGAGGAAACGCGACTTCGACTTGTTGGCGCGCTGGGCATCGTCGCGCGCCCGCGCCAACTCCTGCGCAACATCGCGGATGCGCGATTCGCTTTCTTCCGCGCGCTCTTCCGCCCGCGCGCCCGCTCGCGTCACGCGGCCGATCAGCCAGGTGCCGACCGCAATGGACAAAGCGCTGACCGCCGTGAGCAACACGAGCACTAGCGTCTTGGCCATGCGCGAGGCTTCGCCCATGTGAAGCGAGAAGTTGCGTTCGTTTTCGGTGAAGCTGCGATCGAGCGAGAAGGCTTGCGTCGCCAGCGCCCACAATTCCGGCTGGGAGCGGCGTTGCCGGATCGCGGAATCGATGTCGTTCCCGATATGGGTGAGCCTGACGGCGAGCCCGTCTGCGTGGCGCCAATCCTCCACCGCGGCGGCGAAGGGCGACCAGTTGTGGAACAGCACAAAGCCCCAGGCGAGACCGGCGACATCGTCGCGCGCATTGAGGCCCGCCAGGAACCCTTGCTCGGATTTCGCGATGTCGCGCGACGAGCCTTCCAGGGCGGTGCGCGCAGCGTGATCGCCGGCGACGACGCTCATGGCGGAGCGGAAATCGTTCCAGTCGCCTTGTGCGTGGTAATGCGCATAGCGCGTGAGGCTCAGAACGGCGCGCTTCTGGGCCTTGGACCATTGCGCCTCGCCCGCCGCGTAGGAGCGCAGAATATTGATGACCTCGACGCCCGCGGCTCCGAAACCGGCGACCAGGAGCTGCGCCGTGAAGAAGATGGCGATCGCCGCGGTCGTGCGGCGCCGCCGGGCCAGCGCCGCGGGGCTGTGCGCGACGCTGCCGCGCTGCAATCCAAGTTTTCCGAACCGAAGCATGCCCTGGAGACCCGCTCAAGCAGCGACCTCGCAAATCCAGTTTGCCGCGAACGCGATTGAGAATCCACTAAGCCGGGGTGAGAGAGCTCAATGACAGGAGCCGAGTTCCGCCGCGCTTTGCCGCGATAGACGCAATTTTGGGGCGGCGTTTACTTTCATTCTTCCTCCCCCGCCGTTGCGGGGGAGGTGGCGCTCGACGCATAGCGTCGAGTGACGGAGGGGGAGGCGGCAGGCGGAAAAGAAGATCGCGATTGTCTTTCTGTTTTCCCACCACCCCCTCCGTCATCCGCGCGCTGACGCGCGCGTCTGACACCTCCCCCGCACCGGCGGGGGAGGAAGTATTCTTACTGCTGCACCGGCGTGTCGGCCGGGGTTTCGTCGTTGTCGTCGTGGTCGATCTTCATCATGACGTGGACTTTCGCCATCGCGGCGTCGAGTTTCGGCTTGGCGCGCGCCAGGGCGCGGGCGACGTGTTCGTTGAGGCGCGCTTCCATATGCACGAATTTCGCGGCCGACATCATTTGGGCTTGTGCGCGCGCCAGAGCGGCGCGGATGCGAGGCTCTTCATCCTTCATTGCCTTCGCCGTCATCGCATCGACTTTGGCGAGCTCGGCATCGATCTTGGGCTGGATCTCGGCGAGTTTCGCTTGCGCCTCTTGCGCTCTGGCCATGGCGGCGTCGATCTCGGCCTGATCGACGTCGCGGTCGATGTCGATCACGACATAGCGGTGATTATGTCCTTTGTCCGTCACCACGGCGTCCGGTGCGCCCTGGTCGATATCGCGATCGATGTGAATCTTGATGTGCGCGCGATGAGGATGCTTGTCGTCATGCACGGGAGTGTCCGGCGCGGCGGGTGCGTCCGCCATGACGGGCGGCGGCGGCGGTGTGTCCGAAACCGGTGTCACGGGCGGCGGCGCGGGCGGAACATCCTGCGTTTGCGCAACGGGCGGCGGAGGCGGCGGCAAAGCTTGCGCAACCACGGGCGCGGAGACGGCCGGCGGGGGTTTGTCCTGCGCCAGCACGATATCGGGCCGCGCCAGGGCCAGCAGCGACGTCGCTGCTAATCCCAGGCAGGCAATCTTGAAAGCATCCATCGACGTTGCTCCTTTGCGCAAGCGATGAGGGGCCAATACGGATTTTACGCGAGCTTCGAGACTGGAGCGTGCCGCCATGGCAACGCCGGACGCGAGCGCGCGCCGCTGAAATTCCGAAGAGAGCTCGACGAGCTCGCCCGCGTAGGCGGACGGCTTGATGCCGGAAGCGATCACGGCATCGTCGGCGGCGATTTCGGCCTCGCGGCGAAGCGCGTGTGCCGCGATCCAGATCAAGGTGCTGGGCCAGAAGAGCGCGCAGATCAATTCCGACAGCAATTGCACGAGACTGTCGCGCCGGCGCACATGCGCAAGCTCGTGCAGGAGAACGGCACGCAATCTTTCGCGCCGCCATTGCAGGGATTCTTTCGGCAGCAGAATGACCGGCCGCAGAACGCCCCAGGTGACCGGCCCGGCGTCTCGCGAAGAGAGCCTCAGCTCGCAATTCTCGGGCGCGATATTCGAAAGATCTCCGCTCAGCGCATGGGAAACGCTTTCCCGGCGCAGATCGCGCAGGCCCATAAGGCCGACGGCGAGACGCAGCACGACAAAGCCGGCGCCCGCGCACCAAACGATAAACAAGGCTCTCACGACATCGTTGATATCGAAGGTGGGCCAATCGAACGCAGGCCCATCGAACGCGGGCCCATCGAACGCAGAAACCGATTTTGCTGGAGCCGGCGATGCCTCGGAAAGCGCTGTCGTTTCCAGCGGCTGTGGCGACACCATCTGCGGCGGCGCATTGCGATGTTCGAGCACGATGGCCGACGGCACGATGATCGCTACGACCGGAAATACGGCCAGGGCGCCGAATACCGCCAGCCACAGCAGATGGCGCAAGCTTGCTTGCTTGACGAGCTGCGACGCGAGCAGCGCGAGTGCCGGCAGCAGCACGGAGACCGCGAAGCATTCGCCCACGAACAACAATGCGCGCATCGCAAAGAACGACGTCATCGCCCCTCCTCCTTGGCTTTCGCAATCATGCGCGCCAGCCGGTCGAGTTCGTCGGGCGCGACGTCTTCGTGGCTGAGCAGCGCCGCCACGACGCGCTCGACGGAGTTGCCGTAAAAGGTCTTGAGCAGCGTTTCCATGGCGCGCTTGCCCATCTGTTCGCGCGCTACCTGCGGCTCGTAGATGTAGCGCGTGCCGTCGCTGGCGTGACGCACGTGGCCTTTCTTTTCCAGGATCGTGAGATGGGTGCGGATCGCGGTGTAGGTCGGCGGATGGGGCATCTGCTCGAGGATCTGCGCGGCCGAAGCTTTACCGAGCTTATAGAGCGCATCCATGATCTCACGCTCGCGGCGGGAGAAGCCTTGGGCGGGAGCGGCTTTGCGGGTGCGAGCGCGCTTATGCTTGACCATGCCAAAAAATTGGCACGTTAGGCAGCGAGCGTCAATCGGGGGAAGCGTGAATACGGTGTAAGACAAGAACAAGAAAGACTGGTCACGCGGAGGCGCGGAGCCGCGGAGGAGCACTATCTGCAAATCCAACGACCGTCATGGCCGGCTTTATGCCGGCCAGCCACGAACGTGGTCAACGAAGGTGATCCGGGGTGGCCGGGACAAGCCCGGCCATGACGGTTTTTTGGGGGGTGAAGTGAAAAACCCTTCACCGTGGCTCCGCGCCTCCGCGTGAAAATTCTTATTCCTGCTGCGCCACCGCCTGCATCCGCTTCATCGTGCGAACAGCGGGGGAGGAACGAGGAAAGCGGTTCTCATTCGGAATAACCCCGGGCCGCGTTAGACTGCATGCGCCCGACGGCGGTGTGAGCAGCGGAGGGATGTCATGCTTCGAGTCACAAGACTTGCGAGCTATCTGGCGGTGCTTGCCGCAGTGCTGCTGCCGCTCGCGGCGCAAGCCGAGCGCCGACGGCCGCCGCATCGATTGGGCGAACGGCACGTTCTGGCAGCGCTGAACGCCGGGGCGCCTCTGCCATCGTTGTTGCGGGCGCCGCGAGTTCGGCACCACTAGCCCAAACACCGCAATCGCCACAATGAAGCGGTCAAGATTGGTGGACGAGGGATTCCACGGTTGGTTCAAATACAAACAACACCTGTCATCCCCGCTTTTGCTGCGGCAGGTCGCGCGTCCAACCTTGCACAACGTCGAAAAAAGATGAAAACCGCGGCCGTTCGACTTGCTTGCGCTTACTTGTTCAAATCGATCCGCAGCACTGTCCCGCTCCCGACAACACTGACCCAAAGCGTTTGACCGCTGGAAACGACATCCAGCGGTGCAACACCTGTCGGAAAGACGTCACAGTCGATGTCCGGCGTTTGCGGATTGCAGATGGAAAGCGATGCGTCACCCCAATTGGCGACCCAGAGTTTTCCGGCGGCAAGCGCCAAACCCGTCGGCCTGTCACCGATCATATGCGTCAGTTTCAGAGGCGGCGTGCCCAAGCGCAGCACCGCTGGTACGCTCTGATCGTTGACCCAGAAGTCCTTGGCGTCGGCCAAGACAAAGTTCGACATGTGCGCGCCGGGTAATGTATCGCGCACGGCGTTGGTGGCGGGATCGATACGGGCAACAGTATCGCCGTACCAGTCCGTCACCACCACAAGACCGTCGACGAAGGCGATACCGGACGGCGACTTGCCGACATTGGCGATGGTAGTGACAACACTAGTTTTGGAATCGATCCGCGACACCGTGCCGTCGCCGCCATTCGCCACCCAAACACTTCCGGTACCCGCCGCAATCTCTCTCGGAAACGCGCCCACGTTGATGGTAGCGACAACCTTGTTGGATTTGGGATCGATGCGCGAGACGGTGCCGTCCTTGGCGTTCACGACCCATACGCTCGCGGAATCCGCGACCACGCCGATGGGCAGATGACCTACCGCAATGCGCGCCACGATTTGATTGGTCTGCGCATCGATGCGCGCGACCATGCCGTTGTCCTGGCCATAGGCGGCCCACAACGCGCCAAAACCCGGCGCCACGATTTGCGGCGCCTGACCTATGGGAATGGTCGTCACTTTGAGGCCCCAGCGGTGAAAGGCCAGGCTTTGCAAAATCGCAATGCCTTGTTGCTCCGCGGTGGGATCGGGCGCGTCGGGAGCGGTGCGTTGACTATAGTCGAGGAAGATCAGGTAGCCGGAATGTTCCGGGTGAACGCAGGCCAAGCGGTGCCACGAGAGGATATAGGCCTCGCTTTCGTGGCCGGGCACGCCACGGTCCTCGAAGGATGCGTCCCAGCGCACACAAGGTGCGCCTTCGACCATCGTCTGCGTGAACACCGATGAAATCTGGTTGTTCCGTGTCGAGCGCGTAGCCTCCGCCTCGGACCGTTCCTTCAAGTACTTGGTCAGTGCCTCGATAGCCGACTGCGGATCGTTGCTGAATTGGGGGACCACAGCGCCGGTGGCGGTGAAGAGGTAAGTGTTGGTGCTCGGCGAAAACAATCCGCCGAACAGGCCCTGCGATTTTCCGTGAACGGCCGTGAGCTTGAAAGCCCCGTCCTCGCTGCCGTCCTTTTTCGCCTGACCTCCAAACTGAAAATACCAATCGTCGTCCTTCGGCAGGGTCACGACGAAGCCCGGCAACAGGAAGTTCCGCGTCGGCACCATTTTGACCGGAAACCAATCCGCGGATGCGGGCGCGCTGACGAGCAGCAAAAGGAAAAACGGCAACGAAAAAATGCGCAGGTGCATAGGAAGGAACCAAGAATGGGATGGCTGATTGGAACGCTCGCCAGGGTAGCATGGATTGCTGCTGCCAAACTTGTCAGCAACCTGTCAGCAGCAGGGCTGCACAAAGCGCGAACACGCTCTATATTGCGGACATGGCTCACAATAATGGACAGGTTCCGCGCTCGGGCGGCCGTAAATCCCGTTCCGGCATGTCCGAGAACGCTGCCAAGTTCCAAGCGACGGCGGACAAGGCGCCGATTGCGCCAGCGGGAGACGCATACGATCCCGCGGCGCCCGCGTTGGCGCCGATCGGCGATCTGCCCCTCCACGGCGCCACCGGTGCCGAGCTTGCCGGGTTTGTGCCGCATCGCCCCGCGCGGCCGGAGAAATCCGAAGGCGGCAAGGCGTTCAAGCTGGTCAGCGAATATGAGCCCGCCGGCGATCAGCCCACCGCGATCAAGGAACTGGTCGAGGGGCTTCGCGGCAATGCCGCTTCGCCCTCTCAAGACGCCGGTGCGCGAGTCTTAGGAACGATTGGGGAGCGCGACCAGGTGCTGCTCGGCGTTACCGGCTCGGGCAAGACCTTCACCATGGCCAAGGTGATCCAGGCGGTGCAGCGCCCGGCGCTGATCCTGGCGCCCAACAAGACGCTCGCCGCCCAGCTCTATTCGGAGTTCAAGCAGTTCTTCCCGTAAAACGCGGTGGAGTATTTCGTTTCCTATTACGACTACTACCAGCCGGAAGCCTATATCCCGCGCACCGACACCTATATCGAGAAAGATTCCAGCGTGAACGAAGAGATCGACCGCATGCGCCATTCGGCGACGCGGGCGATTCTGGAGCGCGACGACGTCATCATCGTCGCCTCGGTCTCCTGCATCTACGGCATCGGCGCGGTGGAGACCTATTCGGGCACCGCCGTCACGCTTCAGAAGGGCAAGCGCATCGACCGCATGGATCTGATGCGCCAGCTTTCGGCTTTGCAATACCGCCGCAACGACGACAATTTCGTGCGCGGCGCATTTCGCGTGCGCGGCGACACGATCGACCTGTTCCCGGCGCATTACGAAGACCGCGCCTGGCGCATCGAACTGTTCGGCGACGACGTGGATTCCATCACCGAGTTCGATCCGCTCACCGGCAAGAAA
Source organism: Pseudomonadota bacterium (assembly GCA_016201105.1). Taxonomy (GTDB): domain Bacteria; phylum Pseudomonadota; class Alphaproteobacteria; order Micropepsales; family Micropepsaceae; genus Rhizomicrobium. Next base: position 29,201 of record JACQDN010000034.1, read on the forward strand.
GCGGGCGTGCTGGAGTCGATCAAGGTCTACGCCAATTCGCATTATGTGACGCCGCGCCCGACGCTGGCCCAGGCGATCAAAGGCATCAAGCAGGAATGCATCGAGCGCCTCGCCTGGTTCCGCGCCAACGGCAAACTCTTGGAAGCGCAGCGCCTGGAACAGCGCACGCAATTCGATATGGAGATGATCGAGGCGACGGGCTCCTGCGCCGGCATCGAGAACTATTCGCGCTGGCTTACGGGGCGCAAACCCGGCGAGCCGCCGCCGACCCTGTTCGAATATCTGCCCGACGAAGCGCTCGTCTTCTGCGACGAAAGCCATGTCAGCGTGCCGCAGATCGGCGCCATGTATAAAGGCGACTATCGCCGCAAGGGGACGCTGGCCGAATACGGCTTCCGCCTGCCCTCCTGCATCGACAACCGCCCGCTCAAATTCGAAGAGTGGGACGCGATGCGGCCGCAGACCGTCTATGTCTCCGCGACGCCGGGGCCGTGGGAGCTGGAGCGCACGGGCGGCATCTTCGCCGAACAGGTGATCCGGCCCACGGGACTTATTGATCCCCCTGTTGAGATACGGGCGATTGAAACCCAGGTCGACGATCTCATCGCCGAATGCCGCGACATCGCCAAAAAAGGTTATCGCGCGCTCGTCACCACGCTGACCAAGAAGATGGCGGAGGATCTGACCGAATACATGCACGAGCAGGGCATCCGTGTGCGCTACATGCACAGCGACGTGGAGACGCTGGAGCGCATCGAGATCATCCGCGATCTGCGGCTCGGCGCCTTCGATGTGCTGGTGGGCATCAACCTCTTGCGCGAGGGCCTCGACATTCCCGAATGCGCCCTCGTCGCCATTCTCGACGCCGACAAGGAAGGGTTCCTGCGCAGCGAAACCTCGCTGATCCAGACCATCGGCCGCGCCGCGCGCAATGTGGACGGCAAGGTGATCCTCTATGCCGACAAAATCACCGGCTCGATGGAGCGGGCGATGGCGGAGACCAGCCGGCGCCGCGAGAAGCAGAACGAATACAACAAGGCGCACGGCATCACGCCGCTCAGCATCAAGAAGAACATCGCCGACATCATGGGCTCGATGTATGAGCGCGATCACGTGATGGTGGGCGTCGACGATCTCGGCGGCCTATCCGAAGACGGCAAGGAATTCATCGGCCACAACATCAAGGCGCACATCGCCGATCTGGAAAAACAGATGAAGGATGCGGCAAGCAATCTCGAATTCGAAACCGCGGCGCGGATCAGAGACGAGCTCAAGCGGCTCCAGGCGACGGAGCTCGCCATCGCCGACGATCCGTTCGCGCGGCAGCGGGCAGTGGAAGATGCGGCGGACGCGGCCGTGCGCGAAGGCTCCGCGCGCGGCGCAAGCACGGGCTATGTGAAGCGGCGGGTGGGAAACAGGCCGGGGCGGCCGAAGACGTTTGGAAGTAGGTCGCGGTAGGGCGACTTGCTTGCCTTGCCGAAACGCAGCGTAGGCAGGTCCGGCGTAGCGGCGAAGATGGAAGACGTTTGGGAGTCGGTCGCGTTTTCAGTCGACTGTTTTTTTAAGCTTGACGAGCGCTTCGTCTTTTAAAAACTCAAACAACTTATCTAGACGCCACTCGTCCGCATGGCATTTCTCGATGATCCTGTTTCTCCGATTTAAGGGAAGGCCTCGTCGTACATCCTGAATTATTCCAAAAACTCGCTCTCGAACTTCGACGAACCTGGTCGGCACAGCCAAGAACATCTGCTCGTTAGGAGTGGCTTCGTCCGTACAAATTCCCTTGGGGCCAACAATAAGTAGCCCCAAACACTTATGATCGCCGAAAGTTTTCTGCGTCCATTCGTAACTGTTATGCGCTTGGCCGATCTCTTTCTTGTTGTATTGGGCAGGATGATTTTTATCGGTCTTTAGTTCGAACGGGAGGGACAATTTGTTGACGCCATCCAGCCAAAGGACATCTGGACCGACGTCGTCATCGTTGTCAGGTCTAGAGGCAGTAAACCCCAGGAACGCTCCCAAGGCCCTCGTTGCCTCTTCCATTTGATTTGTTGAACCACCATCCAAATTTTGAAGCGAGGCCTTTAATTTTCGGAATTCCTTGTTGAAACCTTCATCGGAGCTAAGACCTGCAATCGCATCAACATTGGACGCAAAAGGATTCAAAGGCTCTAGTGGCGTCCCATCTCGTACCTGACGGGCTTCGGGCACCACAAAATTCACGCCAAGCTGAGCTCGTGCCCGGCGGTAACTGTTCATCGCACTTTCTATATCACCCTCGGCCTCGTAGCAGCCGCCAAGCCAAACGTTGTGCCATCCCCCAAGTCGTGTATCAGCTCTCGTAGTAGCCTCTATTGAAGCTTCGAGAACCATTCGAGCTTCGACGATTTCGCTCTGCCAGCTGTGCCTAATGTAGTCCGCTTCTGCCTTCGCCGCGGTTAGAAGGCCACCTTCGATTTGATCAGCTTTGGTCGTGCTCTCAGCAGATATCTGACCTTTTTCAATATTGTCACCATAAGCGGCCAACCAGCCCTCATCCCGCTTTAGTATCAGATCGACTACTTGGCGCACGTCGCCTATCGTCTTTATGTTCATTTTCTCTTGCACAAATCTGCCTAACAATATCTGCTGTCGCAACAAATCCGGAAGTAACGCCACATTCCGGTCATTGCTTATCCAGATTGAAACGTCACGCCCTTCGACAAAGAACACACCGTAGTCGTTCCGACCGCGATTTATGCGACCGAAAAGCTGAGCCAGCCTATTCGCCATTCGACTTGCGAAAAGGTTCTTCATATTGAGGTATAGCCAGAGGTATCTTTCGAGCAGAGAGCCTCCCGCGGGAAGCCCATCGATCATCATGAGGCGGCACGTATCGTGTGGAAGGTCGATTCCATCAACTCGCGAAACCAAGACAAACGCTCCCGTTGCGGCTCCCCGAAACTTGTTGAGTTCGTTGGTGAAGTCTTCGCGCTTTGGAGGAATTGCTGTTGTTTTCCATTTATCGGCAACGAGGTAGTTTGGTACGGCTATCAAAATCTTATTGGAGGCCGAAAAAGTCTTTGCAATTAAATCAGCACCACTGTTCCCAAGCGTATTAGCGAGCAATATCAATCTTTCCCCGTTTCCGGCGTCATTCTTGGGTTCAATTACGTGGGAGGGCTCACGACCGAAGGCGCGGACAAAATCCGTTTTGTATTGAAGGGTCGCCGAAAGATAAACGCGGCGAACAGTCGGCCCGAAAAATGGCAACGTCGAAACCGGAAGAAATGGAGGTGTAATTTCACACTCACCATTCGCAAAAATGACTGCGCAACTTTTCAGGTGGTCGCGCAGATGATTTAGCGGAAACTTGAACTGCAACTGCTCCGCAACTTTTGGGTTCGCAAAGAGGGCGGCAAGGGCCGCAGAGTTTTCACGAACTGCGCCAGGAGAAGCTAAGATTGCACTCTGGGAGCCACTCCCTAGTGCTTGTTGAAATAGCCCTTGGCGGTCAATCTTTAGAAAATGGGGATCAAAGACGCGAGCAATGCTCTGCAATAATTCATTATTGTCGCTTGGTGAAATTCTGAGCGAGAACTGATCTCTAATCATACCTTCGGCAACATGCGCGTCGTCGAAGATAATTGCACCCGGTGATCGAGTTCCCCGAAACGTGGTTATTCCACTGAACAACGCCTGGTATGTGGTGATGCAAAAGGCCTTGCCCGTCTCGAACAAATCATTATCGAACCCGCCTTCTATTCGTGTTGTGTGTTGGATGCCGATCCCTTTGGCGGCCAACGAAGTCTGCTTCACAAGATCGATTGTCGCACAAACATACACTACATTTTCGACGCCTTCGTTGTGCAAACTTTGGGCAATAAGAGATCCAACGAGCGTTTTCCCCGCCCCCGTGTTTAGAGCGATAAGAACGTCGGGACTTTTTCTGTGGGCATCCCATCCTTTAAGAGCATCTGTCTGACCTCTCCAAAGATCATTGTGCGTACCTGGTAGACTAGGCAGTTTCTCAAATATTTCGATAGGATTGATCGGCAATTTCTCTTGTTTTGCCGTCATTTTTCCAAGTTGGGAAAAATCAAATTTGTCTTGAGCCATGTCTCTCTCGAAATTGTACTGTTCTAGTTCCTGCCAATATTGCAGAAAATAAGTTTAGCTGAAACTATGATTTTGACGTAAGGAAGTAAGCGGCACGATACAGGGACGAATGACATCCCCATCATACTTCGATCGCAATGAAACTTGGCTTTGAAGAGGCTGCGGTCCCATTCCAGGGACCAACCCAGAGGGCGCGGTTCTGGACCGAATCCTGGGTGCGCGCACAGGTTTATTGTCCGCACTGCGGCAGGACCAACATCGAGAAATATACCAACAACAGGCCCGTCGCCGATTTCTTCTGCAGCTCGTGCAAGGAGGAATACGAGCTCAAGTCCCAAAAGAGCAAATTCGGTGTGAGAGTTGTCGACGGCGCGTTCCGCACGATGCGCGAGCGGCTTTCCGAGAGCAACAACCCCAATCTGATGCTAATGAACTACGATCTGGGATCGCTTAGCGTGAAGAATCTCTGCGTCGTACCCAAGCACTTCTTCGTTCAGGAGATCATCGAGAAGCGCAAACCGCTGGCGAAGACTGCGCGGCGCGCCGGCTGGGTCGGCTGCAACATTCTCCTCGGCCAGATTCCGGATTCGGGAAAGATATTCTTCGTCCGCGACGGCCAGGAGCTTCCAAAAAAGGAGGTTCTGGAGAAGTGGCAGCGCACGTTGTTCCTTCGCGATGAGGCCACGGAAGCACGAGGCTGGCTCATCGAAGTCATGAAGTGCGTCGAACTTCTCGGCCAGCAGGAATTCGAGCTAGACGACGTATACGCGTTCGAGAATCGGTTGAGCGGAATCTATCCCGGCAACAACAACGTCCGGCCCAAAATCCGCCAACAGCTGCAGGTGTTGCGCGACAACGGATACCTGGAATTCATGTCGCGCGGACACTATCGCTTGCGCGCGAGCAGCTGATCGTCCTCCTCTGATCCTTCAACATCTTCGCTGCGAAGGGGCGTGATGTGCCGGAAGCCGCAATGCGGGCAATCGTCGTCGCACATTGCATCCCACACGTCCGTCCATTCCTTAGCGCAGCGGGGACACTGATAGCGGTTGACGAACCGCATCGGCATGGTCGCTCCAACTCCGCAGGGCGAGGTTAGCGCGGGGACGACGGCGGAGTTTGTCAGCGGCGGGATTCGGTCTGTGACAAAGGATCCCAACTGTATCCGAAAAAAGGACGGGTGCAGGTGACGCGCATCCTCCCCGAATTCTGCTGCGCAGATTTCGACCCTCCCGAGGGAGGGTGGAGAGCGCTTGACAGTGTGTATCAATTCTGATACACACTGTCCATGATCGCGAAGAAGATCGCGGTGGTGTTCTTTGCGAGCGGGTCCGGCACGGAGCCGGTGCGCGATTGGCTGAAGAGTCTGGCCAAGGCGGATCGCGTGAAGATCGGCGAGGACATTCGCACGGTCGAGTTCGGCTGGCCCATCGGGATGCCGGTGTGCAAGCCGCTGGGTCAGGGCCTTTACGAAGTGCGAACGGCGCTGAAGGACAGGATCGCGCGTGTTCTGTTCGGAATCATGGACGGCGAGATGGTCCTGGTTCATGGCTTCATCAAGAAGTCGCAAGCCACACCGAAAGACGACCTCGATCTCGCGCGCAAACGCTTAAGGCAATTCAGGAGCAGGTCATGAAGCGGAAAAATCCCTATCGGGGGTCTCGGTTCGAGGATTTCCTCGACGAGGAAGGCATTCTCGAAGACGTGACGATGACCGCCACCAAGCGCGTGCTGTCCTGGCGCATCGCCCAGCTGATGAAGCGGCAGAACGTGACCAAGTCCATGCTGGCCAAGCGCATGCGAACCAGCAGGGCCGCGCTCGACCGTCTGCTGGACGAGAACAATACCTCCGTCACCTTGCAGACGATGGGACGCGCCGCCGCCGCGTTGGGCAAGCAGCTTTCGGTCACGTTGAAGGACACTGCTTAGAGCGGGGGATTGCGCGCAGGGTCGTGCAAATCCTCCCCGGAAAATCCAAAGGATTTTTCGACCCTCCCGGGGGAGGCGAGCAAGTGGTCCAAATCCTCCCCGAAATTTGCGTGCCGCAAATTTCGACCCTCCCAAGGGAGGGTGGGTTCGGTTAAGCGCTCGGCGCCGCTCCAAACCGTTTCGCCGAACGCACCTTGGCCTTTGCGGCCTCGGTCGCGCGGTCGCGGGGTGGGGCGTTGCTGACGAGGTCGGCGAGCAGGTGATGCGCCGCGTGCGTCACGTCGGCCACTGCGCGGGCGAACGCCGCTTCGTTCTGTTTCGACGGCCGGTTGAAGCCGCTCAGCTTGCGCACGAACTGCAGCGACGAGGCCTGGATCTCGTCATGCGTCGCCGGCGGTTTGAAGTTGTGCAGGGTTTTGATGTTGCGGCACATGGCGGGGGCTCCTTTGTGCCGAGCTTAGCGTTTGTTGTGATGGCGCGGCATGCCCCCTCCCCGAAATTTGCTGCGCAAATTTCGACCCTCCCTCAAGGGGAGGGTCGGTGCAGGTGACGCATATCCTCCCCGAAGCACCGATAGATTTTGTTGGAAAGAGCGGGCGAGACGATCCTATTGGCCATACAAAGGAACTATACTTCTGGAGGGCACGTTTTGTATTGCGAGGAGTCCCTCATGTCCCGCGCCTTCGTCAAGGAAATGGAGACGGCCGAGCCGCCGCCGGAACGGCTGGTGAGCGAAGGGCCCAACCTCGTCACGCAGGCGGGCTATGCGCAGATCGCGGCGCGGGTGGAGCAGCTCGAAGCGGCGCTGAAGGACAATCCCGGCGAACTGGCGCGCGAAACGCTGGAGCGCGATTTGCGCTACTGGCAGGTGCAGAAGGCGAGCGCGGAGATCGTGCCGCCGTCGCACGAGGACGCGGTCGCGTTCGGCTCGCGCGTGACCGTCGTGCGGGGCGGGCGCGAGCAGACGTTCCGCATCGTCGGCGAGGACGAAGCCGATCCGGCGCACGGGCTGGTGAACTTTCGCGCACCGCTGGCCGATGCGGTGCTGGGCGCGCAGGTGGGGGAGATTGTCGAGGCGGGGGCGCCGTTGGGGGAGATCGCGATTTTGAAGATCGAGAATTAGCGAGCGGAACGCCGTGCTCGTTTTGTATCGGCGCCCGAGCGCCACGACGAATCGATACAAAGTTTCGCGTTCGTCCGATGGATACCCGGAGAGACGGCATGTTAGAGGCAGGCGCGTATGAAGACGAGCGCCTTGCCTTGACAAATCGCAATTTTGATATATATCAAAAATGAGCTGGACGGTCGGCTTCGTGAACGCCGCAGCTGACGCTGAAGTCGCGGCCTTGCCGGAGGATATGATCGCACGCTTCTTGCGGATCGGCGATATGATCCGCGCGTCCGGCCTCATGGCCGTGCACGAGCCTTATGTGAAGCATCTTTCGGGGAAACTCTGGGAGATGCGCCTGAAGGGGCGTGACGGCATTGCGCGCTCGATTTATGTGGCGGCGTCGGGCCGGCGGATCATTGTACTGCGCACGTTCGTGAAGAAAACCGAAAAGACGCCGCGAAGCGAATTGGAGATCGCGTTCTCAAGGATGAAGGAAATACGGCCATGAGAAGCTTCGAAGCCTTCAAGCGGAAGATGCTCAAGAATCCAGTGGTGAGGGCAGAGTACGACCGCCTCGAAGAGGAATTCGCGCTCGCCGGCGAGCTGATTGCGGCGCGCTCGGCGGCCAAACTCAGCCAGGAAGAGGTCGCGCGCCGCATGGGCACGTCGCAATCTGCCGTTGCGCGCATGGAGAGCGGCCGTTCGCTCCCCTCGACGACGTCGCTGGTGAAGTATGCGCGGGCCGTGGGCCGGCGCGTGGAGATCAAACTGACGAAGCCGGCGGGGCGCGGTGCAAGATCGAAGTCGCGTCCGGCACGCAGCGCGGCCTGACGTTTAGCGCTGGTAGGACAAGGAAACAGTCGCGGTTTCGACCGTAGGCAATGGGCTTTCGGCGCTTCCCCTCACCCGAAATTTGCGTTCCGCAAATTTCGACCTCTCCACCCGCCTACGCTTCGCTTCGGCGCGGCAAGTGCGAACTCAAGGCACGCCGTAGCTTTAGCGAAGGCGGCGAGGGAGAGGTGATTGCGGTTGTGCAGGTGACGCGCATCCTCCCCGAAATTTGCTTTGCCAATTTCGACCCTCCCGAGGGAGGGTGGAGTCGTTTTCACGCCGGCGGCGCCAGGTTTTCTCTTTCGAACGACGCGATCGCAGTTTCGCGCGAGACTTCGCCCACGACGAGGCCGCCATAGATGCGGTCGGGCTCCAGATAGACCGCGACGCCCTCCACGAAGCGCGGCGCCTTCTGCGGCAGACGCACCACCTGGCGCATCCACACCGGCACGTGGGTGTCGGCGCAATCGTGGAAGCCAGCGATCACGTCCCCGCCGCGCGGCCCGTGCAGGAATTTCTCCATGTAACCGCCTTCGAGCGCGCGACCGAACAAGTGGCCGATTTCCGTGCCCGTCATGCGCACGCGCAGCCTGGGCGCCGCGTCGCTGCGCTCGATATCGAGAATGAAGATGTGGGGCAGCAGCGCTGGATCGATGTCCTTCGGGTCGACCGCAGCGGCGTCCCTGACGGAAAGAAAATAATCGGCAAGCCTGCGAAGTTTCGTGTCCACGAAGCGCACTCCTGCCTGAATTTCCGGGGCCTGAATTTCCGGGGCCTAAATTTCCGGCAGTCTTCATTCCAATGACCGCGATTCTACACCTGTTGTCCGTCGCTGTCCCGGTTTCGCGCAGTGGCGGGGTGAGATATTCGGTTAGCGCTTTCGCAGACAAATAAGCCTATGGTGCTGCCAACCCCGAGGACATCATGGACCGTATGCCGTCGAAGTCGGATCTGACTTCGCCAGAATTTATTTCTCTGCGAGAGATCGTGTCGGCGAGTTTCATGAGTCGCGGCTCGCTGCCGAATGCGCGGCGGTTGCGGTTGATCGAATTGGGATTGATCAAGAATTCACTCGGCGGCGTGGTGGCGACGCCGGCGGGGCGCATCGTGGCGCGGCAGTAGATTCGTTTATCTAAAACCCCAACTGTCATCGCCCGCGAGCGGGGGAACTCGGCGCGCTCGCGGGCGATTTTCCGATGTAAAATCCCGCAAAATCATGTATAGTTTCCGCCATGGGGAGCGATCCACCTTTCTAGGATGGCGGCAAAGCCGCCGAGCGCAAAACCACCTGCGCCCAATTTTGGCAGCGCTCGCGCATCATGCGCGGCAATGTTGTGGGCGCAGAGAACGGTGTGTGCACTCCCTTCCCGCTGACGCACCCTATGATTCCTTATCCCGACTTCTTCCGATCGATTGCGCGCCAGATCATGCGCCACTCGTGACCGACGGGATTTTCATCGGCAAAATTCCGGGCAAACCCCGGCTTTTTTCGCGCTCATTGTAATTTAACCGGCAAGCCTCTATGTAGGGCCCACGTGGTTCTTACGTCCAATGACGAAGCGCTTCTGTTGATACGACCCGCTTCGTTGCGCGCCGAACCAGCCGGAAAACTTCCATAAGACCGATGTTATTGTTTCCACGTCCGTTCGCGCATGTCGCGCGCGCGGAACCCGATGCTTAAAGGAAAACAAATGGCTATCGGAACAGTGAAGTTCTTCAACACCACCAAGGGATTTGGATTCATTTCGCCGGAAGGCGGAGCCAAGGACGTGTTCGTGCACGCCAGCGCCGTGGAAGCGGCCGGCCTGCGCACGCTCTCGGAAGGCCAGAAAGTGTCGTTCGACATCCAGCCGGATGCGCGCGGCTCCAAGGCCACCAATCTCAAGGCGGTCTAAGCTGAATTCGGCGCGGGCGTCGGAGATTTTCTCTGCCGCCCGCGTCGGTTTTCGCAGACGCTTTCAACAACAGGAGGTCCGCATGGCGGACCGCTCAGACAACTCCTCCACCCGCACGAACATCAGCCCACCTCATCGCGATCGCGACGGCGCGCGCCGCCGCGCGGAAAGCCAATTCGTCGTCGCCGAACGGCGCGACACGCAGATCAAAAAAGAGCTGGAGGCCGAGCGCGCCGCCAGCGACGCCAAGACCGCCAAGCTGCGCGCGCTGCGCATGGCGAAGGAAGAAGAAGACCGCAAGGCGGCCGAAAACGAACCCGCGCCGGCGCCGAAAGTGAAAAAGGCCAAGACCGTGCGGATTTGGGTCTAAACCCTCTCATAAGTTTATTTTCCTACTCAGCCCACAGCTTCGCTCTCACTTCCGTCTCCCCGCCGCGGCACCGCGTGCTATAAGAATCTGGCAGCGCGCGGGATGCGCGCGCGGTTTCAGTTCTCAAGCGTTACTTTTTACAGGCGCGTGCGCGTTCCGCGATGGTCGCGGGGACATGCGGCGCGCCGGTTCACAGAAAGCCCTTTCATGGCCGACGACGATCGCCGCGATCTCGCACGCAAAAAGGCCCAGACCCATTTCACCGCCAGCGAAGCGCGCGACGCATTGGTGAAGCAAGAAATCGAGAAAGAGCGCGCGGCGGTGGCGGCCAAGACGGCGAAGCTCAGAGCGCTGCGCCTGGCCAAGGAAGCCCAGGACAAGATCGAGGCCGAGAAGCAGGCGGTCGAGAAGGCCGCGACCAAGGCGGCCGAGAAAGCCGCCAAGCGCAAGTCCGCCAAGGACGCGAAGGCCTCGGCCAAGGCGGCAGCCAAGACCTGACAAGCCCAAAACCCTGCAAGCCCAAACCAACGAAGCTAAGGATTTTGCTGAGCTTTTGTCAGCTTTTGCCTGACCTTTGCCGGCGCCCCCGCTCGGGCCCCGATTGTCATTACAGCCGGGGGGGACTATATCGCGGAACACGCTTGACGGCGTCCGTCAGACGAAGCGCACCTGTTGATACCCGACCCGCCTTACGTGCGCGCCTGGACGAGACAGCCGAACTTCCCTCCCTGATCCGTCGCTGAGCGCCCGCGCAGGCATGTCGCTTGCGCGGAAACACTGAGCAGGAAGTGCAATGACGATCGGAACAGTGAAGTTTTTCAACACCTCCAAGGGTTTTGGTTTCATCTCCCCGGAAGGCGGCGGCAAGGACGTGTTCGTGCACGTCAGCGCCGTGCAGGCCGCGGGACTGCAGACCCTGAATGAGGGCCAACGGGTGTCGTTCGAAGTCCAACCGGACGCGCGCGGCCCGAAGGCTGTGAACCTGAAGGCGGCGTAAGGCGTCTTTCGGTTTCTTGAGAAACGCGGGCGGCGGAGGCAACTCCGCCGCCCGTTTCTTTTGGGACGGTGCGCGACGCCAATCAAAAAAAGGAAAATGAAGGGTTCGCGCGGAGACGCGGAGACGCGGAGACAGTAGCGTTTTCTGTGCGTTCATGTTGAGTGCCGAAGAAACAGAGCCGGCGCGCTTCGCGCGCCAACCAAAATTGAGAGTAGTTGGTCCAGATTCAGCACGGATTGCTCGAGCCCCTCTGCGTCCTCCGCGTCTCCGCGTCTCCGCGTGAACCCTTCACGTTTCTTCTTCCTGGCGCGCAAAAAGAAACCGGCGCTGTTTGCGGCGGCCGGTTGCTTTCAGCGAAAACGTCTAGAGGTTCGACGCGAGCGGGAACGCGATGATGAAGCGCTTCTGGCCTTTCGCCGGCGGGGTGATCATCGTGCTCTTGGTGCCGGCGCCCGCTTGACCGGTCAGCGTCGCGGTCACTTTGTATTTGCCCGGCGAAAGCTTGAAGAGCACCCAGGCGCCCGAGCAATCCAGCGAGGCGAGCGTCTTGCCGTGACGGTCGCCCAGCACGACATGCGCGCCGGAGAGATATTGCTGCCCGCCGTTGGAGAATTCGATGCGCGTATTGTAGGCCGCCCAACGCGGGTCGTGCTGCGCCTCGTCGCCGATGCCGGTGCAGACGGTGTCGATACCGTCGATGGAGATCGGATTGTCCATCGGAATGGGCCCCGCCTTCGCCGACAGCACGATGAGAGTAGTCGCGAGCGCGGCACCGAGAGCCAACTGCATCACACGCATGGAATGTCTCCTCTGGCGAATCGGGCCCGGGGTCCCAAACAGAGTCTCGTCCCCGCTTATGGCAACGCTGTGGCAGGGTTTGGGGTTGCAGGAAATTGAGGAGGGGGTTGCGGCGGCGAGGCGGATCAAGCGGTTAGGAAGTTCGGATCCACCCTCCCCCGGGAGGGTCGAAAAATTCGCGAGCGTCAGCGAGGGAGTTTTTCGGGGAGGATGTGTGGGGAGGAGCGCAACCGTTCTTCCGCATCCTCCCCGAAATTCGCTCTGCAAATTTCGACCCTCCCAAGGGAGGGTAGATGTTTTGCACTCCCCTGCCGCACCCCGCGCATGACGGAATCGTGCATGAGTGCGTCCCGTCCGAAGGAGACCTGCCATGCCCGTGCTTCACCAAATGCAGATGTCCGGCAATTGCTACAAGGTTCGCTTGGCCGGCAGGCAGCTCGGCCTTTCGTTCAAGCTGAAGGATTATCCGGAGCATGACGGGCTGACGCGCAAACCGGAGTATCTCGCGAAGAACCCGAACGGCCGCGTGCCGATGTGGGAGACCGACGACGGCAAATACTTGCCGGAATCCGGCGCGATTCTTTTCTATCTGAGCGAAGGCACCACGCTGCAGCCGACCGAGCGCTGGGCGCGCGCCGAGATGATGCAGTGGATGTTCTTCGAGCAGTACAGCCACGAACCTTACGTCGCCGTGGCGCGCTTCTGGCTCGCCTATGCGCCGAAGGAAGAACTGGAAAAGAAACGCCATCTCGTGCCGGAATGGCACGCCAAGGGCAACGCGGCGCTCGGCGTGATGGAGACGCATCTCAAATCGCGCGACTGGTTCGCCGGCTCGCAATATTCCATCGCCGACATCGCTCTCTACGGCTACACCCATTGCGCCGGCGACGGCGGTTTCACGCTTTCCGACTACCCGGCGCTGTCGCGCTGGCTCGCCCGCGTCGCGCAAACCCCGGGTTTCATCCCGCTTTCGCAAAGCTGGTGAAGGCGGGAAGCCGCATGTCAATTCTTGCGATTTGGAAAGCCGGCGATTATAGGGACGAACGTTGGAGCCGCGCACAGAGAAGTTTCAAGCGCGTCCAGGCGGATGACCGGCCAGCGCGAAGCATGGGCCGGGACAGACGGGTTGGAGTGACGGCGACGTTTCCCTGAAAGTGAGACGCGGCTTCGACAGCGCAGCGAACATGGTGTTCGAAGGCGCAACGCAGTGCTTTCAGGAGAAAACCATCCATGTCGACCATCGGTCAGGTCAAATTTTTCAACAGCGCAAAAGGCTTCGGATTCATCGCGCCGGAAGGCGGCGGCGGCAAGGACGTGTTCGTGCACGTCACCGCCGTTGAGGCGGCAGGCCTGCGCGGGCTCAACGAAGGCCAGCGCGTCAGCTTCGACATCGAAGCCGACAAGCGCGGGCCCAAGGCTGTCAATCTGAAGCTGCTCTAATCGCGGTTTGGGTTCGAAGTGAAACGGCGCGGGAGCAATCCCGCGCCGTTTTGTTTTGCGCCGGCACCAAAAAAAAGGAAAATGAAGGGTTCACGCGGAGGCGCGGAGACGCGGAGATAGCGAGTTTTCGGTGCGTCCCTTCTCGGCTGGGGCCAGAATTTGTTGGCGCGCCAGGCGCGCCGGCCGGCCTGATCTCCACTCGGGAAGAGTATGTTTGATAGCGCGGTATCTCCGCGCCTCCGCGTCTCCGCGCGAACCCTTCGCTTTTTTCCGGCCGGATGAAATGTAGACTCGCGGCGCGCGCGTGAGTCGCGCGATAGGGGGAGACCATGAATATGTCTCGCAGGCTCGCGGCCGAGTTCATCGGCACGTTCTGGCTGGTGCTGGGGGGCTGCGGCGCGGCGGTGCTGGCCGCGGGCGTGCCCACTGTCGGCATCGGCTATGCCGGCGTGGCGCTGGCGTTCGGATTGACGGTCGTCACAGGCGCCTATGCGCTGGGGCATATCTCCGGCGCGCATTTCAATCCGGCGGTGTCGTTCGGGCTCTACGCGGCCGGACGCTTTCCCGCCAAAGACCTCGTCCCCTACATGGTGGCGCAGGTGGTGGGCGGCATCGCCGCCGGCGCGGTGCTTTATGTCATCGCCAGCGGCGTCACCGGATTTTCCTCCACCGCCGGCTTCGCCGCCAACGGCTACGGCGATCATTCTCCGCAAGGCTTCTCGATGATCGCGGGCGCGCTCTCAGAGATCGTGATGACGTTCATGTTCCTCATCGTCATTCTCGGAGCGACCGCGCCCGGCGCGCCGGCCGGTTTCGCGCCGCTCGCCATCGGGCTGGCGCTGACGCTCATTCATCTGGTGTCGATTCCGGTAACCAACACCTCGGTCAATCCGGCGCGCTCGACGGCGGTGGCGCTGTTTCAGGGCGGCTGGGCGATTGAGCAGCTCTGGCTGTTCTGGGTGGCGCCGCTGATCGGCGCGGGACTGGCCGGCGTCGTGCAGCGCTGGCTTTCCGCGACCAAATAGGATCAATCGGTTTGAAATTCTCTCATCGGCCGTCATGGCCGGCCAAGCGCGTAGCGCGTGTGCCGGTCACCCAGGATCACCCCCGCCGTTCGTGATCCTGAGTGGCCGGGACAAGCCAGGACAAGCCCGGCCATGACGGATTTTTTGCTTAAAGAATTCACCCGGTTTGGCTGCAATGAGAGGCTAGTTGCTCAATTTGAGCGCTTTCCAGCCGCATAGCGCGCAGATTTCTTGCCTTTCGCGCGTCTTGCACATTCTATGATGCTTCAACGCGCCAGGAGAAATTGTTGGGCTACGACGGGCCAAGCCGCATCGAATTGCTGGACGGCGACGCGCTCAGGCGCGACCTGACGGCGCTGGCGCACGCTCAAAGCGATCAGACCAAACTGCGCAAGGAAGCGCTGGTGCTGATCCGCGGCGCGTTCCAGCACGGGCGCGCGGTGGTGAAGGAGCGCGTGGAATCGGGCGCCATGGCCGGCGTGCCGGCGGCGCGCGCGCTCAGCGACCTGCAAGACCTCGTCATCCAGGTCATCTACGATTTCGCGACCAAGCATTTCTACTACGCGCAGAACCCGACTTCGGCGGAGCGCATCGCGGTGGTGGCGACGGGCGGCTACGGCCGCGGCCAGCTGGCGCCGGGATCGGATGTCGATCTGCTCTTCGTGCGCCCGTTCAAGGAAACGCCGTGGGGCGAAAGCGTCATCGAATTTATTCTCTACATGCTGTGGGATCTGGGGTTGAAAGTCGGGCACGCCACGCGTTCGCTCGCCGAATGCGTGCGGCTTTCCAAGCAGGACATCACCATCCGCACCGCTCTGCTGGAGGCGCGCTATCTGTGGGGCGATGAGCCGCTCTATGAGGAGCTGCGCAAGAAGTTCTGGTCGGAGGTCGCGACGGGCAGCGGCCAGGATTTCGTCGAAGCCAAACTCGCCGAGCGCAAGCAGCGCCACCTGCACCAGGGCGAAAGCCGCTATCTCGTCGAGCCCAACATCAAGGAGGGCAAGGGCGGCCTTCGCGATCTGCAGACGCTCTACTGGATCGGAAAATATCTCTATCACGTGGACGACACCGCCGATCTCGTCGAGCACAATGTCTTCACCCGCGACGAGCACCGCACCTTCCAGAAGGCGGAAGCGTTTCTGTGGGACGTTCGCTTTCATCTGCACTATCTGTCGGGACGCGCCGAAGAGCGTCTCTCCTTCGATGCGCAGCCGGAATTGGCCAAGCGCATGGGCTTTGCCGGCGACAATCCGCGCCGCGCCGTCGAGCAGTTCATGCGCGCCTACTTTTTGGTGGCCAAGGACGTGGGCGATCTCACCCGCATCTTCTGCGCCGCTTTGGAAATGCAGAACCGCAAGAACAAACCGTCGCTGTCGCGTCTCCTGCCGGGTTTCCTGAAGCCGCGCACCAACACCGACGATTTCTATGTCGAAAACGGACGGCTCAACGCCCGCGCCGGCATCTTCAAGCGCGATCCCAAGAACCTCATTCGCATCTTCCAAGTGGCCGACGCCAAGGGGGTGGACGTGCATCCCGACGCGCTGCGCACCATCACCCGCTCGCTGGATCTGATCGACGACACGCTGCGGCGCGACGTGGAGGCCAATCGCCTCTTCATGGACGTGCTGACGTCCAAGCGCGATCCCGAACGCGCGCTCCGGCTGATGAACGAAGCCGGCGTGTTCGGAAAGTTCGTGCCGGAGTTCGGCCGCGTCGTGGCGCTGATGCAGTTCAATATGTACCACCACTACACGGTGGACGAGCATCTGATCCGCGCGGTGGGCAATGTCGCCGCCATCGAGCGCGGCGAATTGAAGAAGGAGCACCCGCTCGCCAGCGACATCGTCAAGCGCATCAAGTCGCGCGACACCATCTACGCCGCCATCTTGATACACGACATAGCCAAGGGCTTGCCCGGCGATCACTCCGACGTCGGCGCCGTCATCGCCAACGGGCTGTGCCAACGCTGGGGCCTGGACGCGGGCGAAACCGCCAATGTCGCCTGGCTGGTGAAGAACCATCTCATCATGAGCGACACGGCACAGAAGCGCGACATCGCCGATCCCAAGACGGTGCGCGATTTCGTGGAAGCGGTGCAATCGCCCGAGCTGCTGCGCCTGCTGCTGATTCTCACCGTCGCCGATATCCGCGCCGTGGGGCCCGGCGTGTGGAACGGCTGGAAAGGCCAGTTGCTGCGCGAGCTCTATTACGAAGCCGAAGCGCGCATGTCCGGCGGCGATGCTGCCCCTGCCCATTCCGCGCGTATCGATGCGGCAAAGGCGGCGCTGGAGAAGCGCATTTCGGATCTGCCGAAGCCTGCGCGCGAACGCGCGCTCACCCGTCACTACGACGCCTATTGGCTGGCGCTCAGCCCGGAAGAACAGGAGCGTCACGCCCGCGTCATGACGGACGCGGACGCGCAAGGGGTCCTGCTGTCCATTACCGCAGAGAGCAATGCGTTCCGCGCCGTGACGGACGTCGTCGTCTACACGCCCGATCATCCCGGCCTGTTCTTCAAGCTCGCCGGCGCCATCGCGGTTTCCGGCGGCTCGATCGTGGACGCCAAAGCTTTCACGACCTCGGACGGCTTCGCGCTCGACATCTTTTCGGTGCAGGACGCGGAGGGCGGACCGTTCGGTGATGCCTCGCGGGTGGCGCGCTTGCGCGAATCGATCGCCAAGACGCTCTCAGGTCAGATCCTGCCGCGCGCCGTGTTCGCCAAGCGCGCGCCCAAGAAGCGCACTACGGCCTTCAAGGTGCAGCCGCGGGTGAATTTCGACAACGACGCATCGTCCACCGCCACGGTGGTGGAGGTGGAAGGTCTCGACCGGCCCGGATTCCTCTATGACGTGGCGCATGCGCTGTTCGACTCCGGGCTTTCGATCTCGTCCTCGATCATCGCCACCTATGGCGAGCGCGCCATCGATGTCTTCTACGTGCGCGACGGCTTTGGCCACAAAGTCACCCATCCCGAACGGCTGAAAGCGGTGGAAACGCGCCTGCTCAAGGCACTGGAGGGGCAATCCGTTGAAGCCGCCGCGTAGAGCAATCGCCGCGCCTGTCATGGCGGCGGCGGTCATTCTATTCGTAACTGCGGCCAATGCTTGCAGTCTCGCCACACCGCGTCCATTCCAATCCGACGCAAAACTCGCAATCTCCGGCGAAACACCGCCTCCTGTTCCGATCGTTTCGGTCGCCCAAATTCAGCGAGGTGAATATCATCCCGGCAAGCAGTACTCCATTTGCGCCGATGTCGGCTTTATCGCTCTGGCAATTCCCGCCGATGACACAACGCGCCATCTCACTTATCAATTCGATCTGGTGTCCGGTGTCACGGAAGATGAGATCTTCCACAACGGTAAAGCCTTCACAACCGACTATGAAGAAGACGGAAAGCTGCTCTTCGTCTTTGCCTGGCTCGACAGCCCCGATGAGGCCCAAAAACCACTCGATCTGAGGGTGCGGGTGACGGCGATGACCAAGTCCGGCTTGCGCGGCAATTCGACGGAGATTGCCATTCGCGACCCTGGCCGGCGGTAGAACTCGCACACAGGGCCTGAAGCTTGCCTCTGCGGGGTCTTCGCGGCATAAACCCCGGCCTTTGAAAGCTTCAGCCATGTCCGCCGCCGCCAAACACACCCCGCTCGTCCTTTCCGGCATGCAGCCGACCAACACGCTGCATCTGGGCAATTATCTGGGCGCGCTGAAGAACTGGGTGCGCATGCAGAATGAGATGCCGTGTCTGTTCTGCGTGGTGGACATGCACGCACTGACGCAGGATTCCGCCTACGGCAAACCTGCGGACGTGATGCGCGCCACTCGCGAAGTGGCGGCCGCCTATATCGCGGCCGGCGTCGATCCCAAACGCACGCCGATCTTCAACCAGAGCCAAGTGGCCGAACACGCCGAGCTCGCCTGGGTCCTCAATTGCGTGGCGCGCCTGGGCTGGCTGGACCGCATGACGCAGTTCAAGGAGAAGAGCGGCAAGCACAAGGAACGCGCCTCGGTCGGGCTCTACACCTATCCGGTGCTGATGGCGGCGGACATCCTCGTGTACAAGGCAACGCACGTTCCAGTGGGCGACGATCAGAAGCAGCATCTGGAACTGGCGCGCGACATCGCGCAGAAGTTCAACAACGACTTTTCCGCGCCCGATTTCTTTCCACTGCCGGAACCGGTGATCACCGGGCCGGGCATGCGCGTCATGAGTTTGCGCGACGGCACGAAGAAGATGTCGAAGACGGAGGAGTCCGACAATTCGCGCATCAACCTGACCGACGATGCCGACGCGATCGCGCAGAAGATCCGCAAGGCGAAAACCGATCCCCATCCGTTGCCGGCGGACGACAAGGGTTTCGCGGGCCGTCCCGAAGCCGAGAACCTCATCAATATCTATGCAGCGCTCGCCGAAGAACCGGTCGCCAAAGTGATCGCGCAGTTCGCCGGCCAGCAATTCTCCGGCTTCAAGAATGCGCTGTCCGATCTTGCCGTCGCAAAGCTTGCGCCCATCGCCGGCGAAATGCGCCGGCTGATGGACGATCCGGGCGAAATCGACCGCATCCTCAAGACCAGCGCCGAAAAGGCGCGCGCCATCGCGCAGCCTGTCCTGCACGAGGTTAAGAAGCTGGTGGGGTTTGTGGACTAGCGCCTCTTGAGTCTTGAACCGTATCCCAAAATCGTCATCGCCCGGCTTGTCCGGGCGACCCATTTTTGTTTCCGCGCAGCGAAAGATGGGTCACCCGGACCTCGCTATCGCTCGGCCGGGTGATGACGACTATAGTTATAGTTGAACCAGGGAACCGCTCGTGGAGATCTCTCAAGCCTTGCGTCGCAGATTGCGCGGCTGGCGCACCAGCCTGTCGCAGACGCGTGCGCGCGCGGTGGAAGCGGGCGCCAGCATCCAGCTTCCCGGGCTCGAAGTCCTGAACCATCCGCGCGCCGGTTTCGCAGCGCGGATCGCACTGATCGCCGCGCTTGTGCTTTTCGTCGTCTATCCGTTTGTCGCCTGGCTCTATTCCGGCATCGACGACGATCCGCTGTTCAGCGCGCCGGCGTCGATGTGGCGGCCCGGAATGAGCCATTCGGTGGCGGCGGTCTCCGCGCTGATTGACCTGGAAGTGAACCAGCACGAATGGACGCCGAACGATCCGTGGTTCTGGCCGAGCGCGCTGCTCGACGACAAGCCGAACTATCAGATGGGCATGATGGCGGCGCTGGCGCGCTATTCGAACGACTTGAGCGACCGGCTTGGCCGCGCCAATGCCAACGCGCCGGCGGACGGCGATCTGCAAGCGGCGCGCGATGCCCTGCGCTACCCGCCCGACATCTGGCTGTGGAAGCCACAAATCAGTCTGTGGGCGGGATCGACAGAGTCGCGTTATCGCGGCGCACTGGAGTCCCTGAGCGCCTACAACGATCACTTGGCATCGGGACAGGCCACGTTCACCGCCAGCGCCGACAATCTGCGCAGCGTGGTGGCGCACATGGCCGACGATCTCGATCTGTCGGCGGCGCAAATCGAAAACCACATGCGCGGGCATTCCGGCTTTGCCCTCGGCACCGCCGATGACATCTTCTACGCCACCAAAGGCAAGGCTTACGCGTACTACATTCTGCTCAAGGAAATGCAGCCCGATTTCGAAACCGTGATCCGCGAGCGCGATCTCGCCAAACGCTGGTCCGACATGCTGACGAGCCTGCGCGCGGCGATTTCCATGCGGCCCACCATCGTGCGCGACGGCGCAGCCGACAGCAGCTTTGCGCCCTGCCATCTTTGCGCCCAGGGATTCTATCTGTTGCGCACGCGCGAGAAGCTGCGCGACATCGAAGGCGCGTTGCAGCCATGAGCGATTCCGTCAAGACGGTTCTCGTCACCGGCGCCGCCAAGCGGCTCGGCCGCGCCATCGCGCTCGATTTGGCGCGTCATGGCTGGAACATCGCGCTGCACTACAACCGCTCCGAAAAGGAAGCCCGCGCCACCGAAGCCGATGCGCGCACGGCGGGCGTCAAGGTCGCGCTGCTCCACGCGGACCTTTCACGCGAAGGCGAAACCTCCGGCCTTGTCGCGCGTGCTGTTCAGGCGCTAGGTCCGGTCACGGCACTCGTCAACAGCGCGTCGGTGTTCGAAAACGACGAGTGGTACAGCGCCGACCGCGCTTCGTGGGACAAGCATATGGAAACGAATTTGCGCGCGCCCTTCGTGCTGTCGCAGAGCTTCGCCCAGCAAATTCCGCGCAGCGGCAGGGGCGCGATCGTCAATCTGATCGACCAGCGCGTGCTCAAGCCCACCCCGCAGTTCATGAGCTACAGCGTTTCCAAAGCCGGACTTTACTGGCTCAACACGACGCTGGCGCAGGCGCTGGCGCCGCGGATACGGGTGAATGCGGTGGGGCCTGGCCCGACCATCCGCAATGAACGCCAAAGTGACGCCGATTTCCGCCGCCAGCGCGACGCCACGCCGCTCGGAACCGGAGCCGAGCCGCAGGACGTCTGTGACGCGGTGCGCTATCTTCTGGAGGCTTCGACCGTGACGGGTCAGATGATCGCTGTCGACGGCGGACAGCATCTGATCTGGAACACGCCCGACGTGCAGGGGAAGGAATGACCAACGTTCAGCCGTTTCGCATCGCGGACGCCAAGCGCGCGATCCGTCACGTCTTCATCCGCAATCTGGAGCTGCTCGCCAATATCGGCGTCTACGGCCACGAAAAAGGCAAGCTGCAGCCGGTGCGCATCAACGTCGATCTGGCAGTCGAAGATCTCGTCGACGTCGGCGACAAGCTCGACATGGTGGTCGACTACGCTTCCATCGAGCAGAAGATCCGTACCCTCATCGCTGAGGGCCACATCAATCTCGCCGAAACTCTCGCGGAACGCATCGCACAAGCCTCGTTCGACGATCCGCGGGTGAAGACGGCGTGCGTGCGGGTGGAGAAGCTTCACGCGTTGCCCGGCGCGGAATCCGCCGGCGTCGAGATCGAACGCGAGCGGAGCTGAGAGTCCGCGCCCCGCCGATGTCAATATCCGTTCCCGATCTTCTCTTGGCTTTTCTGGCCACGGCCGTCACGCTGGCCGGATTCGCGGGCATCGTCACCAGCATTGATCGCGACGCCGCTAAAGTGTCGTCCGATCTGGTGTCCTTCCGGCTGCGCTCCCTGATTTCCTCCGCGCTCAGCACGATCCTTTTTGCTGTCCTGCCGCTGCTTGCAATTCTACTCACGGGCAGAGTCGAGGAAGTATGGCGCGCGGCTTGCGCCGCTCAGGCGCTGTGGATTGCGTTCTACGTTGTACGCATCGTTGTCATCCGCCAAAGTTTTCGCGGCGAACGCGCGCAAGGCATGCGACTCTCACACTACTATCTCATGATGTCGCTTGGCGCAGCGGTTAGCGTGATGCTGACGGCCGCTGCCTTCGGCAGGCTGCCTGCCGCCGCGAGCTATGCCGTCGGCGTGTTCTGGTTGGTGTTTTCCGTTGCGCTCTTTTTCATGCGCCTGGTCTTCACGCTGGACGAATCGCTCAGGAAGGCGGAGTGAGGGGTGCCTCCACCCTCCCTTGGGAGGGTCGAAAAAAATTCGAGCGACGCGAGGGTTTTTTCGGGG